>NZ_JBFAPV010000010.1:0-226752 GCF_040676925.1 Nonomuraea sp. NPDC049486
AACCCGCCCCGGTCATACGGCAGCACCCGGTAGGTCTCGTGCCCGCAGGAGGGCAGGCAGAAGTAGTTGGTCTCGCGGGTGTAGGAGTAGTCGATCACGTTCTCGTTGCGGTCGATCTCCTGGTCGAGGTTCCATCGCCACACGCCGGTGCAGGTGGGCGGGATCTCGTCGTTGTAGTAGCGCGCGTAGCACGGCTCGTCCGCCACCACGTACGGGTCGTGTTCGTTGCCGATGTACGGGGTCTGCCACTGGGCGTCGCGGTTGTGACCGAACCGCCACACCTGCCCGTCCTGGTCGGTGATCTTCCAGTACGGCTGCCCGTCCGCGCCGCCGGCGACCTGCTCGACCTTCCAGCCGAAGTCCGGCACCGTCTTCCACGCGCCGGTGTTCCGGTCCTGCACGATCGTGGCCGACCGGCCGCCGGCCGAAAGCACCAGCTCTGACTGGGTCTGGTCGTTGGTGGCCGCATCGCCGTCGTTCTGGTCGGGCGATTCCCAGCACAGCGCCCCGCCGCCGATCCCGAGCTCCTCGGCCCACCAGATCAGCTCGCCGGAGTTGTCATCGAACGAGTTGTCCACGTAGCAGCGGCGGTAGCGGCGCTCGATGAACCCGGCGTTCAGGTCCCAGCCCACGCCGACCACGCCGGACTGGTTGTTGGTCCATCGGCCCTGCCCGTCCACCGACGAGGCGTCGTACTGCAGCGACAGATCCGGCCCGTTCCCGGCAGGGGAGGGCGCCTCGGGGAGCGGCACGTCGTAGTCGAACCCGCCGCCGGAGGTGCCGGCTTGCCAGGTGCCGGACGGCTTCAGGTCGGTGGCGCCCCAATTGCCGTCCGGGCCGGTCAGCCCGGCCGCCAGCAGATACACCGCCCCGGCGGCCAACTGCGCCTCCAACGCCGCGGTCCTGGCCTTGGCAAGCGCCTGCTTATCCTTGCCCGTCACAGGCACGGTGGCAGCGGGGGCCGCGTCTGCGGATGTGACGTCGACCTCGGCCGTCAGCGTGCCGGTCTGGACGTCGTTGACCGCCCGCACCACCTGCGGCCGCATCACGCACGAGCGCGGCCGCGGCTTCTCCAGCACGCACACCGGCAGCCGGACGAGCTGGAGGCGGCCGGCGAAGTTGCCGCCGTAGGCGTCGCGGAAGGCGGCGTAGGAGAACTCCGCCCGCACCGTGCCCGCCGTCTTCTCCCCGTCGGTACGGGTGATCCGGGCGGCCAGGCCGACGCCGCCCAGCTCGCGCACCGTGTCGGGCGCCAGCGTCTCCACCTTGACCCGGACCGGCCCGGCACCCTTGACCTGGCCGAGCCGCACCGGGAGCTTCTCGGCCGCGGTCACCTTCCCGGCTTCGGCTAGGTCCACCTCGGCTGTGCCGGCCTGCGGCCAGACCGGCTTCTCGCGCGTCACCTCGGGCACGGACTCCTCAGCGCCCTGGGCCGCCTTCTTGCCGGGTACGTCACGTCCCCGGACCGACTGTTCGGGGTCAGGTTCGGCTGCGGCGGCCTGCTGGATGAGCAGGTCCGGCACGCCGATGCTGGAGATCAGCATCAAGCAGGCCAGGGCGATGATCAGCGCTGTGAACCGTCCGCGCATGTCGGATCCCTTCGAAGGGCACGCTGACGCAGACCCCGACGAAGGGGCCTTTCATGCGCCATAAAGCAGGAGTAAGACGATCACTAGGAATGTGATCGTCCAGCGAAGATCGGTCAACGACGGGAGCGTCGCTTATCCGACACCCTCAGTCAGGTCCTGACGTCAACGATGGCGATACTCGCTGGTCAAGCGAGATGTCATGGATACGGTATACGCGCGCTGTGAGATGGATCACAAAGCGATATCGGACGCCCCTGGCCGGTAATTAAGGCGCGTTCCGAGTGATATTCGGCTGGAGGTAGCTCCAGCGGTCAGCCGCCTCGTGGCTCTGGCGCCTTCGGCTCGTCTTCTCGTACGAAGGAGCCTCGGCCCGGGATGGTTTCGATCAGCTTGAGGTCGTCTCTCACGTGGGCAATAGCCTGACGGATCGTCGGGCGTGAGACCTCGATTTCGCGTTCGAGCTGCACTTCGGAGATGTCGAGACGGCGCCTCGGTGCGAATCCCTCAGAGTCCGGGACTACACGTGCGACTGCATGTCCACGCTGTACGAACTGTGCTCGGCGGCTGGCCTGGTCGTCATCCGCCGGACAATTGGGTCGCCCGAGGGCGCACGCGTCAGTATGAGCCCATGGCTCCGGACCGCTGTCGCCCACCGGTTGTGGGAGGACCTTCTGGGAGGGTATGCACGGTAGTTCCGGCCCGTTGCAGGTCGGAAGCGGGGTTCGAGCAGTGTTGGCGCCGAGAAGGCCGGGCCGTGACACCCACCGAACGGGGCGGTCGGCCCCGGCACGCCGTACACGCGGGCGGATGGGGCGACGATGGTGGCGGTGTTCGCCTTCGTGCTGCTGGTCGTGCCCGCACGGCTGGTGCTGAAGTGCCTGCCGCTGTCGCTCACGCCCGCGAACATGGTCAGCCTGGTCGCCGCGCTGCTGTGGCTGTGCGCGCAACTGACGCTCGCGCTCAGAAGCGCGGCGGGAACAGCGAAGCCGGGTGCTCGTCCTCACCCTCACGCACGGTCAGGTAGGCCAGGCTGTCGCCGTCGAGCGCTGGAGCCCCAGCCGAAGTGCGAGGTGAAGCCGGGGCGCGCCCCGGGCATGCGGGACAGGCCGTTGGGCAGCGCGCACGCCAGGTACAGATACAGCCACTCCCAGGGATTCCCCTGGGCGGAACTTAACCCCGAGACCTTCGCCTGCGGCTGGTCCAGAACTGTGCGTATCGCCTCGCGGTTCACGTCCTGCTCGCTGAAGGTCTCTAGACGCGCACCTTCCCCTCGGCCACGGACACGAGGGTGTAGATGTCGGCGCAGACACCCTTGCGCAGGGGCACGAACGTCGCCATCTCACACGAGACGGACTTCCAGGTCTGACCGTCACGCTCGAAGCGAAGGACCGCGAGATACTGCCGCGGGTCGGGCACCCAGGCCAGACACGTCATCAAGTGCGGAGTCCGGGCGGCCAGCGCCTCGCACCGGTCCTGTGGCAGGGCCGCCAGTTGGTCAAGGACCGGACGATCATGCAGAAACCTCAACTACGCCGGAGGCTTGTCCTTGAGCAAGAGGATTGGTTGACCGTCAGGGATGTGCGGGGTGATGTCGGGGTGCGGGAAATCCTCGCCTTTGAACAGCAGGGGCTGGTCGAGGTCTTTGGCCAGAGCGTAGGCGAAACAGTCGCCCATGTTGAGTTTGGCCTTGGAGTAGTTGTTGCCCTTGCCGTAGATCGGGTACGCCCGGCGCGCAATCCTGGCCTGATCGGGTGTTACGGGCTCGATGATGAGACTCATCTTCGTCGACGAGTGCGTCGAAGGCGTTGCGCATGGTCTCACCGCGGTTGTCCGCCACGATGGCCGCTTCGACGTAGTTGACAGCCGAGATGCGACACACGGCTGCGGCGATGGCGTGGGCGAATTGGGTGGCCTCAGGCTCACCGTTGATGACGGCAATGATGGCGCTGGAATCGATGATCATGCGGGAAGGCCGGTGTCCGGGTCGTACAGATCTTCAACGGACAGTCGGTCACGACCGAGGTGGGTTCGCATGTCAGCGGCAATGCTCAGGATACGTTCGGCTCTGCCGGCGGCTTCGGAGCGGCGTTCCAGCGCATCCAGACGGCGTTCGAGCACTTGAGCGGCGTGCTGGGTCTCCTCGGCCAACCGGATGACCCGGCGGGCGAGGTCATTAAGGGGCTCGTGTTCGAGGTCCACGCTCACCGTCGCTCGACTCCCTCCGCTGCGACGCCTGTGTTGCACCTTCAGCGTAACTGGTGACCAAGCCTTGCTCGCGCCGATGGGCAGCAATCCGTCCCCGCCACAAGGTTTCGTCGAGTACGGGTTCTCCTTGGGCATGGTGTCGGCGGCGGCATGCGGCGACACGCACATGGCCGTTGACAGAAGGCTTGCTTAGGAAAGATCGATGGTGAGACCGGCGGTGGCGATGCCGATCTCGCCGTCGTATACGGCCCCAGCAGCGGCTCGCGCGGCTGGGGCGTCTGTGCCCGGCTGCAGGTGAGTCAGTAACAGGTGTCCGGACATCGGCTTCCTCGGCTTGCTGCCGCCCCACCGTGATCTGCCCGGCCCGCATTGTCGTTCAACGGGCCTCGCCCCTGAGTAGGGCGCCCCAGATCCGTTCCGTCTCCGCCGTCAAAGTCCACACCGTCTCATGGACCACGCCATCGGCGGATCTCCGGACGAACGCGAGCCCGCCCGCGGCGCAGAACTCGTAGCAGGGCGCGCATCGGCTGCACGTGTGCTCGCGCACCCGGACCCGCACGCACCGAGCGGCGGGGCTCGCCCAGGCGATGCGTACATGGTCCTCCTGGACAGGAGCCATGTGAAGGCCGTGATAATCCTCCAACAGGTCCCGCGCCCCCCTCATCGCCGGTCTGCCGTACGAGGCAGCGCGAACCAGGTCGCCTTGCCCGGCAGCCCAGGGCACGTGGCGAACCCCTGCGGAATGCAGCCGTACAACCCGGCCGACAGCGCCGCCACGATCAGCAGCCCCCGCCCGTGCTCGGCTTGACCGTCCACACCCGGGCGGCGCACCGGGCGAACGGCTCCGGCATCGACCACCATGCACACCACTTCGACCGGATCGACCCGTACCACCAGCTCGTACGGCGCGTCACCGTACAGAACCGCGTTCGTGGCCAGCTCGCTGACTATCAACACGGCGTCGTCGACCAGATCCCGCCCCAGACCGACCAGCAGGAGCGCGCGCCGGACGAGGTCCCGGGCATCACCGACCGCACGGGCGTCATCCCGAAGCCGCCATACCATGCTCCGCCCGACAGAGCCGGAACGCTCCGCCACCACAGCGGCCTTCGCCGATTGCGCGACTCCCGGCACGATCTCGCCGAACAAGGAAGCTTTTCCGTACATTTTTATCCCTTTTCTAGAAATGTCGATTTGCTCCCGCTCTAGGTATGTCACCAAATTTCCGTCTGCAGCGTTGCGGTTGTCCATTTCCTGTCATGGTCAGAGATTGGGTGGAAACCTTTGACTTTCAGTCTGCCCAGGTGAAGACTTATCTTGTAGAAGAAATCGGTGCACAATCGAGTCCCAAAAACCTCCTTCAAATGGGGCTCGTCGTCAACATCTGTCAGCACCCGTCAAGATGCTGGGGAGACAGGTGAGGGGATGGTCATGGGCAACGACCTTGATCCGCGTCTAACACCAGTTCAGCGCTTCGGCAGAGAGCTAGCCCGAACACGTAGGGAGCACGAACTGACGCAGTCAGCTCTTGGCAAGCGCTTGGACTGCTCGTCATCACTCGTCGCACATATCGAAAAAGGGGATCGCAAGCCGAAACCAGATTTCGCCGCGGGTTGTGACCAGGTGTTCAGCACAGGCGACCGCTTCGCCCGCCTGTGCCGCAGCATCACATCTCCGTCCGGGCCAGGCTGGTACCTCCGATGGACGGACGAGATCGAGCCCTCGGCCCGTATTCTCAGAAGCTGGGATCCCCTCCTGATCCCTGGCTTGCTCCAGTCCGAGGACTACGCCAGGGCCGTCTTCCGGGGCGGTCCCGCGGGGATCTCAGACCGAAGCGTTGAGGATGGTGTCAGCGCTCGCATGCACCGCCAACTTATCCTCGACACCGAAGCACCGCCCACACTGTGGGTCCTCGTTGATGAGCTGGTGCTTCGCCGCCCGGTCGGGGGTCCGCTCGTCATGGCCGCGCAACTGGAGCATCTCCTTGCCGTTGCCGACCGCCCCTACATCACGGTGCAAGTCGTCCCCTTTGACACTCCGTGTACTGCCGGCTTGCTGTCCAGCTTCATCATCGCCGAGCTACCGGACAGTCCCACGGCTGTATCGGTGGACTCCGCAGGTAGAGGCGAGGTATCAGCCGAACACGACTTCGTTGCGCTGATCTGGGATAGATATGACAAGCTACGAGCAGAGGCTTACCGTCCCGGACAGTCTCTAGAGATGATCGAGGAAGCCCGAGACCAATGGAAGCTCAAGACATGATCCATGCGGACCTTCTCCGGGCGGCATGGAGAAAGAGTTCCCGCAGCGGCGACAACGGAGGAAACTGCGTCGAGGTCGCCGGCAATCTCCCCGGAATCGTCGCCGTGCGTGACAGCAAGAACCCGAACGGCCCCGCGCTCGTCTTCACCCCGGGCGAGTGGCGAGCCTTCCTCAGCGGTGTCAAGCTCGGCGAGTTCGACGCATAGTCTGACTGCCCTCAGACAGCGAGACTTTTGTCGTCACCTTTGAAGTCTGTGTGACGAGAACAAGATCCAAAGCGGCTGGGTGAAGGGCAGGTCATCTGAGCCGCGACGTTCGCCGAAGGGCAGGTAGAGTTCGCGGCTGACGGTGTCGGTGATGGCGTTGACGGCCAGTTGGGTGCTGCCGTGCAGGTCGGCGAGCATCCAGGTGACGCCGCTGGGCTCGCGGAGGGCCACGAGAGCCGTCGCTGCTGTAGTACCGCTTGGCGGTGACCTGGCCGCTGGCGAGGCGGAGTTCGATCGCGCCGAGGTAGAGGGTGGTGCTGCCGTCGGGGTCATGGCGGATCACCGTTCGCCGGCGGCGTCGACACCATGACGGTGTCCGCGCCCTGGATGGTGGCCTGGTCAAGCTGGCCGAGCAGGTTCCAGGTGAAGGTGGCCTGCTTGTTGTCGACGGTGCGGGCGGCGAGCTGCCGACGCCGTCGTAGGCGATGGCGGTGACCGCGTTCGGCCGCTCTGCGCCGGCACCGGGGGTGGGGTAGATGTAGGTGGCGGTCTGGCCGTTGTCGGTCAGGCTGGTGATGTTGCCGACCTTGTCGTAGGTGTACGCCTGGCCGTCGGTGGTGCCGGGGATGGCGGAGACGGCGTCCAGGATCCGGGTGAGGTTGAAGCCGCAACGGTCGTCTTGGACGGTCTCTGGGCTCGAGCTGTCGGCTTCGTCTGGGCGGTGACCCGGGAGAGCCAGTCCGTCGTGGAGTCGCGCTCCAGGACCCGCTCAATCTGGCCGCCCGCCCCGCCCCAGAGAACAACTTTCGAGCTTGCCGGTCAGGGTGAACGTGGTGTTGTGGACGTAGGTGAAGCCGCCCAGGTTCGAGGTGGTGACCTTAGCGAAGCCGAGATCGGTGTAGGCGTGGGTGCCGCTCCCATCGAGGCGGTGACACCGTCGTCCACCTGGTGCACGCACAGCCGCCCGTCGCGGGTGAATGACGTCGCGTCGGCGGGCCGTACGAGCAGCGGGTCGGAGTCGACGATGAGCAGGACGTCGGCGTCGACCGGCCCTGCGGCGGCGATCTTGACGGCCTGCTGTATGACCCCCCGGCACGGGCGGCCACTGCCGCAGGCTGTTGACGAACAGGTCCGTGCCAGACACAAAGCTATTCGAACCTGTTATCGAATTTCCGCGCCACTTCTCTGTCCTCCCGCTGTGTTCTGTGTGAGACTGAGGCGACAACCACTGGTAGGTAGCATGGGGGTAGGAAGTATGACCGGGAGGTGATTCATGCTGACCGCAAACGACGTTGCTAGTGTGATCATCGCTCGCAACGGGCCTTGGCTCGACGCCATGTCGCTTCAGAAGCTGTTGTACTACGTGCAGGCATGGCACGTAGCGATCACGAATGAACCACTATTCGATGAGCAGGTCAAAGCCTGGAAGGACGGCCCGGTCGTTCCGCAGGTGTGGCGCGCCCGCAAGGACAGGGCATCCCGCCGCGCAGCAACTCAGAACATCGAGGGCATCCACTTGGACGATCTCGCCTCTGACTTGATTGACCTGGTCATCGGCGCGTACGGATCGATGAGCGGCGAAGAGCTTAGTGCGCTGACGCACGCCGAGACCCCTTGGAAAGAGGCCAGGGGGGATCTTCCGGCAGACGCAGAGTGCCGGAACCCGATCAGCCTAGATGCAATGGCTCGTTTCTATCGGACCCATCGGAAGCTGGGCGGCCGCACCGCTGCAGACCTCGCCGCTGGAGGTATCCACCTTAGCGCTGCCAAGGGCGCTGGCCGAGTAGACGTAGACGCGCTTCTGGCTTCGCTGGGCGACGAAGGCATGGACGCGGGTAGTGACCCCTGGGGCGGAGGCAACCTCCAAGACAGCAGCCTGCTCGATGCCGAGGGCATTGAGCAGGAGCCGCGCCGATCGTACGCGGACTGGTAGATCGTGGAGGGTGAAGAGCAACAGCGCCACGTCGTTGTATTCGACGTCAACGTGTACCTCGACGTGGCCAGTCTCCTTGGGCCCCCTTTTACCTGGGACAAAGCAAGCGCAGCCGCCGCTTCGGTAGCTCGGGAACCCGTGCCGCATAGAAGCGATCTCGCCTACGACTCGCTTCGCGCCATCGCGGCATGCACCTCAGGCAGGTTCGCCGGCCTGGAACCGCTAGAAGTATGGACCAACGCCCACATCGACAAAATGGTCCGCAGCAAGGCCCAGCAGCCAGTTCTCCCTGACCCGCAGACCGGCTACCGAGGGCTCGGCTGGGGCAGAAACGACGCACAAACGCTCGTGACCGAGTTGATTGGTGGTCTTACGGCCCAATCTCTTGGTGGGACGCTCGGCGATACTTCCCCTGACGGGAATCCGCCGCTTGATCACGAGGACGGCCTGGTCTACGGCGCATGCAAGTGGCTCGCCGGCGATGACCCGCTCTGCGCGGTCTACTGCGTGACGCGAGACAAGGGCTTCATCGCGGCCCACTCCAACGGCTCTTTGAACAAGCACAGTTACGTCCTCGCGCCAACGAGGTTCCTTCTGCTCTTGCGCGCGGCTCGAGCCCAGTACGCCATCCAAAAGACTCGCCCCGGTAAGCCCTAACATGCTCGACGGGTGACGGGTCAGAGCCACCAGATCGCGGTGGCTCTCGCCGGCAACTCGGTGAGCTGGGTGAGGCGTTCGGCCAAAGGCAACCCGGGTGCCTTGGAGTTTCCCACGGTACGACTTGCACGGTCACGTACGGGCGGTTGGCGGCGGCAACAAGATGGTCAAGCTGTACGGACATGACCTGGGCGTCCCTATTGGTCGTCGAAGCGCCATCTCGTCAAGCAAGACCCACAGGGTGGGCGGTGAACCGGTGTCCAGGGTCGGCACATAACACCTAGTAACAGGACAGATGCTGGTGTAACGCTCCACCCCTGTGCGCCCGACATCCATGGGGCGGCACTCGTACGGGAGGGCGTGTGGACTTCTGGGGGACCATCCTCGTCCTGATCAGACGCTGGTACGTGGCCCTGCCGGCCTTTCTGCTGGCCCTCGGCGGCGCCTTCTATGCCTACAGCACGATCCCGGTCACCTACACCACCACCGCCGTGCTGGTGCTGACCGCGCCGACCACCGGCGGGATCCTGCCACCCGACCCCGGCCAGCCCGTGCCCCAGGTCAACCCGCTGCTCAACTTCGACCACGGGCTGGACGTGGCCGCCTCGATGCTGATCAGTGTCATGAGCACGCCGGACATGGTGGCCGACATGGGCACGGCCGAGGGCGACACCGAGTACGCGGTCACCAACGGCACCAACAACCTGGAGTCGCTGGCGACCGGGCCGCTGGTGTTCGTCGAGGGGGAGAGTCGCACGCCGGAGGCGTCCGCGGCCATCGTCCGGCAGGTGATCGAGCGGGTCAGGCAGGAGCTCGACGTGCGGCAGCGGCAGGTGCACGCGCCGCCGGAGACGTACATCACGATCAGCGAGGCGGTGCCGCCGACCACGCCCGCGCCCCAGCAGGGCAGGAAGCTCCGCTCGGCGGCGGCGGCCCTCGGCCTCGGCGTGATCGCCGCCCTGACGGCGGCCTTCGCGGCGGAGAGCCTGGCGGCCCCGCTCCGCCGCCGCCGCCCCGGTCCGCAGCCCGAGGAGAGGGAACTGGTCGGCGCCGAGAAGGCAGGACCGTGACGGAGCCACCGCCCCGGGCGGATGGGGCGACGGTGGCGGCGGTGTTCGCCTTCGTGCTGCTCGTGGTGCCCGCGCGGCTGGTGCTGAAGTACCTGCCGTTGTCGCTCACGCCCGCGAACGTGGTCAGCCTGGTCGCCGCGCTGCTGTGGCTGTGCGCGCAGCTCACGCTCGCGTTAGGGGCGGCCAAGGGGCGTAATCCGGTACGTACCGCGCTGTTCGCCTACTTCACCGCCATGCTCGCCACGTACGGCTTCGCCACGGCCGGCCCGATGGAGTCGGACGAGCTCAACCTGGCCGACCACTCGTTCGTGCTCGTGGTGGCGATCGTCGGGCTGGCGTTGACCGTCTGTGACGGGGTGCGCGGGCTGCGGCGGCTGGACTTCGTGCTGAAGACGCTCGTCGTGGCCGGCGCGGTGATCGCGGTGATCGGCGCGCTCCAGTTCCTGTTCTCGGTCGACCTGACCCGGTTCATGGAGCTGCCGATCCTGCGCTACACGACCGAGGGCGACGCGTTCGTGCTGGAGCGGGCCGACCTGCGGCGGGTGGCCGCCACCACCGGGCATCCGATCGAGTTCGGCGTCACCTGCGCGATGCTGCTGCCGCTGGCCGTGCACTACGGCGTGCGGGCGCGGGCGCTCCGGGAGCCGTCGCTGCGCTGGTGGGTGTGCGCGCTGCTGATCGGGTGCGGACTGATGTTCTCGGTGTCCCGCTCGGCGATGCTCAGCCTGGCCGTGGTGGGCGCGGTGCTGTTCGCGGGCTGGCCGGTCAGGCGGCGGCTCCAGGCGCTGGTGGCTGCGGCCGGGTTCCTGGTGGCGGTCCGCATAGCCGTGCCGGGGCTGCTGGGCACGTTCGTCGGCCTGTTCACCGACCTCGGCAACGACGAGAGCATCCAGTACCGCACGCACGACTACGCGGTCGCCGCGCAGCAGATCAGCCGCCACTTCTGGCTCGGCCGCGGGCTGGGCACCTGGTATGCGCCCAAGCACCAGATCTTCGACAACCAGTACATCCTGTCCATGGTGGAGACCGGGCTGATCGGCACGGCGGCGTTCGCCGGGCTGTTCCTGGTCGCGTGCTACGCGGCGCTGCGGTCGCGTTTCCTCAGCGCCGACCCCGTCACCCGCGACCTCGGGCTCACGGTCGCCGCCTGCCTGGTGGTGCCGCTGGCCGGGTCGTTCACGTTCGACCTGCTGTCGTTCCACACCGTGACGGGGATCTCGTTCCTCCTGGTCGGCGCGGCGGGCGCGCTGCTGCGCGCGGTACGCGCCGATCAGCTCGCGCCCTCGCAGGCCAGCGGGCCGACGATCGAGGTGACCCGATAGTTCGCGTCGATGGTCACCAGTTCGTTCCCGGCCCAGTCGGCACGGCCGCACTCGGAGTCGACCGGGCCGTACACCCACGACTTGTCGACGAGCTTGTTGCCGCGCACGACCTGCTTGCCGCGCGCGTTGCGCACCTGGATGCTGAACGTGCCGCCCATCACCAGGTTGCCGGTGACCACGACGTCCTCGGACTTCTCGTCCACCAGGAAGATCGGCGCGGTGATGTGCTCGGCCTCGCGCTGGTCGACGGTGTTGTGGTGGAAGGTCAGGCCCTTGCCGCCGTTGTAGGCCTGGATGCCGTCGGAGTGGTCGCCGGGGTTCGAGCAGAGTTTCACGTACGAGTCGCGGATGTCCACGGCGTCACCGGAGACGCGGAAGCCGTCGCTGTGGCCCTGGACGAGCACGCGGGTGGCGGTGTACTTGTCGTGGCCGATCGCGGGCAGCGGGCCGCAGGTCCTCGTGGTGCCGACGGTGGTGTCCGTGATCGTGAACCGGAACGAACGGTCGCCGTCGGCGTTGGTGACGTGCCCGTCGATGACGCTGTTCTTGATGGTGACGTCGTCGGCGTGGACGAGCAGGGGGCCGCGGATGTGCACGCCGTCGAGCACGGCCCCCGGTGTCTGGACCTTGTACGCGACGTCCTCGGTGTTGAGCGGGACCTCGGTCAGCCGGACACCCTTCGGCGCCCCCGTACAGGCCGGAGTGGGATGGTCGGGGCAGGAACTGCCGTCGGGCCTGACGATCGACGCCGACGGACTGGGCGCCGGCGGCGCGACCGTCGGCCGCGGCTCCGCCTGACATGCCGTCAGCAGCACCACCATCGAGATGACCACGACGGCCGCACGGCCCGGAACCGGTGTGGTGGGGTGGGCGCTCACGGGCATCACCTCTCAGCCGCCGAGCCGGCGCGACAGGTCGGCCCAGGAGCCCGCGCGCAGGTCGCGGTCGCTCACTTCGGTCACCGGCAGGGGCCACGCTATCTTGAGATCCGGATCGTCGTACCGGACCGCGAGATCCTCCGCGGGGTCGTGCTCGCGGTCGATGCGGTAGCAGGTGTCGGCGGGTTCCGTCAGCGCCTGGAAGCCGTGCAGCAGCCCGGGCGGCACGTACAGGACGGTGAAGTCCTCGTCGTCCAGCCGCACCGCCATCCGCCTGCCGAAGGTCGGCGAGCCGGGCCGGGCGTCCACCAGCACGTCGTGGATCGCGCCCCGGGCGCAGCGCACCAGCTTGGCCTCACCCTGCCCACCGCGCCCGTGCAGCCCTCTGACGGTGCCGCGGACCGACCTCGACTGGCTGTCCTGGATGAACGTCTCCGGCTTCAGCCCCGCCTCGGCGGCCACGGCGGCGTCGAACGTCCGGGTGAACAGGCCGCGCCGGTCCCGGTGCGGCACCGGCCTGAACAGCAGAACCCCGTCGATCTCGCCCGATTCCACTCTCAAGCTGTCTCCTTCCGAAAGGCGGTGTGATGAAGCCGACGGTCAGCGTGGTGATCCCGGCCCACGACGAGGCAGGCGTGATCGCGGCGAACCTGGACACGTTGCTGACGGGGACCGGGCCCGGCGAGTTCGACGTGATCGTGGTGGCCAACGCCTGCACGGACGGCACCGCGCGGGCCGCCGCCCGGCCGGGCGTGCGGGTGCTGGAGACCTCGCGACCGGGCAAGGTGGAGGCGCTGCGCCTGGGTGACGCCGCCTGCCGCGCCTTCCCGCGCGTCTACCTGGACGCGGACGTGCGGCTGGACGCGAAGTCGGTGCGCGCGCTGGCCGAGGCGGCGTCCCGGCGGGGGGTGCTGGCCTGCGCGCCGGTGCCCGAGTGGGACCTGGCGGGGACGGGGCGGGTCGTCCGGCGGGTGCACCGGGTGCACGACCGGCTGATCGCGCCGTCCCGGGCGCTGGCCGGGGTGGGGGTCTACGTGCTGACCGAGGAGGGACACCGGCGGGTGTTCCCGCTGCCCGACGTGATCTCCGACGACGGCTACGTGGACGGCTCCTTCACCGGCGACGAGCGCGTCGTGGTGACCGAGGCCAGGTCGGTCGTCCGGCCCGCCCGCACGGTCCGCGCCCACCTGGCCCGCCGGGTGCGGGTCAGGCAGGGCAACCGGCAGCTCGCCGGCCTCGGCCTGCCGGGCCGCTCGCTGCGCGCCGGAGCCCTGCGCGACCTCCTCGCCGCCCGCGAGGTGAGCGTCCTCGACGCCGCCTGCTACCTGGCGGTCCTCGCCGCCGACCGCGCCCTCACCCTCCTGAGAGGCGGGAAGACGACCTGGGGTACGGACACCGGCACCCGAAGCGGACAACCCGCGTAGCACGGCAGGGGTCACCGGGAGTCCGTGGCGGCTTCGTAGGCCGCGAGGAGGGCCTTCTTGGAGTGGGTCCACGACAGCGGCCCCGCCACGCGCTCCCTGCCGATCTCGCCCATGCGGCGTCGTTCGGAAGGGTCGTCCAGCAGCCGTGCGATGAGCTTGGCGAACTCCGACTCGTCGTTGGCCGGCGCGTACAGGGCCGCCTCGCCCGCCGACACCCGCGCCTCCCGCAGCTCGAAGGAGACGATCGGCCGGGCCATCGCCATGTACTCCATGACCTTGTTCATGGTGGAGACGTCGTTGAGCGGATTCAACGGGTCAGGCGACAGGCACACGTCGGCCGTCGACAGGTAACGCATCAGGTCCGGGTCCGGGATCCGCCCGGTGAACTCGACGGTCTCGCCCAGCCCCAGCTCGCGGGAGAGCGCCACCATCGCGTCGAAGGTGTCGCCGCCGCCGACGAACACCGCGTGCCAGTCGGTCCGCCCGTGCTCGTCACGCAGCCGCGCCAGACTGCGCAGCGCGTAGTCGACCCCGTCCTGCGGCCCCATCACGCCGAGGTAGCACAGCAGGTGCGGCTTGCCGCGCCGCAGCCCGGGCTCGGCAGGCACCTGGTGGAACCGCTCCACGACGGGCGCGCTGCGCACCACGAACACCTCGCCGGGCAGCTTGCCGCCACGCGACAGCGCCACCTGCCGGTAGCTCTCGTTGGTGGCGATCACCACGTGCGCGGCCCGGTACGTGCGCCGCTCCAGCAGGCACACGGCCCGGTACAGCAGGTCGCGCCCCCGGCCGAAGCGCGACAGGTACAGCTCGGGCACCAGGTCGTGCTGGTCGAAGATGAACCGGGTGCCCTTGCCCCGCATGGCCAGCGCCACCAGGAAGAACAGGTCGGGCGGGTTGCACCCGTGCACCACGTCGAAGCGCCCGAGCCGGCGGGCGATGCGGAAGGTGTGCCACAGCGCCGACCCGTACTCGCGCAGGTAGCCGACGGGTCCGCCGGTGGCGGCGCGCAGCGGGTAGCGGTGGATGCGCACGCCGTCGATCATCGCCTCGGCCTCGCGGTCCTGCTTGGCGCCCATCGGGCAGATGACGTGCACCTCCCAGCCCGCCTCGCGCAGCGCGACGCTCTCCTGCCAGACGCGGCGGTCGAGCGGGACGGAGAGGTTCTCGACGAGGATGAGCGCTCTACCAGCCAATGCCCACGTAATCCCTTCTGTCCCGATGTGTCGCGGCTCCCGGCACGCGCACGAGGTCGATCACCTTGCCGCGGAAGCCGTCGAGCCCGTCCAGCACGGCCGGATCCGTGCTGCCGATCACGCACACCTCCGCGTGGTCCAGCACCTCGGCCACCGAGTCGGCGAGCAGGTCGCCCAGGTGCGGCAGCCGTTCGGCGATGTACTCGCGGTTGGCCCCCATCAGCCGCGACATCGACACGTTGGCGTCGTAGATGCGCAGGTCGTAGCCCTTGCCGAGGAGCCGTTCCGCCAGCTCCACCAGCGGGCTCTCGCGCAGGTCGTCGGTGCCCGGCTTGAACGACAGCCCGAACAGCCCGACCTTGCGCAGCCCCGGCGCGGTGACCAGGTCGAAGGCCCGCCGCAGGTGCGCCTCGTTGGCGGGCAGCACGTGCGACAGCAGCGGCACCGACACGTCCGCCTTGCGCGCCGCGTACACCAGGCCGCGCAGGTCCTTGGGCAGGCAGGAGCCGCCGAACGCGAACCCGGGCCGCAGGTAGGCCGGGCTGATGTTGAGCTTCCTGTCGGCCAGGAACACGTCCATGACCTGGTACGAGTCCACGCCGAGTGCCTGGCAGACCGCGCCCAGCTCGTTGGCGAAGCCGATCTTGACGGCATGAAAGGCGTTGTCCGCATATTTCGTCATCTCGGCCACCGGGATCGGCACCCTGAACACCTCGCCCGGCAGCCCTTCGTACAGCCCGGCCACCACGTCCCCGCTGGCCGGATCCGACTCCCCGATCACTGTCTTCGGCGGCGCGAAGAAGTCGCGCACGCTCGTGCCCTCGCGCAGGAACTCCGGGTTGACCGCCACCCCGAAGTCCGCGCCCGCCCGCAGCCCGGAGGACAGCTCCAGGATCGGGATCAGCAGCTCGGCGCAGGTGCCCGGCAGCATGGTGCTGCGGAAGACCACGACGTGCCCGGGGCGCAGCGCCCGGCCGATCTGCTCGGCGACCCGCTCCAGGTAGGCGGTCGACAGGCTGCCGTTCGGCGCGGACGGGGTGCCGACGCAGACGAGGGAGAGGTCGCTGGACCCGACCGCCGCGGCGGCGTCCGCGGTGGCGCGCAGCCTGCCCTCCCGCACGGCCCGCTCGACCAGCTCGCCGATGCGTTCCTCGACGATCGGCGCCCGGCCGCCGTTGACCAGCTCGATCTTGGCGGGGTTGACGTCCACGCCCACGACCTCGTGGCCCATCGAGGCCAGGCACGCCGCCGACACGCACCCCACGTAGCCGAGCCCGAAGACGCTGATCCGCATGGCTTCCCCCGCCTGAAGAGCGTGCTGGACCGTGCAGAGGACGTTCGCGATCTTCCCCGCCTCCACCGGATATGTCGGGGATGTCCGTTGGAACGTTACGGATGTGTCCGAGTTCGGACAGATCTCACCATCGCCCGTGCCCGGGTCATCGCCACCGCCGCCGCCCGCCGCGCCGGATTCCGCGTCACCAACCCCTGGCACACCCAGGTCTCGCCGGTCTTGGCCCGCCGCTTGTACTCATCCTCACCCCGGCCGAGGTCGATCCGGTCCACGCCGAGCGTGGGCGCGGCGGCGACCAGCTCGCGCAGCAGCATCCAGCCGGGTGACAGCCGGGCGAACTCCGGGTCGTACACCGGGAACCACCAGTGCAGCACCCCGCCCGCGCGCAGCCCGAAGTGCGCGGCCACCAGCCGGGGCCCGGCGTGCAGCGTCGACAGCACCCCGCCGAACGACCCGTCGCGGGCGCCCAGCAGGCTCTCCAGCAGCCGCACCCGGTCCGGCTCGGCGAAGTAGTCGGCCGCGCCGGTGGCCGCGTACTGCGCCCGCTTGAGCGCGATCACCAGCGCGAGCGCGTCCCGGTCCCGCGAGTCGGCCTCGAACTTCACGGTGCCGTGCTCGCGCTCGGCCTTCGCGGCCCGGCGACGCGCCTGGTTCATGTTGTCCCTGCCGCTGCGCGAGGCCCGCCCCAGGTAGCCGGGCAGCCCGCCGGTGACGTCCAGGTACGGCGACGGCCTGCGGCCCAGCACCCACGGCCCGAACCCGGGCGCGGCCTCCACCAAGTGGTCGAACACGTACGCGCCGGTCCCCCTGGAGAGCAGCCCGAGCGGCCGGAAAGGCGTCCCGGCGGCGAGCACCGGCCCCTGGAAGTCCGCGCCCGGCCAGCCGGCCGGCCGCAGCACCCGCCCGTCGCGGTGGTGCGGCACCAGCGCGTCGATCCCGCCGTCGCGCGTGCTCACGGCCACGTGCACGGGCCGCCCGCTCGCGTGCACGGCGGCGGCGAAACCGGGATGGAAGTACGGGCTGTCCAGCGCGGGGTTGGCGGCCCGCAGCGCGTGCCAGGCGTCGAGCTCGGCGGCGGAGAGCCCGTCGAACGGCACGGTCCGCATGGCCGGAGCGCGGCTCATTGCGGCAGCGCCGTCATCCGGCGCGACGGCCGCACCAGGGCCGCGACGGAGGCGCGCGAGGTGCGCCGGCCCGCGAGCGCGCGCACGGACTCGCCGCCCAGCACCGCCAGGTAGTAGGCCAGCCCGGCCAGCGGCCCGTGCCGCCGCCGGTACAGGCGCACCTTGTTGACCACCAGCAGGGCGGCCAGCGTGGGGTCGATCCCCGAGTCGCCGCCGATGTGCTCGATCACCGACGCGGGCTCGTACCAGGTGGTCCAGCCCAGGTCGGCGGCGCGCAGGCAGAAGTCCGTCTCCTCGCTGTAGAGCAGGAACGACTCGTCCCAGGGCCCCACCTCGCGGATCACCCGGGGCGAGATCAGCATGGCCGCCCCCGTCGCCCAGGCGTACGCCCCCGGCCGCGCGTAGTCGCGCGGGTCCGTCACCAGCTCGCCCAGCCGCCCGACGCGGCCCGCCAGGCTGCCGCCGATCACCGCCTCCACCAGCGCCCGCCCCACGGTCGGCCGCCTGCGCAGCGACGGCTGGAGCGAGCCGTCCGGGTTGACCATGTACGGCACCGCGATGCCCCGGCCCGGCTCGCGCAGGCACGCCAGCAGCGGCGCGACGGCCCCGGGCCGCAGCCGGCAGTCGGGGTTGAGCACGTACACGCCGTCGACCGCGTCCAGGTCGAGCGCCGCGATCCCGGCGTTGACCGCCGCCGCGTAGCCCGCGTTCCTGCCGGTCTGCACCACCCTGACCGGCGGCCCGGCCCGCTCGGCGACCGCTACGGAGCCGTCCTTCGAGGCGTTGTCGGCCACCACCACGTCCACGAGTTCAACGCCCTCGGCCCCGGCGGCGAGCGAGTCCAGGCAGCCGCCGAGCACGCCTTCGCTGTTGTAGGTGACGATCACCACGGCGACCCGGCCCATCAGCGCATCCGCTTGTAGAGCCGCGTGGCGAGCTTGGCCGCCCGGCGGGGGAGCGACGGGCCGCCCAGCACCCGCGCGATCCAGCCGCGGTCCAGGTCGTGGCGGAGGCTGGTGCGCGGCTGCAGCCAGGATCCCGGCCGGGCGCGTCCGCCGTCACTGGTGTACGCGCGGGTCACGCCCATGCGCCTGAGCCGGTTCAGCACCAGCCGGTCGTAGGAGCCGAACGGGATCGCCACCCGCGACACCGGCTCGCCGACGAGCTGCCCGAGCAGGTGGTGCGCGGCCGACAGCTCCTCGGCCGCCTCCCGCGTGCCCAGGGTGCGCCAGTCGCGGTGCGCCCAGCCGTGCGAGCCGATGCGCATGCCCGCGCCGAGCAGCTCGCGCACCCCGTCGGAGTCGATCCGGCCCGGCTCGCCGAGCAGCCCGGCCAGCACGAAGAACTCGGCCTTCAACCCCCGCTCGACCAGCCTGGGTAACGCGATCTCCACGTCCGACAGGTTCCCGTCGTCGAACGTGAGCCGCACGTCGGGCCGGCCCGCCACGGCGTCCACCACCTGCTCGAACTGGGCCACGCTCACCCAGGTGTCTCCCTCGCCCGGGTCCAGCTCGCGGGTGGTGCGGCCGATGCCGTGCACGGTCAGGTTGGTCACCGCACGCATCCCGCCCCCTGCGTCAGTAGTCGCCAGGAGGGATATCGGCGTCCGAGATGCGACGTTACAGACTTTCTGCGTACCAAGCGACGGTACGGCGCAGTCCTTCCTCCAGCTCCGTGGCCGGTCGCCAGCCCAGCACCCGCTCCGCCGGGCCCGGGTCGGAGCGCTGCGTCCGGTCCAGCGGCCGGGCCGCGACCGCGCCGAACCGGGGCCGCGCCGCGCCGCCCACCACCCGGGCGAGCAGCTCCACGGTGTCGCGGATGGAGACCGGCTCGGCCGTGCCGACGTCGAGCACCTCGCCGGCCGCCCCGCCCGCCCCGGCCAGCACGAACGCGTCCACCACGTCCTCCACGTACACCCAGGTCACCATCCTGGTGCCCGAGGTCAGCTCCGGGTCGCGGCCACGCAGCAGCTCCAGCGTCGCGTACGGGATCAGCCTGGACGTCTCCCGCTGGCCCGGCCCGTACACCATCGCCACCCGCAGCACCGACACCGGCACCTGCCAGAGCGCGTGGAACATGCGGGCGTAGCCGGTGGCCGCCGCCTTGGCGGCGGCGTACGGCGAGCCGGGCGCGAGGCCGTCGCGCGGCTCCTCCACCGACCCGGCGAGCACCACGCTGCGTACGGGGGAGCCGGTGACGGCGGTGAGCAGGTTGACCGCGGCGGTGAGGTTGGCCGCGAGCGTGGGCGCCACGACGCCCGGCTCCCGCACCCCGGTCACCTCGCTGGCCAGGTGGAAGACCACCTCGGGGGCGGTCTCCGCGACCAGCTTCGCGGTGGCGGCCGGGTCGCCCAGGTCGGCGGCGTGCCAGCGCTCGCCGTGCCCGGAGACGTCCGGCGGGCGGCGGCTGACCGCGTGCACCCGCGCCCCCAGCCCCGCCAGCCGCCTGACCAGGTGCGCGCCGATGAACCCCGTCGCGCCCGTCACCAGCGCCGGCGTGCCTTCCCACATGTGCGCCTCCTAGTCGTGCCGTTCGGGTTCGGGGATCGGCCCGCCGGTGTCGTGCCACACGTTGCCGCCGCCGTCCGCCAGCTCTGACTTGGTGCTGAGCAGGATCGGGCAGTCGTACGCGGACGCCCGGCCGAACCGGTTGCCGGTGACGTGCTGGCCGCGCAGCGGGCGGCCGAGCGGCGTGTGGTCGATGTTCACCACGCACGCGCCGCCGTCCAGGTAGTTGTCCTCCACGCGCAGGTCGTCGGCCGAGGACTGGACGGCGGCGTTGGGGTCGCGGGTGGTGGACAGGTCGATCGTGTTGTGCTCCAGCGTGACGCCGGTCTGGTCGGCGAACGCCTGGACGCCGTCGTTGTGGGTCGGGCCGCCGCCCTGGTCGGGGTCCTCGGGGAACCAGCTCAGGTCGTGGATGTAGGAGTCGCGGACGAGGGTGCCCGTGTGCGCCTTGATCCCGTCCACGGTGCCGGTGAACTCCGACCTGAGGATGCTGGTGTGCGCGGCCCAGATGCCGTCGACCGACGGCGACGGGTGTGCCGCCCGGAATTCGGAGTCCTCGATCACCGTGTCACGAGCATGCTCGGTGTCGAGCAGCGGCCGCACCCGGTCGGCCTTCCCCCCGAGAAACCGGCACTTCCTGAACGTGACACCCCGCCCGGTCACCGTCACGAACCCATGGAACTCCCTGCCCTCCACCACCTCCCCATCAACGGCGAACGTCCGATCCCCAGCCACCACCACAAGTTCCGTCCCCACCGGCACCCCGGTACTACCCGCATCCGGAAACCCATCCGGCACCCACCGCCCAGCCCCGGTCTCCCCCTCCGTCACCACCGCTCCGTCAGTCACTGCCGCCCCCTCAGTAGCCCTCGCCCTCTCCAGCGGCTTCTCCCGCCCTTGCTCAGCCACCAGCACCGCGACCACCACCAGCGCGACAACCCCCACCGCGCCAACCCCCCACCACACCTTCACCCCGGCATCCTCACCCGAGACCAACCCTCCACACCAGATCCCCCCACCACCCCGGCGGATGCGATTGCCGGGGCTCGCGCCAGATTGCACCAAGGCCCCACCGCACCTCACCAGCGGGCTCGCCGTGCGGGAGTTCGCGCCGGATGGCGCCCATTTCCAGCCCCACCCCGCTGCTCTGGCGGAGGCGGTTGCGGCGGCTCGCGCCGGACTCCTCGCCCCGCTGCTCCGGTGGAGGTGGCTGTGGGATCTCGCGCGAAATCTCCCCCACGCCGTTCCGTTGGAGGTGGTTGAGGGCTCGCCTTGGACCCCGCGCACCTCCCGCCTCCCACCGCTCCAGCGGAGGCGGTTGTGGTGGAGCTCGCGCGATCTCACCCACGCTCCACCGCACCGCCCTGGCGGGTGACCATGGGGGAGTTCGCGCCGGATGGCGCCCATTTCGCGCCCCGCCCCACCTCGCCTCACCGCTCCGCCGGAGGCGGTTGTGGGTGCTCGTGATGGATCCCGCGCACGTCCCGCTGCTCCGGTGGAGGTGGTGGCGGCGGCTCGCGCCAGATCCCACCCCCAGACCGCTCCAGTGGGGAGCTCGTGCGGACACGGTGGTGCTCGCCGTTGCGGGGTTCGGTGCAAGCCCACGCTCGGCGAGGGGAGCGCGAGCGGGGGCGGTTGTGGGGCGTTGCACCGGTATCCCGCTCACGTCACGCCTCGCTGGATCCGGAGGAGGCGGCTGTGGGGGAAGCGCCGTACCGTGCCGGATCCAGAGGAGGTGGCTGTGGGGGAAGCGCCGTACCGGGGGTTTCCCCCTTGTGGTAGGTCAGCGGGGGCGGCGGGCGCAGTGGGGGCAGCCTGAGGTGGGGCGGCGGGTGGGCCGGTGGTGGTGGTCGGCGCGGGTGAGGGTCAGGGAGGCGTCGCTGGTGAGGATCGCCGCCTCCAGCCGGCGCAGTTCGGGCGACGGTTCCAGGCCGAGGTCGTTGGTGAGGATGTGCCACCCGTCGCGGTAGACCTCCAGCGCCTCCGCCTGCCGCCCAGCCCGGTACAGGGCGAGCATCAGCTGACCGCGGAACCGTTCGCGCAGCGGATGTTCACGGACCAGCCCGGTGAGCTCCCCGACGAGGTCGGCGTGCCGGTGCAGCCGCAGGTCGGCGTCCACGCGGTCGGCGAGCGCGGCCAGCCGCTCCTCCTCCAGCCGGGTGGCCTGGGCGTGCAGGAGCGGCAGGTCGTCCAGCCCCGACAGCGCCTGCCCGCGCCACAGCCCCAGCGCCGCCCGCAGCAGCTCGCCGCCCTTGCCCACGTCGCCGCTCTTGAACGCCTGCCGCCCCTCCTTGACCAGCTCCTCGAAGCGCCACGCGTCCACCGCGCCCGGTGGCACCCGCAGCAGGTAACCGGCCGAGTCGTGGACGATCTCCGCCTCCGGCCCGAGAGTCCGCCTGAGCCGGAAGAGCTGCAGGCGCAGCCGCCGATGCCCGGCGTCCGCGGCCTCCCCGCCCCAGAGCGCGTCGATCAGCGCGTCGCTGCGCACCACCCGGCCCCGATGGCAGAGCAGCAGGGCCAGGAGCGTGCGCTGCTTGGCGGAGCGCACGGGTAAGCGCTGGCCTTGCGAGACCACCTCCAGCGCACCCAGAATTCCGAACTGCATGGGCTCCCCTTCCCGTGCCGTTCCCGATCCCTCAGTTATAGAGCCAACACTTGCCGTCACCTTGCCTGTTTTGCGGGAAACCTCCTTGAAACCCGAGTGAAACCCGCCGTCCGCACACTCGGGGCTTGCCGACGACGGATTGCTCGGCATTTCTACGGCTTATCGGGGGCCAGGGCTTAGACGGGTGATACGAGTGGGTTCTTTTCGGCTGTCCAAGAACAAAAATCTGGTACGTTCCAGCAGAATGCTCGCGCTGGCCGGCGTAGTCACGCTCGTTTCGGGGCTATTCGTAGCCCATTCAGAGCCGGCCGAATCCGCGCCCAAAGACCGGTCCCACAGCCACGCCCCGCTGCGCGGCGAAGTGGAACGTCCCAAAGTGGAAATACCGGACCCTTTGCCGAAAAAGCAGGGCAAAGTGAAGCTCGACCGGTCCGCCCGCGCCGCCACTACGGCCGAGGCCCTCGCCGCCGCGGCCACCGACAAGGTCGAGCTGCGCGCCCTCGTCATCGCCGTGGACGGTGACGACTGGGGCGAGGACACCTGGAAGGCCACCCTGGACCGGGTGGGCGCCGCCTACGACATCCTCCACAGCAGGACCGACCCGCTCGCCGCCCTGATCGCCGCCGACGGCACCGGCCGCTACAACGCGATCCTGCTCACCAGCAACAGCCTGCTCTACGAGGACGGCGGCTCCTATCTCAGCGGTCTCGACGCCGACGAATGGAACGCTCTATGGGCGTACGAGCGCGACTACGGCGTCCGCCAGGTGTCGCTCTACACCGCGTACGGGACCTGGCCTGAGGACTACTGCCTGCGGGCCGGCAGCGAGGGCGGCGTCGGCGACACGCCGATCAGCACCGCGCTGACCCCGGCCGGCGCGGGCGTGTTCGACTACCTGCGCGGCGGCGTGAACGTGCCGATCTCGCTGTCGTACCTCTATCGCAGCACGATCGCCGCCGGCTGCGCCGCCGACCCGCTCATCACCAGCGGCACCGACGTGCTGGGCGTGCGCAGCACCTCGACCGACGGCCGCGAGCGGGCCGCGCTGACCTTCACCTCCAACCAGTACCTGCCGCAGGCCGACCTGCTCACCTTCGGGCTGTTCCGGTGGGCGACCAGAGGGCTGTACCTGGGCGAGCAGCGCCACTACCTGAACGCCGACGTGGACGACTGGTTCAGCTACACCGACCACCTGCTCGCCAACGGCACCGTCGACTCCGATCCCGGCTTCCGGATGAGCAGGAGCGACGCCGTCAGCACGTACCAGCAGCAGAACTCCTTCCGCACCGGGCACCCGCTGGCCGGCGGCTTCAAGCTCAACATCGCCTACAACGGCGATGGAGCCGGCCTGAACGTGCCCACCCTGTGCCTGCTGCCCCCGCTGCTCACCGACGGGCTGACCGCGTACTCGCGCTGCCGCGCGTCGTCGTTCACCTGGATCAACCACACGTTCAGCCACCCGAAGATGAACGACACCGACTACGCGACCAGCTACGCCGAGATCGAGGACAACCTCACCATCGGCTCCGCGCTCGGCTTCACCGTCGACCCGACCGTGCTCAAGACCGGCGAGTACTCGGGCCTGGGCGTCTACCACCCGGACCCGGACAACGACATCGACCCGCCCACCGACCACGGCCTGGCCGCGTCCAACGCCGACCTGCTGCAGGCCGCGGCCGACCTGGGCGTGAAGTATCTCCACGGCAACATGTCGTTCGCCAGCCACCGGCCCGCGTGCTTCAACTGCGGCATCCGCCACCCGCTGAAGCCGTCGGTCATGGTGGTGCCCGACTGGCCGACGAACATCGCCTACCACACGACCACGCCGGCCGAGCAGACGCTGTTCTACAACTCCTACTACGGCCCGAACGGCAGGTTCCCGTACTGGCCCGTCGACCAGACCTACAGCCAGGTCCTCGACCACGAGAGCGACGTGGCCATGCAGCACGTCATGTCGGGATCGGTGTACACGCACACGTTCCACCAGGGCAACCTGCGGAACTACGGCGGCAACAAGAACCTCGTCTTCGACTGGCTGAACGCCGTGATGGCCAAGTACGAGGGCTACTACGGCGTCCCGCTGCTCACGCCCGACTGGGGCGGGCTGGCCGGCTACGTCGAGGACCGGACCGTCCACTTCGACGACCTGGCGGACGTGCGCGCCGTGTACGACAGGACAGCCGGGACGATCACGTTCACCGCCTCGGCCGACGCCGAGGTGTTCGCCACCAACGCCGCCGCAACCGGCGCGGCCACGTACGGCACCGACAAGATCGCCCACCTCGACCTGGCCGCGGGCGTCCCGCTCACCGTCAACGCGAGCGTGCGCCCGTGAAAGTGACGCTCGTGTCCGAGGGCACGTACCCGTTCGCGATGGGCGGCGTCAGCGTGTGGATGGACCAGCTCATCAAGGGCATGCCGGACTACCGGTGGGACGTCGTCACGATGACCGTGGACGGCGCCGAGCGGCCGGTGTGGGATCTCCCGCCCAACCTGGAGCAGGTGATCAACCTCCCGCTGTGGAAGGGCGGCCACCGGCGGTCCGGCCGCCCGCCCGGGCGGGAGTTCGCCGAGGCGTACGAGCGTTTCCTGCAGATCGTGCTCACCCCCGCCGTCATGGGCGCGGGCAGCGCGGAGTTCCTGTCCGTGCTGGAGTCGCTCTACCGGTACGCGCACGACGGCGGCGACCTGGTCGGCGCGCTCGTCGCCAACGACTCGCTCAGCCAGCTCATGGACGCGTGGTACTGGAACAGGACCGACGGCATCAACCTGGCCGACGCGATCGTGGCCGCCGACCTGATGGGCCACATGCTGCGCCCGCTGGCCGAGCCGCCGCTGCGCACCGACCTGACCCACGTGGCCATGAACGGTCTCAGCATGCTCGTCGCGATGACCGCCAAGTGGCAGCACGGCACTCCGGTCGTCCTCTCGGAACACGGCGTCTACCTGCGTGAACGCTACCTGCAGTACGTCCACGAGCCCGTCTCGCACGCGGTCAGGGTGCTGCTGCTGAGCTTCTTCCGCAGGCTGGCCGGCGCCGCCTACGTGGCGGCCGACCGGATCGCGCCGCACTCCTCGTACAACCGGCGCTGGCAGCTCCACAACGGCGCCGACCCTGACCGGATCCGGGTCATGTACAACGGCGTCGACCCTGACGACTTCCCGCTCGCCGAGACCGAGCCCGACGAGCCGACGCTGGTCTTCATGGGCCGGGTGGACCCGCTGAAGGACCTGCACACGCTGATCAGGGCGTTCGCCATCGTGCACGACAAGATCCCGAAGGCGAAGCTGCGCATCTTCGGCGGCGTGCCCGCGGGCAACGAGAGCTACCACCAGAGCTGCCTGGAGCTCATCGACGAGCTGGACCTGGAGGGCGCGGCGGTGTTCGAGGGCCGGGTGTCCACCCCGGTCGACGCCTACCACGCGGGCAGCGTCGTCGCGCTGACCAGCATCTCCGAGGGCTTCCCCTACACCGTCGTGGAGGCCATGGCCTGCGGCAGGACCGTGGTGTGCACGAACGTCGGCGGCGTCGCGGAGGCGGTCGCCGACGCCGGGCTGATCGTGCCGCCGCGCGACCACGTGGCCGCCGCCGACGCCGCCGTGCGGCTGCTCCAGGACGCGCCGCTGCGCCGCCGCCTCGGCGCGATCGCCCGTGACCGCGTCCTGGAACGTTTCACGCTCCGGCAGTCGCTGGACGACTACCGCGCCGTCTACACGGAGCTGTGGCCGTGACGGCGGCCAGGGACGACGGACAGGCACACCCGATCGACGCCCTCATCGAGCCCATGGACGCGAGCCTGGCCCGCGCCGTGGAACCGCTCCAGGTGGCCGCCATCCTGGAGAGCGAGGGCCTCAACGACAAGATCGCCCGCGAGCGGTACGGGCACACCGACGTGTTCTCGCTGGCCGAGACCGCGTTCTCGCGGGTGGCGGCCAAAGCCGTGCCGCCGGTGCCCGACGCGCCGCTGCGCCGGGCCAGGCCGACCGCGCAGATCCTGCACGGCCTGCTGTACGGGCTGCCCGCGGCGCTGCTGCCCGCCGCCTCCGGCCTGGTCGGGACCCAGTGGCTGATGCCGGGGCTGGTGTTCACCACCGGGATCGGCTGGGTGCTCGGCAGCTCCGCCGCCCAGATCGCCTACACCCTCATGGGACGCGGCTGCCCGCGCTCGGCCGGGCGCGTGCTCCGCACCGGGCTGGTGATCGGCGTGGGCTGCGCGGCGCTGACGGCCACCGGGCTGGCCCTGGGCATGGGCGCGCCCGTGGCGCTCGTCGCGCTCTGCGTCACACAGATCGCGTTCCAGATCTCGTCCGGGATCCTGCTCTTCTACCGGCGCGAGGCCTGGCTCGCCGCGATGATGATGCCCGCCGTGCTGGCCGGGATCGGCTACATCGGCGTCGCCGACCGCTTCGTCGGCCTGCTGACCGTCTGCCTCGGCGTGATCTGCGTCGCCGCCGTCGTCGGCGCCGCGATGCTGCTCACCCTCGCCACCCCGGACAAGGGGGAACAGCCCGCCGCCGAGCCGCCGCTGCGCACGCTGCTGCGCGCCAACCTGCGCGGTCTGCCGCCCGCCTTCCTCTACAGCCTGCTCACCGCGCTCTTCCTGCTCCAGGCCGAGGCCAGGTACGTGCTCGACAGGAGCGACATCGCCATCGCCGGCGCCGGGCTGGTGCTCGGCATGGGCGTGCTGGAGTACCGGGCGCACGTCTTCGACGACGACGCCAGGGCGGCGATCCGGCGGGTGAGCTACCCGGCCGAGTTCACCTCGCACGGCCGGTGGCTGCTCGCCAAGGGCGTGCTCGCCTGCCTGGTCACGCTGTCCGTGCTGTCGGCGCTGCCGCTGGCGTTCCTGCACGCCACCGGCCGGCTGTCGGACGCCAGTGTCGTCATGGCTGCCGCGCACGTGGTCGTCGGGACCGCCTACTTCGTGGCCTTCCTGCTGGCCAACCAGGGCAAGGTCAGGCACCTGTGCGCGGCGCAGGCGCTCGCCCTGGCCGTCCATCCGGGGGCGCGCCCGTTGTTAGCCGGCGCGCCGCCGGTCCTGGCCGACGTGCTGCTCTTCCTCGTCGCCGGCCTCGTCTTCTTCCTCATCCTGCTCGTCCCGATGGCCGTGAGCCTGCGGGACGTGCAGCGGTATCGCTGATCCACAGGAGGGAACCAGCATGCACGTCGTCATACTCGCGGGCGGCAAGGGGGTCCGCCTGCGCCCGTACACCTCCGCCCTGCCCAAGCCGCTGGTGCCGATCGGTGAGGAGTACGCGATCCTCGACATCATCCTCCAGCAGCTCACCCATCAGGGGTTCACGCACGCCACGCTGGCGGTCGGCCACCTCAGCCCGCTCATCCGCGCGTTCGTCGGCGACGGCTCGCGCTGGGGGCTGTCGGTCGACTTCACCGAGGAGCTCGCTCCGCTGTCGACGATCGGGCCGCTGTTCCCGATCAGGGACCGGCTGCCGGAGCACTTCCTGGTGATGAACGGCGACGTGCTCACCACCCTGAACTACGCCGACCTGCTGGCCCGGCACGTCGCCTCCGCGGCGCCGCTGACCGTGGCCACCTCGCCGCGCGTCGTCAAGATCGACTTCGGCGTGCTGGAGGCCAGCGGCGGCCGGATCGTCGGCTTCCGGGAGAAGCCGCTGCTCAGCTACCTGGTCAGCATGGGCGTGTACGCGCTGTCCAGGGACACCATCGCCCACTACCCCGAGGGGATGCCGTTCGGCTTCGACGACCTCGTCCTCGACCTGCTCGCGCGGAACAGGCCGCCCGGCATCTACGAGTTCGACGGCTACTGGCTCGACATCGGGCGGCCCGACGACTACGACGAGGCCAACGCGCGCTTCGACGAGATCAGGCCGCAGCTGCTGCCGTCCAGGGATCCGGTGCGATGACGGACGTCCTGCTCTTCGGCGCGTCCGGCTTCCTGGGGCGGCAGGTCAGGGACCTGCTGACACGGGACGGCCGGGTGTCCGGCCTGCACTGCCCCGGCCGGGCGGACCTGGACCTGCTCGCCGCCCGGCCCGCCGACGTGGCCGGCCTGCTGCGCGCCGTCCGCCCGTCCGTCGTGCTCAACTGCGCCGGGCGGATGTCCGGCGGGTACGACGAGCTGATGCGGGGCAACGCGCTGGCCACCGCCGTCATCATCGAGGCGATGGCCCAGGCCGCGCCCGGCGCCCGGTTCGTCCGCCTGGGCTCGGCCGCCGAGTACGGGCCGACTCCGCCCGGCCACGCGGTCCACGAGCAGGACCCGGCCCGGCCGGTCAGCGGCTACGGCATCAGCCACCTGGCCGGGACCCAGCTGGTCGAGCAGGCCGCCGCCGACGGCCGGGTCGACGGGGCGTCGCTGCGGGTCTTCAACCCGGTCGGGCCGGGCCTCACCGGCGAGAGCGTGCTCGGCCGGGCCCGCGACCTGCTCGCGAGCGGGGTGCGCGACCTCGACCTGGGCCCGCTCGGCGCGTACCGCGACTTCGTGGACGTGCGCGACGTGGGCCGCGCCGTCGTGAGCGCCGCCTTCGCGCCCGACCTGCCCGAACGGGTCTTCAACGTGGGCGGCGGCCGGGCCGTCCCCGTCCGCGAGGCGATCGCCCTGCTCGCGGGCGAGGCGGGCTTCACCGGCGAGATCCGCGAGAGCGCACCCCCCGCCGGCCGCTCGGCCACCGTCACCTGGAGCCGCGCCGACCTCACCCGCATCGGGAACGTCCTCGGCTGGCAACCCGAGTTCCCCCTGCCCGACTCGATCAAGGCCATGCTATGAGCGCCCCAAGCCTCACACCGGCTTCCTCCCGCCCGAGCCTGCCGGTAAGGGCGAAGGGGGAACGCGAGCCAGGCGGTTCCACACGACCGCGCCCGTCGGCGGGTGTGGTGTGGGGACGCAGGTCGAAGGGGTTCGCGCGTTCGCTTCTGCGATCTCCGCGATCTCTCGCGTCGGGTGGGTTCCCGCGGCCGGGTCCTGAGGTCCGGGGGCGCGCGTCGGGCCGTCCTGCGCGGCCGCGTGTGTCGGTGGCGCCGGTGTTGGTGGTCGGGGCGGCGTTGGTGGTGTTGGGGGGGTGTGTCCGGGCTGCGCCCGCGCCCGCTGAAGGGCGGGGGGCGCCGGAGTTGGGGGATGTGGCGTCGTTCACGTATGTGCTGCAGGGGTATCCGAAAGGGCTGCTGGACGGGGTGGCGCGGGCGCCGCAGCGGCTCGCCGTCGTCGATCTGTCCCGTGACGGCACCGTCGCGGGGTACTTCACCCGCGACGAGATCGCCCGCGTACGCGCCACCGGGAAGCTGGTGCTGGCGTACTTCGAGATCGGCTCCATCGAGGAGTTCAGGACGGACTTCGCCGAGGTCGACCAGGACCTGCTCCTGCACACCTGGCCCGACTGGCCGGACGAGCACTTCGCCCGCTACTGGGAGGAGCGCTGGTGGGAGCAGGTCGTCCGCCCTCGGCTCGACCGGGCGCTGGAGACCGGCTTCGACGGCGTCTACCTCGACACCCCGCTCGCGTACGAGGAGATCGACCTGGCGAGGGTGCCCGGCGAGACCCGCGCCACCCTCGGCCGGAAGATGGCCGACCTGGTCATCCGCATCAGCCGCCACGCCAAGGAACGCCGCCCCGGATTCGCGATCGTCCCGCAGAACTCCCCGGAGCTGCGGCACTTCCCCGGGTACGCGGACGCGATCGACGGCATCGGCATGGAGGAGCTGTTCTTCCGCGCCACCGACGACCCCTGCCGCGAGGAGTGGTGCGACCAGAACCTGGCCGACACCCTCGCGCTGAAAGCCCTGGGCAAGGCCGTGCTCGCCACCGACTACGCCGTGGACCCGGCGAACGTCGAGGCCGCCTGCGCCCATTACCGCAGGCACGCAATCGCGGGAAACGTCACCGTGGTCGACCTCGACCGCGTCAGCCCGCCTTGTGCATCCAAGTGAGAGGAAAGGAGCGTCCGATGCCGAAGACAGTCGGCGTGGTAGGCATGGGCTACGTGGGGCTGACGCTGACCGCGGCCATGGCACGCAACGGCTACACCGTGGTCGGGGTCGACACCAGCGCCCCCGTGGTCGAGGCGCTGTCCAGCGGCCGCGTCCACGTCTACGAGCCGGGGGTGGCGGAGACCTTCGCCGAGCTCCTCGGCGAGCGCATCTTCGTCGGCGACCACCTGCCCGCAGAGCCGCTCGACGCGATCATCCTGTCCGTGTCCACGCCGGTGGACTTCCCCACGGGCACCCCACGGCTGGAGAACCTGGCCGCCGCCGCCGAGGAGGTCGCTCGCCGGTGCGACCCGGACACGCTGGTCGTGGTCCGCAGCACCGTCCCGATCGGCACCAGCCGCGACGTCGTGCTGCCCGCCCTGGCCGCCCGCTGGGCCCGCCCCCGGCTCGTCATGGCGCCCGAGCGCACCATCCAGGGCCAGGCGCTGCGCGAGCTGGTCGAGCTGCCCCAGGTGATCGGCGGCCTGGACGAGGAGAGCCTGCGCGCCGGCGTCGAGCTGTTCGCCGGGCTGGCCGACCAGATCGTCCCCGTCTCCAGCCTGGAGACCGCCGAGATGGTCAAGCTGTCGAACAACTGCCACACCGACGTCATCTACGCCTTCGGCAACGAGCTGGCCCTCATCGCCGAGCAGCACGGGCTCGACCCGCTGGAGGTCATCAGGGCCACCAACCTCGACTATCCCCGGCCCGACCTGGCCAAGCCCGGCTACGTGGGCGGCGGCTGCCTGACGAAGGACCCGTACCTGATGCTCGCGAGCATGTCGCGCAGACCGTACCTGGTGAGCCGGGCGCGGGCGCTCAACGAGAGCCTGCCCGGCCACGTCGCCGAGCGGGTCGTCGGCCTGGTCCGCGAGGAGTTCGGCCGCACCGAGGGGGTCCGGCTGTCCGTGCTCGGCTGGGCGTACAAGGGCTGGCCCGCCACCGACGACATGCGCGGCACCCCGATCGCGGACATGATGCCCGTCTTCACCGCCGCCGGGCTGACCGTACGGGGGCACGACCCGCTGGTCGCCGACGAGGTCATCCGCCGTTACGGCGGCGAGCCGGTCAGCCTGGACAAGGCGTTCGCCGACGCCGACGCCGTGATCGTGATCAACGACCATCCGGACTACCGGGAGATCGAGGTCGACGACAAGCTGGCCGGCTCGGGCGTGCGGGTGCTGTTCGACTCGTGGCGCATCCTCGACGAGGCCGCCGTCACGGCGCGCGGCGTCCGCTACGCCGGCATCGGCTACCGCACGAAGGGGCGCGTGTCATGAGGGCACTGCTGCTCGGCGGCGCCGGGTTCATCGGACTCCACCTGGCCGCGCGGCTGCTCGAAGCCGGGCACGAGGTCACCGTGGTCGACGACTTCTCCCGTGGCCGCCGCGACCCCACGCTGACCCGGCTCGCCGGCCAGGTCGAGATCAGGTCGGCCGACCTCACGGACCCGGCCTCGTACGCGGCCCTGGAGCATCGCTGGGACCACGTCTACATGCTCGCCGCCGTGGTCGGCGTGCGGAACGTCGAGTCCGACCCGGCCCGGGTGATCAGGGTCAACACGCTGGCCCTGATGCACCTGCTCGACTGGATCGCCCCCGGCACGCGGCTGTTCTTCGCCTCCACCAGCGAGGCGTACGCGGGCGGCGTCAGCGCCGGCGTGGTGCCCGTGCCCACGCCGGAGAGCGTGCCGCTGATGATCGAGGACGTCGGCTCGCCGCGCCACACCTACGCCATCTCCAAGATGCTCGGCGAGGCGGCGGTCCTGCACACCGCCCGGGCCAGGGGGTTCGCCGCCGTCGTCGGCCGCTTCCACAACGTCTACGGCCCGCGGATGGGCGCCGACCACGTCATCCCCGAGCTGTCGCTGCGCGCCATGCGCGGCGAGGACCCGTTCGACCTCTACGGCGCGGACCAGAGCCGGGCCTTCTGCCACGTCGACGACGCCACCGACGCCGTGATCACGCTCATGGACACCCCCGAGGCGGCCGGCCGGATCGTGCACATCGGCGACGACACGGAGGAGACCAACATCGGCGACCTGGCCAAGCTCGTGCTGCGGATCGCCGGGATCAGCCCCGCCGTCCGCGAGCTGCCCGCCCCGGCGGGATCGGTCGCGCGCCGCTGCCCCGACCTCACGCTGCTGCGCCGGCTCACCGGGTACGAGCCGCGCGTCCGGCTGGAGGAAGGCGTGCGCAGGACGTACGCCTGGTACCGGGAGTCGTGGACGACATGACCAGGCCGATCGCGTTCTACTACGGGGCGGGGGAGGTGGACCGGCTCTCCGGCTTCGACATGGTCGTCCTGCAGGCCGACTTCTACTCGCGGACCGAGCTGGACCTGTTGCGCGAGCGCGGCGTGCGGACGCTCGGCTACCTGTCGCTGACCGAGGACGTCGGTCCGCCCGCGCCGTGGCACCGGGAGGAGCGCAACCCCGACTGGGGCGGCGCGTTCGTGCACGTGGGCGACCCGCGCTGGGTGGCGCACGTGGTCGACCAGGCGGTCCAGGCCATGGACAAGGGCTTCCACGGACTGTTCCTGGACACGCTCAACATCGAGCACAACTACCCGGACGACCTGCCCCACCTGCTGCTGCTGATCGCCGCCGTCCAGGAGGAGGCCAGGCCCGGCTACCTGCTGGCCAACCGGGGGTTCGGGCTGCTGCCCGAGCTCGCCGACCTGGTGGACGGCGTGCTCTTCGAGTCCTTCTCGGCCCGCTGGGTGGACACCGAGAGCTACGCGCCCTGGCCTGACGACGTGCTGGAGGCGCACGCTACCGTCGCCGAACGCCTGCTCGGCCTCGGGCTCGACCTGTACGCGCTGGACTACGCCGACAGCGACGAGCTGACCGACTTCGCCTGCCGCCGGGCCAGGGAGTTCGGCATGCTCTGCTTCGTCAGCGACCGGGTGCTCTCACGCATCTGAGGCGCCGCCGGGGATCCGGCGGCGCCTCAGGAACGGCATGGTCAGCCGATGCGCCAGGTGTCGCCGCCCATCAGCAGATCGGCCAGATCGCCCTGGCCCTTCTGCGCCACGGCCTCTTCCAGCTGGCTGGTCATCAGCGTGTCGTAGGCCGGGCGGTCCACGCTGCGGAAGATCCCGATCGGTACGTGGTCGAACGCGGGTTCGTCCAGCCGGGACAGCGCGAACGCCACCGACGGGTCGGGGTTGTGCGCGTCGTGCACCAGGACCCGGTCCTGTTCGACGCTGTCGCGGGGGACGACCTCCAGGCTTCCGTTCGCGGCCCGGATGACGGCCTTGGAGGCTGAGGCGATCGGCTGGCCGTGTTCCAGCTTCAACGTGATGTCGTCACGCAGCTCCGGGTCCTTCAACGGCTCGAAGGCGTTGTCGTTGAAGATGTTGCAGTTCTGGTAGATCTCCACCAGGGACGCGCCCCGGTGCGCGGTCGCCTCCCGCAACACGGCCTGTAGGTGCTTGCGGTCCGAGTCCAGGGTGCGGGCCACGAACGACGCCTCGGCGCCCAGGGCCAGGGAGATCGGGTTGAACGGCTTGTCCAGCGATCCCATCGGGGTGGACTTGGTGACCTTGCCGACCTCGGAGGTGGGCGAGTACTGGCCCTTGGTCAGCCCGTAGATGCGGTTGTTGAACAGCAGGATGTTGAGGTTGACGTTGCGGCGCAGCGCGTGGATCAGGTGGTTGCCGCCGATCGACAGGGCGTCCCCGTCACCGGTGATCACCCACACGCTCAGGTCCGGCCTGGAGGCGGCCAGCCCGGTGGCGATCGCGGGCGCGCGGCCGTGGATGGAGTGCACGCCGTAGGTGTTGAGGTAGTACGGGAACCTGGAGGAGCAGCCGATCCCGGAGACGAACACGATGTTCTCGCGCTTGAGTCCGAGTTCGGGCAGGAAGCTCTGGACGGCGGCCAGGATGGCGTAGTCGCCGCAGCCGGGGCACCAGCGCACTTCCTGGTCGGACTTGAAGTCCTTCAGGGTCTGCTTGGTGTCGGTCTTGGGCACCAGCGACAGGCCCTTGCCGTTGATCAGTTCAGTCACTGTCGATCACGTCCTGGATCACTCCGGCCAGTTCCTCGGCCTTGAACGGAAGCCCGCGCACCCGGTTGTAGCTGATGACGTCGACCAGGAACCGGGCCCGCAGCAGCAACGCCAGCTGACCCAGGTTGATCTCCGGCAGCAACACCTTGTCGTAGTGCTTGAGCACCTCACCGATGTTGGCCGGCAGCGGGTTCAGATGCCGCAGATGCGCCTGGGCCACCTTCCCGCCCGCCGCCCGCACCCGCCGCACCCCAGCGGCGATCGCCCCGTAGGTGGAACCCCACCCGAGCACGAGTACCCGCGCGTCCCCATCGGGGTCGTCCACGGCCACGTCCGGCACGTCGATGCCGGCCACCTTGGCCGCACGCAACCGCACCATCCGGTCATGATTGTCCGGATCGTAGGAGATGTTGCCCGTGCCGTCGGCCTTCTCGATACCGCCGATACGGTGCTCCAGACCGGGCGTGCCGGGGATCGCCCACGGCCGGGCCAGAGTCTCCGGGTCCCGCTGGAACGGCAGGAACGCGCCGTCCTCGCCGTTCGGCTCGGTGGTGAACGGCACGCTGATGTCCGGCAGCGCGGCAACCTCCGGCAGCCGCCACGGCTCCGACCCGTTGGCCAGATACCCGTCCGACAGCAGCATCACCGGCGTCCGATAGGCCACCGCGATGCGGGCGGCTTCCACCGCCGCGTCGAAACAATCCGAAGGCGACATCGGCGCGATGACCGGCACCGGCGACTCGCCGTTGCGGCCGAACAACGCCATCAGCAGGTCGGTCTGCTCGGTCTTGGTCGGCATCCCCGTCGACGGGCCCGCCCTTTGCACGTCCACCACGATCAACGGCAGTTCGGTGGTGACGGCCAGCCCGACGGTCTCGGCCTTCAACGCCACGCCGGGACCGCTGGTGGTGGTCACCCCGAGCGCGCCGCCGAACGCCGCACCGAGCGCCGCACCGACACCGGCGATCTCGTCCTCGGCCTGGAAGGTGCGGATGCCGAACTGCTTGTGCTTCGACAACTCGTGCAGGATGTCCGAGGCCGGGGTGATCGGATACGACCCCAGGAACAGGGGCAGCCGGGCTTGGACGGCGGCGGCGATCAGGCCGTAGGCCAAAGCTTGGTTGCCGGAGATGTTGCGGTACACGCCCGGCGCCAGCCGGGCCGGCTTCACCTCATAGGAGACCGAGAACGACTCGGTGGTCTCGCCGAAGTTCCAGCCGGCCTGGAAGGCGGCGATGTTGGCCTTGGCGATCTCCGGCTTCCGCGCGAACTTGGTCTCCAGGAAGCTGATGGTCTGCTCGGTCGGGCGGTGGTAGAGCCAGGACAGCAGGCCGAGCGCGAACATGTTCTTGGCGCGTTCGGCGTCCTTCTTGCTGATGTCGAAGTCTTCCAGCGCCTTGACCGTCAACGACGTGAGCGGGACGGCGTGCACCCGCCACTCGGCCAGCGACCCGTCCTCCAGCGGGCTGGCGGCATACCCGACCTTGGCCAGGTTGCGTTTGGTGAACTCGTCGGTGTTGGCGATGATGTCCGCGCCGCGCGGCAGATCGGCCAGGTTGGCCTTGAGCGCGGCGGGGTTCATCGCCACCAGCACGTTGGGGGCGTCGCCGGGGGTGAGGATGTCGTGGTCGGCGAAGTGCAGCTGGAAGCTGGACACGCCGGGCAGGGTGCCGGCCGGGGCGCGGATCTCGGCGGGGAAGTTGGGCAGCGTGGACAGGTCGTTGCCGAACTCGGCGGTGCCCGCGGTGAACCGGTCACCGGTGAGTTGCATGCCGTCACCGGAGTCACCGGCGAACCGGATGATCACCCGATCGAGTTGCTGAACCTGCTTGGTCACAGCTCAGTCCTCCTCGACGCGCCTGAGCGCATCGCTTCTGGCGCGTTCTCTTTTTCCATGCTAGATCCTCGGGAGGTCGCGCGTTTGCACACCGCCCAAAGCGGGTAAACGCAGTGAAATTCAGGATGCGGCGGCAGAAGGGCGACACAGCCCCGCTGCAAGCCTGCAGAGGTCTACATGCAGGCGCGCGAAGAGGACAGTTCGGGTCACGAGCGCCAACTATACGTCCCCCTGTCGCATGACCTAAGTCAGGGGCTGCTTGCGCACGGGTGAGATCCCTGACTCGTAGAGCTGCCCAGCCTGCATCCCCGCCGTCCCGTACAACTCTGGAACGGTGACGAAGGTGTATCCCTTTCCGGCGAGCCGTTCAAGGATGTCCGGAATCGCGGTGACGGTCGTGTCGCGAGTGTCGTGCAGGCGCACGATCGCGCCCCGGTGCGCCCGCTCCACCACCCGGTCGGCGATCTCGGCGGAGTCCCTGTCGCGCCAGTCGAAGGTTTCGAGGTCGGCGCCCACCAGCGTCAGCCCCTGCTCGCGGGCGACGTTGCGCAGCTCGGTGCTGACCGATCCGTACGGGGCCCGCACCAGCGTCGGCCGCCGCCCGATCGTCGCGGTCACCACGTCCTCGGTGCGGGCCAGCGAGTCGGAGATCTTGCTGGAGGGCAGCCGGGCCAGGTCGCGGTGCGCGTACGAGTGGTTCCCGACGAGGTGGCCCTCGGCGCTCATCCGGCGCAGCAGCCCGGGTTCGCGGGCCGCGTTGCTGCCCACGGCGAAGAACGTGGCGCGGGCGCCGGCCTCCCGCAGCGTGTCAAGCAGCCTGCCGGTCTCGGGCCCCGGGCCGTCCTCGAAGGTGAGGGCGATGCACTTGGCCTCCGTGCAGTCGACGGTGCCGGCCCGGTTGCTGGCGGCGGCGGGCGCGGGGGAGGGCGCCGCCGCCGGTGGTTCGGCCACCTGCTGCCCGGCCAGGCGAGCGGCCCGCTGGGCGCGCCGCCCGGTGTCCGAGAGCAGCGGCCACGCCTGGTCGGCGGGGACGGCCACGGCCAGCCTGCCGAGCGAGCACGGGCCGAGCTCGCAGTCGTCGAACTCCACCACCAGGTCGCCTTCGGCGTTGAAGGCCATCGAGTCGAACCGGTCGCGGCTGGGTGTCACCTGGCCGTGGTCCACCTCCGGCCCGCGGTCGCCGAGTCCGGTCTTGACCAGCCGGGCCACCTCGTGCAGCGCCGGGCTCCCGTTCAGCAGGCCGGTGGAGTCCATGGCCCGGCGGGTGTTCGTGTCGTACCAGAACGTGGTGGTGGCGTGGTCCCAGCCGGTCCCGTGGGAGCGGCCGGCCCGCAGTCGCACCCCGATCGCGTCGCCGACGGCGGCGAGCTGCCAGTCGACGTTCAGCTCCGGGCGGGACGCGCCGCGGGCGGTCTCGCGGAACTCGCGCAGCCGCCGCCGCGCGTCCGCCCGCAGCTTCTCGTTGAGCGGGGCGGCGTCGTCCAGCTCGGGGTAGCTGATGCGCACCCGCCTGGTGACGGGGTCGTCCCCGCTCACCGTGCGGGGCGCGAGCCCGGCCACGGCGGCGGGGTCGACGAACTCGATCCTGGTGGGGTCGGCGGGGACCCGGGTGTCCTGCTGCTGCGGAGTGGCCGAGGCCAGCCCGCACCCGGAGGCGGCCAGGGCCAGCAGGACGATTCCTCCCAAAGATCGAGATTTAGCCATAAATCTGAGCATATGGGGCAGATCTTGTGATTTGCTCATATTTGGGGGTATGGGGCGTTAGCTTTGACTGGGTTACCATCGCGTTCATGGACGGCTACTACGGGTCCTACGCGCTGGTCGCGGTCCTGCTCGCGATCGGCGTCGCCATCGTGGCCGGAGCGCTGATGATCAACCGGCTGCTCCGCCCGACCCGGCCCACGCCCGACAAGCTGACCAGCTACGAGTGCGGCGTCGACCCCGTGGGCGAAGGCTGGGCCCAGTCGCAGGTCCGCTACTACGTCTTCACCTACCTCTACGTGGTGTTCGCCGTGGACGCCGTCTTCCTCTTCCCGTGGGCCACCGTCTTCGACGCGCCCGGCTACGGCGTCACGACACTGGTCGAGATGTTCGTCTTCCTCGGCGTCATCGCCCTCGGCATCCTCTACGCCTGGCGCAAACGCGTCCTGACCTGGACGTAGCTCTCGCCTCTGATCCGCGCAACAATGGCTGTATGGCAGCGACGGATCTCCCGATGCCCACGGTGGGGCCGGTCTCGCGGCTCGCGCCCAAGCCCATGCGGTTCGTGCTCAACTGGGGCCGCCGCTACTCCCTGTGGGTGTTCAACTTCGGGCTCGCCTGCTGCGCGATCGAGTTCATCGCCACCTCGATGAGCCGCCACGACTTCATCAGGTTCGGCGTCATCCCGTTCGCCAACGGGCCGCGCCAGGCCGACCTGATGATCGTCTCCGGTACGGTCACCGACAAGATGGCCCCGGCCGTGAAGCGCCTCTACGAGCAGATGCCCGACCCGAAGTACGTCATCTCGTTCGGCGCCTGCTCCAACACCGGCGGCCCCTACTGGGACTCCTACTGCGTCACCAACGGCGTCGACCAGATCGTGCCCGTCGACGTCTACGTGCCCGGCTGCCCGCCCCGCCCCGAGGCGCTGCTCTACGGCATCACGAAGCTGCAGGAGAAGATCGCCGCAGAGAAGCTCGGCGACCGCTACCTCTGGTCGCGTTCGCAAGGGGAGGAGTCGTGACCGGCTTCGCCGCCGGGCCGCTCGACGGCCGCGCCGAGGTCACCGACTCCTTCGGCGACACCGTCGTCGACGTCGCCCCCGGCGACTGGATCGAGCTGCTCACCCACGTCCGCGACGGGCTGGGCTACGCCTTCTTCGACTGGCTGACCGGCGTGGACGAGCCACCGGACGCGTTCCAGGTGGTCACGCACGTCTACAACCCCGACACCCGCGAGCGCCTGCTGCTGCGCACCGCCGTGCCGCGCGACGACCCGCGCCTGCCCAGCGCCGTCGGCGTCTACCGGGGCGCCGACTGGCACGAGCGCGAGACGTACGAGATGTTCGGCGTGATCTTCGAAGGCCACCCGAACCTGGTGCCGCTGCTGCTGCCCGACGGGTTCGAGGGCCACCCGCTGCGCAAGGACTTCATCCTGGCCGCCCGCGTCGCCAAGCAGTGGCCGGGGGCCAAGGAGCCCGGCGAGTCCGGCCACGGCGCGCCGAGCCGCCGCAAGACGCTGCCGCCGGGCGTGCCGGCCGACTGGGGGTCACCCGATGCTTGACGTGGTGCTGCACTTCGCCGTGATCTTGGTCGTCTTCCTCGCCCTGCCGCTGGTCGTCGGGCAGACCGAGCACAAGGTCATGGCTCACATGCAGTCCCGCCTCGGGCCCATGTACGCCGGCGGCTTCCACGGGTGGGCGCAGCTCATCGCCGACGGCGTCAAGTTCATGCAGAAGGAGGACGTGATCCCGGCCGCCGCCGACCGGCGCGTCTTCATGATCGCCCCCGGTGTCGCGCTGGTGCCCTACCTGGTGGTGCTGATCGCCATCCCCCTCGACGACGGGTTCGTCGGCGTCGACCTCGACTTAGGGCTGTTCTTCGTGCTCGCGGTCATGGGCGTCGGCGTGCTCGGCGCGATCATGGCCGGCTGGGCGTCGGCCAACAAGTACTCGATGCTCGGCGGCATGCGGGCGGCCGCCCAGCTCGTCGCGTACGAACTGCCGCTGGTGCTGGCCGCCTCCTCCGTCGCGATGGCGGCGGGCACGCTGTCGCTGCCCGGCATCGTCGAGGCGTGGCAGTGGTGGTGGCTGCCGTGGCAGGCGATCGGCGGCGTGGTGTTCTTCGTCGCCGGGCTGGCCGAGCTGCGCCGGCCGCCGTTCGACATGCCGATCGCCGAGTCCGAGATCATCATGGGCCCGATGACTGAATACACCGGCATGCGCTTCGCCCTGTTCATGCTGTCGGAGTACGCCGGCATCGTCGTCCTGTCGCTCCTGACCAGCGTGCTCTTCCTCGGCGGCTGGCAGGGGCCGCTGCTGCCCGGCTGGCTGTGGACCCTGGTCAAGGTGTTCGCGCTGGCCTTCGTCGTCATCTGGCTGCGCGTGACCTTCCCGCGCTTCCGTGAGGACCAGCTGCAGAAGCTCGCCTGGGCCGTCCTGGTGCCGCTGGCGCTCCTCCAGCTCGCCATCACCGGGGTCGTCCAGGTCCTGGTCTGAAACTCCCGGTGCCCTCCGTTCGTCTTACCGTACGGGGCCCTTTCGAGGGGGTTCGATGACGTACCGCTTGACTCCGATCGGTCCGGCTGTCGACGGCGGCCCGGTCCCGGAAACGGTCCTGACGTGGGACGGCCCGACGCTGGTGGCCACCGCCTGCGACGATGCCGTACGGGTGCGGCCCGCCATGCTCTACCGCTACCGCTACGACCGGCAGCAGGCCGGGGGCGACGGGCAGCGGGTGACCGGCCTGGCCGCGCTCGACCATGACGGCCTGGTCCTGCTTGACCTGCCCGGCGCCTGGCCCGAGGAACAGGTGACCGGCTTCGCCGCCCAGGCCGGCGTGCCGGTCGACGGCTGCCGGTTCGAGTCGTCGAAGCGGGTACGCGCCCGGCTGTCCGGCCGCGCCCCCGGGTGGCGGCGGGTTCTCGGCGTGCCCCCGCCGAAGCCGGCGCGGTGGCGGCTGCCGCTGATCTACGCGGCCGGGGCGGTGGGGCTGGCGGTGATGGTGTATTTGGTCTCGGTCGGCGCCTGGGCGGCCTGGCGCGGGCTGTCGGTGGTCGGCCGGGTGCTCATCGACCTTGTCGAGGTGAAGTGGCTGGTGGTCGCGTTCAGCCCGCTGCTGCTGGTGCTCCGTCCGATCAAGGCCCGCTGGCGCCGGTACGAAGCGAGCAAGGGCATGCGCGCCGGCCCGCTGGACGGCCCCAACCTGGTGATCGGGGCCTCGAAGGAACTGGTGATCCACAACAGCGGGGAGCAGCTCGCCCCGCTGGAGATCGGCAGAGCGCCCGGGCGGGCGGCCGGCCTGCTCGCCTACCAGTACGAGGACCGGTCCGGCCTGTTCATCCTGAACCACGCAGGCCGCCCTCTGCACCACATCCCCGGCCCCTGGTCCCCCGAGGACCTGCGCCGCCTCGCCGCCCGCAACGACCTGGACCTGTCAGTGCTCCGGCTCAGCCGCGAGGAGTACGTCGACCTGGTCAGGACCTGCGGCCACGGCTCCCCGTGACCATGGGATGTGTGGTTACGGCTCTCCGCGACCACGTCCCCTGTGTTGGCGGGATGTGCGGCTACGGCTCTCCGCGACCACGTCCCCCGTCTTGGAGGGATGTGCGGCTACGGCTTCTACGACCGTGCTCCCTGGCGGTCGGGACGCGTCTCGATCGTCAGGCGCTCCACCGCGGATGGCGCGGCGGCCCGCGGAAACCTCGTTGCGTCTACCCCCGCCGCGGTGCTGAGCTGGCGGCATGAACCGTGAAGAGGCGCTGGCCGCGTTCGACCGCGGGTTGAGGCGCGATGCCCGGCCCCTCACCCCCGGCGACCGTGTCGAACACGTCGGCCGGGTGATCCGCTATCGCGGGGACGGCTGGGACTGCGTCATCTGGTCGGACCTCGACGACGCCACGGCCGACGCCGAGATCGCCGCCCAGGTCTCGTCCTTCACCTCGCCGGGGCGCGGGTTCGAGTGGAAGCTCTATGCCTACGACCGGCCCTCGGACCTGCCGTCCCGTCTCCTGAAGGCCGGGTTCGTCCCCGGCGAGGAGGAGACGCTGATGGTCGCCGAGATCTCCGACCTGGACACGGAGGTCGCGCTTCCCGACGGTGTCAGCCTTCGCCCGGTCGCCACGGATGCCGGCGTGGACCTCATGATGTCGGTGCACGACCAGGTGTTCGGCACCTCTTCCGACCTCGCCGCCGCGCTGCGGGCCCAGCTCGCCGCGGACACCTTGGTGGCGTTCGTGGTCATGGCCGGGGACGAACCGGTCAGCGCCGCCCGAATGGAGCTTTATCCGGGTACGGGGTTCGCCGGCCTGTGGAGCGGCGGCACCGTCCCCGGCTGGCGCGGCCGCGGCCTCTACCGGGCCCTGGTCGCCTCCCGCGCCCGCATCGCCGCCGCCCGCGGCTACCGCTACCTCCAGGTGGACGCCTCAGCCGACAGCCGCCCGATCCTCGAACGCCTCGGCTTCCACCCCCTCACCACCACGACCCCGTACACGTACCAGCCCTGACCACCAGACCGCTCGCCCTAACCACCGCGTTGGCGCCCCCGAGTTCCTTGAGCCGAGGCGCCCTGATCGCAGCCGCCCAGTGCCTTCTCGGTCTGGGCCGTGGTCATCGGCGGGACGGGCAGGGGATGGGCCGCGCCCGCGCGCAGGCCGTCGAGGGTGAGGGCCAGGTGCCGGCGCCACGCCCCTGGCACGGTTCGGAAGGTCGCCCGTACCGTGCCCGCCACCCCCCAAATCACGAACGCCATGTCCTCCAGCGTCACATCCGGCCGCAACATCCCGGCCTCCTGGGCCCGCGCCACGATCCGCCGCATCAACGCGTCCCCCTCGCGGGTGTCCGCCCCCACGCTCCGCACGGCGAGATCGTTGTAGCCGAGATCCACCGACTGCAACTCGCACACCCCGGTCAAGAAGGCGACGAACCCCTCCCACGCGTCGTCCGCCGCCAGCGACCGCTCCGCCAGCTCGCGCACCGCCGCCACCCGGTCCGCGAACACCGCCTCCACCAGGTCATCCCGGCTGGGGAACCGGTTGTAGAGCGTCCCGATGCTGACCTCGGCCCGTCGGGCGATCTCCTCCAGCGGCACCTCAAGCCCCCGGTCGGCGAACAGTTGCCGGGCCGCCTCCAACAGGCGTTCGCGGTTGTGCAGGGCGTCCTTGCGCATACCACCCACCCTAGCTATCTTGAGGGCACTCTCAACTTGAGGAGGACCTCAACTTATGGCCCGCACTCTCGTCATCACCGGCGGCACGAACGGCATCGGCCTCGCCCTGGCCCGCCACCACAGCGAACGGGGCGACCAGGTCATCGCCATCGGCAGCAGCCCGTCAGGCGGCGACCGCCTCCGCCGGGAAGCCCCGGAAGCGCGCTTCGTCCAAGCCGACCTCGGCTCCGTCAAACAGACGAACGAGCTGACCGACCACCTCCTCTCCGCGCACCCGGCGATCGACGCGCTGGTGCTGGCGGCCTTTCGCTATCACCCGTCCAGGACCGAGACCGGCGAGGGCTTCGAACGCACCTTCGCCCTGTACGTGGTCAACCGCTGGCTGATGTCCCGCGCCCTGCGCCCCGCCCTGGAGAACGCGCCCGCTCCGATGATCCTCGACCTGTGCGGCGTCGGCGGCGTCAAAGCCGGCCGGATCCACTGGGACGACCTGCAACTCGAACGCGGCTACCGCCCGTTCAAGGCCACGATGCAGGGCGCCCGCGCGGCCGAACTCCTCGCCACCGCCTACGCCGCCGACCCCGTCCGGTACGTGCTCTACAACCCGCTCTTCGTCGCGACCGGCCTCTTCGAACCCTTCCGCCAGCCGGTACGCGGCCTCGTCAGGGTCGCTTCCGCCCTGTTCGCCCAGCCGGTGTCGAAGGCCGTCCGCCCGATGACAGCGCTCATCGACAACCCCCCGGCTGCCCCGCTCTCCGCGTACGTCCGAGGCAAGCCCACCACCCTCACCACCGACCCGGCCGCGGCCCGCCGCCTCGACGCCGCCATCCGCGACCTGGTGTCCCCTTTCACCGCCTGACCTCCTCCACCCGCACCGCGCCGGTTGTTTGGAAGTCTGATGACCGCCAGCGGACACATGCCCCAGCCGGTGATGCTGGCGCCATGAGCACAACGGACTTGGCAACGGATCGGGCCGGCGGATCGAGCGCGGAAGAGCGGTCGCCGGTCGACGCCTGGACGGTGATGGAAAGGTTCTATGCGGCCGAGGCCGCGTACGTGGCCGCAGGTGGATTCGGTAAAGCGAGCTACGACGATGTCGCCGCCCTCCTGGATCCAGAGGTGGTCTTGCACCAAGCACCCGGGCTGCCCTTCACCGGCACCGGAACGTGGCGCGGCCACGACGGCATGGAACGGTTTCTCGCCCGCTTCAGCGAGGTCTGGGAATCGATGGAGTTCTTGGAGCAGGAGCATTGGGGCGACGAGAACACCGTGGTCGTGCGTAACCGGGTGCGCTTTCGCGCCCGTGCCACCGGCCGGGAAGTCGACACCTCGATCATGCAACTGATCACCGTCAAGAACGGACGCATGGCCGAGTGCCGCCCGTTCTACTGGGACCCCGGCGCCATCGCCGACGCCTGCCGAGACACCGATACGTGACCCGGGCTCCGGCGCGCGCGCTGGTCAGTGGACGATGGCCAGCATCACGTCCGACGCCGACGGGCGGTCTTCCGGGCGTTTGGCGAGGCAGACGCCGACGACGCCGCGCAGCGACTGCGGCAGCGGTGACAGGTCGGGGTGGAACGTGAGCACCCGATTGAAGATCGCGGGCACGGTGTCCTCCCCGAACGCGGGGCGTCCGGTGGCCGCGAACATCATCGTCACCGCCCAGCTGAACACGTCGGACGGCGGGCCCACCGGCGTGCCGGATAACTGCTCCGGCGACATGTAGGCGGGGGTGCCGACCATCTTGCCCGAGGTCACCGTCACCTGGTCGAGCGCCCGTGCGATGCCGAAGTCGATCACTCGGGGCCCGTCGTGGCCGATCAGCACGTTGCTCGGCTTGAAGTCGCGGTGGACGACCCCCGCCTTGTGGATGGCGGCCAGCGCCCCCGATGTGGACAACGCCAGGCGGGTGAGGCCGTCTTCGTCACGCGGCCCGTGACGGCGCACGAGCTGCTCAAGGGACGGGCCTTCCACGTACTCGCTGACGATGTAGGCGGACTGGCCGGTGATGCTCACGTCGAGCACCCGCGCGGTGGAGAAGGTCGCCACGCGCCGGGCCGCGTCGACCTCCCTGGCGAACCTGGCCCGCGCCGTCTCGTCGACCAGATCGTGCAGCACCTTGACTGCGACCCGCACGCCGTTGGGCGCCATCGCCAGGTAGACCGCGCCCTGCCCGCCGCGCCCGAGCGGCTGCAGCACCCGGTAGTGACCGATCCAGTCGGGCTCGCCCGGGCGTCGGTGGGCCGTGGGCGTGGTGGTGCGCTGGTGGACGTTGGGCGGAGGGTAGGTGCCAGGCGGGCCGGAAGGCGCCCCGGCCATCGCGGGGCGGCCGGAACGTGCCCTGGCCATGGCGGGCACCAGGATGCCCGAGTGGATCACGCTGCCGATCCAGCCCGCGACGAACATGAGGGAGACGATCGTGCTCATCGGCTCGGGAATGTCGTCGACCTGGTCGTACATCGTGATCGCGATGATGAAGACGCCCACGTTGACGGTGTAGAGGCCGGCGGCGACGAGCTGTCCGACGCTCCTCAGCCAGAAGGCCGCGAACCCGATCGTGAACGGCGTCGCCAAGCCGCACGAGAACAGCGGGAGGGCCGCCCAGACGACCGCGGCCGCCCAGGCCCCGCCGCTCGGGCGGCTCGGATGGTGCAACGACATGGCGAGAGACTACATCTGTGTTCCTACACATATCGGACGGTAGGCTTACTTGTGGATAACTTCCCCTGGGGCTGTGGATAGCTGTGGAAAACCTGGGGACAACAGGCTGGCGCATTCACGCGCGAGGCCAAGTGCGTCATGATGTTGAGCCATGGCACGGATACCAGGCGTAGGGCTGGCGAGAGGGTTGACCATCACCCTCCGCCGCATGCTGCGCAAATCCGTGACCCAGCAGTATCCAGAGGTGAAACCCGATCTGCCGCCCCGCAGTCGCGGCGTCATAGCCCTGGTCGAGGAGAACTGCACCTCCTGCATGCTGTGTGCCCGGGAGTGCCCCGACTGGTGCATCTACATCGACTCGCACAAGGAGACCATCCCCGCGCCCGAAGGCGGCCGGCCCCGCCAGCGAAACGTGCTCGACCGGTTCGCGATCGACTTCGCCCTGTGCATGTACTGCGGCATCTGCATCGAGGTGTGCCCGTTCGACGCGCTGTTCTGGTCGCCGGAGTTCGAGTACGCCGAGGGCGACATCCGCAACCTTCTCCATGAGAAGGACAAACTGGCCACCTGGGTTCCCACGGTCCCGCCGCCACCGCCCCACGACTCCGGCGCCGACCTGCCCAAGGAGCTCTCGGCCGCGCCCCGCCGCCCCGCCCGCGCCAGAGGCGCCGAACCGGCCGCGCCCTCCCGTCCCCCTCGTGCGTCCACAGGTCAGGCGGAAACCCCGCGCAAGCCGGCTGCCCGCACGACACCGACGGAAGCCCTTCCGGCGGCGGAAGCACCGCCCACGGAAAGGTCCCACGGGGAAGGGCCTCACGGGGAAGGGCGTCACGGGGAAGGGCGTCACGCAGAAGGGCTCCACGCGGAAGGCGCGCCTGGGACAGAAGGCACGCCGCTGACAGAAGGCCCGACGCAGACCGAAGGCGCGGACGCCTCGCCCGGCGCAGGTTTCGCGCCTCCGGCGACTTCCACGACGGACCACGGCAACAGGCCTTCCGCCACATCTGGCGCGCCCACCGAGACACCGTCGGCGGGTGGAGGCCCGACGCCATCCACAGCCGGAGAGTCCGACCAGACGTCGTCCACAGCCGAGGCGTCCGGGCAGCCGTCGTCCCTAGCGGGAGATTCCGGGCAGCCGTCGTCCCTAGCGGGAGATTCCGGGCAGCCGTCGTCCACGGTCGAGGAGTCTGGTCAAGCGTCGTCCCAGGCGGGAGAGTCCGACCAGGCGTCGTCCACAGCCGGAGAGCCTGACCAGGCGTCGTCCACAGAGGGGACGCCTGGACGCGAGCCGTCCACGGACGGGACGCCTGGACCGGAGTTGTCCACAGGCAGGCAGTCGGGGGAGGAGTTGTCCACAGGCTCGGCGCGATCGCAACCGGAGCCTGCCTCGGGGGAGCAAACTTCAGGCGCGAGACCGCGAAGGCGGAGGATGGCCGATCCTCGTTCCATCCGCCCGCCCGGTCGGCTCGGCCCGGAAGAGCCCAAGGAGCGCGAGGAGGAATAGTGACCGAGGCGGTGCCCTCCTATCTGTCACCCACAGGACAAGAGATCGTCTTCTTGCTGCTGGGGGCAGTGGCGGTAGGTTCGGCGCTGCTCGTCGTCACGACGAAACAACTCGTCCACGCGGCCCTGTGGCTGGTGGTCGCGTTCGGCGCGCTGGCGGGCTGCTACCTGGTGCTCACCGCCGAGTTCGTGGCGTGGGTGCAGGTGCTCATCTACGTGGGCGCCGTGATCGTGCTGCTGCTGTTCGGCATCATGCTGACCCGGGCCCCGGTCGGCCGCTCCACCGATCTCGACAGCGGCAACCGGGTTGCAGCGGCCGTGGTGGCGCTGGCGACGGCAGGCGTCCTGGTGACGGTGGTGATCGACGGCTTCCGCACCGCCTACGCGCCGCTGACCCCAGGCGCGGGCGCGGCGAGTGAGCTGGGGGCGAGCATCTTCAGCACGTGGGTGCTCCCGTTCGAGGCCCTGTCCGTGCTGCTGCTCGCCGCCCTGATCGGCGCCATCGTCCTGTCCCGCACCGACATCCACGGCGGCACTCCCGAACCCACCGACGCAGGGGATCCGACTCGTCCAGACGCCCGAGGAGGCGCGCCTAGCTTGCCCGGGCCTGCCCAGGATGACCCAGGTCGTGCGACCGCCCGCGGCGGCGCATCCGACACGTCCTCCTCCAGCGTGTCCGCACCCGAGGAGCCTCCGACCGTCGCCGACCCTGTGGACGATCCATCCCGTACGGGGACGTCCGGCGGTTCACCGCCCGATCAGACCGGGGGTCATTAGTGCACATCGTCTACCCGGCGGTTGTCGCCGCGCTCCTGTTCTCCATCGGCGTCTACGGCGTGCTCGCCCGCCGCAACACGATCCTCGTGCTGATGTCGGTCGAGCTGATGCTCAACGCCGTCAACCTCAACCTCGTCGCGTTCGACGTGTGGCTGGGGGACAGGCTCCACAGCGGCCAGGTTCTGACCCTGTTCGTGATCGTCATCGCCGCTGCCGAGGTGGGGGTCGGCCTGGCGATCGTCCTGGCCCTGTTCCGCAACCGCAAGACGGTCGACATCGACCACCTCCGCGACCTGGCCGAGCCCGCCGACGCACCCGAAGACGAGACGAGAAACACCGACCCGCACGCCCGCATACCCGCCTACGCTGTGCCCGCCCTCGCCGGCGTCGCACCGCCCCGAAGTCCATCACGGAGTGCCGGCACCAGCAGCGCCCCCGACGCGAGCACGCCCGTGGGCCGAGGCGAGGGGCAGCCCGCTGAGGACGACTCGTCCACCCCGGAAGGGCAGTCCGATGAGGACGCCTCGTCCACCTCAGAGGGGCCGTCCGCTGAGGATGGGCGACATGTCAGGCGAGGGGGCGGGTCGTGACGAACTTTCCGCTGCTGACCGTGCTCCTGCCGTTCGCGGCCGCCGCCGCGGGTCTGTTGCTCTCCCGGCGTGGACGTGCGGAGGGCGCGAACACCAGGGCCGCCTGGATCGCGGTGATCCCGACAGCCGGCGCCGCCGTGCTCGCCGTCTGGCTGGCCTGGGGTCAGGGGTTCGCGTTCCTGGAGGGCGGGCCGCGGCCGGCGCCGGTGGGCGCCACCTACGGCACCATCGTGACCGGCAGCGTCCCGATCTCGCTCACCCTGCAGGCCGACGACCTGTCCGCCCTGCTCGGCGTGCTGGTCACGCTCGTGGCGCTGGCCGTCCAGGTCTACTCGATCGGATACCTCAGAGACGACCCCCGCTACCCGTCCTACAGCGCCTTCATCAGCCTGTTCACCGCGGCCATGCTGCTCGTGGTGTACGCGGGCGACCTCCTGGTCCTCTACGTGGGCTGGGAGATCATGGGCCTCTGCTCCTACCTGCTCATCGGCCACTGGTGGGAAGACCTGGGCAACTCCCGCGCCGCCATCAAGGCGTTCCTGGTGACCCGGCTGGGCGACGTCGGCTTCCTGTTCGGCATCTTCGTGCTGGGCATCGGCGCGGGCAGCTTCCGCATCGCCGACGTGCTCGCCGCCGTGCCCCAGATGTCCTCGGGCACGCTGGTGGCCGCCACGCTGCTGCTGCTCGCCGGGGTCGCGGGCAAGAGCGCGCAGGTGCCGCTGCACACCTGGCTGCCCGACGCGATGGCGGGCCCGACGCCGATCAGCGCGCTGATCCACGCCGCGACCATGGTCGCCGCAGGCATCTTCATCGTCGCCCGGCTGTTCCCCGCCTTCACCGCCGCGGGGCCCACGATGGACGTGCTCGCGGTCATGGCCGCGCTCGGCATGCTCGGGGCCGCTCTGGCCGCGCTCGCCCAGGACGACCTGAAACGTGTCCTGGCGTACTCGACGGTCAGTCAGCTCGCCTACATGGCGGGCGGCCTCGCCGCGGGGTCCGACACGGCCGCGATCTTCCATCTGGTCACGCACGGCGCGTTCAAGGCGCTGCTGTTCCTCTGCGCCGGCCTGGTGATCCACCACGTCGGCGCCAACCTGATGAGCCAGATGGGCGGGCTCCGGCGCGACCTGCCCGTCACGTTCGCCGCGACCACGGTGGGCTTCGCCGCCCTCATGGGTCTGCCTCCGTCCAGCGGCTTCTTCAGCAAGGACGCGCTGCTCGTGGCCATGGAGGGCGCGCTGGCGGGCGGTCTCACGGACGCCGCCGCCCTCCTTCTGTACGGGTGCGCGCTCGCGACCGTCGCGGTCACCGGCGCGTACGCCACCAGAGCCTGGCTGCGCACGTTCTTCGGCCCGCCGCGGACGGTCGCGCTGCCGGAGCCGGAGCCCGGCACCGCGCACGTCATCGACACCCGCGAGGGCCCCCGCACCATGCTGGTGCCGGTCGCGCTCCTCGCGGTCCCGGCCCTGTTGCTCGGGTTCGCCGCCGAGCCGCATCTCGACCTGCCGGTCGCGGTCGTCAGCGTGGCCCTCGCGCTGCTCGGCGCGGGCGTGGTGTACGTCGCCTGGCGCGCCGATCCGCTGGCCGACCCGGCGCGGCTGCTGGGGGTGCTGCGGGTGCCGTGTGAGCGGGCGTTCTACGTCGACGGCCTCTACTCGGCGGTCGTGGTCAGACCTGTGCTGGCCCTGGCCAGAGGGGTTCTGCGGACCGACGACGTGGTGGTCGACGGGGCGGTGCGCGGCTCGGGCCGTGCCGCGCGCGGGCTCTCCGGCCTGCTGCGACTAGCCCAGAACGGCAACGTCCAGCTCTACCTGAGCGGCCTGCTGGCGGGGGTCCTCCTGATCGCGGTGGGGGCGGTGGTGTTCGCATGAGCGGATGGCTTTCCGTCGGGATGGTCGCGGTGCCGCTGCTGGGGGCGCTGCTGCTTCTGGTCGCGGGCGACGCGTTGCGTCCGGTGCTGCGCGTGTACGGCATGGCGGTGTCCGGTGTGACGCTGGGCCTGGCCGTGGTGATGGTCGCCATGTTCGACTACGGGCAGGCGGCGCGGCCGCAGTTCACCGTGGACGTGGCGTGGATTCCCGGGCTCGACCTCCGCTTCCAGCTCGGCGTGGACGGCATCTCGCTGCCGTTGGTCGCGCTGACGGCCTTGCTGACGTTCCTCTGTTTCGCCTATCTGGGCTGGGGCGGTGGCGCCGGGCCGGGCCAGCTCCTGCGTCCCAGGGCGGGCGGTGCGCGGCCGAGGGCGCTGGTGTTCACGCTGCTGGTGCTCGAAGTCGGCATGATCGGCACGTTCCTCGCCCTCGACCTGCTGCTGTTCTTCGTGTTCTTCGAGATCGTGCTCGTGCCGATGTACTTCCTGATCGCCATCTGGGGCGGCGAGAGGCGCAGGGCGGCGGCGATCAAGTTCATCCTCTACACGCTGCTCGGGTCCGTCGTGATGCTTCTCGGCCTGCTGCTCATCTGGGCGCAGGCGGGCACGCTCGACATCGTCGCCCTGGCCCAGGGCCACGGGGCGGGCATGAGCCGGGCGGTGCAGGTGGTGGCGTTCGTGGCGGTGGGGCTCGGGCTCGCGGTCAAGACGCCGATGTGGCCGCTGCACACCTGGCTGCCCGACGCCCACACCGAGGCGCCCACGGTCGGGTCCGTTCTGCTGGCCGGGGTGCTGCTGAAGATGGGCACCTACGGCTTCGCCAGGATCGCGATCCCGGTCCTGCCCGAGGGCGCGGCGGCCGTCGCGCCGTGGCTGGGGGCGCTCGCCGTGGTCGGCATCGTCTACGGCGCCCTGGCCTGCCTGGCGCAGCGCGACCTGAAGCGGATGATCGCCTACTCGTCGGTGGGTCACATGGGTTTCGTGCTGCTGGGCTTCGCCACCCTCACGCCCACGGGCATCAACGGCGCCCTGTTCGCGAACATCGCCCACGGCCTGATCACCGGCCTGCTGTTCTTCCTGGCCGGGGCGATCAAGGACCGCTACCACACGGCCGACATCCCCTCGCTGGGCGGTGGCATGCTGGCCACGCTGCCGCGTCTGGGCGCGGTCCTCACGTTCGCCGCCATCGCGTCGCTGGGGTTGCCGGGGCTGGCCGGGTTCTGGGGGGAGATGCTGGCGCTGTTCGGCGCCTTCCAACCGGCCGAGTCGCTGCCTCGCGGGCTGTTCCTCACCTTCATGGTCATCGGCGGTCTGGGCGCGGTGCTGACGGCGGCGTACTTCCTGGTCATGCTCTCCCTCGTCACCCACGGCGCCCCCGCGGCCGCCGGCGGGGCGGTGCCGGTCGGCGTGCCGGGGCCGGGCGCCGGGGGCGGAGGGGTCGTCGGCCGGCTGAGCGCGACGCTTCCCGAAGCGCCGGACGAGCGGCCGGTTCATCCGCTTCCGGAAGCGCGAGACGAGCGGCTGGTGCATCCGCTTCCCGAAGCGCCGGACGAGCGGCCGGTTCATGCGTTGCCCGCCGCCGCGGGACCCCCGGGGATGGCCGACATCCGGCGGCACGAGCTCGTCGCCTGGGTGCCGTTGATCGGGCTAATCCTGCTGTTCGGGCTCTGGCCCGGCCTGCTGCTCTCCCTCACCACACCGGCCGTGCAGATCCTGCTGGGAGCCCTGCCATGATCCAGCAGATCGACTACTTCGCGATCGCCGCGCCGCTGACCCTGGCGCTGGTCGCCGGGCTGGTGCTGCTGCTCGACGCCTTCCTGCCCGCCGGGCCGAGGGTCACGGCCGGGCTCGGGGCCGTCACGCTCGGCGGCGTCATGGTGGCGCTGGGCTTCGTGGCGGCGCAGGCGTTCACGGGCCGCACCCTGCCGACGTTCTGCGTGCCCGAGCGGCTCAGTGACGGCGACCCGGGGCTCTGCTCGTTCGTGGTGGACCGGTTCACGCTGGTGATCGCCGGGCTCGTCCTCGTGGCGGCCGTGGTGATCGTGCTGATGTCGATGACCGAGCTGGCCGGCGGCGGCATCCCGGTCGGGGAGTGGTACTTCCTGCTGCTCTGCACGCTGGTCGGCGCGGTGACGCTGCCCGCCGCCCGCGACCTGATCATGCTGGTGGTGGCGCTGGAGCTGGTGTCGCTCCCCGTCTTCGCGCTGACCGCGCTGAAGCGGTACGACGGCCGCGCCTCCGAGGCCGCGGTCAAGCTCTTCGTCGTGTCGGTGGTCTCGACGGCCGTGATGCTGTTCGGGGTGTCCCTGCTGTACGGGGTCGGCGGCACGGTGTTCCTGTCCCGGCTGGCGGAGGTGCTCAGCGGCACGGCCCCGGCTCCCGGCTGGCCGGAGGGCTCGGCGTCGCTCGTGGCGGCGGAGCACGGGCTGCCGGGGGTGGTGACGGTCGGGATCGTGCTCGTCGTGGCGGGCTTCGCCTTCAAGATCGCGGCAGTGCCGTTCCACGCCTGGGCCGCCGACGTCTACCAGGGCGCGCCCATCCCGGTGGCGGCGCTGCTCTCGGTGATCTCCAAGGCGGCCGGGTTCGCCGGGCTCATCCTCGTCCTGGTCCTCGCCATGCCCGGGCAGGCGGCCACCTGGACCCCGGTCGTCGCCATCGTCGCGGCGCTCACCATGACGGCGGGCAACCTGCTGGCGATGCGGCAGCGCTCCGCCGTACGGCTGCTGGCCTGGTCGTCGGTGGCGCAGTCGGGCTACATCCTGGCGCCGCTGGCCGTGGCGTTCCAGGGTTCCGGGGCCCGGAGCTGGGGGGCGAGCGCGGTCGGGGCGTCCGTGGCCTACCTGGTCATCTACGCGGCGATGAACCTGGGCGCGTTCGCGGTGGTCATGCTCGTCTCGCGGACCGCCGCCCGCAACGAGCTGGCCGACTACCGGGGCCTGGTGTTCCGCCGGCCGGCGGCGGGGCTGGCGCTGGCGTTCTGCCTGATCTGCCTGGCCGGGCTGCCGCCGGGGCTGGCGGGGCTGTTCGCCAAGGTGGTGGTGTTCCGGGAGATCGTCCACGGCGGGGCCGCCTGGCTGGCCGTGGTCATGGCGGTCAACACGGTGATCGGGCTCTACTACTACGTCGTCTGGGCGGCCCGGCTGTTCGCCCCCGAGCCGGGCCCGGCGCCCGCCGCGCGCCGGGTGTTCCCGGCGGTGTGGGCGGCGACGGGTCTCGCGGTGGCGGCGGCGGTGCTGTTCTCGGTGGCGCCCCAGCTCGTCCTCGATCTGACCCTTCTGTCGGAGTAGTCCGTACGAATCGTCGCTCTACGCCCAGGCTTGTGCACTGCGGGGAACGTTGGGGCAGGGGATCGTCGTTGTACTGGTTGCACCCGGACCACGAAGGGGGGAACCTTGCACCACAACGGTCTGCGCACCGCGCTCCTGCTCGGGGGCCTGTCCGCGTCGATCATCGCCTTGGGCTGGTGGTTGGGTGGCGGCACCGGTCTGCAGATCGCGTTCCTGCTCGCTCTCGCGACGAACGGCTTCGCCTACTTCTTCTCCGATCGCATCGCGCTGTCGGCGATGCGCGCGCGGCCGGTCAGCGAGGTCGAGCAGCCCACGCTCTTCCGGATCGTGCGCGAGCTCTCCACCGAGGCCCGGCAGCCGATGCCTCGCCTCTACATCTCGCCGACGGTGCAGCCGAACGCGTTCGCCACCGGTCGCAGCCCCCGCCAGGCCGCGGTGTGCGTCACGTACGGGCTGACCCAGCTCCTGAACGAGCGCGAGCTGCGCGGCGTCATCGGGCACGAGCTGTCCCACGTGTACAACCGCGACATCCTCGTCTCCTCGGTGGCCGGGGCGCTCGCCACGATGATCACCTGGATCAGCTACGTGGCGGTGTTCTTCGGCGGGTCCGACGACGACGAGGGCCCCGGCTTCCTGGGGGCGCTGCTCATGATGCTGCTCGGCCCGGTCGCCGCCGGGATGATCCAGATGGCGATCTCCCGTACCCGCGAATACCAGGCGGACGAGTCCGGGGCCATGCTGACCGGTGATCCGCTGGCGCTCGCCTCGGCCCTGCGCAAGATCGAGATGGGCGCGCGGCGGCTGCCGCTGCCGGAGAACAGCCGCCTCACCTCCGCCTCCCACATGATGATCGCCAACCCGTTCAGCGGCGCCGGTCTGGGCCGCCTGTTCTCCACGCACCCGCCCACCTCCGAGCGCGTGGCCAGGCTGGAGCGGATGGCCGGCTACCGGCGCTGACCGGACACGGAAGGGCGAGAATCGACGCATGGCGCGATCTTTACGCTTGACCAAGGCCGAGCGAAGAGTGTGGAACGCCTTCCCGACCGGGGAGATGGTGGAGTTCGCCGACGTCAAGCCGGGCTCGACCCGTACCGCGGGGGTGAACGCGCCCAAGGACGGCGACACGTGGGGGCCCGAGCGCACCGTCCGGGCGGAAGTGATCGCGAAGCTGCTGCTCGGCGCCCGTGAGGCGGGCGCCGGCGCGGTCCCGGCGGTGCGCGTCAGCGGCGCCAGGATCACCGGCGCCCTGCAGATCTTCGGCGGCACGGTCGAGCACGAGCTGGTGCTCAGCGGCTGCCACCTGGAAGGGCCGGTCAGGCTCACGGACTGCCGCACGCGCACCGTACGGCTGACCGACTGCCGGCTGCCGTCGTTCGGCGGCGTCGGCATGCGGGTCGAGGGGCACCTGAGCCTGTCGGGCTCGCACGTCACCGGGCCGGTGCAGGTGATGCGTGCCCAGTTCGCGACCGGCCTGTGGCTCGCCGGCACCAAGGTGGAGCACCCTCACGAGACCGAGCCGGCGCTGCAGGGCACCGCCATGATCGTCGACTCGGTCGCCTACCTCGGCAACGCCGACATCACCGGCATGACGCGGCTGGCCGGCGCCCGGCTGAACGGCGGGCTCTCCCTGACGGGGGCGAAGCTCCGCAACCCGGGCAGGCTCGCGCTCGACGCCGACGGGATGGTCGTCGAGGAAGCGCTGCGGTGCACCGGCGACTTCCTGTCGCTGGGCTGCGTGCGGCTGCGGGGGTCACGGGTGAACGGCCTGCTCGCGATCAGGGGCGTCATCCGCAGCCCCGACACCCCGTACGCGCTGCACGCGAGCCACATGGAGGTCCGCGAGTTCTACCTCAAACCGGACGAGCCGATCGACGGCGTGGTGACGCTGGCCCACTCGACCGTCGGGACGTTGCAGGACTCGCCCGACACCTGGCCGGAGAGGCTGCGCCTGAACGGCCTGACGTACGAGCGGCTGCGCGGCAGCGGCGTCGCCCGGCGGATCGACTGGGTGAGCCGCGACCCGGAAGGATTCCGGCCGCAACCGTACGAACAGCTCGTGGCGTGGTACCGCCGTGACGGCAACGAGGCGCTGGCCCGCCGCGCCCAGCTCGCCAAGCTGCGCAACCGGCGGCGCACGGAAGGGCTGGGCGGCCGGCTGTGGGGGCGGCTGCTCGACTTCACCGTCGGCTACGGTTACCGCCCCTGGCTGGCGGCGGTGTGGTTCGGGATCCTGCTGGTGATCGGCACGGTCGTGTTCGGGCTGAACCCGCCGCGGGCCGTCAAACCGGACGAGGCCCCCGGCTTCGACCCGTTCGCCTACACCTTCGACCTGCTGCTGCCGTGGTCGGCGTTCGGGCAGCGGGACATGTTCGACCCGGCCGGCTGGACGCAGGCTCTCGCGTACGGGCTGGTCGTGGCGGGGTGGATCCTGGCGACGGCGCTGATCGCGGGCGCTACGCGGGTGCTGCGCCCGACGTGATCGCGCGCAGGATCGCCGCCATGTCCGCCGGGAAGATCACCTCGTCGGTCGTCTCCAGCTCCTCGACGCCCCACCAGCGGTGGCCGATCGTGGTGTCCTTCTCGATCTGCTCCATGTGCTCGAACGACACCGCCGCCCGCCCGACGCGCACGGCGAAGAACGTCTGGTCCTGGACGATCGCGTACTGGGCCCAGGAGAACTCGATGGTGCCGGTGCCGTAGGGCCCGGTGAAGGCGTCGGCCGGCGCCCGGATGCCGACCTCCTCGAACAGCTCCCGCGCGGCGGCCTCCCGCAGGCTCTCCTCGCCCTCCACCGCGCCGCCGATCGTGAACCAGAACGGCTGGTCGGGGCGGACCGGGTCGAACCCGTTGAGCAGCAGGACGCGGCCCAGATCGTCGATCGGCAGGGCGCGCGCGGTGTAACGGCGCAGGGGGATCATCGTCACGTCTATGAAGCTTACGCCGGGTCAGGGCCATGAAGGGGCAATGAACCCGGGATGACGCCCAGGTGAGCGTGTATCTCTGGCCAAGGGTTCACGCGCTTCGATACACGCTTTCCGGTTGTGGTCATGGCCTGTTCTCCGTCTGTTCACTTTGGACCGGTTCTATCGAAGTGCATCGACTACGGATCTCATACGGAGAAGGACGCACACCGTGACCAGTGGACAGCGCCGCCTCAGCGCGGCGGCGACGGCCGCCATCGTCGTGGCCCTTTCCGCCGCATGTGGCGGCACCAACACCACTCCGCCCGCCGGTGAAGGAACCGCGAGCGCGAACGCCAGCCAGGCAGCGGGCGGCGAACTGTCCGGCCAGGTCAAGGCGGACGGCTCCAGCACGGTGGCGCCGCTGACCAGCGCGGCGGCCGAGTTCTTCGCCGAGGAGCAGCCCAAGATCAACGTGACCGTCGGCACCTCCGGCACGGGCGGCGGCTTCGAGAAGTTCTGCAACGGCGAGACCGACATCTCCAACGGCTCCCGCCCGATCAAGGACGAGGAGAAGGCCGCCTGCGACGCCAAGGGCGTCAAGTACGCGGAGCTCACGGTCGCCACCGACGCCCTCACCGTCGTGGTGAACAAGGAGAACACCTGGGCGAGCTGCCTCACCACCGACCAGCTCAAGAAGATGTGGGAGCCGGGCGCCGAGGGCAAGATCACCAGCTGGAAGCAGGTCGATGCCAAGTTCCCCGACGAGCCGCTGAAGCTGTTCGGCCCGGGCACCGACTCCGGCACCTTCGACTACTTCACCGACGAGATCAACGGTGAGGAAGGCGCCAGCCGCAAGGACTACAGCCCCAGCGAGGACGACAACATCATCGTCCAGGGCGTCACCGGCACCAAGGGCGGGCTGGGCTACTTCGGCTTCACCTACTTCGAGGAGAACGCCGACAAGCTGAAGGCCGTCGAGATCGACTCCGGCAACGGCTGCGTCGCGCCGAGCTCCGAGAACGCCCAGAACGGCACCTACACCCCGCTGGCCCGGCCGCTGTTCCTCTACCCGTCGGTCGAGTCCGCCAAGCGCCCCGAGGTCGCGGCCTTCCTCGACTTCTACGTCGCCAACATCGCCAAGATCGCGACGGACGCCAAGTACATCCCGCTCAACTCCGAGCAGGAGGCCAAGCTCAAGAGTGACCTCGACACTCTGAAGCAGGGCTAGATGGCCGCGCGACACTCGGCGACCGCGTCAGGGGCACCCTCGTCCCTGGCGCGGTCGCGCCCGCGTTACGGCGAGGCGCTCATCAAGGCGGTCCTCATGCTGGCCGCCCTCGTGTCCATCGCGACCACGATCGGCATCGTGGTGTCGCTGCTGGAGCCGACTCTCCGGTTCTTCACCGAGGTCAGCGCGCTGGAGTTCTTCACCTCCACCAACTGGGGGCCGCTGTTCGAGCCTCCCACCTATGGCGTACTGCCCCTGGTGAGCGCGACGCTCATCACGACGGGGATCGCGGTGGTGGTGGCCGTGCCGCTCGGGCTGGCCGCCGCCATCTACCTGTCCGAGTACGCCAGGCCGCGCGTCAGGAAGTTCTGCAAGCCCGCGCTCGAGGTGCTGGCCGGCATCCCGACCGTGGTCTTCGGGTTCTTCGCGCTGAGCTTCATCACCCCGCTGCTGCGGGGCATCCTGCCGTTCGAGATCGAGATCTTCAACGCGCTGAGCGCGGGACTCGTGGTCGGGTTCATGATCATCCCGATCGTCGCCTCGCTCTCCGAGGACGCGATGGCCGCCGTCCCGGCCGGGCTGCGCGAGGGCTCGTACGCGCTCGGCGCCTCCAAGATGGTCACCTCGCTCCGGGTGGTGCTGCCCGCGGCCTTCTCCGGCATCGTGGCGGCCGTCATCCTCGCGATCTCGCGGGGTGCCGGCGAAACGATGATCGTCTACATGGCGGGTGGCGGTCAGCCGAACTTCACCCTCGACATCGGCAAGGCGATGCAGACCATGGCCGCCTTCATCGCCCAGGCGGGATCGGGTGACGTGCCGGTCGGCACCGTCGACTACAACACGATCTTCGCGGTGGGCTCGCTGCTGTTCGTGATGACGTTCCTGATGAACCTCGTCAGCGCCCGCCTGGTGCGCAAGTTCCGTGAGGTGTACGAATAATGGCCGTCCTCTCCACCCCGCGCTCGGCCGTGCAGCTGGCGGGCAAGGGGCAGCCGGTCCGGGAGCACCTGTTCAGGATCGCCCTGATCTCCAGCCTGGCGATCGCGTTCATCTTCCTGGCCGCGCTGCTCACCTACGTGCTCGTCGAAGGCTGGCCGAGGCTCGACTCCCGCCTGTGGGAGAACATGCCGTCGATCCGCGACCCCGAGATCGCCGGCGCGCAGTCGGCTATCACCGGCACGCTCTGGGTGATCTCGCTGACCGCGCTCTTCACCATTCCCACGGGCATCGCGGCCGCGATCTACCTGGAGGAGTACGCGGACAAGTCCCGCTGGTGGAACCGGGTCATCGAGCTGAACATCCAGAACCTCGCCTCGGTGCCGTCGATCGTCTACGGCATCCTGGGGCTCGGCATCATCGCCCGCGCCCTGGCCCTGGGATTCAGCGTCATCACCGCGTCGATCACGCTGGGCCTGCTGGTGCTCCCCGTCGTGATCATCGCCTCGCGCGAGGCGATCCGCGCGGTCCCGCCGTCCATCCGTGAAGGCTCGCTCGCCCTGGGCGCGACGCAGTGGCAGACGATCTCCCGCCAGGTGCTGCCCGCGGCGATCCCCGGCATCGCCACCGGCTCCATCCTGGCGCTCTCCCGGGCGATCGGCGAGGCGGCCCCGCTGCTGATGCTGGGCGCGGTGTCCTTCATCCGCTTCAACCCGGACGGCGTCTTCGCCAGCTACACGGTCCTGCCGATCCAGATCTTCAACTGGATCTCCCAGTCGCGCGAAGGGTTCCACTACCTGGCCGCCGCGGCGATCGTGATCCTCCTCGCGATCCTGCTGCTGATGAACTCCGCCGCCATCTGGCTTCGTAACCGCTACCAGAAGCGCTGGTGAGGGAAGAAACATGAGCGAGACAGAGACGACAACCATGAAGAACATCGCGGTCAACGCCCCCGGCGCCCCCCGTACCATCGAATCCCTCGACCCGGTCTTCACCGTGTCGGGTCTCAGTGTTTTCTACGGCGAGTACGAGGCCGTCCGCGGCGTCGACATGATCATCGGCAATCGTGAGATCACTGCCATGATCGGCCCGTCCGGCTGCGGCAAGAGCACCGTGCTGCGCTGCTTCAACCGGATGAACGACCTCATCCCCGGCGCCCGCGCCGAAGGCAAGATCCTCTACCACGACGAGGACCTCTACGGCGACCACGTCGACCCGATCGAGGTCCGGCGGCGCATCGGCATGGTGTTCCAGAAGCCGAACCCGTTCCCCAAGTCCATCTACGACAACATCGCCTACGGCCCCCGCGTCAACGGCCTGAAGGGCAAGATGGACGACCTCGTCGAGGAGGCGCTCACCCGGGCGGCCCTGTGGGACGAGGTCAAGGACAAGCTGAAGCAGAACGCGCTGTCCCTCTCCGGCGGCCAGCAGCAGCGGCTGTGCATCGCGCGGGCGATCGCGGTCAAGCCCGAGGTGATCCTCATGGACGAGCCCTGCTCCGCGCTCGACCCGATCGCCACCACCAAGATCGAAGACCTGATGCAGGAGCTGGCGCGCGACTACACGATCGTCATCGTCACGCACAACATGCAGCAGGCCGCCCGCGTCTCCCACCGCACCGCGTTCTTCACCGCGGAGGTGGACGACAAGGGCGAGCGGCACGGCCGCCTGGTGGAGTTCGACGAGACCAGCCGCATCTTCACGAACCCGACCGACAAGCGCACCGAGGATTACATCACCGGTCGCTTCGGGTGACCCGACTCAGAGGAGGACCCGGGTGATCCAGCCGCAGGCGACGCTCGGCGGGGGCGCGCGGGCGGGGGCGCCTTCGGTGCCGCTGCTGCTGGTGGCAGACCCCGACTCGGCCGGGGTCGAGGTGCTCGCGGCGGCCCTGGCCCGCGAGGGCGTGGAGGTCACGGGCGTGGCCGACGGCGCCCAGGCGCTCATCCAGACGGGAGCGCTGCGCCCGGACGTGGTGCTGGTGAGCGCGTCGCTGCCGCTCATCAGCGCCGTGGACTTCGTCAGGGCCATCCGCATCAGCCATCCGATGCCGGTGCTCCTCGGCATCGGGGAGGGGCACGCGGAGCTGGCCGTGCAGGCGCTCACGGCGGGGGCGACCGCCTGTGTGGCCATGCCGTACCGGCTGCACGAGCTGCTGCCCCTGATCCAGGCGACGGCGGCGGGCGAGGCCGGCCGGCTCATCGCCGTGGGCGACGTGGAGCTCGACGCCGACGCCTACCAGGTGAAGGTCGCCGGCCGGGTCGTCCACCTGCCGCTGCGCGAGTTCGAGCTGCTCCACTACCTGATGCGCAACCTCGACAGGACCGTCACCCGCGAGCAGATCATGCGGCACGTCTGGCACGCCTCGGGGGACAACATCGCCACCAACACGATCGCGGTGCACGTCAAGCGCCTGCGCGCCCGTCTCGGCGACACCGACGACACGCTCATCCAGACCGTCAGGGGAGTCGGCTACCGCCTGGTGGCCCCCGGCTGAGCACCGGACCGGCCGACGCCCCTGATGATGATGTCGATGACGTCCTCCAGGCTGATCGCCTTGTGCGCGAGGTGGCCCGCCGTCGCCAGCTCGGCGAGGCCGTGGGCGGTGGACATCAGGGCCATCATCGTGGCCTTGTTGACCGGCCCGTGGTCGGTGATGTCGAGGCTGAGCGCGGTCATCACCTCGTCGAGCGCCTTCTCCATCTCCGGATGGTCGCCGGCGGAGAACGCCGAGGCGAAGACGAGCCGGTATTCCTCGCGATGCGCCACGGCGTACTCGACGTAGCTGCCGTAGAAGGCCTGGAGCCGCTCCTGACGGCCGGCGTGGCGCAGGACGGCGGCGGCGACGTGAGTGCTGAGGTCGGTGATGACCCGGGCGGCGAGGGCCGCCAGCAGGGCGGTCTTGTCGGTGAAGTGCCGGTAGGGGGCCATCCGCGACAGACCGGCCAGCTCGCCGACCGCACGCAACGTCACGGCGTCGAGGCCCTCCTCGCGCAGCAGGCTCAGCGCGCTCTCGATCAGCCGCTTCCTGGTGTCGTCCACCATGCGTCCACCCTCTCACGACCTCCCATGTTGACAACGTCAGCGATGGTAGCTGACACTGTCAACATCCGATGTTGACGGCGTCAGCAGGAGTGACATGAAAATCACCATAAACGGCGTGCCCACCGAGGCGGACGCCGGCCCGGACGACGTGGTCGTCGACGTCCTACGCGACGGCCTGGGCCTCACCGGGGCCAAAGCGGTCTGCCGTACCGGAGTCTGCGGAGCGTGCACGATCAAGGTGGACGGAACCCCGCAGGTGAGCTGCCTGCTCCCGGCCACCGCGGTGGAGGGACGGGCCGTCGTCACGGCCGAAGGACTCGACCATCCCGTGCAGCGGGCGTTCATGGCCCATGACGGGCTGCAGTGCGGCTACTGCACGCCCGGCTTCGTGGTGGAGGCCGCCGCCTTCGTCGACGCCTGGCGCGAAGAGCACGGCGACGTCGCGCCGCCGCGCGAGCGGATCGCCGCCGCCATGGCCGGTCATCTGTGCCGCTGCGGAGCGTACGCGGGGATCTACGCCGCGATCGAGGCCGCGTGCCGGGGCGAGCACGACTCCGGCACCCCGACGCCCGCCCGGGTCGAGGCCGTCGAGAAGGTCACCGGCCGCGCCCGCTACACCACCGACATCCGGCACGACGGCCAGTGGGAAGGCGTGATCATCCGTTCGACCCGGGCGCACGCGCTGGTCACCTCGGTCGACGTGGACGGGACCACGGTCGACCTGCTCCCGGCCGACCGCATCGTCCGCTACGCCGGCCAGCCGATCGCCGCCGTCGCCGCGCCCACGCGCCGCGAGGCGCTGGCCGTCGCGGAGGCCGCCAGGATCGGCTACGAGCCGCTCCCCGCCGCGCTCGACGACACGCCCGGCGCCCCGCCGGTCTACGACGAGCGGACCAGGAAGAAGGCCCCGTCCTCCGGGGAAGGGCTTACGCTGCCCGGCGGCTGGAACGGCAACGTGCACGGCCCGTTCACCGGGGCGAGCCGGCGCGGCGGCACCGCGGTGAAACGGATCGAGGCCGCCCGCCGGCGCGCCGACCCGCTCCTGGTCACCGGGACGTACACCACCGCCGTGCAGGTCCACACGCCGCTGGAGCCGCACGCGTGCGTGGCTCGATGGGACGAGCGGGGAGACCTCCACCTGCACCTGTCCACCCAGACGGTGGCCATGGCCGCCGAGCGGGCGGCCAAGCGCTGGAAGCTCGACGCGAACCGGGTCCACGTCGTCGCCGAGCACGTCGGCGGCGGCTTCGGGGCCAAGGCGGGGATCACCGTGGAGACGGTCGCCGCGGTCGAGCTCGCCCGCGCCTGCCGGGCCCCCGTACGCGTCGTGCTCAGCCGCGCCGAGGAGCTCACCGACGCCGGCAACCGGCCGGGCACCCGGGCCGGGATCGCCCTGCTCGCCGACGAGAAGGGCGATCTGTCGGCCCTCGCCGTGGACGTGCACGGCCGCGGCGGCGTGTCCGTCGGATCCGCCGTCGCCCTGCACGCCCGCCTCGTGTACGGCACCGCGCCCCGGCGGCTGCGCGACTTCGACGTCGTCACGAACGAACCGCCCGGCACGCCGTTCCGCGGCCCCGGCGCCCCGCCCCTGCTGTGGGCCCTGGAGCAGGCCGTCGACGAGATGGCCCACCGCCTGGAGGAGGACCCGATCGCGCTGCGCCGCCGCTGGGATGGCAACCCGAAGCGCCGTGCCCTCTACGACCGGGCGGCGGAGCTGCCCCTCTGGCGTGACAGGCCGCGCACCGGATCGCAGACGGGCCGCCACCGCCGCGGCGTCGGCGTGGCCGCCGCCAACTGGTTCTACGCGGTCAGCCCCGGCACCGAGGTCGAGCTGGAGGTCGAGGACGACGTGGTGGTCGCCCGCACCGCCACGCAGGACATCGGGACCGGCATCCGCAGCGTCATCGCCGGCATCCTGCGCGAGGAGCTCGGCCTGCCCGCCGACCGGATCCGCGTCGAGATCGGCCGATCCGGCACCGTGCCGGGACCGGCGTCCCTGGGCAGCCGCACCACCACCTCGGTGGCCCCCGCCGCACGCGACGCGGCCCGCCGCCTGCGGGCCCAGGGCATGACTCCGGGCACCAAGGTGGTCGGCAAGCGGCGACGCGACCGGGGCGGCTACGTGACCCCGTTCGCGGTGCAGGGCATGGCGCTCGGCCGCGGATTCAGCGGCGCCGTCCACGTCACCGAAGTGGAGGTCGACACCCGCATGGGCACGGTCAGGCCGCTGCGCGTCTGGGGCGGCATCGCGACCGGCCACATCTACGCCGACAGACCGGCCCGCAACCAGTGCGAGGGCGGCATCATCCAGGGCATCGGCTACGCCCTGTACGAGGAACGCCACGTCGACCCCGCCACCGGAACCGTCCTGACCGCGAACCTGGAGGACTACCGCATCCCCGGCATCGGCGACACCCCGGAGATGACCATCCACTTCCACCAGGACGGCTGGGACCACGTCAACGGCCGCGGCGTCGGCCTGGGCGAGGTCTCCACGATCGGCGTGGCCGCCTCCGTCGCCAACGCCGTGCACAACGCCACCGGCTGGCGCCCCCACGACCTGCCCATCCGCCCCGACCGGCTCCTCGAAGGGATCAGAGCGTGACCATCTTTGAGAACCCGCCGCACGGCCGGCTCCGCGCGGGCGGCACCGACCTGATGAGCCTGCCGGGCACCGGACCGTACGTGGACCTGCGGGACCTGCCGGGGCCGTCGGGCGTGACCTGGCAGCCGGACGGCTCCGCCCACATCGGCGCGCTGACCACGATCGCCGAGATCGCCCGCGACGAACGGCTCCGCGCCGCCTACCCCGCGCTGACCCTCACCGCGGGAGCGCTGGCCACACCCCAGATCCGCGCCGTGGCCACCATCGGCGGCAACCTGCTCCAGCGCAACCGCTGCTCGTACTTCCGCAACCCGGCCTTCTCCTGCCACCAGAACGGCGGCGACTCCTGCCCCGCCCGCGACGGGCTCAGCCTCTACTCCGCGGTGATCGACACCAGCCCGTGCGTCGCCCCCCATCCGTCGTCTCTCGCGATGGCGCTGCTGGTCTACGCCGCCGAGGTGGAGGTGCACGGGAGGAGCCCCTTCCCGGTCAGCTCGCTGTACGGCTCGGACCCGACCCGTGACCATCTGCTCGACCCCGGGGAGATCCTCCTGGCGGTCCACCTGCCGCCGCCCGTGGCCGGCGAACGGGCCGCGTACCACCGCGCCACCAGCCGGTCCGAAGCCGAGTGGCCGCTCGTGGAGGCCGTGGCACGGGTGACGCCGGACGGCGCGGCGGCCGTGAGCGTCGGAGGCGTCGCCCGCGTCCCGCTGCGGCTGCCGGAGGTGGAACAGGCTCTCGCCGCGGGGGAGCCCATAGAGGTGGCGGCCGGGCGGGCCGCTTCCCGGTGCACGCCAACGGCCTCGAACAGGTACAAGGTCACGCTGCTGACGGCCACGGTGCTGGAGGTGCTGGAACAGGCCACGGCACCCTCCTGACCAGCGTGTTCGGCCGGGTGGGGGGAAGGGCTCCTGACCGCGCACGGTGCCGGCGGGAGCGCGACGACCGCGCACGGCCTCGCGCCCCGCTCCGCTACCGGTAGTTCGTGAACTGAAGGGCGATGTCGAGATCCTTGCCCTTGAGCAGGGCGATGATCTCCTGCAGGTCGTCCTTCTTCTTCGAGCTGACCCGCAGCTCCTCGCCCTGGATCTGCGCCTTGACGCCCTTGGGGCCCTCGTCGCGGATCATCTTCGAGATCTTCTTCGCGTTTTCCTGGTCGATGCCCTCCTTGAGCGCGACCAGCATCTTGTATTCCTTGCCCGACAGCTTGGGCTCGCCCGCGTCGAGGATCTTCAGGGAGAGGCCGCGCTTGATCACCTTCTCCTTGAACACGTCGAGCGCGGCGCTCGCCCGCTCCTCGCTGTTGGCCTTGATCTCGATATGCTCCTGACCGGACCAGCTGATGCTCGCCCCCGTACCCTTGAAGTCGAAGCGGTGCCCGATCTCCTTCACGGTCTGGTTGAGCGCGTTGTCGACCTCCTGCCGGTCGATCTTGCTCACGATGTCGAACGATGAATCGGCCAAAGCACACTTCCTCTCAGCTGCGTCAGCACCGGTGAGCGTCCGACTCCGAACGCATCCAGCCCACGAGCCTAGCCAGCATCTCCGCCCGGTGCAGGGTCCGCCTCCGGCCCTGTGGAAAAGCTCCGTGTCGTGGGGCTGACCTCGGTGGGGTGTCCGCGGGAACGAGGGGGTCGGAGCGATTCGGGACGGGGACAAACTGGTGTCACGTGCACTGCGGAAGTCCGCTATCCTTTTCTCTGTCGCCGCGAGAGCGGAAGACACGGCAGGTTGCCCGAGTGGCCAAAGGGAGCGGTCTGTAAAACCGTCGGCTCAGCCTACGCAAGTTCGAACCTTGCACCTGCCACACCAGCGGGAAGAGGCCCGTCACCAGCGGAAACACGGTGACGGGCCTCTTACGTTGTGTCCGGCCGTCTACGGCTGAGACCGGCGCTCTACGGTTGATCGTTCCCTAGACGTTCCCTAGTGATCAAGGAGAGGGGCCGTGGCCAGTTCGCCGAGCTTGCCGATCTGAAGCGGCAACGGACGGTTCAGGTCCTGCTTGGCAGCTCAGAGGAGATCACCGCCTCGCTCGACCCCACTTCCCGGGGCAGATTGAGGGCATGACTGGGACCATTGCGTACAGGTGGACGCCTGAGCGCAGATGAGCTGCCGGGCGTTCCGCCCTTCGTGTGTCGACGTCGGCGACCTCGTCGTCAAGGCGGGAGGCGAAGTTACGGGAGACTCCGAGTGCTTCGTACCTCGGGCTGTGCACGCTAACGACAGTGGCGCCTTGAGACTTGCAGGCCCTGCTGTTCGCGCGATGGGTGGCCGAAAGTCGCTGAGCGTCTCGCTCATCATGGCTCGACCGCTGAAGAGATCGAGACCCCTGGAGTCCCTAGGACGAGGTGTGAAGGTTCGGATGCTTGCCTGCCCCTACAACCAGGGAACCTGCATGGTGCTTCTTGGAGGTTGACTTAAGGCGGGCGAGTAGGGTCTGCTGTTTCGAACGTCATGGCCTCTTCGACGACGGAGAAACGTATCCTCAGCGAGGCTTTGGACGGAACCAGGAGGTCACGATCGTGAGCGATGTTCCTCTCGGCCAAGTTATCGAAGGTAGTTTGGGATTCTTCTGGCCCTTCACGAAGAAGGTTCCAAGCTTGAACGGGGACCCGGAGCGCGGGTATGTCCGTCGCGATGGTGGGTGGCTTCTCATCGAGACGCTGGATGAAAATATCAGAAAGAAATACTCTCAACGCAAGGCGGAAGGGACTCCGGAAGCTATCGCGGCTCTCATGCCGGAGAAGTCAGCCCTTTTTTTGGAAGTAATAGGGAGCGGTTGGACGACGCGTTCGGGATATCGGGCATCGTCCAAGCGGTACCGTGCGCGCACCATGATTGGAGATATTCCGTTCGATAGATTGAAGAGTGCGCGAGTAACATGCGTCGAAGCCCGCTTTCATGGTGTCAGCGATTGGGCCGGTGTGTCGGCAGCGAAGGAAAGCGTTACGCATGGGGACGACGGGCGACCCAAGTCGTGGACCTTTACTCTCGGTGCGACAGAGCCTGAGAGTCGCAAAATCTCTCACGGTCGAGAAGTTGTCCTGTCAACCACTTGGCAAGTGGGCGGCGATCAAGATCGACGAATCGCCAGTGCGCCTGTCACGCTCGCCTGCTCAAGCAAGCGGCCACGCGACGTATGGGATCTTCTGCAGCCGTTGCTTTTCGTGCAGGATCTACTAAACCTGGCATGGGAAGGTTTCGTCACAGCTGCCGACGGTGCGGCCGACCTGCACACATATCCTGTCGATGGAGGTGAGACATCGAGGCCTAGGCTCTGGAATGGTGCTCTTATGATCCCCCTCCCAGGGATTCAAGGTCCGAAGTCCATAAATGAGTATCCTCTTTTCGATCTAGCTGATCTAGGTGGAGTTCCAGGGTTGGCTCGTTGGATTCGCTTGTACGGCGCACATCCACGGGCAGTTAACCCTGTCGTGAACCCTTATCGCTTCGGTCCAGCGACGGCCGAGGTGGCTTTAAGGGACGTTGCTGCTGGTATCGAGTACTGGGTTAAGAGTAATCGTCCAGCTGCATGGGCCAATGGCAAATATATGCAGGCGTTGGCTGGCCGAGTGGGCAAGCCCTTCAGCGCGTGGGTGGGCAACGCGGAGGATTGGTGCAAAGATTTCTGGCATACCTACAACATGCTCAAGCATGATGTTGCATACCGAATGGATCCAGAAAGGGTGCCAGATCTCGTATATAGTGGTCGGCTTCTGCTTGCTTCCGCACTTCTGGATAGGGCGGCTGGGACTAAAAATCCGAGCCGCCAGATTTTTCAAAGTCATAGAACGCGCAGCTTGGGGTCTAGGCTGCGAAAGAGATATCGCTAGGGGTTGCAGGATGCGCGGGGCCTTGTAGCGCAACAAGTTTCGTGGGGCCAGTGAGGCGCAATCTGACTTTTATATGCGGCTGAGAGGCGGCGCACCGCCCCTCAGCGCCCTTCATAGCTGCCGAGCCTGTTGCGGCTTGGCGCTGTTGGGCATCTCATCGTGTCGCATCCCAGATTCGGCGCATGGCCTCGCTCTGCTGTCCGTAGATGCATTTGGCGTAGACGCGTAGCAGGACGTCAACGCTGTGGCCTGCCCATTCGGCCACTTGGGGTGCGGGGACGCTGGCGTTGAGCCATGTGGAGACGGCGGCATGGCGCAGGGCGTAGGGGACCTCCATCAGGGGCGACTCGGCCTCCGACGGTGTGAAGGCTTTCGCTCTGGCTGCGTGGAAGACCTTGAGGTCGGCGCGGTCGGTCATGAGGCCGCCGCGAGGGCCGATGAAGATGCGTCTGCCGGGGCCGGCGCCGAACTCCTTGAGGTGCTCGATCAGCATGTTGGACAGCTCGGGGTGGATGGGCACTCGCCGTATCTCGCCTACGGCTCGGTGCTTGAGTTCCCGGCGTTCCCTCACCTTGCCGCTGTTGGTCCAGTGACTGCCTGAGCGGGGCTCCGCGTTGGTGAGCCGCATCTCTCCCCAGTCGTCCGCAGGAAGGCTGACGAGGTGTTCCTGACGTAGGTCTACGACCTCTTCGGGCCGGAGCGCGGCGAAGTACATGCGGGGGCTCGCCCCGAAGTGTGGACACCGGTCGTTATGCGGCGAGCTGCACCTTATCGATGGTCTGCTGCTCGTAGTCGATCGGGCTGAGGTAGCCGATGGTGGAATGCCTCCTGCGCGTGTTGTAGCGGACGATCCACTTGAACACCGCCAGGCGAGCCTCCCACGCCGAGGACCAGCACGTAGCGCCCTGGAGGGCCTCGCGTTTCAGGGTGGCATTGAACGCCTCCGCAGCGGCATTATCGGCGCTCGAGCCGACCGCTCCCATGGACTGGCGCACCCCGAGCTCGGCACAGACCTGGGCGAACTCGGCCGAGGTGTACTGCGCCCCATGATCGGCATGAAAAATCGCCCCGTCCAGGCTGCCCCGCGTCGCGGCCGCGGCCCGCAGCGCGTCGATCACCAGCTCGGTGCGCATGTGATCGGCGATCGACCAGCCCGTCAGCCGGCGTGAGCCCAGGTCCAGCACGGTGGCTAGGTAGAGGAACCGGCCGTCACCGACGGGCAGGTAGGTGATGTCACCGACGTAACGCTGGTTCGGAGCCGGCGCGGTGAAGTCCCGCCGGATCAGGTCGGGCACCTTCTGATGCGAGGGTTCCGGCGCCGTGGTGCGCACCTTCTTGCGCAGGTGCAGCCCGACGATGCCGAAGCGGCGCATCACCCGCGCCACCCGCTTGTGGTTGACCGCCCGGCCCCGGGCGCGCAGCTCAGCGGTGATGCGCGGACTGCCGTAGGTGCCGTCGAACTCACCGTGGATCTGCCTGATCTCCTCGGCGAGCGCGGCATCGGCCGCGGCCCGCTCCGCCCGGGCCGGTGCCGCTCTCCGCCCAGTTCAGCGCCCGAACGAGATGTGATCGATGCAGTTCCCAAGCTGACAGCGGGAAGATGGTCTTGTGGAAGATCCCCGGGAAGCCATGGCGACACCATTCACGAAGCCATCGACAGGTTCGCCGAGCGCTACGAGCGCCTTCGGGAGACTCGTCCCGGAGACTTCGTCGAACCGCGCGAAAAGTACGGGCGGGGCTTCTACTCCTAGATCATCGACCATTGCGACGCTGGGCTCCGAAGGCCCCTGTGTTCGCGTCCTGGGTGGTCCCGGCTCAGCAGCCGCCGTGCAATATGCGTGCAATGATCATGGACCTTGCGTCCATGAGACATGGCTCCGGTGCAGGCGGGAGGCCTTGTGTCATTCATAACGGTCACGCACTGTAAACCGTCGGCACAGCCTACGCAAGGGCACCAGCCGGACCGACCCGGCATGCTCAGGTGTCGTGCTGGTAGGCCTTGGTGCCCGGCCAGCCCTGGCGAAGCTGCCGCGACAGGGCGAGGAACCGGTCGCGTTCCTGCTCCGGGGTATCGGGGAGCGGTAGATGGAGGGCAGCGAGGAGGTCGAAGCGGTGGAGGGCGACCGCCGCGTAGACCAGCTCACCATACGCGTACGCGGCGTGCACCGCGCCCCGGTAGGCCAGAGCGGCGAGAACGACCATGGTGAAGGCAAGGAGTGTCCACCAGCCCAGGGGAAGCAGCGCGGCGGAGATCACTCCCATGAGGGCGAATGAGCCTGACAGGCGGCACGCGGCGTCGAGTTGGTCGCGGGCATCGTCCACCATCGCCGCCGTCCGCTCGGGCAGCAGGGGGTAGAGCAGCGGCCACGTGGCCACCACGTCGAGCCCGTAGTCGTCGCCGGGGCGGTCCTCCGCCGCCCGTAACGTGTTGCCGAGCCGGGTGGGCAGCAGGCGGTCGCGCTCGCGCGGAAGCCTGCGCAGGCGGGCCGCTGCGTCGACCATTGCTGGAAGATCGGCCGCATTCGGCTCGGTGACGCGCTGGCGCGCCTCCAGCCGGTCCCAGCGCCTTTGCCACAGTGCAAGTAGCGGGATGCCGATCAGCCGGGCGGGTCCCTGCAGCAGACTATAGCCCTCCATGAGCCGCACGGTCGGCCGCTGCAGCGGCTGTAGCAGCAGGGCACCCACGATGAGGACCAATACGAGCAGCGTCCATTCGCCTGCCGTGAGCGACATAAGAGTCTGCGTCAGCTGCTGCCTGCTCGGCGGCTGGGCGGGGGCGCCCGCCCCGAGCTCGACCAGCACGGTGAGCATCACCGCGAGCACGGGGAGCGCACCGGTCACGGTGAAGCGGCGGCCGAGGTCCTGCCCGAGACCGGGCAGCCCGGGAATGCTCATGAAACCAGCACCTGGTCCGGGTGCCGGGGGCAGCGAGGCTCATGCGCCGGGTAGAGGACCAGCCCGAGCCGGGTGGGGCAGCCGGGGCGAGGGCATGTCAGCGTGACCATGTCGTACCTTGCCACGCCCGGCAGAAGGCTCTGGTCGGCCGCTCCGTAGCTGCGAACCTCATGCCCGATGGGCGGCGGCAGGCTGTAGGCGTCGAACCGACGCAGGGAGCCCAGGACACGGCCCTGGTTCAGGACGATGACCACTTCGTGCGCGTCGTCGGCGTCGAAGTAGCGTAGGGCGGCTGCCAGTGCCGGAGCCACGTCCTCCTCGGCGTCCACGATGATCACCGCTCCGCCCTCGGAGCGGTCGCGGCCGAGCCGGTTCGTGAGCGTGGCGATACTCGTCATCGGTCCTCCTGGTGCCGGGTGTCGATGATGCGTCCTGGGTCGCCCTGACAGACGAACGCAGCCCAGTAGGCCGGGTGCGGATACTTACGGCGCATCGCCTGCCGCGCCCCGGTCAGCGCCTCAGCCAAGCCATCGCCCGCCCAGAGCCGCCGGTACAGGTCGGTCATCAGGTCGCGGGTCTGCCGGTCGGGAACCCTCCACAAACTCATGACCAGCGACCGGGCTCCGGCGATGGAGACCGCGCGGCGCAGCCCGAACACCCCTTCGCCCACCCATGCCTCGCCCAGCGCGCTGTCGCACGCTGACAGCACGACCAGCCGGGTGCCGTTCAGATCCGTGAGCGCGAGATCCGCGGCGGTCAGCACGCCGTTGCCCGCCTCAGGCGGCAAGTCGCCACCCGAGAGCCAGGTGTTCGCGCCTGCCAGCGCAACGCCGCAGCGGAGCATCGGGTCGTCCACGTCCCGGCCGGACAGCCGCTCGAAGGGGTCGTCGCGCGCCAGGGTGAAGTCCATGGGGGTGGCCAGCGCCCCGTCGAGCACGAGGATTCGGCGATGGGCGTCGACCGGCGTCACGATGTCTCCGACGGCGATGTCCGCCAGGTCTATCGCGCGCGGGACGCTGGGGCTGAGGAACCCGTGACTGGCGATGTGCAGGACGAGCGGGCTGCGAGCGCCCGTCACCCGTCCCTTTACGGCGTCGGCGCCTGCCAGCGGCGTGACGCCCAGGAACTCGGCGATCTGCAGGCCTTCCTCGCGCGCTCCCGGCAACGGGGTGAACGGCGCTCGCTCGCTGGCCTTCCGGCCGCCCGGTGTGCCGAGCTCGAGGTCGGGGTCGGCCAGCACGAGTGGCGGGCCGCAAGGTGCGGGCGAGGGCAGGCTCAGGTGCAGCGCGTCCCGGCCCGTCGGCAGGTAGCACACCAGCCACCGGTCCATGACGAGCCGTCCGTCGTCTAGCGGCAGCGCCTCGTACGGCAGCGTGCTCAACGCGCCATCGGGAGCCAGCAGCAGGCGAGAGGCCGCGCCGAGCGCAGGCGTCAGGGGATCCAGTACGGCGCGGCGCAGCCGGGCCGCTTCACCGGTGTCCTCCTCCTGGTTTCGCCCGCTCATGATCGCGGTGACTTGGCTGGTCAGCTCGTCGATGTGCTCTGCATCGCCCAGGTCGACGAAGGCAGGCGGCGCGCCGGGACGCAGGACGAGCGCGCTGTAGCGGGCGCCCGCGTGGACTCCCTCGGTACGGTCGGCCGCGTGGAAGTCGAAGACGGCGCGCCGGCGCAGCTCGACGAGTGCCGTGTCGGAGGCCAGCGTGGTGGCGATGTCCTGCCACGTCAGCTCGAACAGGCGATGGCCCGCGCTGTGTGTGCGCTGGGCGATCTCCGACTCGACTGCGTCGAGCCGCTGCCTGTCGTCCGCCAGCCGTTGCCGATGCGTGTTCATCGCGCCGTCCGACGGTCCGGCCAGCTGCCTGGCGTTGATGGCGGCCTGCAACCGGTCCCGCTGCTTGTGCAGGTCACGCAGCCGGGGATCGTGGTCGCCAGCGTACAGCACGTCCCGCTGCAGGATGGTGAGCTGCGCGGCCAGGCCCTTGTGCCTCAGGAGTGCGTCGGCGGCGACGGCCACCGCGTCGGCGTCCGTGTTCAGCTCGGTGAGCACCAGGCCGAGCAACTGGTCCACGCGGAACCGGCTCCCTGACAGCGCGGTGAGCCACTGCCCCCGCGAGCCCGTGGCGAACACGGCGCTGAGCCAGTCGTCCTCTCGTTCGAGCGCCTCCCGGAAGACGGCCAGCGCGTCATGGGGGCGCCCACTGGCGGCGTGCAACTCGCCCAGGTTGAACAGGGTGTCCCTGAGGTTGTGCGGGGGCCCGGGGAGCCCGCGAATCAGGTCGATGGCCTGTGCCAGCAGCTGCTCCGCCTCCTCGTCTCGGTGCGTCTTGTAGGCTAGCCGGGCGAGGTTGTTCAGAGCCGTGGCGTGGGTCGCCGGGTCGGTGTCCTTCGACAGCAGGCCGACGGCCTCCTCCAGGAGCGTGCGGGCCTCGTCGTACTGACCGCGCATCTCGTGCAGCGCGCCCAGGGCGATGAGAACCGACGTCGCGCGGGACGGCGGCGCCTGAGCCGATCCCCGCAGCACCTTCAGGGCGTGGCGGTAGTGACGTTCGGCCGATTCGAGCGCGCCGGCCGAGTGGTAGACCTGTCCGAGCGCGTTCAAGGCCGACGCCACACCCGCGCGCTCGCCCACCCGCCTGTACAGCTCGACGGCGAGCTGCAGCGACCCCTCCGCTCCCGTCAGGTCCTGCTTGTCCCGTTGGAGCATCCCGAGGTTGGCCAAGTCGGTGGCCACTTGGCGCGCGTCGCCGTCCTCGCCGATCCAGGCTGGCTCACGTGAGTCGTCCAACTCCTCGCAGGCGAGCTCGTAGGCTTGCACCAGCCTAGGCAGCGCGCCCGACGTGTCGCCGAAGCCGTACATCAGCCGTCCGAGGTGAGCCAGGGCGGCGACCCGCAGCGGTCTGCCTTCTCTCGGCGGCAGGGCCTCGCTCCACTGCAGGCACCTGGTCCAGTGCTCGTCGGCGCCGTCCCCGTCGCCCAGACGCAGACACCAGTTGCCGAGCAGGTAGTGAGCGGCGCTGCGGGAACGGGCGTCGCCCAGGTCAGGAGGCCGCCCCGTGTCCGCGGGAGCGCCGCCGGCGATTTCCTCGTACACCGCCTTGGCCCGCTCCGGCTCCCCGGCCTCCATCAGGTACTTGGCGCTGTCCTCCAGAGCCTGCACCAGGTCGGGGTGGCGGGCAGGGAGGAAGCCACGGCGGGCGCCGAGGATGTACTCAGCCATCCGTGAGGCCTCCGCGGAGTCGCCAAGTCGGTCAGCGAGGAGCATGACTGTGGTGGCGCGTTCAAGGACCGGCGGGTCGTCGGCCTGGCGTACGGCCCGAGTCAGCGTCCAGCCGGCTTCGGCGAGAACCTTGGCCGCGATCAGTTCACCGCGGGCGATGCACTCGCCAAGGAGATTGTCGTTTGCCATGAGCAGCTCGACGTGGGGTGATTGCATCAGCTCGGCAATGAGCGCGGTGGCGGCCTCCTCGTACCGGCCGACGCCTCTGAGGTGTGAGACCTCAGCTAATGTGGTCTGACGCCGCCGCTTGGACTCGCCTTCACCCATGCCCGAAGCTCCTAGCGGTAGTCCCCCGTAAATTCTGCATCAGATGACGATCCTCCGGTGATTGTTTTCGCGAGGTCGAGCGGAGCGGCAGGGCCGTCGGCCGTGGCAGCGCCGGAGGAGTTGGGCCACCACCTCCCTTGCTGATCTCGAGCTGCTAGGTCGTGTCTTCAAAGTGATCTAGGTAGGGGATCATGGTGTGGTGATCCGGCGTCATGAGCTCACTGATGAGGAGTGGGAGAAGCTGCGGCCGTTTCTGCCTGTCTCGCGGTTAGGTCGTCCGCGTGAGGATGACCGGCGGGTACTGAACGGCATCGTGTGGAAGATCCGTACCGGTGTGGCATGGCGTGACGTTCCGCCCCGGTACGGGTCCTGGCAGAGCCTGTACACGCGGTTCCGGCGCTGGGCCAGGGACGGCACGTTCACCGCGATGCCGCATGCGGTGCAGGCCCGGGCCGATGCGCACGGTGCCCTCGATTGGCTGGTGGCGGTGGACTCGACCATCGTGCGTGCGCACCAGCACGCCGCCGGTGCCCGTAAAGGGGGCTCGTCACAGGCTCGCCGGCAGATAACGCCCTCGGCCGATCCCGCGGCGGGCTGACCAGCAAGATCCACCTGGTCTGCGAAGGCACCGGACGACCGCTGGCGTTCTGCCTGACCGGCGGAGTGGCCGCGGCTGCAGACCACCCGCTGGACGGTGACAGGTTCGGACGGGGAGGTGGGCGGTGGCCCGGCGGGGCGGGCGTTGCGCAGGCTACCGCACTCGGCGAGCGGAAGCGGGCAGGGCACGGCGCGCAGCAGGAGGCGTTGCCCGTCCATGACGCGGGCGGTGATGCCGTCCAGGCGCACGGTGACGCGCCGACCGGCGAGGTGGGCGCCGATGCACAGGGCGCGGCCTGCCAGGCTGATGCAACCGATCGAGCTGACCTGCCGGTCGACCTCGACGGCGCTCGCTTCGATGGCCGGTTCACCGGCGGGCTCGGTCGGTGCCGGGCGGGCTTGGCCCGAGGCGAGCAGCGCGGCCAGGTCCTTGACGGTCAGTCGGGAGGCCACGCTCTTGAGCCTGCCGCCGCTGGTGGTGAACACATGCAGCCGTTGCGTGCTGATCAACAAGGTGATCGGCATGCCCGCCCGGTCGGGGCCGAGCCAGAGCTGCTGGCCTCCGATTGACAGGTTGCCTGATGCGGGCACGATCCGGTCGACCTCGATGGCCTGGCGCGACAGCGGATCGATCGTGGTCGTCAGGATGGGTTCGGGCCGTTCGGGCTGATCGGCGGCAGGAACCGGGGGATCGGCGGGCGGGGGAGTAGGACAAGCTGCAAAGGGGCTCCGAGAGCCGGAGCGGTCACCGTGGTCAGGCCGGCGGGCAGGTGCAGCGGCAGTTCGCGCTCGGCCCGGCGGAGGCCGTCGCTGCGCTCGATGAAGAACCGGTCGGTGGGCAAGGCCATGTCCAGCGCCTGGTGCGGGCGGGCGGTGTTGTAATGCTCGGCGAACGCGTCCACCTCGGGTTGGGCGGCTTCGAGTGAGGCGAACGGCAGCGCCTCGGTCAGCAGTTCGCGGCGCACGCTCTGGTGGAAACGCTCGATCTTCCCGGTGGTGGTCGGAGTCCTGGAGCGGTGTGACGCAGCTTGATGCCGTTCTCCCGGCAGACTCGTTCGAACAGCACCTCACCCGCTTTCGGCCCGCCGAACCGGCCGGTGAACTGCTTGCCGTTGTCGGCCAGCAGCAGCCCGCCCATGATGTCCATCTGCCACAGCTGCATCGGCCCCGGCCGTTCCCAGCGGCGGTAGTCCTCGCGTCTGCGCCGGCGGGTGACCGGCTCGACCAGCCCGTTACGCACCAGCACCCGATAGATGCTCGCCCGTGACGGCAACGGCTCCACCCCGCGCCGGCCCAGCTCCCACAACAGAGTGCGCGGGCCCCACCGCGGATGGGCGCGCCGCAGCTCACAGATCAGCGCCTTGATCGCCGCCGGCGTCTGCATCGGTTGCGCTTTGGGCGCATGCGACCGATCGGCCAGCCCCGCTAGACCGCCGTCCTGATATCGGCGCACCCAGACATGCACCGACTGTCGTGACACCCCATACCGGCCTGCTACGTCGGTGACCTTTGCCCCCGACAACACCTCGATCACCGCGTGATAGCGCTGTTCCGCGACGCTCAACTCCACCAATGCCATCCCGGCCTGCCCCGAAGCGTCGATAACGCCACGAGCAGGCACAGGAAACGATCAAGGTGTCAAGCATCAAGCGAGGCCAGAGTGTCAACCATTAAGCGAGACAGGACATCCGGCCATGGCGATCACACTGCCGAATTGTTCTTGTAGAGATCAAGCGGCGGCGCGGCGTGCCGCCGTACCCCCGGCCCTCCGCCCGCCCGCCGCCCGGGCGTGCGGCCTGAGGGCCGGGTCCCGGACGGCGGCGGGACACCGGGCCGGGCACTGCACGTCGGCCCCGCCGCACCAACCGAACGCTTCGGTCGGGGATTACCGCGTCGCCGCACAGATGCAGGCCCACGATCGCCGCTGCATGGCTGGACGCCGTACATGCTTGGGGGCGATCGGCCACACCGGGGCGGTGGGGCCGATCGCTGCTACTGCCTGAACTGCATCAATACCGCAGCTCGGCCAGTACGGCGTAGTGGTCAGAGGCGGTTTGGGGGCCAGCGCCCACCACCTCGCAGCGCACCGGATGCCCCGCCCCTCCTGCACGCGGCCAGGCGCTCAGGACGTAGTCAAAGCGGCGATCGGGATAAAGTCCAGGACGTGCCCATGGGTTGGCGTTGCTCCATGTGTACCCAGGACCGCCGTCGCCAGCGATCTCCCAAGCGTCGTAGAAGACCACGCCGGGCGTCCCTGGTGCGCTACGTCCGGTCAGCATTCTGATCTCGTCACTGTCGGGCGACGCGTTGAAATCCCCGCAGACAACTGTTGGACGTCGCCGCGAGGCCACCTCGCCCACGAAAGCGGTTAATGCCCGCACCTGCATTTGGCGAGCTTCCGACTCATCCAGCCGATACGCGCCGATCATCACGCTGAATATCTGTAGCGGGCCCCGTGGTCCCGCCAGCTCACAGAACAACGCGTGGCCCGGCAGTGCACCGCCCGGCAGGTGCCGCTCCTCACTTCGCGCGATCGGCCAGCGTGACAGTAACGCGCATGAGGATTTCTCTGAGGCCACTGCGGTGTGCTTGTAGCCGAACGTATGCCCGGTCGGCTCCTGCAGAGTCACTACATCGGGCGCCAGTTCACCTATCACCTTTTCGATGCGCTCGGCGCGCTCGGCGTAGGGGCCGTGCTCGCCCCACACGTTCCAGGTCAGTAGGCGCACGCGAGTTTCAATCACGGGTCCGTACGGTTCTGCCCAGTTCATGCCCGCGCCTCCACCGCTACCGCCTGATCGATCCGCTCCAACAAATCTTGGCAGGTGTTACTAATCGGGCATAGGTACTAATCAGTCATCTGCTGGGTTCTCAATCGTGCCTGGCCTCGTGAGATATACGCGGGATGGCCTTCCCCGGTGGAGGCAAGCGAGAGCTGTACGCGGAGGTCAGAGGCCTAACGCAGCCTGGAACTTCGACCCTTGCACCTTGCCACCAGCAGTAGCAGCAGGTCAGAGGCCCTACGGGGCCTCTTCTGCGTTTCAGGGGTCATGCAGCCGGATGCCGCCGTGAGCGGCCTGTTGCCGCAGATCCCTCGGCCCTTGGGGCTCACCCGCGTCTACCCGCAGGCGGCTGTGGTCAGATCGCTGCGCTATCAGGCTCGTACGCCAGCGGCTTTCGGTGGGGCCAAGGAACTGATGGCGCGTATCCGGCTTACGGCGACGGACGCCGACCTGTCGATCGGAGACGGCCTGGAAGTGAGCGGAACCGTGCTTTCGCTCCTCCTGGCCATCTCTGGGCGACGAGTGGCGCTGGACGAGCTTGACGGGCCGGGAACCCCCACGCTGACGATGGCCGCTTGACAGTCTGCCTTCGGTGGGGAGTGCAACCCTCCCATGACCTTGAGGACGAAGAGGATGGCAGTCGAGTCGAAGACCCGCTACCGTGCCGAGCTTGAGTGGGCCTCAGGCGGGCGAATAGGTGAGACAGTCCGCGGTGTTCTCCACATAGCCGACCGTGATGTTGGGAGCCTGGCACTCGAACTGGACGTTGTGCCGGCAGTCGGACATCTTGCATGCGCCGACGTGGCCCACGGTGGTGGGATCGCCGCCCTTGGCGGAAGTGCGGAAGAAGGTGTCGCAATGGGCATGGCGGATATCACCTACGGTGATGGCCAGTGCATGACACCTGCGGTCGGTGTTGTAGGCGCACGCATCCACTTCGCATTCGTTCACTACAGGCATCTGCATCGGGATCCTCCGGGACGTTGAAGTGGCGCCGGTGAGCGGCTTGTCGAAACCGCTCACAGATGCTGCCCCAGCTCCGGTGAGCCCACTCTGAGTCGTCATGAAGCAGGGTGAAGTTTTGCCGTTTGCGATGGCTTCGCGGCCTTTCTGGCGTTTCTGGGGTACGCAGCCAGATGTCATCGAGGGCGACCGTATGCCGCGGCCCATCACCGTACGTACAAGGGATCTTGGTGGCTGGTTGTGCTTCGGGCCACCCAAGGAAATGCGCACGGTACAGCCGGGAAGTACAGCAGCCGACCTGCGCCATGTCTCCTTCCCCACCCTCAGTACCTGTTTGTTACCTCTGTCCATCTTCGCGGGGAGGGATTTCACCTTCTGAAGACTCGCCCGCCTGCTGAGAGCCCGCCGTCGCCTCACGCCCCCGGGCCAGGGTGTCGAGGGCGTGCGGGAGGCCCGTGAGGCGGGCGCCCAGGGCGTCAAGTACGGCGGTCAGTGCGCGCGGCGGCGCGTCGCGCTGGGTGAGCGTCCATGCCAGCCACCTCGTGTAGGAGACGAACAGCTCGGGATCGTTCACGTACACGGCGGTGCCCAGGAAATCGACGGTGAACGCCACGTCCTCCGCGGTGAGGACGGGCGGCTCCGCAGGCCGGGGCCCGGTCTCGGGAACGCGCCGGCTCAGCTCTTCCAGGGCGCCTCTGACCAGGTCTGGCTTGCGGTCGGTGAACAGGGCGTACTCATGGGAGGCGAGATGCGGTCGCCGCTCGGCGCTCAGGCCGGGCGCGTGCCTCCGGGGCAGCGGCCCGGCGTCGAGCAGGTCAGCGGCGGCACGGGCGTCGGGCGTCCAGGCGTCGGCTCCTAGCAGGCGGGCGTAACGGCCGTCGGGGCCGAAGGCGGCGCCGCCCACGAGCACGGGCGTGCCGGCCGCCTGGCACGCGCTGATCGCGGAGTGCGCAGCGGGCAGGCGGGTGGCGATCGAGCTGGAAAGCGCGACCATGTCCGGGGCCGTCCTGTGCAGGTGCACGATCAGGTGCCGGGTCGGCACATGGGCTCCTAGGTAGTCGACCATCCAGCCGCGCAGCCGCAGCACCTCGGTCAGCAACCGGGCGGGGAAGGTGTGCCACTCGCCCTCGACGCACGCCACGCAGAGCCGCCACTTGAGCGGCGCGGAACCGTGGTCCGTCGTGTCGATCGTGTTGGCGAGGACGGCGAGCACGCCCTCGTTGACGGCGGTCGCCATGTGCTCCTGGGCGACGGTGAGGCGGTTGGCCGCCCACTCCTCGCCGATGCGTGCCTGCGCGACGGCGACGACGTCGAGGAGGAGGCGCTCCAAGGAGACACCGGCGTCGTGCGCGTCCTGCGCCACCTTTACCGCGGCGTACTCGTCGCCGGCCGTCGCCGCCGCCCGCAGCGCCTCGACGTACTGCTCCATGTCGTCCTTCACGGCCCCGGTCCTCCGGTCGCCGCAGGGGGTGCCTCACCTGGGGCGCCGATGGCGACGATCGCTATGTCGTCGTGCTCACGGTCGCCCGCCCATTGCAACGCGAGCATCTGCACGTGTTCCGCCAGGGTGTCCGTCGGCACGCCGACGCTCCGCCGCAGTTCCTCGCGCAACCGTTCGTCGCCGAACCACTCGTCGCCGAGCGGCCCGCCTCTGGCTTCGATGACGCCGTCGCTATAGAGCAGGCACTTCTCCCCGGGCTGCAGGAGCACCGTCTCGGTGGAGCTGGTGACCTCGTCCAGGAGACCGATCGCCGTGCCATGGGCTGTGGTGACGTCCACCCGGCCGTCGTCGCGCACGATCATCGGCGGCGGATGTCCGGCGCTGGTCAGCCGCAAGGCGACTCGCGTGCCGCGGCGCTCGACGCCGGCCAGCACGAGCGTGACGTAGCGGAGACTCTCGCCGGCGAGCAGCACGTCGTTGAGCCGCTCCAGCACCTGCTGGTGGTCATCGGCCAGCGGCAGCAGGGCGCGCAACGTGTCACGGATCTTCCCGGTGAGGACGGCGGCCTCCAGCCCTTTGCCGGAGACGTCGCCCAGCACCACCAGGGAGTGCCGCCCCGAGCCGACGGCCGGGTACACGTCGTAGAAATCCCCGCCGATCCGCGAGCTGCCGCCTGCCGCCCGATAGCGGGCCGCCACTTCGATGCCGTCCAACTGCGGTATCACCGGCGGCAGCAGGCCGGCCATCAGCAGTTCGGTGATGGCCACCTGGTCGGAGTACAGGCGGGCGATGGAGATCGCGGTGCCGGCCCGCGCGGCGAACAGCCGGGCGAACATCTCCTCGCGGGGGGAGAACCCGGCCGTATGGCGCAGCAGGACGAGCGCGCCTACGGGCATGCCGTGTCCGGGCAGCGAGATCACGGCCGCGGAACGGATCCCGCGCCGCCGGCCGGGGAGCAGCCGGCCGGGCACCAGGGCGGGGTCGATCCAGCGGGCGGGCACCGGCGGGAACCCCTGCAACGCCTCGTTGAGCCCCGGGATCGTCCGCGGGTCGAGGTCCACGCTTTCGCGTCCGGCCTCGCCCTCCGAAGTGCAGAAGGCGAGCTCGTACTGGCGGCTTCCCAGCGGCATGACGACCAGCGCGGACTCGGCGAGATGCCGCACCGCCAGCCGCGCGGTGGTCTCCAGGCAGCGGTCGAGGTTCAGGGTGGACAACAACTCGGTGGCGGCCTGCACCATGGACAAGACGGATTCGCGCTCGGCCTGCAAGGTCTCCATGGCCTGCTGCTGTCCGGTGACGTCGATCAGCAACCAGGTGACGTGACCGCCGTCGGCCCACACGGGATGGGCCTCGAACACCCGCTCACCGATCGGTCCGCGGACCGGCGCGCACGCCAGGCCCTCCCGGCCCGTCGTCAGTCGAGCCGAGAGCCCGCGTTGGGCTTCGGCGAGCCACGCCGGCCCGTCGTGGAACAGCGCCCGGGCCGCCTCGTTCGCCTGTTCGACGGCGCCTGAGACGCCGGTCACCACCAGTGGGTACGGCGAGTCCTCCCCGAGCATGCCGATCCTGCCTCGTGCGCGATCGCTGTCAAACCTCAACCGTACTGCCGGGATGTACATGGCTTTCTCGCCGGACAATTGATGTTGTGTCATTTTTCGCCGCAGGACGCGCCGCGTAGCCCGGGTCGTCTTCGCCGACTGTCAGGCGTGCTCGGCGGCCCAGGCGCAGATGGCCGCGAGGGGTTCCTGCAGGGACCTGCCGAGATCGGTGAGGGCGTACTCGACGTGCTGCGGAACGGTCTCCTTGTGGACGTCACGGGTGATGAGCCCGTCCGCCTCCATGCCGCGCAGCGTCTCGGTCAGCACCTTCTGCGTGATGCCGGGCAGGCGGTGGCGCAGGCGGGCAGGCCGCTGCGGGCCGTCCATCAGGGCGTAGATCAGCAGGATCCGCCACTTGGCCGCCAGCCGCTCCAACGCCTGGCGGGTGGCACAGGACTCCTCCAGCACGTCAGGGATCGTCAGGTCCACGGGCGCCTCCGGCGGGAGTGGTAAGGGCACTTCAAAGTGCCTTCTGGGAGACGGGCGTCCCAGCCCTTACGTTCGACAGCACCGCGAACCCAAGGAAGAGAGACGCCGCCGATGACGGACTTCCAGTGTCATGTCTACACCGCCGCGGAGCCAGGGATCTTCGCCAACAGCTACCTGCTGGAGACGGACGACGGCGTAGTGCTGATCGACGCGAACCTGCTGGTGGCCGACGCCGAGGCCCTGGCCGCCCGCCTCGCCGCGCTGCGCAAGCCGCTGCTGGCCGCCTTCGTGACCCATCCACACCCCGACCACTTCAACGGGCTGCCGTACGTCGTGCCCGAAACCGTCCCCGTGTACGCCACCGCGGCAGTCGCGAAGGAGATCGAGCAGAGCGCCGACGCCAAGCGGGAGCAATGGCGGCCCGTGTACGGCGACCAGTGGCCCGACCGCTGTCGAGTGCCTGAGCGTCTGCTCGCCTCCGGCGACGGCGTCGACGTCGGTGGCCTGCGGGTGACCGTGCACGACATCGGCCCGGCCGAGAGCCACGCCGACTCCTACATCGTGGCCCGGAGCGGCGACCGGCGTGCCGCGTTCATCGGGGACCTGGCGTTCGGGTCGATGCACTCGTACCTGAGCGACGGCCACTCCGGGCACTGGCTGGCCGCCCTCGATCGGATCGCTCGCGACCTCCGCGGGGTGCCGCTGTTGCCCGGTCACGGGCCGTCCGGCGATGCTTCCATGCTGGACGCGCAACGCCGGTACCTGATGATGTACCGCGAGACGATCGAACGGCTCGCCCGAGGAGCTTCCAGCCTCACTGACGACGACAAGCATGAGCTCACGCGGACCATGACGCGTTTTTCCCCCGACGCGCGGCTGGACTGGCTGGTCGGGCTGGGCGCCGACGCCGTCGCCGCGGAGCTGGCCGCCGAGCACCGTGAACCGGCACCAGGGACGCAGCAGTGAAGATCGGGGTCCTGGGCACCGGAGACGTCGGCCGCCGGCTCGCCTCCAAGCTCTCCGGTCTCGGCCACGAGGTGACGCTCGGCTCCCGTACGGCGGACAATCCGGTCGCCGCCGCGTGGGCGCGCGAGCATCAAGGGCACCACGACACCTTCGCCGGCGCGGCCACCCACGGCGAGCTCGTCGTCAACGCCACCGGAGGGCTCGTGGCACTCGCCGCCCTGAAGGCCGCGGGGACCGCCAACCTCGACGGCAAGATCGTGGTGGACGTGTCCAACCCGCTGGACTTCTCGCAAGGCTTCCCGCCCCGGCTGGTCGTGCCCGCGGCTGGAAGCGTCGCCGAACAACTGCAGCAAGCCTTCCCCAGCACCCGCATCGTCAAGACGCTCAACACGATGCACAACACACTGATGACTGATCCGGCGCAGGTCCCGGGACCGCACAACGTGTTCGTGTGCGGGGACGACCAGGCCGCCAGGGCGCAAGTCGCGGATCTGCTGAAGTCGTTCGGCTGGGCCGATCGGCAGATCCTCGACCTCGGCGGCCTGGCTGCCGCCCGCTGCGTCGAGCCCCTCGTGCTGCTCTGGATATCTCTCAGCGGCACCCTGCGGACCTCGGACTTCAACTTCGCGATCCTCCGCTGACAGAGCGGACCCCTGCGCCGGCACACCGTCCCATCCGGTCCTGGAGAGGCTGATGGTCTATGGGGTACGCGAGGCGCCGTTCTTCATGGCCGATTCCGCGGCGGACCGGTCGAAGGAGCGCCCTGACGGGGCCAGTTCGGGCGTGGCGGAGTTCGTCACGGCAGGCTGCCTTTCGGGCTCCTCCTCTGCGGAACTGGCGGGCTGCTCCGTGGTCTCCGCGACCGGAGCGCTGTTCGCGGAGCGTTCGAAGAAGCGCAGGAGCTCCACGGGCACCGGCATGACCAGTGTGGAGGTCTTCTCGGCCGCCACTTCCACCATGGTCTGCAGCAGGCGCAGCTGAAGCGCGCCCGGGGCCTCGTTCATGATGGCCGAGGCGTCGGCGAGCCTCTGCGCGGCCTGGAACTCCCCGTCCGCGGTGATCACACGGGCCCTGCGCTCCCGCTCGGCCTCGGCCTGGCGGGCGATGGATCGCTTCATGCCCTCGGGAAGATGGACATCCTTGATCTCCACGCGGTCGATGTGGATGCCCCAGCCGAGCGCGGGGCTGTCGATCATCAGCGCCAAGCCCTTGTTCAGCTCCTCGCGGTTGGAGAGCAGGTCGTCCAGATCGCTCTTGCCGATGATCGAGCGCAGTGACGTCTGGGCTACCTGCTCGATCGCGAACAGGTAGTTCTGCACCGCGATGGCCGCCCGCATCGGCTCCTCGACCCGGAAGTACGCGACGGCGTCGACCTGGACGGAGACGTTGTCACGGGTGATGCCTTCCTGCGTGGGCACCGGCATCGTGACGATCTGGATATTCACCTTCTTCATCCGATCCACGACCGGGATGAGGAAGGTGAGCCCTGGCGGGCGGATCTCCTGCTGAGCCTTGCCGAAGCGGAAGACCACGCCTCGCTCGACTTGGTTGACGACTCGGACGCTGACCACCAGCAAAGCTACGAGGATGGCGATCAGCCCGATCACGATAGTGGTGATCATGGCATGCCCCTTCCAGCTCAAGGTTAGATCCGGGCATCGGCCCGCGTCGGTAAGGCAGGCGTCAAGACCTGGTCAGCGGCTTCGGCGCGGGCGCGTGGACGCCGTCTCACCGAGGAGTCCTTCGACATGGTCGAGATCGCCGAGACCAGGTCCGGCGCGTCATCTGGGTTCGGGTGGACGGCGGGCGAGGTGCCGTTTGGAACCCGAGGTGGTCGGTCCGAGTGTGACGCCGGGCGGCAGCGGCGAGGGGCGTTTCCGGATCCTGGGAATCACGCCGACCTGGTACTGGTCCTCGTAGACGAGCTTGCCTGGATCGCTCGCCCGTACGAGGTCGCATCGCACGTCGTGCACCGACAGGAGGTCGCGCAGCGGCCTGAGACGGGCGAGCATCGCGCCTGTGGTGGCGTGTTTGAACCAGGTGATCGCGCCGATGGTGTTTCCGTCCGCGTAGAAGGGCGGCTCGGGCAGGTGTTCGCGGAACCAGTCGTCGATGTCGAAGTAGAGTTCTTCCTCCTCCGGCGTGAGCAGGTTCTTGCGTCGCAGGTGGTCGACGGCGACGAAGATGCCGACCTCGACCCCCAACCGGCCGATGTAGTCTGCCTGAAGCCGCAGGTACGGCGTCTCGTTGATCATCTGCCTGCTCCAGAGTCCGCTCGCGCCCTCGACCCCTGTCAGCATGACTCGTCCGCCTCTTTCCGAACACTCTCGACCGAGTTCGTCCAGCGCGGCGAAGGACTGGGCGGTCCGCAGGTTGCACAGTATGGACGGCGCGTATGTCTGTGACGAAGCCCCTGTGGCCCGTCTCCCATTCCTGAGCGGTTCAGTCCGAACTCAGGGTCCCTTGGTGGAAGTAGAGCCGCCAGCCCGCGTCAGTCCAGCGCCACACCGAACTCCGGCGGGCACGCCGTCCGCCGTTGTCGGAGACATAGGTCAGGTGGACCACGCCAGGGGCAAGAAGCAGCCCTGCCATGTCACTCACTCGAATGGGCTCGTCGGATTCCCGAGTGCTCTCAACCAGGCTGGCGATGATCTCCGATCGGCTCCAGAGACGGCCGGACGCGCCGATCTCCTTGAACTCCGGATGCAGGAGTTCGGCCATGAGATTCGCCGACGATCTCACGGTCGGATCGAGAAGCCGGAGCTCTCCGGCCACAGCAGCTTCCACGGGATCCGTCCGCTGGTCGACCATGCCAAGGACCTTACGGGCAACGTCTCCGGCGGGGCACCCCGGCTCCTGGATGATCAGGTCAGCGAGGCGTGTGAGTGGCGGGCGTGATCACGGCATCGTCCCGTACGGGCGGACCCGCCGTGGACGCGGCCGCAAGGAGAACCACTACGGTCATTTGTCGCCTCATAAGCTAGGGATCTTCGCAGCTGCAGGCTTCGGCGGCGTAAGGCTGCGACAGGGGAAAACCAGTACAGAGGGTGGGATTACCGTCATCTGAAGCCGAGAACTTCGATCCCGTGACCGCGATGGCCGCCCCAGTGCAGGGTGGCGGCACGAGAAGAGGGACTCGACCATGCCCAAGTACCTGATTCAGGCGACCTACACCGCAGACGGCCTCAAAGGAGTGTTGCGAGACGGCGGCACCGGGCGTCGGCAGGCGGTGGAGCGCGTGGCGGAAAGCGTCGGTGGCCGGGTCGAGCAGATGTACTTCGCGTTCGGGGAGACGGACACGTATGTGGTTCTCGACCTGCCGAACAATGCGGCTTCGGCTGCTGTGGGGCTCACGATATCGGCGACCGGGGCCGTACGGACGAAGACGACCGTCCTGCTGACGACGGAGGAGATCGACGACGCCACGCGGATGGAGGTGGCGTACCGGGCTCCTGGCACGTGACAGCCAGGTGACTGCGAGCGCCGCAGCGGTGGAAGGCCGGCTCGTGGAAGATGACCATCCAGCCGTCAGGGCCTACGCTCGTGGCCACCGCGCGTCCGCGAGCTCCGGATGATCACGCGGTGGCCGTCTCCACGCGACCCCAACGCCTCGAGATCAGTCACTGGAGTACTGGGTGGTCACCGGAGCGCGTCACGGGCACTTCGCGCGCATCTTGGGGCTCCAGCCGTTGCGGACGACGTACTTGCTTCCTGCGTAGTAGCTGACCTGGCCCTGCAGGCGGTAGGTGAAGACGGTTCCCCGCTTGCAGCCCTTGTACAACGTCTTCTTGCCGGCCCCGTACCAGGAGGCGCTGGAGATGTTCTGCCAGCCGTACCAGCGCTTGCGCTGAAGCATGATCTTGGTGCGCTGGTTGCGGGAGCAGCCTCTCGACCAGCCGGTCGCGGCCACGTGTCCCTTGCGCATCTCCGGACGGTACACACGCACCTCACGGCAGGACATCGCCGTCGAGCCGGTCGCCGCGGCGGCCGGGGTGACGGTGGTAGGTGAGCTCTGGGCGCTGGTCTGGACGGCGGCCTGCGCGGGGGCGCCCGCGGTCAGAGCCGCGGCGGCGACCGCCGCACCGAGGACCATCGTGTTGAGCGTTCGCATCGGGTTCTCCTTGGTGCTCGTCGTACTGGACACCGCGAAGGTAGCCAGGCCGATGTTGAGAATCTGTGGAGCGCCTGTTGAGCGAACGATCGGCGATCATGGTGGGCAGTCGGCGGTCGAGCGATCCGGTATGAGGGCTTGCATCCGGTACCCAGGTACAGGCTTACCGTCGACACATGACACAGGAGATCGCCCTGGACCAGGCCTGGGTGCCATCGGCGTGCACGCTGCCCACGGCCGAGCAGCCGCTGCGTGTGGCGGAGTTCGACGCCCTGTTCGCGGACGCGGTGCGGGCCGTGGCCCGGCCGGATCGTACGGCGCCGGCGCCGCGCTGGCCGAACAGCTGCTGCCGGCCGTGGCGGGATTGCTCGTCGCCGCGGCTGCCGGTATGTGGTGGCTGCGCCGTCGCCGTACTGCTTCGGCAGGGTGCGGTGGGAACGGCTGCGGGTGCTGAACAACGGGCCTTGATCGCCGGGGCGACTAGACTGATCGCCGGCAGGCGAGGTCGAGGCGATCGTGTCACGGGGGAGTTCGGGGCCGGATGACGATGGGCGCGGAAGCGGATTTCCAGCAGGTCGGCGCGGAGCTGGCTGATCTGGGTGTGGGGATCTCCAGGATGATGGGGAGGCCCGCGCTCAAGGACCGGGCGGGGAAGGTGTTCGCGAGCCTGCAGCGTGACGGCGCGATGGTGTTCCGGCTGGTCAGGGACACCCCCGAGCATGCGGCCGCGCTCCAGTTGGCCGGGGCGTCCCTGTTCGACCCCACGGGGCAGGGCAGGGTGGTGAAGGACTGGGTGGTCGTGCCTCACTCCTCGGCCGATAAGTGGACCGATCTGGCCGAGGCCGCTCTCAGCCGTCCACGCTGACCTGCGAGCGCCGCGGCGCCGGTTCCCACCGTGGGCCGGAGCCGGCATGACCAGACCGATCAGGATTCGAGAAGTGGGGATCACCGGGCCGCGTCTAGCGTGACTGCTATGGCTTCCATCGAATTCGTCACCCTAGAGGTTGCCGACCCCACGGCGGCCACCCGGTTCACCACCACTGTTCCCGGTTCGGACGCTTGGTTGCGTCTGCGGGCCTCGGAGGCGCCGACGACCGGCTTCCGCGGGTTCACGCTGTCGCTCGTCGTGTCCCAGCCGGCCACCGTCAACGGTCTCATCGATGCCGCCGTCGACGCCGGTGCCACGGCGTTGAAGCCGGCCGCGAAGTCGCTGTGGGGGTATGGCGGTGTCGTCCAGGATCCGGGCGGGGCGATCTGGACGGTCGCCTCCTCGTCGAAGAAGGACACCGGCCCGGCCTCCCCGCAGATCGACGAGATCGTGCTCCAACTGGGAGTGGAAGACGTGGCCGCCAGCAAGAAGTTCTACGTCGACCGCGGTTTCTCCGTGGCGAAGAGCTACGGCCGCAAGTACGTCGAGCTCGCCACCCCGTCGAGTCCCGTCAAACTGTCGCTCTACAAGAGGCGTGCCCTGGCGAAGGTCGCCGGCGTCGCTCCCGAGGGCACCGGATCGCACCGGCTCGCCATCGGCGGTGACACCGGGCCCTTCACCGACCCGGACGGCTTCGTCTGGGAGCAGGCGGCTCCCGCTGGCCACGGAAAGTGACCGGGGGCACTCGCCCCGCGGTCTGCGGGGTGGTCAGGAGTCGCGGGCGTCGTCGAGGACGCGGGCGGCCTCTCGTTCGTACGGGGCGCGGGCGGCCAGCACCACCAGGCCGCCCAGGATCATGGGCACGATCAGCGCGTACATGGCCATCAGGAGGGAGCCGGTGGCGTCGGAGGTCATGCCGATGATCAGCGGACCGAAGGCGACGCCGATCGTCAGGAGCAGCTGCAGGACGGCGAAGCCGACGCCGCGCGACCTGGCCGTCACCACGTCGGCGATGCAGGCCGTGCACGTGGGGATGGCGGTGGCGGAGATCGTGACGGCCAGCAGGATGAGGGTCACCATCGCGACCGGCGAGTTCATCAGCAGGGCGACGCCGAGGAGAGCCGAGCCCACGGTGATGCCGGAGCCGCCGATGAGCAGCCGGCCGCCCTTGACGCGGCCGTGCACCCGCTTCCCGAAGTGGGTGCCGATCAGGGTGCCGGCCAGCACGCCCACGATGGTGACGCCGCCGCTGATGCTGCTGGCGACGCCGGTCTGCATGCCGAGGACGCGGACCATGAGGGAAGGCAGCCAGTAGTAGACGCCGCCGAGGCCGAGGGTGAGGATGCTCACGCCGACGGAGACGAGGACGAGGGTGCGGGTGGCCAGGACCTGGCGGAGCTGGGGCCAGAAGAGCAGTTTCGCCTCGGCTTCCCGCGGTGGCGCCGGGTCCTGCCGGGGTACGGACGCGGCGGCCATGATCTTGTCGATCTGGCCGCGTTCCGGCTCGCGCAGGCGCCAGACGAGGAGGGCGGTCAGCGCTCCCGGGATCGCCATCAGCACGAAGGCCGCCCGCCAGCCGAAGGCCTGCCCGATGACGCCGCCCAGCAGGGTGCCGACGCCGCCGAGGTAGGAGGTCATCCGGGTCCAGCCGTACACCTGCATGCGGGTCGCGGCGGGGTAGAAGTCGGCGAGCAGGCTGCTGACGGCGGGGTTGTCGATGTTCTCGGCGGCGGCGAGCAGGACCCGCATGAGGTAGAAGACGGCGAACCCGGCGGCCAGGCCGGTGCCGAGGGTGGCCAGAGCCCAGCAGAGCACCACGATTCCCAGGATCCTGGTGCGGTTGTAGCGGTCGGCGAGGTAACCGGCGGGCAGGGCGACGAGGGTGGCGGCCAGCGCCGCGGCGGTGGGGATGGATCCCGCCGCGGTGTCGCTGAAGCCCCATTCGGCCTGGACCAGAGGCAGTACGCCGGACAGCAGGTTGGCTTCGATGCGATCGACCATGCCGACGACGAACAGGACGATGAACGGCCCCCACCCGAAGGGGTTGGGGTCGGTCGGGCTGATGCCGCCGGGCGGCGGGGATCCGAGTCTGCGGCGTTCGCGGGCGACGGCCTTGACCATGACTTCTCCTCCGCGGTGGGCGCTCCCCGGGGTGGGGCTCCGGGCACGGAAAGCGCCAGAACACGGTTCTAAAACAGTGTTCTAGGAGGAGTGTCGTACATCACACTCTGTTTCACCAGTGCTGAGCGGTGCCTGTGAAACGGATGAGCGTCGCGCGCCTTCAGCCGATCGACGCGCGCTCGTACGCGTCATAGCTGTCGCGCACGGCTGTGCCGCCCGCGGCCAGGGCCCGCAGCAGCGCCGCCAGCCTGGCGGGTCCGTCGCCGGGCGGCGTACGGTCGAGCGCGGCCCGGCACAGGTCCCGCAACTCCTGCTTGGTGCGCTGCCCGCGCAGGACACCGTCGAAGAACTGGTCCGCGCAGGCGTACAGGGCGCGGACGGCCGTCGCCGACTCGGTCTCCAGCTCCTCCCGCAGGCGGCCGAGCGCCTGCTCGACCATGTCGGTGAGCGTCTCCGACACCCACTGCGCGGTCTCCTCCGCGCGCTGCCGGGTGGACACCACCTTCAGCGCGGCCTCCACGGTCAGCCCTTCGGTCCTGTGGTCGACGAAGTCCTCCTCGGGAGCCGGCCTGGAGTCCGAGCCGGTTCCCTTCTTCCTCGCCCAGGTGGGCACGTCGTCGTCCGGGTCCGTACGGCGGGCGTCCTCACGCGGCGGGTCGTACGAGCCGCCCTCCCGCGCGTGGCCGCCGGGGATCTTCCCCCTGACGTCGATGTCCATCACGATCGGCTGCACGATCCGCAGGAACAGGCTCCGGACCCCGTAGCCGGTGCTCAGGTCGGCCAGGTCGGCCACGGTCGTGGCGAGGGCCACGTGCCCGTCGCCGCGCAGCGACTCGGCCAGCACCGTCAGCGAGCGCCGCTCCGGCAGCGTCTCCTCCGGCAGATGGCTCCACAACGCCTCTGTCACCTGCTGCTGCAGCTCGACGATCGCCTGGTCCATGGAGGCGTCCACGACCTTCTTGAAGGTGTCGGACACGTAGTGGCGGCTGCGGATGAACTCCTGCTCCACGGTGTCGAGCCGGAGCATCTTGGCGTCGGAGCGGACCTCGCTGAGCCACTCGCCGGGGGCGCTGTGGCCGAACCCGGCGGCCATCCACGCCCTGACCTCCTCGACGGCCTTCTCCACCGCCGCGTCGAGTTCGTCCGTCCGCCTGCCTTCCTGCACCCGCCGCAGGTAGTCGTCCGCGATGTCGCCGAGGGCGTCCGAGAGCCCGCGGCGGATCCGCGTCACGAGCTCGCTGACGAGCGCGTCCTCCGTGGGCAGGGCGACGTTCTCCCGCCGCAGCGTCTCGGCCAGGCCGGCGACCGCCTCGACCGCGCGGCGCCCGGCCGCCTCCGTGCCCTGCCGCGCCGCGCCGAACGCCGCCTGGTCCATCGTGGCCAGCCGCGCGGCCAGATGCGACAGGACGGGGACCAGCACACGCTCGCGTACCTCGTGCTCCTGGACGACGTCGGCGGTCAGCACTTGGATGCCGTGCATGCCCACGGCGCCGCGGGCCTGCTGGGTCGCGGTGTCGAACTGGCTCTTGGTCAGGTCGGTGTGCTCGGCGTCGTGGTTGAGCAAGATGATCATGAAGTCGCCGATGGCCGCTCCGGCGCTCGCGGCGCGCGCGAGCCGCTGGATCTCGGTGTCGCTCTCGCTGAAGTGCACCGTGGTCTGCCGGGGCCGTTTGATCTGCAGCAGCAGGTCCACCTCGTTCCGCAGGTCCTGCATGAACTGCTGGGCCACGTCGATGCCCCGCTCCTGCGTGCCGGGGAGGTCGATCAGCGTGAGATCGCGTACGGGATTGTTCGGGAACGGGCAGTAGATCCGGACGTCGCGCACGGCCAGGTAGGGGCGCGGCGCGTCCACCGGGCCCGAGGCCGGGGGATAGGAGACGTGCGCGGCCACCTGGTCGAGCGGGATCTCCCGCACCTGGTCGCGGACCAGGTGCGGCTCGTAGGAGCGCAGCGACGCCCGCGCCTCGTGGAGCCGGCGCAGGTGCTCGGGGGCGGCGGTGAGGTCCCGGCCGGCCGACCGGGGGTCGCTCCGGTAGTCCTCCCAGGTCGGATAGCGGTAACGGGCGAACTCCGTGATCGTGTACGGCAGGCTCAGCCCCAGGGCGTCGTGGCGCGGCCTGAGATAGACGTCCCTGAACTCGGCGAAGTCCCGCAGCACGACCTCCGCGCGTGCGGTGTCGGAGTTGGAGATCCGGCTGCGGGTCGCGGTGGTGGGCAGCGAGTCCCGCGAGGTCGGCAGGACGTCGACGGGCAGGCGGTCCAGCCCGGAGATCGCCCGGAGCAGCGTGCTCTTGCCCATCTGGGTCTGACCGACCACGCCGATGTTGAGCGTCGTCCGCGAGGTGCGTCCCCGGACCGCCTGCAGCTGCCCGGCCGCCTCGGTCAGCTCCGCCAGCACGGACCGGGCGTCGCCCTCGTCGAGGAAAGCCCGCAGGGCGGTGCTCAGCCCGGGGCTCAGCTCGTGGGCCGCGGCGTCGCGCCTGGCCTCCTCGGCCAGGGCCACCAGGTCCGCGAACGCCTGCCGCAGCGCCTCCCAGGCCGTGTACGACTCCTCCGCCTGTGCCTGCCCTGCCCGGCGGGCGTCCAGCACGGCGTTGATCCTGGCCTGAATCTCAGAAGCGTCCACCATGCCTCGCCATCTCTTCGTCGGGCTCTTGCGCGGATCTCCAGACGTACGCGGTCATGCGCGCGGTCCGCTCTCCCTGCTCCGTCACCCTGATTCCGATGAGCCGGCCCTTTTCGCCGATCATCACGCAGGTCACCTCGTGGGGGCCGGCCGGGACGTGCGGCGCCGGGTGCGGGTACATGTCGGCCTTCCGGCATCCGGGGAGGGTGCGGGCCGTGCCGGTCAGGATGGGGGTCTTCGGGGCGAAGTCCAGCGAGACGCCGGTTCCGCGGCGGTAGCTCACCCACGGGCCCTTGCCGGTTTCGAAGCCGGGGACGAGCCGTTTTCCGGCCTGGTCCTTGAGGGTGAGGGGCTGGTTGACGATCCTTCGCCCGGTCTGCGGACGCTTCGGCGCCGCCGGGACGGTTGACCGGGTGGCGGGCTCGGGGGCCGACGCCTCCAGCGGGGCGCGCGAGGAGACGGCCACGCCGACGACCAGCAGGACGAACACGGCCGCGCCGCCGAGCAGGATCGGGGACGATCCGTTCTTGCGGGGTGGCCCGGGGGTTCCGGCGACCGGCGGTGGTGGTCGGCGTTCGGGGTGCTCCAGGGGGTGGGGGTCGACGGGGCCCACGCGCTTTGAAGGCTCCAAGGGGCCGGAGCGGTCGAGACGGGGGACGCCGCGGTCGAGTACGCCCAGGTGGGTGACGCCGGCACCGGGCCGCCCCGCCGCGCTCCAGCCGAGCATGACACTGGCCGGGGCGGGGCTCGCCAGGGCGTGGTTCCACACGATGTCCCAGTCGTTCACGTGGATCACCGGCGGGAGCACGAGGTGCGGATCGACCGGAGGCGGCGGGGCGACCGGCCACGGTGGCGGGCCCGGCCGGCCGGGGTCGGGCCGTCGCACCGCGCTGACAGGAGCGTTCCAGACGGGCTCCATGTGGCGTTCGTAGACGGCTCCGGCCCAGGCGGGGTAGTGGTCGTACAGGTCCGGGAACTCGGGACCGCCGCTGTCGGCGGCGGAGAACCAGCCGACGAAGCAGTACATCTCCCTGCTGCCGTCGGTGTGCATCGACCGGCTCAGTTCGATCGCCTGGCAGGCCACTCCCACCAGCCGCGCGCCCGGCCGGACGGTGATGAGGAAGCGGGGACGGCCCTCCAGTCGCCTGCCGCCGGCGATGACGGTGTGGATGGCGTTCTCCAGCCACTGGCGGTCGGCGCCCGGCGGGCGGACCCGCCACCACACGTCGGCCCCGGCGGTACGGCCGAAGACCACCGGCGCCCAGGTCTGCTCAGGCACGGCGGCCGGCCGCCCAGCGGGCCGGCGACCCGCCCTCGAACACGCGCAGGTTGCCGAGCCGTGCGGCCAGCGCGGAGATCGCCTGGGTGGACTGGTCGTAACGGCGCTGGTTGTGGCCGATCTCCGCTTCGACCGCCCGCAGCTCCTGCTCCAGCCGTAGCCGCTGGTCGCGTACGGCGCGCCGGCTGCTCTGGGGCAACGCGGCCAGCCGCTCCTTGAGGCTGCCGCGCTCGGCCGCGAGCTTCCCCAGGTGCTGATCGTCCAGGTGGGCGGCGGTCCGGTAGTAGTGCGTCATGGTGAACATGAGCGGCAGGTGGACGTCGTTCGGGTCCACGCCGTCCGGCCGGACGTTGCCGTCCGGCAACGTCTGCAGGGGACCGACCGTGACGGGGCAGACGGCGGTGCACACGCGCGGCTGGAAGGCCACCGGCAGCAGGTTCCTGACCTCGTCGACGACGCCGGTCAGGGTCCGCCCCGGGCCGCCGCCCCAGTCGATGAGGTCCGCCTTCGTGATGAGGATGGTAATCGACGGCCACGCGAGCCCGCGCGCGGTCCTGCGGGTGAGAGTTTCCGTGATCACACTGGAAATGCGGTGGGTGACCATCGCGCGGGCCAGTGGTTCGCGGCGTTCGGGGGTCACGGGCTTACGGAAGTGCTCCCCGTCGAGCGTCACGAAGATGGCCTGGGAAAGCGATATCTTGTTGAGCAGCGTTTGTGTGTCGAGCGAGCCGTCCACGCCGACGAAATCGTGCAGCGCGCCCCCGCGGAAATCGGTCCAGTCGAGCAGCGCCGACGGATTCATCTCCCGCGAGAAGACGAATCGGTAACTGATCGGCTTGACCGACGTCTGCGGCAGCGAAGTGCCCTGGCCCAGGTCATGCCAGCTCTCCAGGATCTGGACATCGGCATTGTTGGTGACTTCGTGAAGGTTGCAATTGCCGACACCGCGCGTCATCGTCGCGTACAGCGCATGCAGATAAGTGGATTTTCCGGAACCCGGGGCGCCGATCATAGAGACCGTGAGCGTGGGTAATTCTTGCATGCGACCCCTCCCCTGTCGGCATGACGCCCTCGAATTTGACATGCGATCGGCCGGGACGGAATGGCGGATAGCTAAGAGTGGCCAAGTCGTTACCGCAACTGGAATGGTCGGGAATTTGTCCGGCAGGCCGTCAGGTATAGCGGGCGGTGAGAAATTCAATTTAACGCCGGTGTCGGCCGGGGTGTCCGGAAACGGACACATGGTCACGTCAACCGGACCCGCTTTTGGAACGTCCCAAGTAGTCGGATCTTCGTCTCAGGAGCGTCCCATGGGTCATCCGTACCAGCCGCAAGAGCCGTACGGTCAGCAACCGTACGGATACAGCGGGCCCCAGCAGCCGCCATACGGGTATATGCCGCCGATGGGCCCACCCCCGCCGAAGCGCGGCAACGTGGGCCTGATCGTGTTGCTCGCGGTCGGTGTCCCGTTGCTGCTGCTGGGTGGGTGTGCCGCCGTGCTGATGGCGTTCTCGGACGTGGGCGGCGGTCGCGAGAGCGTGGTGACGGAGACGGACCTGGCCGCGTCCAGCGCGCCGACTGTCGGGGAAGAGGCCGACCGGCAGGAGCCTGCGGAGCCGCCCGCGCGGCAGCAGCAGGCCGCCGCCGCGGTGGGTGGGACGATCACCCTTGAGGGGCGGGATCCCGGGCTGCGGATGGCGGTGACGGTGAAGCAGGTGGTGAACCCCGCCACGCCCGAGCACGACTTCATGAAGCCGAAGACGGGCAGCAGGCTCGTCGCCGTGCAGGTCATCCTGTCGAACGTCGGGCAGGCGGTGTACAGCGACTCTCCGACGAACGGCGCGATGCTGATCGACGGCGAGGGGCAGCAGTACCGGTCGTCCTACCACGAGGTCCGTGAGGGGCGGTCCTACGGTGGCGGCTCGACGATCAACGTGGGCGACACCCGCAAGGGCATGATCGTGTACGAGGTCCCGGAAGGGGCCGAACTGGCCAAGTTCCAGTTCGCGCTGGACTCGGGCTTCGCCGATCAGAAGGGTGAGTGGACGCTCGGCTGACGCTGACCGACCCCCTTTTCTGGAACTTGGGCCTTGTGTGAGGGTTCCGTGTCAACCTATGCTGCGCCGCACGTTAAGAAACTTTCCTAACCGAATATGCCCCGGAGAATCGGAGTCGTTCGTGAGGCGAAGTGCAGGTGCGAGGATCTTCGCGGTCGTGGCCGCGCTGGTGGCGCCGTTGATGGTGCCCTCCGGCGCGAGCGCGGCCGTGGCCGACCCGCTGGTGTCGCAGGGCAGGCCCGTCACGGCCTCCTCGGTCGAGGCCGCCGGCCTGGAGCCGGACAAGGCGGTCGACGGCAACGCGTCCACGCGGTGGGCCAGCGCCGAGGGGGTGGACCCGCAGTGGATCCGGGTGGACCTCGGCGCCGCGCACACCATCTCCCGGGTCCGGCTGACCTGGGAGGTCGCCCACGCCAGGGCGTACCGGGTGCAGACCTCGCCCGACGGCTCCACCTGGAGCGACGTCTACTCCACCGCCGCCGGTGACGGGGGGACCGACGACCTCACGGTCAGCGGCAGCGGCCGGTACGTGCGGGTGTACGGCACCCAGCGCGGCACCCAGTGGGGCTACTCCCTGTGGGAGCTGGAGGTCTTCGGGACCCCCACGGGAGGCAGCGGCGGCGGCACCCCGGTCCAGGCCAACGGGCAGCTGCGGGTGTGCGGCATCAAGCTCTGCAACGAGAACGGCAAGCAGATCCAGCTGCGCGGCATGAGCAGCCACGGCATCCAGTGGTACGACCAGTGCCTCAACAGCGCGTCGCTCGACGCGCTGGCGAACGACTGGAAGGCCGACGTCCTGCGCATCTCGATGTACATCCAGGAGGGCGGGTACGAGACCAACCCCCGGCTGTTCACCGACCGGGTGCACTCCCTGATCGAGATGGCCACCGCCCGCGGGATGTACGCGATCGTCGACTGGCACATGCTCACCCCGGGTGACCCGATGTACAACCTCAGCCGGGCCAAGACCTTCTTCACCGAGATCGCCCAGCGGCACGACGGCAAGAAGAACGTCCTGTACGAGATCGCCAACGAGCCGAACGGCGACGCCGTCACCTGGCCCGTCATCCGTGACTACGCGCACCAGCTCATCCCGGTGATCCGGCAGCACGACGCCGACACCCCGATCCTGGTCGGCACCCGCGGCTGGTCGTCACTCGGCGTCTCCGCCGGCGGCAACGAGACCGAGATCATCAACAACCCGGTCAACGCGGCCAACATCATGTACACGTTCCACTTCTACGCGGCCTCGCACGACAGCCTGTACCTGAACACGCTGTCCCGGGCCGCCGACCGGCTGCCGATCTTCGTGACCGAGTTCGGCACCCAGACCGCGTCCGGCGACGGGGCCAACAACTTCGCCAGGTCGCAGCAGTATCTCGACCTCATGGCCCAGAAGAAGATCAGCTGGGTGAACTGGAACTTCTCGGACGACTTCCGTACGGGCGCCGTCTTCACCACCGGAACCTGCCCGAGCGGCTCGTTCGCCGGGACGAGCAGGCTCAAGGAGGCCGGTGTCTGGGTCCGCGACCGGATCCGCACCGCCGACGACTTCTGACGCGACACGGGCGCCCCGTCCCGTGACGGGGCGCCCGCGTGGCATCAGTCCGAGGTCACGGGGCCACGCGCGACGCGCCAGAGCAGATACGCCTGCAGCAGGCCCGCTCCGGTGAGCAGCACGATGAGCAGTACGGGGTTGTCCAGCTGCGGCGGGACCCAGTGCCATCCCCACCAGATGAGCGGCCCGAGCGGGAATGTGACGACCATGAGGGCGAAGCCGGACAGCAGGATCGGGTCCTGGACGGTCAGCAGGATCACCGCCGAGGGGATGCCGAGGAGCATCACCAGCCCGGCGTAGAGACCGGCGAGAACCGCGGCGAGCCGGCCGTTCCTGTAGCGCCTCATGCGGTCACGCTCCTCGGACGCTCCGGAGGGAGACGAGCGTATCCCATCGAAGCCGGGCCATGATCGTGGCGGCGAGCCATGGGTTAGCGTGTAGGCAAACGCTTTCCCGGGGGTTGGCATGGGCACCACCGCTCTCGACGGCGACGCGCCGTTCGCCCGTCACCATCACGACTACTCACCCTGGTCCTTCTGGGACGAAGCCGGTCAGGAAGAACAGGACAGGCAGCTCGAACTCCAGCGCGCTCTCACCGGACGGCACGCCGGTTACGAGTTCGGCGAGAGGTGCTTCGTCTCCGAGCTCGCCTCGGTGCAGAACGAGGAGCTGCGGCTCGGCCCGCGCACCTACGTCGCCGCCGGCGCCTACCTGAGCGGCTCGGTGCGGACGGGACGCGACTGCTCCATGAACCCCTACACCGTCGTCCGGGGCGACGTGCGGCTCGGCGACGCGGTCCGGATCGGCGCCCACACCTCGCTGCTGGGGTTCAACCACACGATGTCCGATCCCGACGTCGAGGTCTTCCGGCAGCCGCTCACCAGCCGGGGCATCGAGATCGGGGACGATGTCTGGATCGGCTCCCACGTGGTCGTCCTGGACGGTGTCACCGTCCGCGCCCAGTGCGACGCGATCGAGATCGCCGACCTGCTGCTCGGCCGGGCCCCCGGCCCGATGCCGGCGGACGAGCAGGCCGACCGGCTGCGCTCCTGGCAGGACCCGGCGACGGGCCTGGTGGGGACGCTGCTCGCGGACGGCAGCCAGAGGAGGCCGGATCCAGGCTTGGCGGAGACGCCGGATGGCGGCCCACGGCCCCAGCCGGGGCTGTCCGATCCGGATGTCGGCTACCACGTCCTGTGCGTCGGCTACGCGCTCGACCTGCTCGGCAGCCGGTTCCCCGCGCCGGTCCGGCCCGTCGCCGACATGGAGGCCGGCGACCTGATCGCCTTCCTGGAGAGCCTGCCCTGGACGCGGGACGCCTGGGGGGCGGGGCACTGGGTCGACATCCTGGGCACCGCCATGCTGTGGAACGGCGGACGGGGCCGTCCCGGGGCCACGGAGGCCCTGTTCGGATGGCTGGTCACGCACGCCGATCCGGACACCGGGATGTGGGGTTCGGCGCGGCCGATCGACGGGCTGCTACGGATCGTCAACGGCTTCTACCGCGCGTCGCGCGGCACCTTCGCCCAGTTCGGGGTGCCGCTGCCGTACCCGGAGCGGGTTGTCGACACCGTGCTGCGGCACGCCCGCGACCCCCGGTACGTCCGCCCGGAGCGGCAGAACGCCTGCGACATCCTCGACATCGCGCACCCGCTGTGGCTGACCCGGCACACCGGCTACCGCGCCGAAGAGGTGACGGCCCTGGCCAGGACCCTGCTCTCCGACGCGCTGGGGCACTGGACCGACGGCCAGGGCTTCGGGTTCCAGGCCCCGCACCCCACCACGGCCGGCGTCGCCGCGACCGTGCCTGGGCTGCAGGGGACCGAGATGTGGCTGGCGATCCTCTGGCTGCTGTCCGACCTCGCGGGCGTCGCGGACGCTCTCGCGTACCGGCCGCGCGGCGTGCACCGCCCCGAACCCGCCGTGGAGCGCCCTCGTACCGCGTAGGGCACGGCGTCACTCAGCCGGTCCGGAGGGTTTCGGTCACGGGGCGGCGGGCGCCGAGTCGGGCCGGGACGGAGGTGAGCGCCGCCACCACGAGGACGGCCGCCAGCACCAGGGCGAGTAGCTGCCAGAGCGCGGGAAGCGTGGCCCTGCCGCTGTCACCGCCGCTGATCGCGTTCACCGCGGCGAACAGCGCGAAGCCTCCCGGGAAGGCGCCCAAGACGGCGCCGGCGAGCGTGGGCAGCACCTGCGCGGCGGTCAGTGCCGTACTCACCTCGCGAGGGGTGGCGCCGAGGGCGCGCGCCAGTGCGGACCAGCGCCGGTTGTCGAGCACCGTCGCCCAGGTGATGACGACGGCGTTGACCGCCGTGAGGGAGAGCAGGATGACCGTCCAGACCAGGAGCACGTGGCGCAGCACGGCCACCTGGGAGTCGTCATATCCTCCGGCGAGTGGTTGGTCGCCGAGGAAGGCGTCGAGCACAAGGAGGACGTAGATCCCGCTGACCGTGATCGCGATACTGGCCACGGCCAGCGCGACCCGTCGCGGCCGGCGGGCGGCGATCCGCGAGGCGAGGAGCAGCGGGACGGGCAGTCGCGCGGAGATCGCGATCAGCCAGCCGACGCGGCGGGGTGGGCGTGGCGAGTCGGCCAGCATGTCGACGGTGCTGGAGCGGGCCGCGCGCACGGCCGGGACGACGGTCGCGACCAGCGCGACCCCGAGTGCCACGGCGGTCACGGAGGCGGCCGTCGACCACGTCATCGACGGCGTGCCCGCGCTGCCGACCAGGCCGGCACCGGGCTCGGTGAGCAGCGGAGCGGTCAGCGAGCCGATCGTCAGACCGGCGGCGGCCGCGACGGCGGCCACCAGGACGTACTCCGCGAGCAGCACGGCGGCGACCAGGCCCGGGGTGCCGCCGGCTGCCTTGAGGAGCCCGACGCGCCGGGTCTGATCGGCCATCCGGCCGCCGACCAGCACCGAAAGGCTGGCCACGGCGAGCAGGCCGAGCAGCCAGGCTCCGATCAGCAGCAGGATCTGGGAGTCCTCGGCGAGCTCGGTCGCGTCGTCGAGGATGGTCTGCCAGGGCTGCATGGGCAGATCGCCATGCTTCGTGTCGGCGAACGCCTGGGCCTCGCCCGGGTCGGCCAGCTTCAGGTTCATCACGTACGACAGCGAGTCCGGTCCCGCGGCGAGGCCCCGCACGTCCGCCTGGGTGAGCCAGACGAGGCCGGGATTGTGCGACAACCCCGCGGGCAGGGCCCTGTCGTCGGGCACGACGCCGTGCAGGCAACCGGCGGCGACCAGGCACGACCCGCCCGGATAGGGCGCCATGGAGGCGGTGACCGCGACACCGACGACCTCGAACGACCGGCCGCTCAGCGTGACCGGATCGCCGACGCGCAGCTCGAACGCACGGGCGAAGGCGGCTTCGACCACCACGCCGCCGTCGCTGACCCAGCTGCCCTCCACCAGCTCGGGCTGGTCGACCGACGCGGGTGTGGCGTCGCGTCCCACGGCCTGCACGTCTGACGTCCGCCGGGACGCCTGGAGCTTCGCCGCGGTGACCGGGTACGGTCCGCCGTGGTCGACGACGTCGGGGTCGCCGGCCAGTTCCTCCAGGAGGGGAAGCTCCGACGGCCGGCTTGCGCCCGCCACCACGTCGGGACCGGCGGTCGTCTCCCGGGTGCTCTGGTACGGATGGGCGGCCGCGTCGCGCAGGACGAGCCCGAGTGTCAACGTCGTGGTGGCCGCCATGATGGCGAGCAGCATGAGCACGGCCTCGACGCGGCGCCGCCGGAGGTCGCGCACGGCGAGGCGGCCCACGAGCAGGATGCGGCCCATCACCTTCAGTCCTCCAGCCCGGCGAGGGCGCCGAGCCGCCCGGTGGTGCCGCCGGTCAACCAGGTCTCGTCCACCAACGCGCCGTCGCGCATCGAGAGCAACCGGTCCGCGGTGGCGGCGATCCGCGCGTCATGGGTGACGATGACCAGCGTCTGGCCGGCTGCGTGGAGGCCCTCGAAGAGCTGGAGGACGTCCAGGGTGGCGGCGCTGTCCAGGTTTCCGGTCGGTTCGTCGGCGAGGACGACCAGCGGCTCGTTGCTCAGCGCGCGGGCGACCGCGACCCGCTGCCGCTGGCCGCCGGACAGCGTGGAAGGCAGGAAGCCGGACCTGCCGGCGAGCCCGACCCGCTCCAGCAACTCCTCGGCACGCCGTCTGGCGGCCCGGGGCGAGCGTCCGGCCAGGAGCGCCGCCAGCTCGACGTTCTCCACGGCGGTGAGCTCCTCCATCAGGTGGAAGGACTGGAAGACGAAGCCGACGTCGGTCCGTCGCATCCGTGACAGGGCCTTCTCGCTGAGGTCGTCGACGCGGCGGCCGTTCAGCGACACCTCGCCGCCCGAAGGCCGGTCCAGACCGCCGAGCAGGTGCAGCAGCGTGGACTTCCCGCAGCCGCTGGGCCCCATGATCGCCACCGTCTCCCCGGCGCGGATGTCGAGATCGACCTCGTCGACGGCGCGCACGAGTCCGTCCCCCGTGCCGTACTCCTTACGTAACCCGCGGGCGGACAGCACGGGCGGGTCGGCGGCGATGGTCACGATCCACTCCTTCGATGGGTCCAGTCCTTCTCACATGCCTCCAGCCAGCGCAGGTCCGCCTGGAGCCGGAGCACGATGCCCTCCAGCAGCAGCGCCGGGTCGGAGCGGTCCGGCTCGGCCATGGCGGCGCGCTGGACGTCACGCAGCCGGCGCAGCAACTCACGGCGCTGGGTGTCGACGACGGCGAGCGGGTCGGCCAGCCGGGCCGACGCGGCCGCGATCAGCTTGAGATGGAACTCCGCGAGGTCGGGCTTGGGCCAGCTGACCTCGGCGATCCACTCGGCGACCCGCTGCTGGCCGTCGGGGGTGAGCGCGTACACCTTGCGATCCGACCGGTCGGCGCCGCCGGCGGTCTCCTCGACCGCGATGAGGCCGGCCTTCTCCAGCCGGGTGAGCGTGACGTAGACCTGCCCGGCGTTCATCGCCTCACCGAGAGGACCGAGCGCGTCCCGCAGCCGCGCACGCAGCTGGTAGCCGTAGGAGGGCTCCTTGGCCAGCATCGCCAGCACCACTTCTTGCCGCATCGCGACCCCCTAACCGTTAGCCTCTATAGCTAACGGTTAGCCTCCACCCCTGTCAAGCCGGCCGGCCCTTCCGCGACCGGCGAGATGCGAGGAGAAACGGACCGCCCCTGCCGCCAGCACCGGCATCCCGAGGGCCCAGCAGCGCAGGAACGCCCAGACTTCCTGGTTCGTATGCTCACCGTTGCCCTGGATCTCTGGTGCGAGAGAAGAGGCGATCGTCGGCAGCAGGAGCAGCGCGAAGCCCGCGAACAGAAGCGCCGCGCCGGCCGCGGTCGACTGGCGCGGCCGGTACGGGCGGGCCGCCAGCAGGGTCAGGGCCGCGGCGCAGACGACGGCGGGCAGCGCCACCTTGCCCGCCCAGTGCAGCAGCATCGTCGTCGTCCAGTACCACCGCTCGGCCGGAAGCGGATCCAAGAAGTACAGCATGGGGGCCGGGGGGCCGAGAAGATCTCGCACCGTGCCGAGGAGGCCGCCGCCGACGAAGGCGAGGACGAACACCGGCAAGCGCCGCCCGGTACGGAGCACGGCGAGGGCGCCGGCGGCGGCGAGCAGGCCGAGGAGCACGCCCTTGGTGGCACCGTAGGCGAACGGGATCCACTTGTTCCACGGGTAGTTCCCGACCGTGATCGCCGTCCAGGCGCCGACGGCGCCCCATGAGACGACCCCGACGGCGATCCCGACGCACAGCAGGTCCCAGACGCGGCTGTCCCGGTCGCGTGCGGGGTTCGGTAAGAAGGGGTGGGTCACCAGTCGCGCCATTCGTCCGTGAGCTCGAACCGCTTGATGCCGCGACGGGCCGCGAGCACGTCGAGGTCTATCCCCGCCTCGGTGAGCACGTCGTCGATGAACTCGCACAACTCCTCCCGCTCGACGGTGTCGAAGTCGTGGTCGTGCGTCCCGTCCACGGCGTTGAGCCCTTCGACCACCCGCCGGATCGCCGCGAAGACCTCGTCGTCGGAGGGCGAGCCGAAGCGCCGTACCTCGGCCTCGAAAGACGTCAGGACCCGTTCGGCCGCCGCCACGAACGGCTCCGGATAGGGCGCGGCGAAGTCGGCGACATGTGCGCGCCAGGTGTCTGTCGGTCTCCTGATCATTGCGTGATCGTAGGCCGATTGGACTCTCCCACGGGGGGAGGCCCCATGCTGGTGACCGGACACGAGGAGAGCGGCGCATGACCATCGTCAAGGACATCGAGGCCCGCGGCCTGCACCACTGCGAGACGACGGCGCTCGGGGTGCTGCTGCGGCACGAAGGGCTCGATCTGTCCGAACCTCTGCTGTTCGGGCTGGGGTCGGGACTGTCCTTCGTCTACTGGGACAGCAAGAGCATGCCGTTCCCGTTCCTCGGCGGCCGCGTCAAGCCTTTCGAGCTCACCAGGAACCTGGCGGCCAGGCTGGGTCTGACGTTGACGGTGAAGGAGACCGCCTCACCGCGCAAGGCGTGGGAGAACGTGGCCGCCCCCATCGACGCCGGCCGGCCGGTCGGGCTCCAGCTCGACTCGTACCATCTGGACTATTTCTCGACAAAGGTGCACTTCGGCGGCCATGTCGTCGCCATGTACGGCTACGACGAGCAGGACGTCCACCTCGTGGACACCGGCCAGCAGGGCGGAGCGGTGCGCACGAGCCGGGCCGGCCTCGCCAGGGCACGGGCCGAACGCGGCCCGATGACCGCCAGGCACCGGTCCTTCACCATCACCCTGCCGGCTCACCCGACGCCACCCTGGCAGGGACAGCTCGCCGGCGCCATCAGGGACTGCGCCGACGCCTTCCTCGCCGCGCCCATCGCGAACATGGGACACCGCGGCATCGCGAAAGCCGCCAAGCAGGTGCCCCGATGGCTGCTCCGCGCCGACGACCCGGCGCGGGACCTGCCGCAGGCCGCCCTCCTCATGGAGAAGGCCGGCACCGGCGGCGCCCTGTTCCGCGTCCTCTACCGCGACTTCCTCGAAGAGTGCGCCGGGCTGATCGACGACGGCAACCTCCGCGCGGGTCACAGGCTGTACGCCGAGGCCGCCGTCCTGTGGACGGACGTGTCCATCCTGATCGCGAAGGCGGGGGAGAGCGGCGACGCGGCGCACCTGGAGCAGGCCGGGGCCATCCTCCGCGATCTCTCGCGCGTCGAGGAGGACGCGATGCGGCGGCTACGGCTGCTGTAGCCGGCCGCGCAGGAAACGACGCTCCGCGTCGGTGGGCGCGAGGTCGAGCGCCGTCCGGTAGTGGCCGGCCGCCTCCTGCCCGCGGCCCGCGCGTCGCAGCAGGTCAGCACGGGTGGCGTGCAACAGGTAATAGCCGTCGAGCCCGGTGATCCCGTCGACCAGGCGGAGCGCCGCCTCGGGCCCGCTGACCATGCCGATCGCCACGGCACGGTTCAGCTCCACGATCGGGCTCGGCGCGATGCGCGCGAGCTCCGCGTACAGCCCGGCGATCTGCGGCCAGTCCGTCCGGGAGGCGAGCGGCGCGGTCGCGTGGCACGCCGCGATGGCCGCCTGGAGCTGGAACGGCCCGGCGCGGCCCCGCCGCAGCGCCCGCTCGCAGATCGCGGCGCCCTCCGCGATCCGCGCCAGGTCCCACAGCGTGCGGTCCTGTTCGTCGAGGGTGACCAGATCTCCGGCCGCGTCCACGCGCGCCGGTCGCCGGGCGTCGTGCAGCAGCATCAGCGCGAGCACGCCCTGCGCCTCGGGTTCGTCGGGCATCAGCGCCGTCACCACCCGCGCCAGGCGGATGGCCTCCTGGCAGAGCCGGGCCTTCGCCGGATCTCCGTACCCTTCGTTGAACAGCAGGTAGAGCACGTGCAGCACGGCGGGGAGGCGGTCGGGCAGCAGGTGCGCGGGCGGCACCCTGAAGGGGATGGCCGCGTGCGCGACCTTCTGCTTGGCGCGGAAGATGCGCTGGCCCATGGTGCGTTCGGGCACCAGGAACGCCCGCGCGATCTCGGCGGTGCTCATGCCGGTCAGGCTCCGCAGGGTCAGCGCCACCTGGGCATCGAGGTTCAGTGACGGATGGCAGCAGGTGAACATGAGCTCAAGGCGCTCGTCAGGGATCTCGCTGTCGCGCAGGTAGGGCGGTGGTTCCATGGCGGCCGCCTCCCGCAGCTTCGCCGCCTCGCCGGCCGCGCGGCGCATCCGGTCGATCGCGCGGTGACGGGCCGTGGTGGTCAGCCACGCCAGCGGCTGGTCGGGCACCCCGGACTCCGGCCATTTCTGGAGCGCCTTGGTGAACGCGTCCTGCGCGCACTCCTCGGCCAGGTCCCAGTCGCCGCCGGTGAACCGGATCATGGTGGCCACGATCCGGCTCCACCCGTCGGCGTAGATCCCGGCGATCTCGTCCTTCACCTGCGGCTAGTCCTCGCCGTCCGTCCAGAACGGACGCAGCTCGATCATCCCGGCCCACGCCATCGGGTGCTTGGACGCGACCTCGATGGCCTCGTCGAGGTCGGCGCAGTCGATGACGTCGAAGCCGGCGATCTGGTCCTTGGTCTCCGCGTACGGACCGTCGGTCAGCAGCACCTCACGGTTGCGGACGCGGACGGTGGTCGCGTCGCTCACCGGGCGGACGCGCTCGCCCATCAGCCGGATGCCCTTGCCGTCCATCTCCTTGACCCAGTCCTCCACGTCCGGGGCCCCGTCGTCCTGGCCGGGCTTGTAGTCGGGATCGGTGCACACCAGCATGAGGTACTTCATCGGGCTGCTCCTGTCGTGTGTTCGGTTGTTTCGCTGTCTTTCGTCGGATTGACGAACGGGAGAGGCTCTCCACTACAGCTCACCTCAGGATTTTTCCGACCGCGCCAGGCGAGGGCCACCCGGCCACTCCCTGGTGATCGATCTCCGGCGGTGTGACGGTCCGGAATCTCCCGTTCGCGCCGCCCTCGACCGGTGATCAGCCAGGAAACCGTCAAGACGTACGTGTCGCGCATCCTCACCGAGCTCGACCTGCGTGACCGCGTGCATACGGTGGTCCACGCCTACCGCGACGGGCTGGTGACCTGACGCGGTCACCGGCGCGGCGCTGCCAGGATGGGGAGCATGTCCCGCGATCTCCGAGCCACCTTCGACCGGGCGGCCGCCACCTACCAGGACGCACGCCCCGACTACCCCGCCGAGCTCTACGCCGATCTGCTGGACGTCACCGGGGTCCCCCCCTCCGCCCACCTGCTCGAAGTCGGCTGCGGCCCGGGGAAGGCCACGCTGCCGCTGGCCCGGATGGGCTTCCGGATCACCGCCGTCGAACTCGGCGCCGCCCTGGCCGCCGAGGCGCGACGCCGGCTCGCCGGATTCTCCGGCGTCTCCGTCATCACGTCGTCGTTCGAGGACTGGGAGCCGCGGGACCGTTTCGACCTCGTGTACGCGGCCACGGCCTGGAAGTGGGTGGACCCGGAGGTCAAGTACGCCAAGGCGGCCTCCCTCCTCACCCCGGGCGGTCACCTGGCCGTGTGGAACGCCGACCACGCGATGCCGTCGGACTTCGACCCGTTCTTCACCGAGATCCAGAAGACCTACGAAGAGATCGGCGAAGGCCACGACGGCCCGTGGCCCGGGCCGACGCCCGAGGAGCAGGACGACCCCATGGCCGCCGAGTTCGACGCCTCCGGACATTTCACGGTGGTCGGGACGAAGCTCTACGTATGGGCGTTGCGCTACACGGCGGACGAGTATCTCGCCCTGCTCGACACGTTCTCCGGCCACATCGCCATGGAGCCGGACAAGCGCGAACATCTCTACCGGCAGATCCGCCGCCTCCTCGCCGCCCGCCCTGACGGACGGCTCACCCGCCACTGGTCAGCCGTCCTCACCGTCGGCCGACGCCTGTGACCTGTTTCATCCGCCCCGGCGGCCCATCAGCGCGCCGATGACCATCCCGATCGCGGTGCAGACCACCAGAGTGATCCACAACGGGGCGACCAGCACGATCATGAAGAGCTGGATGGTCGCGTCCTGCTGGTTCTGCACGATGAACACCACCGCCAGGATCAGCAGGACGAGCGCCATCCACAGGCGCGGCGGCACCGCCCGGAGCCGGCTCGCCGGCTTCTGCCCTGTCACCATGTGTTCCCCCCGGATGCACACAGAGCCCTGGAACGCAGCCCTACCCGAGAAACCGCCGGTGATGTGGTCACTCCGCGCCGAAGTCGAAGGCGACGTCGGCGAGATGGACCGCCTCGACCACCGGGTCGTCGAGGAGCTCGCGCAGGTCGGCGAGTTTCCAGCGGTCGACGACGAGCCCGTGGACGACGCCCTCCTCGGCCGCCGTCACGAGCCACCCGCGGGCCAGTCCGAACTCGTGCAGATCGTCATCCTCGTCGAGGATCCCCACCCACTCGCGGTACGCGGCCAGCGCCGCCTCGGGTTCGGTCTCGCACTGATAGGTGGTGGCCTCCCAGGTGTGGTTGGCCATGTCGCGGTTCCAGACGACCGCGTTGAGTGAGGGCGGATCACCGGAGTCGTCGAAGTAGGACGGCGAGTAGATGTAGGAGACGTCCTCTCCTCCGCAGATCTTGTGGCGCCGGTTGAAGGCGACGAGTTGCCCGGCGGTCACGGAGTCGGCGAAATCCACGACCGCCACGGCGTCGAGCGTCCGCGGCAGCCCGTCGATGATGTCGCGGGACGTCTCCGCCGCCGTCCCGGAGACGCCGTCGGGATCCGCCTCCACGGAGTCGATCGCGCCGGCCAGGCTGCCGGAGGGTCCGTCGAGCTGGGGCGCCCGGACTGTTCCGAAGACGTCCTCCACGATCTCGTAATCGGTGCCGCCCTCGTCGGGACCGGCCCCGCGCGGCTCTCCCCACAGCGTGTAGGTCGTCGTCAGGAGGCTGCCGCGATCGAGGTAGCCGTGCATGCGCTCGTCCGGGTTGGCGACGCGCGCCGCCGTGCCGTACACCTGGGCGATCCGCTCGTCGCCGGTCTCGACGAACAGCGGTAAGGCCCGGTCGGCCACGACTAGGGCCAGCCAGAGCGCCGCGGTGACGGCCAGGACCTTGAGCAGCGACCTGCCCACGTACGCCCAGTCGGGCTCCCTCGCGTTCGTCACCGCGCGCTCCTCCCTAGTGGTCCGACGCCGGTGCGCCGGCGGTCAGCAGTTTCTCCGCGAGTACGCGACAGCGGCTCGCCAGCTCCGGCGGGTCGAGCACCTCGAAGTCGTGCCCGAGCAGCAGCACGTGCATGAGCACCGCGTCGAGGCTGCCGGCGCCGCTGATCACCTCGCAGCGCCCGCTCCCTCGCGGCCGTACGACGGCGGCCGACGCCGGGACCTGGGCGCGCACCGTACCGGCGGGCGCGTGGACGAGGAAGCGCCCCCGGTGCGGGTAGACCCGGCTCGCCACGCCCTCCTGCACGTACGAGGCCGCGTCCGGCGCGGGGCGCGGGCGGAAGCGCCAGGTGCGGGCGGACACGTCGGTCATCCGGTCGAGACGGAAGCTGCGCCAGCCGTCGCGATCGAGGTCGTAGGCCAGGAGATACCAGCGCCGTTCGGAGGCGACCAGCCGGTAGGGCTCGACCCGCCGCCGGCGCACCTCGTCCCCGGACGGATAGCCGAAGCCGGCCTCGACCTCGTCGCGGCAGGCCCCGGCCAGCGTCATGAGCACCTCGGGGTCGACCGGCGCGCGGCCCGCGGCGAAGGACTCCACCGACCCGGAGAGCGCGCGCACCTCGTGCCGCAGCCGCGTGGGCAGCACCCGGTCGAGCTTGGTCAGAGCGCGCAGCGCGGCGTCGCCGGCGACCGCGCCGCCCGCGCCGGCCAGCAGCGAGACGACGGTGGCGATCGCCTCCTCGTCGTCGAGGAGGAGCGGCGGCAGGTCCTGCCCGGGGCCGAGCCGGTAGCCGCCCCCGACGCCCTGCCCGGCGTGCACCGGGTAGCCGAGGGCACGCAACCGCCCGACGTCCCGCCGTACCGTCCGCGAGGTGACACCGAGCCGGTCGGCGAGCTCGGGGCCGGTCCAGACCCGGCGCTGCTGCAGCAGGCCGAGCAGGGCGAGCACCCGCTCCGTCGTGCTCCGCTCGTCACCGGCCATGTCGCCCACCCTGTCAGATAGCGGACCGATCCTGTCCTCCAGAGGATGACAGCATGGACCCGAACCACCACGACGAACGGAGCGATCCGATGAGCCGCCATATCCAGGTCACCTTCGACGCCCACGACCCTCGGGCGCTGTCGTCCTTCTGGCGCGACGTCCTGGGCTACGTCCACCCCGGCCCGCCCGGCGTCGACCTGCCCGAGGGCGCCGACCCGCTGGCCGCGTGGGACGACTTCCTCGCGCGGGCCGGCGTCCCGGAGGACCGGCGCAACACCAGGTCGGCCGTCGAGGACCCGGACGGCCACGGCCCCCGGCTGTTCTTCCAGCAGGTGCCCGAGGACAAGGTCGTCAAGAACCGCGTGCACCTCGACGTGCGCGCCGCTCCCGGGCTGCAGGGGGAGGAGCGGATGGCGGCGCTGGAGGCCGAGTGCGACCGGCTCGTCGCGCTGGGCGCGAAGAGGGTACGGCGTGACGAGCCCGATCTTCCGCTGACCGCCGGCACCATCGTGATGACCGACCCCGAGGGCAACGAGTTCTGCCTGGACTGATGCCGAATGGGCTGGATGCCCTGAATGGGCGGGCCGCGGATCCTACGCTCTTGGCCGTCAAGCGACCCCCGCTGCTCGCTGGAGGCGTCCATGCCCGAGGCTGTTCAAGAGGCGCCCGCCCGCCACGTCCAGGCCATGACGGTCGCCCGGCGGGACGGGGTGATCTGGCGGGCCTACGGCACCGCGGCGCGGCACCTGATCAGGCTGGCGGCGCCCGCCGCGCTGGTGTTCCTGCCGATCAGCCTGGTCGCGCTGCTCGGGCTGGCGCTGGTGGTGGACGAGTCGGCGGTGCTGGTCGACGGCTCGTTCGAGCTGCTCGGTACGCCGGGAAGGCCGCTGCTGGTGTGGGCGGCGGCGGTGATGCTCGCCTCGCTGGCCGGCCAGGCCGTGGTCCTGCCCGCCACCGTCGTGATCGCCGTCGGCCTGCTGACCGGCAGGCCCGTCGCCACGCCGGACGCGATGCGCGCCGCGCTGCGGAACCTGCCCGCGATGCTGCTCCTCGCGCTGCTGGGCGTCGTAGTGTTCACGGCGACCGCGGTGGCCGGGTTCGGCATGCTGATGTGGACCGGACAGCTGCTGTGGGCCGTTCTCGTGATGGCGTCCCTGGCGGTGCTCGCGCTGCCGAGCCTGCTGGCCGTGGCGATCGTGACGCTGGAGGGCCGGAGCGCCGGGCGCGCGCTCGCCGGCGCCTACCGGCTGGCGGGCAGGGGCGAGCCGACTGCAGGCGGCTTCTGGTCGTGCACGCTGACCCTGGCCTTCGGCGTGCTGGTCTTCCCCGCGGCGGCCCAGCGGGCGGTGGAGTGGGCGGTGGAGTGGGCCGTGTCGGGCAGCGTGCTCGGGTACGGGGTGGCGACCTCCGCCCTCACCCTGGTCATCCCCGCGTTCCAGGCGACGGTGATCGCGCGCCTGTACCTGAGCAGGCTGGCACACCGGAGCACGGCCGAGGCGTTCGAGCGGGTCGTCGAGAAGCTGCCGGGGAGCGGGGCGGCGAGCCCGGCCAGGCCGGTGCCGGTGCTCGCGGCGCTGCTGCTGCCGGGGTCGCTGTTCGCGGCCACGCTGCTGGTCAACCCGTTCGGCTGGCTGGAGGTGACCCAGACGGTCGTCACGGCCACCTGGACGAGCGACGACGTCCCTCCTCAGCCGAGACCCGGGCTGCGGGAGACGGATCTGAAGGCCATGTACGCGGGCCGGGGCGACGAACTGATCATGTTCATGGACAGTTTCGGCCTGGCGAGGCTGCTGACCTGCTCCGCGACTGGCTGCCCGCGTACCGGGTTCCGCTGGGCCGAGCCCGCCGACGCCGACGAGGACATCGCGTCGTCCAGCGCCCGGCTCCACGAAGGCCGGATCGCCGTGAGCACCTGGTCGCAGCGAGGGCAGGGCGATGACCGGCGCGTCCGGCTCGGGCTGATGCTCTGCGACGCCCGCGGCTGCGTCCCGGGCCCCCGGCCGATCGGTGAGGAGATGTCGGTCTACGAGGGCAGGAGCGTCGCGCTGGCGCCGGGGCGCTACGACGGCCTGATGATCGCCCAGGTCCGGGAGCTGCCGGAGCGCGACGGTGAGGTCCTGTCCGTCACCTTCTGCGAAGATCCGGTCTGCGCCGACCCGTGGACGAAGGAGCTGGCCAGGCTTCCATCCAGGACCTCCGCGTACCAGGAGCACGGCCTCGTCGTCGGGGCTGGACCGACGAACCGCCCCGTCGTCCTCCGCTTCGACGAGCACGCGGGCTCTCTCGCCCTGATCACCTGCGAGGAGTCCGACTGTGCCGAGGTGCACGTGGAACGGCTGGTCCACGGGGGCTGGACCTGGGGGTTCGACGAGGTCGGCGGGGAAGCCGGCGCCACCATGGTGGTCAGGGACGACGGCCGGCCGCTGATCGCCTACCGCGACTCGGCCGATGGATCGATCAGGATGCTCGACTGCCGCAACCTGAGCTGCTCCCAGTCCGACCCCGTCATCCTGGCCGGCCCCGGCCGCTTCCGCGTGCCCCCGGCGCTGGTGGTGGACGGGGAAGGACGGGCGCTGGTGGCCTACCAGGACGTCGACGACAACCGGATCGTCGTGGCCACCTGTGAGGGAACCCGCTGCACGCACACGCCGGTGGCGAAGGGCCGGTACGCCCTCGGCGACGCCCTCGCCATGACCCTGGACGCGCGCGGCCGACCGATGATCGGCTGGATCGACCATTCCGAGCACGACTGGGACCTGATCCTGACCACCCCGCTCAACCTGCCTTCCTAGCGGGGGAGCTCGTCTTTCGACCCGCCAGAACGATCAGGATCCCGGGGACGATCCCGGCGAAGAACGGTGACGGTACGAGGAGGACGCCGCCCAGCGCGCACCACAGGGCCAGGGCCCAGCCGATCCCGGCGGGCACGGCCACCCCGCGCCGGGCGAGGTGCCAGGTCAGTGATCCCAGGAGGATCAGGGGCACGCCGAAGCTTCCCGGGCCGCCCCAGAAGGTGACCTTGTTCCGCAGGGACTCGACCGCAGGGCCGTCCGCGAGGAGCGGGACCGCCGCCCACATCCCCCGATCCACCCAGCCGGCGACGTCCGGCCAGGCGGTGGTCGCCAGCACCGCCAGGTGTCCCGCACCCATCACGACCATGATCCCGCCCGCCCAGCGGAGCAGCTTTCCGAAGTCCATCGCACAACCCTTCTGTGTTAACCAACACAGGATATGTCGATCGACATTCGCTATGTCATCCGGCGTAGCTGGTTGGATGGACCGCATGGCCACGCGACGTATCCAGAGGACCGAGGAGAGCCGCCGGCTGCTGGTGGCGGCCGCCGCCGAGCTCTTCGCCGAGAAGGGCTACCGGCAGACGAGTTTCGTCGACATCGCCGACAAGGCCGGCATCAGCCGCGGCTCCATCCCCTGGCACTTCGGCAACAAGCTGGGCCTGCTGCAAGCGGTGCTCGACGACCAGCTCCAGACCGTGCTCACCGCTTTCGACGAGCAAGTCGGCGACCCGCTCGACCAGGTCATGGACTTCGTCCGCCTGCCTGCCGCGCGCCTGTTCATCACGCTGCTGGCCGAGGCCGTGGAGGACGGCTCGCCGATCCGCGAGCAGTACGCGCGGCTCCACGCGGCCCTCCGGCAGGGGGTCCAGGCGCGGATACCGGCCGAGGCCCTCCCCGCGGGCGCCTCCGCGGAGGCCTTCACGGTCCTGCTGGTGGGGGCGGTCATCGGCGTCCACGCCCAATGGCGCGTCGCCCCCGAGGCGGTGGACCTCGACGCCGTCCGCACCCTTCTCGAACGGATGATCGATGCGTGATGGACAAGCCCTGACGATCGGCGTGCGCGGCACGACTGCGCACCCCTGTCCCGCTGACCCTGTTTGACAGTGATCGCAGCGTGCCTGTGCAATATGTTGCATGCCGGTGCCACAGGGTCGCGGACTCGTCTCCAGGTCGCTGCTTCGGGAAGACGCCTACCGGGCGATCCGTGACGCGATCGTCGACGGCACGCTGGCCCCAGGTGAGCGACTCAACGACACCGACCTGGTCGAGTGGCTGGGCGTCAGCCGGACCCCGGTGCGCGAGGCCCTCGCGCGACTGGAGCAGGCGGGCCTGGTCAGGACCAAACCCGGCCGCTACACGATCGTCAGCCCTCTGGACGCCCGCGCCTGCCGTGACGCCCAGTCGGTCACGGCCGCCATGCACGAACTCGCTGTCCGCGAGGCGCTGCCGAACCTCTCCGCCACCGAGCTCGAAGCCATGCGCACGGCCAACGCGCGGTTCGCCGACGCCCTGCGCCGCGACGACGTGGACGCGGCGCTCGCGGCCGACGACGAGTTCCACGGCGTGCTGGTCACCGCCAGCGCCAACGACGCGCTCCGCGACGTCCTCGAACGGTTCACGCCGGTGCTGCGCCGCCTGGAGCGGCTCCGCTTCTCCTCACTGAGCGGCCGGGAGTCGGTCGCTCAGCATGACCGGATCATCGAATTGTGCGCGGCCGGTGACGTGGCGGGGGCGGCCGCGGCCACCCGCGCCAACTGGGAGACGCTCACCCCGTTGCTCGACGAACCGCCCGTCACCGGGGCCAGTTCGCGATGATCTCGGGCTTGATCGCGTCGGCGTGACACTTGAAGGTCTTGCGCAGGGCGCGGTCGTACAGGCAGACCCGCACGTCCACGCGCTTGATCTCGCCGTCGGAGGAGAGCCGGAAGGGCGTCTTGGCCGCGCAGGTCGAGCGGGGCCGGCTCCATCCGGTGCCGCCGCCCGCGTAGTGGAAGCGGGCGCGGACGTAGGCGCAGTGACCGGAGTGCCTGTCGCGATCGGACAGCGTGCCGCGCACGACGAACGTCTCGGCGCTGAAGTCGGTGATCCAGACGTCGGCCGTGGCGTGACCGGAATGTCCCGCCGCCGACTTGACGGGCCCCCAATGGATACCGGGGGACGCCTGGGCCGGCCCGCCCGCGGCGATCAGGAAGGCCAGGACCCCACCGATGACATAGGTCTTCTTCATGGCAGGGACGCTAGGGGACGCCACTTGGAGAGATCTTGCATCCGGCTGGTCACAGCTGGTCGGCGATGGCTGCCGGGGTACGCGGCGCGGGGCCGGTGGCGATGGCTCCGGCCTCGGCGTCGTCGATGAGGTCGAGGTCGCGCAGGATCGCGGCCGAGCGGTTCAGGAGGGCGCGGTCGCCGCGGACGCGGCCGAGGCCCCACAGGTGTTCGGCCTCCCAGTAGGTGCCCGACAGGCCGCGCAGCCGGTCGAGGCGGAGGGCTTCGGTGAAGCAGGCGGCGGCGGCCTCGCGCCGGCCGGCGAGGCGGTGCGCCTCGCCGAGGTTGCCCAGCGCCATGACCTCGGTGACGCGGGCGGCGGAGTCGCGGGCCAGGCCGATGGCGGCCTCGTGCGCGGCGACCGCGTCGTCATGGCGGCCGAGCCGCTGACAAGTGAGCCCGACGCCGGTCAGACAGCCGGCCTCCTGGCGGGCGTGGCCGAGCCGGTGCCAGGCGGCGCGGGCCCGCTCCAGGGATTCGAGCGATTCCTCGTACCGTTCGAGCACGCGGAGCACGACGCCGCGGCCGTGCAGGGCCAGGGCGGTCCCGGCGTCGTAGCCGGCCCAGGCGCGCAGGGCGCGGTCGAAGCAGGCGAGCGCCTCCTCCGCCCTGCTCAGCCAGTGCAGCGCCTAGCCGAGGTCGTTGTCGGCCAGCCCGGCGTGACGGCGGTCGCCGGTGAGACGCGCGGCCGTGAGCGTGATGTACGCGAGCGTCAGCTGCTCGCGCCGGCGGCCCCGGCCTTCGAGCGGGGCGTTCAGGCACGCCGACAGGTAGGGCGCGACCTCGGGGGCGATGCCGGAGGCGGCCTGCCGGGCCGCGGCGACCAGGTTGTCCGTCTCGGCGTCGATCCACTCGTCGACCTCGTCGCGCGAACCGAGCGGGACGCCGGGGTGGTCGAGCGAGCCGGGCAGGAAGTCGATCCGCCAGCCGATCGTCGGCTCGACGGCCAGCGTGGCGTGCCGGGCCGTGGCCACGTAGCAGTGCAGGGCGCGGCGCACGGCGCCGGTGCGGTCGGCCCCGGCCTCCTCCTCGGCGGCGCGTTCCCTGGCGAACAGCCGCAGCAGGTCGTGCAGGTGGAACCGGCCGGGCACGTCGGACCGTACGAGCTGGTTCTCCGCGAGCCGATCCAGCAGCACCGCCGCGCGCTGCTCCGGCAGACCGGCCAGCGCGGCGGCGACCGGGACGCCGACGTCGGGCACGTCCAGGAGGCCGAGCAGCCGGAACAGCCGGGCCGCCGCGGCGTCGCCGAGGTCCTGGTAGCTGACCATGAAGCTGGTGCGCACGGCCTGGTCGTGCAGCGCGAGCTCGGCCAGCCTGCGCTGCTCGACGGCGAGCCGCCCGGCCAGCGCCCGCACGCTCAGGTCCGGCTGCCCGGCCAGTTTCGCCCCCGCGATGGTGAGCGCCAGCGGGAGCCGCCCGCACAGCTCGGCGATCTCGGCCGCCGCCTCGGGCTCGCTCCCGACGCGGGCGGTCCCGGCCAGCCTGCCGAGCAGGGCGACCGCCTCGTCCGGCGGCAGACCCTCGACCGGGTGATGGCGGGCGGCGTCGACGGAGCCGAGCAGCCGCCGGCTGGTGATGAGCACGCCGCAGGTGGCGCTGCCCGGCAGCAGGTCGCGCACCTGCTCCGGGCCGGCGGCGTTGTCGAGCAGGACGAGCAGCCGCTTGCCGTGCGTCATCGAGCGGAACGCCGCGGCGGCCTCCTCCTGGTCGGCGGGCACCGTCGCGCCCAGCGCGCGGAGGAACCTGCCGAGCACCTCCGCGGTGGCCGCCGGCTCCGTGTCCGGGGTGGACCCGTGCAGGTTGACGTAGAGCTGCCCGTCGGGGAAGAGACCGGCCAGGCGGTGCGCCACCTGGACGGCCAGCGCGGACTTGCCGATGCCCGCCGGGCCCGAGACGGCCACCACGTGCTCGCCGCCGTCCGTCAGCAGCCCGCACAGCCGCTCGACGTCGCCGTCACGGCCCGTGAACGCCGCCACCGCCGGAGGAAGCTGCGCCGGGGTGCGCCCCCGTACGAGCTGTTCGGCGCGGCGCAGCTCCGGCCCCGGTTCGAGGCCGAGCTCGCGGTCCAGCAGCCGCGTGCCCTCGCGCAGCACGTGGAGCGCCTCCTGACGGCGGTTCAGCCGGTCGAGCGCGAGCACGAGCTGGGCGCGGAGCGATTCGTAGTACGGCAGGTCGGCGACCATCGGCGCGAGCCGCTCGGCCACCCGCGACGGGCAGCCCCGGCCCAGCTCCAGCGCGGCCCACTCGCCGACGGCGGTCAGCCTGAGCTCTTCGAGCCGCCGCACCTCCGCGTGGTCGAAACCGTCCAGTACGGGCCCGCGCCACAGTGCGAGCGCCCGGCCGTAGAGTGCGGGATCGCCCAGCCGGCGGCCCTCCTCGATGAGCCGCTCAGCGTGATGGGAATCGAGCCGCGCCACCCGCGTGTCGATGCGGTAGGCGCCCGGCCGGGTCTCGATCACCGGGTGGCCGAGCAGCGTCTTGCGCAACCGGGAGAGCAGCATGTGGAGCTGGGTGCGGGCGGTCGGGGGCGGGGCGCCGTCCGTCCAGAGCGCCGCGACCAGCTGCTCGGCGGTGACGCTCTGCCCGGCGTGCAGCAGCAGGACGCTCAGGACCGTACGGGCGCGCGACCCGATGGGGGCGACGGCGCGGCCGGCGACCTCGACGCGCAGAGGGCCGAGGATCTGGAAAGCGACTGGGCCGGACATCGACTCCTCCCTTGATGGATCGTAACGGGAGGGGTGCCGGAGGCGGCAAGCGTTCAAGACGTCATCGAACGGCGGTCGCGGCGCGTTCCCTGGCGAACAGCCGCACCAGCTCGTGGAACCGGTAGTGCGGCCGGCTCGGCCCGCCCGGCGGGCGCAGCAACTGCGCGTGGGCGAGCTGCCGCAGCAGCTCGGCGTCGTTCCCGGGTCGCGCGTCCGTACGGTCGTCCTGCCGCACGCCGGGCAGGTCCGGGCCGAAGCCCGCTGGCTGTTCGACCAGCCCCAGCCGGTCGAACAGCCGCGCCGCCTCGGGCGGCAGCTCGCGGTACGACAGGGCGATGCTGTCCCGTACGCTCAGGCCGTCGCAGACCAGCTCGTCCAGCCGGTGGCGCTCGTCGGCGAGCAGCCCGACCAGGCCGGACAGCGGCCACCGCGGCTGCCGCGCCAGCTTCGCCGCCGCGATCCGCACCGCGAGCGGCAGCCCCCCGCACAGACCGGCCAGCCGCTCGGCCGCCTCCCGCTCGTCCGCCACACGCCTGCCCCCGGCCACCCGACCGAGCAACTCCACGCACTCGGGTACGGGAAGCACATCGACGGGGACATCGATGGATATGGGGACGGGCACGTCAACAGGCACGGGCACGGGCGCGTCGATGGGCGTATTGATCGGCACGGTCAGGGCTGTTTCGCCGAGACGGCGGCGGGCGGTGATGATCACGCGGCAGCCGGGCGCGTTCACCAGCAGGGGCCGCACCTGCTCCGCCGATCCGGCGTCGTCCAGGACCACGAGCGCCCGCCGTCCGGCCAGCGCCTCCCGGAACGCCGCGGCCTGTTCCGCCGGATCTCGCGGCACCCCCACGCCGAGCGCGCGCAGGAACCGTTCCAGCACGCTTCCCGGGCGCACCGGCTCCCCGCCCGCGTCATACCCCCGCAGGTCGGCGAAGAGCTGGCCGTCCGGGAACCGGCTGGCCATCTGATGAGCCCACCGCAACACCAGCGCCGTCTTCCCCACCCCCGCCATCCCGCTCACCACCGCCACCCGCGGCCCGTCCTGGGCGAGCAGCCGATCCAGCGCCCGCAACTCCGGCGCCCGCCCGACAAACCCCCGCACGGGCGGCGGCAACTGCGCAGGCCGCACCACCGCGACCTGCGGCAGATCACAAGCCGGCCATACCGCCCCCGTCGGATGGGCCAACAACCGGCCGTACGGCGACTCATCGCGCCACGCGGGCTCGGTGGGTTGTCTGTTGTGCGGTGGTTGCGCCGGCTTGGCCTGCGGCTGGTCGCGAGTCGGTCGTGCCGCTCCCGCGGGATGGGCCGGCAGCCGGTCGTACGGCACCCCCTCGCGCCACGCTGGCTCGGCCTGCGTGTCCGACTGTCTGTTGTGCGGAGGTTGCGTGGGCTGCGCAGGCTTGGCCTGCGGCTGGTCGTGCGGCGGCTGCTCGCGCCACGCCAGTTCGGTTTGCGTGGCGGGTGGTATGTAAGGCGGTTGCGCCTGCCGCGCTGGGGCGGGTCGCGGTAAGTGCGTCGGTGGGGCGGGGTGGCCGCGGAGGACCTTGTGCTGGGCCTGGCGCAGTCCGGGGCCGGGTTCCAGGCCCAGTTCCCGTAGCAGCAGGTCGCGGCCTCGGTGGTAGCAGGCGAGGGCGTCGGCCTGGCGGCCGGCGTGCGACAGGGCGAGCACCAGTTTCTCGCGCAGCCCCTCGTACAGGGGATGGTCGTCGACCAGCCCGGTCAGGTGCTCCACGACCTCGCGCGGCCGGCCGCACGCCAGCTCCAGCCCGGCCCATTCCTCGACCGCCGCCAGCCGGACCGCGTCCAGGCGGCGCGCCCACGCCGTGATCGCCGTGGTGTCGAGCCCGGCCAGCACGGGCCCGCGCCACCGGGCCAGCGCCTGTCCGAGCAGGTCGGCCGCCTGGTCAGGCTGCCCGGCCGCGGCGAGTTCGCGCCCTTCGGCGATCCGCTGCTCGGCTTCGTGCGCGTCGACCCGTACCCCTTCGGCGTCGAGCCGGTAGCCGTGCGGCTCGGTGACGATCACCCCAGGATCGCCTCCGGCCGCCTTGACGGCCTTGCGGAGAGCGGCGACGTGGATGGAGATCTGGGTGCGTACCGACGTGGGCCGGCGGTCCTCCCAGACCGTGCGCGCCAGCCGGTCCACCGGCACCGCCTGCCCGGTCTCCAGTAGCAGGGCGACAAGCAGCGCACGGCGCCGCGACCCGCCGAGCCGGACAGGGTGCCCGGCGACGCCGGCCTCCAGCGGTCCGAGGACGAGAAACTCCAGCTGAGCCATGATCGAGATCGGTCTTGCAGGCGACGACGGCAGGGCACACCCGCTCGCCGAACCGAAACCCCCGATCGATCGTAGAGGAACCTCGTTATCGATCCGCTAAACGCCCGGAGATCAGGTGGGGCAGGACGTCCCGCCGCCGAGGTACTCCAGGTGGTTCCCGCTCACGAAGGGGCCCTGGCCGTCGGCGCCGCCGCTGCTCTTCAACCTGCGCCAGACCGTGGAACCGGGCTTGCGGTAGCCGTTGTAGCCGAAGACGTACACGGTGCCCTTGGTCAGCTTGCCCTCGGACTCGTACTTCGTGCCCGCCCAGGAACGCTTGTTGACGGCCTTCTCGGCCCGGTACCGGCACCAGACCGTCGGCTTCGGATGCGTGCAGCTGTGGCTGGTGAGGACCTGCCGCCCGCCGCTGCCGAGCGAGCGGTTCTTGCCGTTGAAGTAGGGCTTGACCAGCTGCCAGGTCCCGTTCACCTTCTGCTGCTGCTCGTAGTGGAGGTGGGGTTTGCCGGTTCCCACGCTGCCGATGCGGCCGATGACGGTGGACCTGGTGACCTTGGAGCCGTTCTTGACGCGGTTCTTCATGTGCGCGTACATGGTGCGCCAGGTGCTGTTGTGCTCGACGTACATTGTGTTGGTCGTGCTGCCGGACAGATACCGCACCGTCCCGCCGACCGCGGGACGCACCTCCCAGCCGTCGGCGCTGTAACCGCCCGAGTAGGGGTTGCCGGTGTTCGGATACATGTCGAGCGCCTTGTCCACGTAACCGGCGTGGGATCCGGCGGAGTTCGTGAAGACCTTGGTGCCGCACGCGAACGGGAGCTGGAAGAACGGCCGCGAGGCGAGCGCCTCGGTGGCGGCGTGGGCCGGAGCCGGAAGGCCCGTCATGGCGACGAGCGCGGCGACGGACACGGCTGTGCGACGCAAGAGGAGTCCTCCTCCATCAGGGGTGATAGGTGCCCCGGAGACGTTAGGGAGGCGGGTTATCGATTCCCTTAGCGCCGTTTCCCTTAGGGATTCGATAACCCGGCTCACTAACGTGCCTGGAAACTTTCACCGGGATGAGAGGGGTGCGTCTTGCCACGTCACGCCAGCCTGAGGATCCTCGCCGCCGGTCTGCTGGCCGCGACTTGCTTCGCCGGTCCGGCGTCGGCCGAGGCCGCGGCCCGGCCGGTGCGCGTGCTCCAGTTCAACCTGTGCAACAGCGGGCACGCCCCCTGCTGGGGCGAGAAGCCGGGCCCCGACGGCACCCGGGCCGCCAGGACGATGAGCAAGGTCGTGTCGGGGTTAAAGTCGCTGAACCCGCGACCGTCCGTCGTCGTGATGAACGAGGTGTGCTCCTCCGACCTCGCCTCCATGAAGATCCGGCTCGGCCTCGACGGCGACTCGTTCTTCACCGTGTACAAGAACTCCGCCAAGTACACGTGCGGTGGTTCCAGGAACGGCGGCGGCTCCTACGGTTCGGCGATCCTGACCGAGGCGCCGCTGCGCAAGCCGTACAGCGCGTACCGGCTGGAGAAGCGGTTCACCAAGCAGGACGGCAGCAGCGAGCGGCGGGTGATGGGCTGCCGGAAGGAGCCCGCCTTCACCGTCTGCACGGGCCACCTGTCGGTCAGCACGGTGGCGGTCGCCGAGGCGCAGTGCCGCGAGCTGATGAGCGGCGGCAGGAAACTGGCGGGCAGGGGCCCGCTGATCGTCTCCGGTGATCTGAACCTGCGCTGGAACAGGCCGGCCGAGCAGGCGGCGCTGAAGCGCTGCCTGGGCAGCGGCTACACGCGCAAGAGCGACGGCAACCGCCAGCACGTGATCGCCCGTGACAGCGGCCACGGCTTCGTCAGGACCGGGACGATCAGCATGGGGTCGTACAGCGACCACGACGCGTTCTGGGCGGACCTCTCGTGAGCCGTCAGAGGCCGAGGGCGTCGCCGCCGGGCAGGCGGGCGCGCAGCGCGGTGGGGACGTCGGGGTCGATGGGGACGACGGCGGAGACGCCCGTCACGTCGAGCAGCCGCCGCAGCACCCCCCGCACGCCCGCCATCCGCAGCCAGCCGCCCGCCTGCCTGGCCCTCTCCACGTAGTCGAGGAAGGTGCGCAGGCCCATCGAGTCGCAGAAGGTCAGCTCGGCGGTGTCGACGACGAGATGGATCCGCCCCCCGGACAGGCTGGCGCCGAGCGCCTCGTCCAGCTGGGGGCACCGGGTGGTGTCCAGCTCGCCGATCAGGCTGATGACCGCCGTGTCACCGAAGTATTCACTGGTGATGGCGAACGGTGCATGCATCCAGCGGCCTCCATGGTGTATGGGGCGACATTACACCGGTCAAGGCCGGTCGACAGGTCCGATTGCCGCCGGTGCCGGGACCCCGGCAGGCGCGAAAGTGTGGTCCGTGACCAAGCACACCCGTATCGAACCGTCGATCCTCTACTTCGGCACCCCTGTCGTGCTGATCTCCACCGTGAACGAGGACGGCACGCCCAATCTGGCCCCGATGTCGTCGGCGTTCTGGCTCGGCTGGCGGGGCGTGCTGGGGCTGGGCAGGCGGTCCAAGACCGCGCGCAACATGACGCGGACCCGCGAGTGCGTGCTGAACCTGCCCTCGGACGAGCTCGCCCCCGCCGTCGACCGGCTCGCCCTGACCACCGGCGCCGACCCGGTGCCGCCGGGGAAGCGCGAGCGGGGCTACCGGTACGTGCCCGCCAAGTTCGAGCGGGCGGGGCTGACGCCGGTGGCGAGCGAGACCGTGGCGCCGCCCCGGGTGGCCGAGTGCCCGGTGAGCATGGAAGCGGTGGTGGTCGTCGAGCACCCGGTGGGCGACGGCGGGATCGTCACCTTCGAGGTGCGGGTGCAGCGCGTGTGGGTGCACGACGAGATCCGCAAGGACGGCGCCGACGACCACGTCGACCCGGACCGGTGGCGGCCCCTGATCATGAGCTTCCAGAAGCTGTACGGGCTCGGGCCGCAGGTGCACGACTCGACGCTGGCCCGCATCCCGGAGCACGCCTACCGGGGGCCGGACATCGAGAGGGCCCGCGCCGTGTGAGCTGCACCGGTCAGACGCCCCGGCGCAGGGTCCGGTTGCCCAGGAACAGGCCGAGCGCGGCCACCGCCACCGCCGTCGCGGCCCCGTACAGGACCGGCAGGCCGAGCACCTGGCCGGAGAAGAGCGCGCGCTCGGCGTCGACGATGTAGGTGATCGGGTTGAGCCCGCCGGCCACCCGCAGCCAGTCCGGACCGGAGTCGAGCGGCAGCAGCACCCCCGACAGCAGCAGCATCGGGAACAGCAGCACCTGCGTGACCGTGTAGAACAGGGTGCCGTCGGGCGCCGACTTGACGGCCAGGACGAACGAGAGCGCGCCCAGCCCCACCCCGAACACGATCAGCAGCGCCAGCCCGGCGACCACCCCCGCCAGGTGCGGCTCGAACCCGAGCGGCAGCGCCAGCACGATGATCAGGACGGCCTGGGCGAACAGCACGGCCATCTCCTTCATCGTCCTGCCGACCAGCATCGCGGTCCGGTCGAGCGGCGTCACCATCATCCGCTCCATCGAGCCGCCGACCAGCTCCATCAGCACGTGGTAGCCGGCCGCCATCGGCCCGGTCAGGCACATCATCACCAGGATGCCCGGCACGAACCACTGCCAGGACGCCCCGACGGCGCCGTCCAGCAGGGCCCCGAACAGGAACAGGAAGAGCAGCGGCTGCCCCATCTCGAACATCAGCCCCACCGGCTCCCGCCACGCGGGCGTGAACTCGCGGCGGAACACGGTCACGGTGTCACGCAGGAAGGTCGTCATCGCTGAGGCTTCTCCCGGTCAGGGTGAGGAACACGTCGTCGAGGGTCGGGCGGACGGTCTCGGCGGTGGCGACCTTGACGCCCGCCGCCTCCAGCGTGCGCAGGTGCTCGGGCAGGGCGGCGGTCGCGGAGGCCGCGCGCAGCCGCACGGTGACGCCCTCGGCGGCGCCGCCGAGGAGCGCGGCGGCCCGCCCGGCGTCCTGGGCGGTGTGCGTGGTGAGCGTGACGCGGTCGCCGGCCAGGTCGTTCTTGAGCTGCTCGGCCGTGCCGTCGGCGATGATCCGGCCGTCGTCGATGATGATCACCCGCTCGGCCATGCTGTCGGCCTCTTCGAGGTAGTGGGTGGTGAGGAAGAGCGTGGTCCCGTACGTCTCGCGCAGGCGCAGGATGTGTGACCAGATCTCGGCGCGGCTCTTGGGGTCGAGCCCGGTCGAGGGCTCGTCCAGGAACAGCAGGCCGGGACGGTGGACGAGGCCGAGGGCGATGTCGAGGCGGCGGCGCTGGCCGCCGGAGAGCGTGCCGGGCTTGCGCGCGGCGAGCGGCCCCAGGTCGAGCAGTTCCAGCATCTCGCCGGCCCGGCGGCGGGCCTCGGCGCTGGTCAGGCCGTAGCAGCGGCCCTGGGTGACGAGCTCGTCGCCGACGCGGAAGTTCTCTCCGGCGCTGTTCCGCTGGCCGACGTAGCCGATCCTGGCGCGCACCCCGGCGGGGTCGCGCGCCACGTCGCGGCCGGCGACGGTGGCGGTGCCGGACGTCGGCGGCAGCAGCGTGGTGAGCATCCGCAGCGTGGTGGACTTGCCCGCGCCGTTCGGGCCGAGGAACGCGACGAGCTGTCCGGGCTCGACGTCCAGGTCGATGCCGCGTACGGCCTCGACGGTCTGTTTCTTCTTCAGGGAGAACACGCGGGTCAGACCCCGGGTGTGGATCATGGTGCCTTCCTCCGGGCATGGCGAAGAAACCCCTGGTGGTGGGGGGTGTCGGATGGGAGCGGCTCAAGTGTCAGCCCGGGAAAGCGGTCCTGGCAAACGTGAACATCACGTTCATATACGGCTCTGACCTGCGGAAACGTCACGTGGTTCGGATGGCGATGACGGATAACTTTTCGGCCTCTGAAGTGCGATTTCTCCGTACATGTAAAGATTTTTTGCGACTATCACCCACGTGAAGCGTCTGGTGCTCATCGCGGTGGTGGCGGCAGTCGGTCTGGGCGCGCAGAGCGCCCAGGCGGCGGACGGGGTCGCGGGGGTGGACGTCAGCAACTGGACCGGCGAGGTCGACTGGTCGGCGGCGGCGTCGGGCGGCGCCAAGTTCGCCTTCGTGCACGCCACCGAGGGCGGCGACTACGTCAACCCGCGCTTCACCGCGCAGTTCGACGGCGCGGCGGCGGCCGGGCTGGTCCGCGGCGCCTACCACTTCGCGCAGCCGCACGAGTCGGGCGGGGCCGCGCAGGCCGAGCACTTCGTGCGCAACGGCGGCAACTGGCTCACCGACGGGCGGACGCTGCCCGGCGTGCTCGACCTCGAAGACAACCCGTACCAGGACAGGAACGGCAAGAACGCCTGCTACGGCCTGTCGGCCAAGGACATGGTCGCCTGGATCAAGGACTTCACCAGGACCTACCGGGCCAGGACCGGGCGTCAGGCGATCGTCTACACCACCACGAGCTGGTGGCGGACCTGCACGGGCGACAGCACCGCGGCCAAGTCCAGCCCGCTGTGGATCGCCCGGTGGGGCGCCGACCCGGGCGAGCTGCCCAAGGCATGGCAGAAGCACACGTTCTGGCAGTCGGCCGACAAGGGCCCGCTGCCCGGCGGGCAGAACGCGTTCAACGGCTCCGAGTCCGAGCTGGCCGCGATGGCCAACCCGCCGGCCGAGGTGACCGTCTCCGGCAAGACCCGCAGCCGCACGACCTACCGGCTGACCGTGGCCAACACCGGGCCGCATCCGGTCACGGACGTCAAGGTCTCCGGGCGGACGTTCGGCGGGCAGCGGGTGGTCAAGGCGCCCACCGGCTGCACGTTCAGCGGCACCGCGATCCGCTGCTCGATCGACGAGCTCAGGCGCGGACAGAAGAGGACCTTAACCTTCACCACCAAGCCCCGCAAGAAGAAGGGCACGGTCGGCATCCGGTTCACCGTCGGAACCGTGGCGGTCAAGCTAAGCGCCAGATAGCCCCATAAGGCAGGATTGAACCGGCATCACGAGGGAGGCACGGGTGTCGGGGAGGCGCGGAGCTCTGCTCGCCATGGCGCTCGTCCTGCTCGTCGTCACCGCCTCCGCCCCGATCAAGCACTACGTCTTACCCCGGATCGTCGCGATCGCGTACGAGATCGAGCGCCACGGCATCGTCTACTCCTGGGGCGGCGGCCACGCCGAACGCCCCGGCCCCTCCACGGGCACCTGCGCCGGCTACACGGGCAGGATCAAGCCCTGCCCCGCCACCCGGACGCGGGGGCTGGACTGCTCCGGGCTCACGCGCTGGGTGTACGCGCTCGCGCACGGCGCGGACGTGCTCGGGCCGGGCAACACCGACGACCACGTACGGCGGATGCGCCAGGTCCGGTCGCCGGTGCCGGGTGACCTCGTCTTCTTCGGCGAACGCAGGAAGAAACGGCTCAGGACCCGGCACGTCGGCATCTATCTGGGCCTCGGGCGGATGATGAACGCCCCCGAGACCGGCGCGATCGTCCGGGTGGACGACATCGCGAAGGTGCCCGGATTCCTCGGGTTCTACCGCTACTGATCCCGTTACGCCTGTCGTCTCGGGGGAAATTGAGAGACCCGAAGGCTAATGTGTGCCGCTATGGACAGGCGATGGGTCGGGAGCGACGGGTACGAGATCGTGCTCGGCATGCGGGCCGGGCGTCAGGTGCTGAGGGTGCGCCGCAACGGCCGGCTCGTCGCCGAGTGCGCGTCGGTCTCCGAGGTCGCGCGCCACGTCGATCTGGCCGATCTCTGCGAGGTCATCGCGCTGCCCGCGCGACCCCGGAAAACCGGGCGGGAGACGGCCCGAACGAGTTCGCATCATCGTTGAGTGCCGTGTATGGTTACACCTGTCCGCAGCGCCGGACAGGCCCCTATAGCTCAGTCGGCAGAGCGTCTCCATGGTAAGGAGAAGGTCAACGGTTCGATTCCGTTTGGGGGCTCCACCCGCGACAGACCCCACCACGGTGGGGTTTTTGCTTTGTGTCGCCGGGGGTGCTTTTGGCATACTTGCATCACCCCGCCTGACCAGGCGAGTGACGTAGACGCTCGCGGGGTCGGGTATCCTCTACGGGGCCGGGTCGTTTCCGGCTTCAAAGGCGGAGTAGCTCAGTCAGGCAGAGCAAACGGCTCATAATCGTTGTGTCGCCGGTTCAAGTCCGGCCTCCGCTACTGCCCTCACCCAGGTCACCCGGCCTGGGTCCGGGCATGTCCATGTCCCGAACGTAGAAAGGCACTCCCAAGTGGCTGCCACCGACGTTAGGCCGAAGATCACGCTGGCCTGCCAGGAGTGCAAGCACCGCAACTACATCACGCGGAAGAACCGGCGCAACGACCCGGATCGGCTTGAGCTGAAGAAGTACTGCCCCAACTGCCGCTGCCACCGCGCGCACCGCGAGACCCGCTAGTTCTCGTCAGGGGCGGTCACTCCCGGCCTCCATAGAGCGCACAACCGGCGTCCCCTCCGGGCGCCGGTTTGTCATGTCCGGGGGGCGGCAAAAAGCAGGCCATCGGCAGCGACAGCCGAACCTTGTTCTGTTACCTTCTGCTCAACAGCGCGTCCGGTGAGACATGCGAGGGAGCATCGATGGCCTTGAACCGTGACTTCGTGGGGCGCAGTTACCCATCCAGCACTCCATACGAAGTCAGCCGGGTGAAGATCCGAGAGTTCGCGGCGGCGATCGGCGACGACAACCCGATCTACCACGACAGGGACGCCGCCAGGGCCGCCGGCCACCCCGACGTGGTGGCCCCGCCCACCTTCCCGATCGTCTTCAGCCTGCGGGGCGGCGGCGAGGCGCTCGCCGACCCCGACCTGGGGCTCAACTTCGCCATGGTCGTCCACGGTGAGCAGCGTTTCGAGTATCTCCGCCCGGTCTACGCGGGCGACGAGCTGGTCACCACCGCCACCATCACCGACATCCGCACCGCCGGGCGCAACGAGCTGCTGACGGTCAGGAGCGACGTCACGACGGTCTCCGGCGAGCCGGTCTGCACCACGTACAACACGATCGTCGAGCGCGGAGGGGCGGCCTGACATGACGGCGACGGTGAAGTACGACGAGGTCGAGGTGGGCCAGGAGATCCCGCCGGTCGACTACCGCGTGCGCCGGGTCAACCTGGTCATGTACGCGGGAGCGTCCGGCGACTTCAACCAGATCCACTGGAACGAGCGGTTCGCCAAGATGGTGGGCCTGCCCGACGTCATCGCGCACGGCATGTACACGATGGCGCAGGCGGGCCGGTTCGTCACCGACTGGGCCGGCGACCCGGGCGCGGTCGTCGACTTCGGGGTGCGGTTCTCGTCGATGGTGGTCGTGCCCGACGACGACGAGGGCGCGACGATCACGGTGAGCGGCGTCGTGGAGGAGAAGCTCGACGACGGCAAGGTCGTGGTGGCGCTGACCGCCCGATCGGGGGACGCCCGGGTGCTGTCCAAGGCGAGGGCCGTGGTGCGGCTCGCCTAGGCGGCCGATTCTCGGGTACGCGTGACGGTCATGAGTGAGAAAGCATGGCCAACTGTGGAGTCGATCCCCGTCTCGGCCGTCACGGACGACCGGCCGCCCGCCCACCTGAGACCCGCCAGGACCGACGAGATCGCCGGCGCGAGCGGCACCGGCCGCGACACCGCCGGCGGCGCCGCCGTGCCCACCCCCGCACGCGCCACGGGCGTGGGCACGGCCGGCACCAAGGGCCGCCGCCGCGAAGGCGCCCGCGGCAACCCCGCGGCCGAGTTCGGCTTCTCCGGCGATCCCGGCCAGCACGGCGACCCGGGCGACGACATGCTGCACGCGCAGCGGGTGTGGGACGGCACGCTGGCCACCAACCGGATGGACGACCTGGGCGTCAACGCCGAGCGCCAGCGGGTGGAGACCAAGGACGTGACGGCCTCGGTCGGCCTCCTGGTGGACGGCTGGCCGGGTGACGTGCGCGCCTGCGTGGAGTCGGTGCTGGCGCACACCGGGTGCACGGTGCTGGCGCTCGACCTGGGCAACGTGGAAGGCGCCGGCGACGTGCTGGACGTGCTGGCCGGGCGCGAGCCTGACCGGGTGCGGGTGTGGCACGTCGCCGAGACGCCGCACTGGCTCGGCGGCACCGCGACCTGGGGCGCGGCCAGGGCCAAGCTGCTCCAGCTGGACACCGCCGAGGTGCACGTGTTCATGGACACCTCGGTGGTCCTGGTGGGCGACGCCCTCACGCCGCTGATCGCCGCCGTGCAGGAAGGCGCGGTGGCCGCCGGGTGGAAGGGCCGCAAGCCGCCGGGCGCCGAGAGGCCGGACAGCGGAGCCGAGTGGCTGGAGGCCGGGCCGGGCAAGGTGCCCGCGCTGACCGGTGACCTGATGGCGGTGCGCCGCTCGGCCGCCGTCGCGGCCCTGCCCGAGCAGGCCCGCTACGGAGCCGACGCCGACCTGGAGCTGTCTCTGCGCCTGCGCGGCGAGCTGGTGGTGCCCCGCACGCGCCTTCCCGTACGGCAGGAGCGCGTGCACGCCGTGGCCGACGACTACCGGCTGGAGGAGTCACACCGCAACCACGGCCGGGTGCTCAGGATGCTGGAACCCTCCTAAGCTAGACCCCTATGGAGATGCTCGCGCCGTACACCACGCTGGGGTTGGGCGGTCCCGCCCTCGACTTCGTCCAAGCCGACACGGCCGAGCGACTGGTCTCCCTGGTGGCCGAGGCCGACCGCGCCGCGCGGCCGACGCTGGTCCTCGGCGGCGGCAGCAACCTCGTGGTGTCCGACGCGGGCTTCGACGGGCTCGTCGTCCGGGTGGAGACCAAGGGCGTGCGGGTGTCCCGCGACGGCGAGCAGGTGCTCGTGACGGTCGAGGCGGGCGAAGACTGGGACCCGCTGGTGGCCCGCACGGTCGCGGAGGGCTGGTCCGGCGTCGAGTGCATGGCCGGCATCCCCGGCCTGGTGGGCTCCACCCCGATCCAGAACGTCGGCGCCTACGGCCAGGAGATCGCGCAGACCGTCCGGTGCGTGCGCGCCTACGACCGCCGCACCCAGCAGGTCGAGGATCTGGAGGCCCGCCAGTGCGGGTTCGCCTACCGCACCAGCATGTTCAAGCGCGACCTGTCGCGCTACGTCGTGCTGTCGGTGACGTACGCGCTGGAGCTCACCGACATGTCCGGGCCGGTCGCCTACCAGGAACTGGCCACCCGGCTGGGCGTCGAGCCCGGCGCCCGCGTGCCGCTGGCCCGCGCCCGCGAGGCGGTGCTGGAGCTGCGCCGCGGCAAGGGCATGGTGCTCGACCCCGGCGACCCCGACACCCGCAGCGCCGGTTCGTTCTTCACCAACCCGGTCCTGACCGCGGAGCAGGCGGCGGAGCTGGCCGCCCGCGCGCCCGGCCACCCGGGCTGGGAGCTGCCCGGCGGCCTGGTCAAGGTGCCGGCGGCGTGGCTGATCGAGCAGGCGGGCTTCCCCAAGGGCTACGCCCGCGGCCCGGTGCGCATCTCCACCAAGCACACGCTCGCGCTGACCAACCCGGACGGCGCCGGCACCACCGGCGACCTGCTGGCCCTGGCCAGGGAGGTGCGCGACGGGGTGCGCGAGAAGTTCGGCGTCACGCTGGTCAACGAGCCGGTGCTGGTCGGCTGCGAGATTTGACCTGGGGAATGCCCGCGCGCGGGCCGCTGTTAAGGTAAGTCGAAACACCGAAGGGGAGTAGTCCCAATCGCGTAGATCGACATACTGGCGCGCGCGTGCGCGCGCCCGGTCGCGCGGGCCTCACGGGCGGACGAGACCTTCGGCCTGGCAGTCGTGTACGAAACGCTGCCGGGCCGAAGCCGTGCCCGAAAATCTCCCCGGGTGCGATGCCCACGGTCCGGCCGCACGAGAGAGGGACCGTGGAAGCTTTCTGGATCAGCCTGGGCGCGATCTTCCTCGCCGAGCTCGGCGACAAGAGCCAGCTCATGGCCATGACGTTCGCCACCCGCTACAAGGCATGGGTGGTGCTGACCGGCATCACGGTCGCCACCACCGTCGTCCACCTGGGCAGCGTGGCCATCGGCGGGCTCATCGGCGACGCGCTGCCCACCACCGCCATCTCGATCGTGGCGGGCCTGGCCTTCATCGGCTTCGCCGCCTGGACGCTGCGCGGCGACGAGCTGACCGAGGAGGAGTCGCGCAAGGCCCAGCGGGCCACCCGCAGCGCGCTGATCGCGGTGACGGTGGCGTTCTTCCTCAGCGAGCTGGGCGACAAGACGATGCTCGCCACGATCACGCTGGCCACCCAGTACGGCTGGGTCGGCACCTGGATCGGCTCCACGGTCGGCATGGTGGCCGCCGACGCGCTGGCCATCGTGGTGGGCCGCATGCTGGGCAGGAACCTTCCGGAGAAGGCCGTCCGCTACGGCGCCGCCGCCGCCTTCGCGATCTTCGGTGTCGTGATGCTCGTCGACGCCTTCCTCTAACGTGACCTCATCGCGCCGAGCGTCCGGCGGCCGGCCCTGATGTCGGAGATCAGCACGTACGCGACGAGCAGCAGGCCGAGGCAGAGCGCCTCGGCCGCCCACCAGGGGATCTCGGCGAGCAGCAGGTAGCCGTCGCTGTCGCTGCGCGTGCGCAGCGCCCAGGTGACCACGGCCACCACTCCGGTGACCAGCAGCCAGGTGCGCAGGCGCGGCAGGTCGCCCCGCCGCCACAGCCGGATCCGCCACTCCAGGTAGACCACGAGCACGCCGAGCAGGGCGCAGAACCCGATCAGCCACCACGGCAGGGCGAACGTGGCCCGCTCGGCGATCGCCGCCCGCGTGGCGCGCAGCTCGGCCTCGGCCCGGCGCTGCGCGACCACGGCGGCGTCGCGCTGCTCCTTCAGCTCGGCGACCACCTGCTGGCGGGGCTGCGGGGTGGTGTCCGACGGAAGCATCCTGGCCACCACGGTCAGCATGATCGCGATGAACGCCAGCACCAGCACGATGGCCATGAACAGGTCGATGAACCGCAGGTCGAGCGGTGGCGCGAAGGACCGGGCGGGCCGCCTCCTCACTGCTCCCTCACCAGCGTGTAGCGCTGCGGGCGGCCGCCGGACTCGGCCAGCGTCTCCACGGCGGTGCGCAGCGCGTCCAGGCCCTTGATCAGCTCTTCCGTCCTGCCCCTGGACTGGGCCAGCTCCTGGGCCAGCCCGTTCAGCGCGGGGGCGGTCCGCTTGGCGGGCAGGCGAGCCAGGTGGAGCAGGAACAACTCGTCGGCGGCGGCCACGTTCGCCCGCTCGGCCCGCTCGGCGAGCGCCATCGCGCCGAACGCGAGCACGCTCAGGAACAACGCGATCAGGGTGACGCCGAACGCGGACGCCAGCTCGGGCAGCACGTGCTGCTTGAGCGCGGCCATCAGGGCGGCGGCGTCGCCCTGGCGGTCGAGCGCGTCGCCGAACGCGGTGACCATGGCGGCCATGGTCAGCGCGGTGCCGATGAACCCGAACACCGGCAGCGCCCAGATCAGCGCGTGGTCGAGGTGGTGCTTGTTGGCCATCTCGCTCTCGTCGAGCGCGGAGCGGGCGCCGAGCACCGCCTCGGCGTCGTTCCCCGCCTCGGCGGCCTCCCTGAACAGCTTGAGCCGCCGCGCCACGAGGGTGTCGTCGCCCGGATGGACCGCCTGCACGGAGGTGACCGCGCGGGCGGTCGCGGCGCTCTCCCGGCGGATGTCCGGCACGACCCTGGCGATGCGGAGCACGGTGGTCAGGAACACCGCGATGATGAGCGTGACCACCAGCTCCGCCGCCGCCGGGACCGTGGTGGCGCCCACCGACTTCAGCAGCGCGCCGACGAGTCCCGCGACGTGACACAGCATCGCGACCATCGTGCCCATCACGGGCGCGAACGCCGGGTGACACCAGCCGAACCTTGACAAGCCTCGCTCCACTTCACCTCGTGATCAAGTCAGATGACTACCCAACCACATACGAAGCTGACTAACGGTAACGAGGTGGCTACAACTACCGTGAAAGCAGAGAAAGTCGGTGCGCGGCGGCGGCCGCCTCGCCCCGGGTGGTGACGCAGAGCTTCGCCAGGATGTTGGAGACGTGCACGCTGACCGTCTTGGCGGAGATGAACAGCTCCTTGGCGATGTCCCTGTTCGTCCGGCCCAGCGCCACCAGGCGGAGCACCTCCAGCTCGCGCGGGGTGAGCAGCTCCGACGGCTCCTGCGGGCGCTGGGCGCCGCCGACGCGGCGCGAGAGCGCCTCGATCTCGGCCACGAGCGGGGCCGCGCCCAGCGCGGTGGCCCGGGGGAGCGCGGTCGCCAGCCGGGCCGCGGCACCGTCCCTGTCACCCGCCCGCGCCGCCACGGTGGCCGCCCGCAGCAGGGCCCTGGCCTGGTTGTGCGGCCGGTTGAGCCGTTCCCACGCGGCGGCCGCGGCGTCGAAGTCGCCCGAGTACGTCAGCCGGTAGGCCTCGGCGACCGGGCTCGTCACCGACAGGTGCGCGGCCACGTCGGCGGCCTGCTCGCGCACCGCGCGGACCCGTTCGGGCTCGACGTCCTCGGCCGCGTCGCAGACGGTGCGCAGGAGGGCGAGCAGCCGCCAGCCGAGCATGGCCTTGCTGGACTGCGCGGGCCTTGCCAGCATCCGCTCGGCCACCGCCAGCGCCTGGCCGGGCTCGCCTCGCAGCATGTGCCAGCCGATGTGCAGCCGGGCGCTGTTGGTGATGTCCTGGACGAAGTCCTCCGGGCGCTCCTTGAGCACGCCGATCTCCGACAGGATGTTCTCCACCAGCTCCACCTCGCCCCGCGCGAGCGCGATGTCGGCGCGCACCCGCAGGAGGTGGTGACGGGTGCGCAGGGACGGCCCGAAGCTGAGCGCCCGCTCGACCGTCTCGACGGCCTCGTCCCAGCGGCCGATGTTCTCCAGCGCCTCGGCCTTGTTGTTGAGCACGAACAGGCCGCTGGCGCGCAGCCTGCCGAACCTCTTGGCCTCCCGCCAGCCCTCGTCGGAGAGCCTCAGCGCCTCTTCCCAGCGGCCGGTGTCGGGCAGCGAGTCGATCATGTTGCCGATCGCCCGGGTGATGACGCGGCCGGAGTTCTCCTGCCTGCCGAGGTCGAGCGCCCGCTGGTTGGTGGCGATCGTGGCCTCGATGTTCCCCGCGATCGAGTGGCCGAGCGCCAGGTTGAGCAGCAGGTCGGCCTCCAGGCACCGGTCGCCCAGCTCCCGGGCCAGCCGCAGCCCTTCCTCCACGTACATCTCGCCCTCGGCGGCCTCGCCGCGCAGCATGAGGTGCTGGCTCATCCGTACCAGCACCTCGGCCCTGGCCTCGCCCGGCTCCGGCACCAGCTTGAGCGCGTGGCGCAGGTCGTCCACCACGCCCATCTGGCCCTTGGCGATCTTCAGGTTGCTCCAGCGGACGATGAGCCCGGCCACGCGGTGCGGCTCGCGGGCCTCGTCCAGCTCCGACAGCGCTGCCTTGACGAACTTGACGGCCCGGTCCACCTCGCCGCCCGCCTGCGCGGCGGCGGCCGCCTTCTCCAGCACGGCGGTGTGGTCGGCGCCGATCCGCTCCGCCGCGCCGGGCACCCGGTCCCAGAGCATGAGCACGCGTTCGAGCAGCGGCACCGCCTCGGTGTAGGCGAAGGCCTTGAACGACTTCCTGGCGGCGTTCCAGGCGGCCGTCAGCGCGTGCACGTCGTCGCGCGCCCCGTACCAGTGGTGGGCCAGCTCGACGTGGGCGCGGCCGGGCGGGACCAGCCGGTGGTTCTTGGAGATCTCCTCGGCGTAGCGGGCGTGCAGACGCTGGTGCTCGCCGGGCAGCAGTTCCTCGTGCACGGCCTCGCGGATCAGCGAGTGGCGGAAGACGTAGGCGCGGTTGTCGGAGATCTGCAGCACGTTGCCGGCGATGGCGGGCCGCAGCGCGGCCTCCAGTTCCAGCTCGGACAGGCCGCTCACGGCCGACAGCAGGGCGTGGCCGACGCGCGTACCGCCGGCGGCGGCGACGCGGAGCACCCGCTGGGTCTCCTCGGGCAGCCGCTCGACCGCGTTGAGTATCAGGTCCTGCATCGACTCGGGGAACGCGAGGTCCTCGCCGCTCTCCAGCATGGCCTCGACGAACAGCGGGATGCCCTCGCTGCGCTCGTAGACCTTCTCCACGTCGGTGTAGTCGGGGGCGCTGCCGAGGATGCCGGCCATCTGCTGGGCGACCTCCTCGCGCGACAGCCGGGGCAGGTCGAGCCTGAGCACGCCGTTGACCCGGCCCAGCTCGGCCAGCACGGGCCGGAGCGGATGCTGGCGGTGCAGGTCGTCGGAGCGGTACGTCATGACCAGCAGCACCTGCGGGACCCGCAGGTTGCGGCTGAGGAAGGCGATCAGGTCGCGGCTGGACCGGTCGGCCCAGTGGATGTCCTCGACGATCAGGACGGTGGGGGTGTCGTCGGCGAGTCGTTCCAGCAGCGTGAGGATCTGCTCGAACAGTCTGGCCCGGCCGGTCTCGGTCTCGCCGTCGCCGCTCGGCTCGCCGAACTCGGGGAGCAGCCGCGCCAGGTCGCGTTCGGCGCCGTCGGGAAGCAGGGCGGCGATCCCGCCGGTGCCGTGCTCCCGGACGAGCTGCCTGAGCACGGCGGTGAAGGGCGCGTACGCCAGGCCCTCGGTGGACAGCTCCACGCAGCCGCCGCCCAGCACCCGCGCGCCGTCGCGGGCCACCTGCTCGGCGAAGCACTGGACGAGCCTGGTCTTGCCGACCCCGGCCTCGCCGCCGAGCAGCACCGCTGTGGCGTTGCCCGCTCCGGCCTCGGCGAAGGCGTCGGCCAGGGCGGTCAGCTGCTCCTGCCGCCCGACGAAAACAGGGCTCACCGAGCGTCCAAGCATGTCATCCAGCATGTCACGCCATATCCGATGCAATCGACGCAATTAAGGGGGTTGAGAGGCCCGGCCGCGAGGGAGGGTGCGGCCGGGCTCTCGTGCGATGGTCATGACGAACGGCGCTTGCCGAAGACCGAGCGGCGCTCGGCCTTGTTCCCCTTCGTCGCCTCGCGCACCCGGCGGTGGCGGGCCGCGGCCTCGTGCAGCTCGTTCGCGTGGCTCTTCATCAGCTGGTACTCGATCTCGGGACTCATCACTCGTACTCCTTGAAGGCGCTTCTTCTCGACACCTTCAAGATTCGTCCTAAGGCCCGCCCCCGCACATCGGGTGGATGCCTTATCTCCGGCCGCCCGCGTATACCTAGGGCACGCCTCAACTCCGGTTTGGACGTAGGGACACCGGTCGGCGATGCTGTGAGGGTGTCAATTGTGACGACCTCGCTCGCGGACGTCGCCTCTTCCGGGGCCACCCTGCGAGCATTCCTGCACGGCCTGCCCGGCGTCGACCGGGTCGGCGCTGACCAGCGGGCGGCGATGCTCGGCACCCGTTCCATCAAGACCACGGCCAAGGCCCAGGCCATCGACCTGGCGATCTCCATGGTGGACCTCACCACCCTCGAAGGCGCCGACACCCCGGGCAAGGTGCGCGCGCTCTGCGCCAAGGCTCGACACCCCGGCGAGGGGGCGCCCCGGGTGGCCGCCGTCTGCGTCTACCCCGACCTGGTGCACGTCGCCGCCGGGGCGCTGGCCGGCTCGGGGGTGAAGGTGGCCTCGGTGGCCACCGCGTTCCCCAGCGGCCGCTCCTCGCTGGAGGTGAAGGTGAGCGAGACGAAGCTCGCCGTCGCCGCCGGCGCCGACGAGATCGACATGGTGATCGACCGCGGCGCGTTCCTCGCCGGCGACCACCTGAAGGTGTACGAGGAGATCGCCGCGGTGAAGGCCGCCTGCGGCGACGCCCACCTGAAGGTGATCCTGGAGACGGGCGAGCTGGCGACCTACGACAACGTGCGCCGCGCCTCCTGGCTCGCGATGCTGGCCGGGGGCGACTTCATCAAGACGTCCACCGGCAAGGTGTCCCCTGCGGCGACGCTCCCCGTCACGCTGATCATGCTGGAGGCGGTGCGCGACTTCCGCGACGCCACCGGGCGGCAGGTCGGCGTCAAGCCCGCCGGCGGCATCCGCACCACCAAGGACGCGATCAAGAACCTCGTCCTGGTCAACGAGACCGCCGGCGACGACTGGCTGAGCCCCGACTGGTTCCGCCTGGGCGCGTCATCCCTGCTGAACGACCTGCTGATGCAGCGTCAGAAGCTCGCCACCGGCCGCTACGCGGGCCCCGACTACTTCACTCTGGACTGATGGCGATGTCGATGTTCGAGTACGCCCCCGCGCCCGAGTCACGCGACGTCGTCGACATCAAGCCGTCCTACGGCCTGTTCATCGGCGGCGAGTTCACCGACGGCTCCGGGCCGTCGTTCAAGACCGTCAACCCCGCCACCGAGGAGACGCTCGCCGAGGTCGCCACCGCGTCCTCCGACGACGTCGACCGCGCCGTCCAGGCCGCGCGCAAGGCGTTCGACGCCTGGAGCGGGCTGCCCGGCAGCGAGCGGGCCAAGTATCTGTTCAGGATCGCCCGCATCATCCAGGAGCGTGCCAGGGAGCTGGCCGTGCTGGAGTCGCTCGACAACGGCAAGCCGATCCGCGAGTCGCGCGACGTCGACGTTCCGCTGGTCGCCGCCCACTTCTTCTACTACGCGGGGTGGGCCGACAAGCTCTCCCACGCCGGGTTCGGGCCCGACCCGCGGCCGCTGGGCGTGGCCGGCCAGGTCATCCCGTGGAACTTCCCGCTGCTCATGCTCGCCTGGAAGATCGCGCCCGCGCTGGCGTGCGGCAACACGGTGGTGCTCAAGCCCGCCGAGACCACGCCGCTGACCGCGCTGCTGATCGCGGAGATCTGCCAGCAGGCCGAGCTGCCGCCGGGCGTGGTCAACATCGTCACCGGCGCGGGCGAGACCGGCGCGGCCGTGGTCGCGCACCCCGACGTGAACAAGGTGGCCTTCACCGGCTCCACCGACGTCGGCCGCCTCATCGCCCGCACGGTCGCAGGCTCCGGCAAGAAGCTCACGCTGGAGCTGGGCGGCAAGGCCGCCAACATCGTGTTCGAGGACGCCGCGCTCGACCAGGCGGTCGAGGGCATCGTCAACGGCATCTTCTTCAACCAGGGCCACGTGTGCTGCGCGGGCTCGCGGCTGCTGGTGCAGGAGTCGATCCAGGAGGAGCTGCTGGCGGCGCTCAAACGCAGGCTGGCCACGCTGCGGCTGGGCGATCCGCTCGACAAGAACACCGACATCGGCGCGATCAACTCGGCCGAGCAGCTCGCCAAGATCCGGCAGCTCTCGGAGGCCGGCGAGTCGGAGGGCGCCGAGCGCTGGTCGCCCGCCTGCGAGCTGCCCGGGCGCGGCTACTGGTTCCCGCCCACCCTGTTCACCGGGGTGGCGCAGTCCCACCGGATCGCCCGGGAGGAGATCTTCGGCCCGGTGCTGTCGATCCTCACCTTCCGCACCCCCGCCGAGGCCGTCGAGAAGGCCAACAACACCCCGTACGGCCTGTCGGCGGGCATCTGGACGGAGAAGGGCTCGCGCATCCTCTGGATGGCCGACAAGCTCAGGGCCGGCGTGGTGTGGGCCAACACGTTCAACCGGTTCGACCCGGCCTCGCCGTTCGGCGGCTACAAGGAGTCGGGGTACGGGCGCGAGGGCGGGCTCCGCGGTCTGGAGGCCTACCTTGACGTGTGACCACCGCCGCGGCCGTCGGCGCCGGACGCGCGCCCAGGCCACCCGCGGCCACGCCTTCGCCCGTTCCGGCCGTCCCGTCCGCACCGGCTGGTACGCCCACCGCTGCGGCGTGAGCCGGTGCGGCCAGGTGTTCGTGCCGGTCGAGACAGCCCAGGAGATCACGTGGAGGGGACGCGGCGATGAGTAGGCTGGCCGTCAGGAAGACCTACAAGCTGTTCATCGGCGGGGCGTTCCCGCGCTCGGAGAGTGGGAGGTCCTATCCCGTGACCTCGCCGAAGGGTGACTTCCTCGCCAACGCGTCCAGGGCCTCGCGCAAGGACGCGCGCGACGCGGTGTCGGCCGCCCGCAAGGCGTTCCCCGGCTGGTCCGGCGCGACCGCCTACAACCGCGGCCAGATCCTCTACCGGATCGCCGAGATGCTGGAGGGCCGTCGCGCCCAGTTCGCCGACGAGCTCGGCCTGGGCAAGAAGGCCGCGCTGGAGTCGGTGGACGCGGCGATCGACCGGCTGGTCTGGTACGCGGGCTGGTCCGACAAGATCACGTCCGTGCACGGCACCGCCAACCCGGTGGCGGGTCCGTACTTCAACCTGTCCACGCCCGAGCCCACCGGGGTGGTCGCCGTGGTGGCGCCCGCCGACCCGCTGCTCGGGCTGGTCTCGGTGGTGGCCCCGGTGATCGTCACCGGCAACACGTGCGTGGTGGTCGCCGCCGAGCGGACCCCGCTCCCGGCGATCACTCTGGCCGAGGTCCTGGCCACGTCCGACCTGCCGGGCGGGGTGGTCAACATCCTCACCGGTCACCAGGCGGAGCTGGCCCCCTGGCTGGCCGCGCACATGGACGTCAACGCCCTCGACCTGACCGGGGTGACCGACGCCGACCTGGCGCTGCGGTGCGAGCAGGACGCGGCCGAGAACCTCAAGCGGGTGCTCGGCCCGGCCGGCGACGACTGGTCCGGCGACCCTGGCCTGGGACGCATGACCGCGTTCCTGGAGACCAAGACGGTCTGGCACCCGATGGGGGTCTGAGAGGACTAGGGTCTGTGCCGTGCCGAGACGGATGACGATCTGGCTGGCGCTGGGCCTCCTGCTCGCGGGATGCGGCGGCGAACCCCGCCCCGTGTCCCGCACGCCGGTCCCGTCGGCCACCGTGCCCTCCACCCCCGCGGCTTCCACCTCCGCGGCCTCGACCCCCACCGCGCTCCCGAGCGTCAAGCCCCGGGCCGGCAAGCGGGGCCGGGACGCCGACGACGTCGACGACGACGGCCGCGCCGACCTGGTCGTCGAGGCCCGCACCCGCGACGGCCTGCCGTTCCGCACGGTCGTCCACGGCTCGCCGCGCGGTCTGGACCCGGGAAGGCAGACCGGCGCCACGTCCAAGACGTCCTGCTTCATGCGGCTCGACCAGGCCAACTGGGCGGCCGACTTCGACGGCGACGGCTTCGGCGACATCCTCGGCACCGCGCGGGAGGGCGAGGACCGGAGCCGCCCGTGCGTCCTGTGGGGGCCGCACGGCCTCGCGCCGGGGAAGGAGCCGGTTCGGTTGCGGGCGGAGACGGACGTCGTGGCCGACGCCGCCGTCGCCGGTGACTTCGACGGCGACGGCGCCGCCGACCTGGCGATGCCGAGCACGCCCGAGGGCAGCTTCTTCCACTCCGACCTGGTCGTCCTGTACGGTCCCTTCCGCCGTGACGGGACACCGGCCCGTCAGACCGTCCAGGCGTCGCCGTCCGGCGAGGAGTTCCGGCGGCTGACCGTCGACAGGATCGAGGGCCGGCGCGCGACAGGGCTGATCGTGCACGAGCCCGACGACGGCGAGCAGACCGCCTCCTGGCTGCTCCGCGCCGGGCCCGGCGGCCTGGACAAGGCGGGACACAAGCTCAACGACGGGTCGTCCGCCGCGTTCGGCGACTTCGACGGCGACGGCACCAGGGACGTCGCCGTGGGCGACAACGGGAGCCGCAACAACGAGCCCGGCTACGAGACCGAGCCGCCCTCCGTCCACCACACGGTGACCGTCTACTACGGGAACGGCCGCACCTGGAACTTCACCGGCACCGCGGGCACGATGGCCGCCGGTGACTTCGACGGCGACGCCCGCGACGACCTCGCCTTCGGCGGCGGCCACGAGTACGGCCCGCGTCAGCCGGTCCTGGTCTTCCGCGGTGCCCCCGACGGCCTGCGCCCCGGCGGCGCACTCGACGGCGTGAGCCCGGCCTGGCCGCGGACCGCGGGCGACTTCGACGGCGACGGGGACGACGAGCTCGTCCTCTCCCACGGTCAGGACAGCGTGAAGATCATCGTGACGGACGGGACGAAGGTCCTGTCCCGCTTCGGCGTGCCGCCCGGTGGCGGCCGCTCAGCTGGAGAAACCCGGCGGCCGGATCGGCGGGTGGGCGGTCTGTAGCTGGGCCGCCAGGCCGAGCAGGTGGGGTTCGCCGCCCGGCGGGGCGATGAGCTGCACGGCGATCGGCAGCCCGCTGGAGTGGGTGGCGACGGGCACCGCCATCGCGGGCCAGCCGCACATGTTCCACGCGCCGGTCGCGGACGCGTACCTGACGTTGACCAGGGCGTTGCGGACGAAGCCGCGCTCGCCCCACCGCTCGGCCTTCGGCGGGATCGCGGCCAGCGCGGGCGTGACGAGCACGTCGGCGTCGCCGAACCACTGGTCGGCGCCGTAGCCGCGCCACCGGTCGCGGCCCCGGTCGCCGTTCGCGCCCAGGCGGTTGAGCACCCGCCCGGCCCTGGCCAGGGCGCGGCTGCGGCGCTCCAGCGCGTGCGGGTCGTGCGGGGCGGCGGACTCGGCGGCCCTGGCCAGCCAGGCGGCCATCGTGGCGGTGGCGAGCCAGGCGGGGAACCGGTTCGTCCGCTCGACCACCGTGTGGCCGGCCTGCCGCAGCGTCTCCGCGGCCCCGCGCACCGCCGACCGGAACTCGCCGTCCATCGGCGCCCCCACCGGTAACGGCTGCGGCGCGTACGCCACCCGCAGATCGAACGGCTCCGGCCCGTTCTTCGGCGGCGGCGGCTCCCACACCGCCTCGTCGTCCGCCCACACCGAGCGGAGCGGCGGCCGGCTCGGCTCGGTGCGCCGGCCGGACCGCCACGCCTCGGCCAGCGACGGGTCCCCGGCCAGCACGGACAGCATCAGCGCCAGGTCGGGGATGTTCGCGGCGATCGGCCCGTTCTCCGACAGTCCCCGCCAGTCGTCCGTCGGGGCCGGGACCAGGCCGGTGCCCGGCTTGAGCGCCGGCACGCCACAGCACGCCGCCGGGATGCGCAGCGAGCCCATGCCGTCGTTGCCGAGCGCGAGCGGCACCATGCCCGCCGCCACGGCCGCGGCGCTGCCGGACGACGACCCGCCCGCCGTGCGCGCGGTGTCCCACGGATTGCGTACGGTGCCGTACACGCTGTCGCCGAACCCCACCAGCGTCAGCTCGGGCACGTTCGTCAGCCCGATCACCACCGCGCCCGCCGCCCGCAGCCGCGCGACCGTCTCGTGGTCGGCCGTCTTCGGCTCGGCGGACGTGGCCGCCGAGCCGGCCCGCATCGGCTCGCCGGCGACCTCCAGGTTGTCCTTGACCGCGACGGGGACCCCGGCCAGCGGGAGCTCCGACAGGTCGCGCCGGTCCTGGACGTCCTCCGCCTCCTTGAGCGCGCGCTCGCGCACCGCGCGGAACGCGCCCACCCGCGGGTCGCGCTCGGCGATGGCGCGCAGATGATCCTCGGCCACCGCCGCGGCCGCTACCTTGCCCTGACGTACGGCCGCCGCGATCTCCGTGGCGGACCTGCCTGCCCACGACATGCATAGAGTGTGCAGGTTTCTACTCTTCTGCGCGAGGCTCTTTTCGCGGCTTCTGCTCCCTGCCCGCCTGTTTGAGCGCGAGCCGCAACGCGTACTCGATCTGCGCGTTGACGCTGCGGAGGTCGTCGGCCGCCCATTTCGCGATCGCGTCGTAGACGGCCGGGTCGAGGCGCAGCAGGAGCTTCTTCCGCTCAGGCATACAAGCTGCCGGCGTTCACCACCGGCTGGGTCGCCCGGTCGCCGCACAGGACGACCAGGAGGTTGGACACCATCTGCGCCCGCCGCTCCTCGTCGAGGTCGACCACGCCCTCCGAGGAGAGCCGGTCGAGCGCGAGCTGGACCATGCCGACCGCGCCCTCGACGATCCGCGTGCGCGCCGCCACCACCTGGCCGGCCTGCTGGCGGACCAGCATGGCCTGGGCGATCTCGGGCGCGTAGGCGAGGTGGGTGATGCGGGCCTCCAGGATCTCGATCCCCGCAAGGTCGGTGCGGTCGCGCAGCTCGGCGGTCAGCTCGGTGGCCACCTCGGCGCCGTCGCGCAGGCTGGTGCGCGCGGGGTCGTGGGAGTCGTAGGGGTGCGTGGTCGCCAGGTGGCGGACCGCCGCCTCCGACTGGATCGCGACGTACTCCTCGTAGTCGTCGACCGAGAACACGGCCTTGGCGCTGTCGACCACCTTGTAGACCACGACCGCGGCGATCTCGACCGGGCTGCCGTCGGCGTCGTTCACCTTCAGCTTGGCCGTCTCGAAGTTGCGCACCCGCAGGGTGACCTTGCGCTTGGTGGTGAGCGGCAGCACCCACTGGAACCCGGCGTCGGACACCGAGCCGACGTAGCGGCCGAGGAACTGCACGACCTTGGCCTCGTTCGGGTTGACGATCGTGAAGCCGCTGGCGGTCACCAGCACGAGCACGCCCCAGATCGAGCCGAGCACGATCAGCAGCACCGGCGACCCCAGGCCGAACAGCACCGCGCCGCCCAGCACCAGCAGGACGAGCAGCACCACGAACCCGTTGATCCTGAACGCACGTCGTTCCATGGCGTCTCCTTGCTATCGAAGTGATATCACTATGCTATCTCACTAAGCTCATGCGCGTGCATCAGGATCACGTCTCGCTCGCCACCGGCCAGCGCTCGCTCGGAGACCCCGCGATCGCCTATCCGCTCCGGCCGCCGCTCACCCGCGGCTGCCCCCGCACCAGCACCGGCCGGATCGCCTATCCCGTCGAGGTCGACTACGCCTACGACCGGGTGCCCGCCGGCCTGTTCGACCAGCCGCCCGGCCCCGACATCGCGCGGTGGGCGCCGCTGCTGCCGCCGCTGTCCGCGCCCACGCTCGGCGAGGGCGGCACCCCGCTGCTGGAGGCGTGCGGCGTGCTCGTCAAGGACGAGTCACGCAACCCGACCTGGTCGCACAAGGACCGGCTGAACCGCGTCACCGTCAGCGCCGCGCTCGCCGAAGGCGCGCCCGGCGTCGTCGTCGCCTCCTCCGGCAACCACGGCGCCTCGGCCGCCGCCTACGCCGCCCGCGCCGGGCTGCCCGCGATCGTGCTCGCCTCCGCCGGCTCGCCGCCCGCCGTGCAGTCCTTCGTCCGCGCGTACGGGGCGGCGGTGTTCAGCGTGCCGGTCGAGCGGCGCTGGCCGCTGATGACGGAGATCGTGGACCGGCTCGGCTACCATCCGGTCAGCAACCAGACCGTCACCCACACCGGCCACCCGTACGGGCCCGAGGGCTACAAGACGATCGCGTACGAGCTCTTCGTCCAGCTCGGCCGGGCACCCGCGGCGGTCTTCGCGCCGACCGGTTACGCCGAGCTGCTGTACGGGGTGTGGAAGGGCTTCGCCGAGCTGCGACGGCTCGGGGTCGCGGGGACCGCGCCCCGGATGTTCTCCTGCGAGCCCGCCGCCGGAGGCCCGCACGCGCGGGCCGTCGCCACCGGCGCCCCGGCCGCGATCGTCGAGGTCGGTCCGACGGACGCGTACGGGATCGCCTGCCCCGCCGGCGGTCACCGGGGCGTGCGCGCGGTCACCGACAGCGGCGGCGGCACGGTCCTGGTCACCGACGAGGAACTGCGCGCGGCCCAGCGCGACCTCGGGCGGGAAGGGCTCTGGCAGGAGCTGTCCGGCGCGGCCGGACTGGCGGGCTACCGGAAGCTGGGTGCCGCGTTCGACGGGCCGGTGGTGTGCGTGGGCACGTCCAGCGGGTTCAAGGACGTCGGCGTTGGGTCGGCGGAGATCGCCGAGGCGACGACCTTCGACGAGGTGGTGGCGAACCTTCCCGCGGGTTCGTGAACCTGGCTCGGCGGGTTTCCCTACGCCGCAGGCGTGGTGGCGAATCTCCCGAGTTTCGGCGGGATGAACCAGGGTTCCCCACGCCGCGCAGGTGTGGTGGCGAACCTTCCCCCGGTGGCTCGCAGGCGGGGGTTTCCCCTACGCCGTGGGTGCCCCTCTAGTTTTTCAGCCACACCCGCAGTGGGCCGAGCGGGGTGAAGCCGTGCTCGGCGGCCGGTGCCGGGTCGATCTCGTAGCCGACCAGGTCGCGGCCGGGGAAGAGCGCGGCGGCCTGGGTCCTGACGTGCGGCCAGGCGTCGTCGCCGAACACGTTGGACACGCCCACGGTCCTGCCGCCCGGCGTCTCGTTGAGCACGAACCCGGACGCCGTCCCTTCCTCCGCCCACAGGAGCTTGACGGACGGGTCGCCGAGCAGGGCGGCGGTGAACAGGCCGCCTTGGCCGCCCCACGCCTCCTCCCAGGCGCGCAGCGTCTCCGCGTCCCGCACCACGCGCCATCGGTTGTCGTGTGCGGTTCCCTGACGAGCATCCGGCCCAGCGTGGAGCCAGGTGGCTTCGAAGAGCAGCTCGAAGCCGGGCAGGGTGAGGGCGGCGAAGCTGTCCTTGACGGAGGCGCCGGGGGTGTCGTCGATGAAGGGGAGGATGTCGGCGTCCGTCGCCTCCGGGGACAGGGTGACGGCGTCGGGATAGTAGGGCGGGGTGCGGCGCGGATTCGTCCAGGCCCGTGGCGTGAAGGCGCCGGGGAGGCCGTGCGCGCGACACAGGGCGTCGCACCAGGCGGCGTTGTTGAGCGCCGCCTCCTCGATCATCTGGCGCCCTGCGTGGCGGTCATCGGGTCCTCCTTGTGGGGGTGGCCGTCAGGGGGTCCTCCGGCCAGGGATGCTTCGGGTAGCGGCCGCGCATCTCGGCGCGTACGGACCGGTAGGCGTCACGCCAGAACGACGCCAGGTCCGCCGTGACCGCCACCGGGCGGCCCGCGGGCGAGAGCAGGTGGATCAGCAGCGGCACGCCCGCGATCCGGGGCGCCTCCTGCCAGCCGAACAACTCCTGCAGCTTCACCGCCAGCACCGGCTGCTCGCCCGAGTAGTCGATCCTGACCCGCGAACCGGTGGGCACCTCGACCCGCTCCGGCGCCACCGCCTCCAGCCGCTCGCTCCACGGCACCAGGCGGCGCAGCGCCGCGGCCACGTCGATCCGCTCCAGGTCGGCGCGGCGGCGGGCGCGGGACAGCTCAGGCTCCAGCCACCGGTCGGCCAGGGCGACCAAATCGCTCACGTCAAGCCACGGCTCGCCCGCCGCGCGGTGGCAGAACGCCAGCCGGCCCCTGACCGCACGTGCCTCCTTCGTCCAGGTCAGCACCTCTTCGGTACGGAGCCCGTACAGGAGCGCGTCGCGCACGTCGGCATCCGGCAGCGGCGTGGCGGACAGCTCGACGGCGCCCAGCCGCTCGACCAGCCGCGCCGTCACGTCACCCCGTTTCGACCCGGGCGGCGCTTTCCAGGCGACCTCTTCTTCGACCGTCACCGGGTACGCCTGCCTGGCGATCTCCTCGTCGATCACCACTGCCTGGCGGATCCTCGCCGACGCCGACCCGGTCGGGCGGTCGGCCACCGCGACGGCCAGCCACTGCGCCGACGCCAGTTTTGAGCCCTCCGCGAGCTGGGCTTCCGTGCCGGACGCCATGAGGTACCCGCCCCCTCGCCGCCGCGCCACCCTCTCGGGAAACGCCAGCGCCACGGCCAGCCCGGCCACCTCGTCCTGAGTTCTCGGGGCGGGCGCGTCGTTCTTGGTGGGTTCTGTGACCGTCCGTTCCTCCGTGCGGCCCCTTCCCCTGCCGTCCGGAGAGGACCGGTCAGGGGTGGCGTCCCTTTCCCGGGTCCGGTGGCCCGCAGTACGGGAGAGGCGCCGCGTCTCGGCGCGCCAGCGGGCGGTGAAGGCGTCACGCCCACGACGGGCCGCACGCCAGACCTCCACCAGATCGTCGCCCGCGTCGCGCGGAAGCTGCTCCGACAACAGAGCGATCACCTCGGCGGCCTCGGGACCCACGTCGAGCAGAGCCCGTGCCAGCCGGGGATGCACCCCCGCCAACGCCATCCGCCGCCCCCGCTCGGTCACCCGTACGGACATGACCGCCCCACCGGGGGAGGTCCTCTGCGCCACGTCCTTTCCAGGCGCGCCGTCTCCCTGGTGGACGGGGGACGTCGCCTGCGCCGCGTTCCTTCGAGATGTGCTGTCTCTCTGGGCGGTTCCTTGTGCCGGCGTGTCCGTTCGAGGCGCGTTGTCATCCTGGGTGGCGGGGGAGGTCCTCTGCGTCGACGCGTCCGTTGGAGGCGCGTCGTCTCCCTGGGGGACAGAGGGCGTCGCCCGCGTCGCGTCCCTTTGCGGCGCGTTGTCTCTCTGGGTGGCGGTTTTCTGCGCCCACGCGTCCCTTTGAGGTGCGTTGTTTCCCCCGGTTGGGGTGGTTGTACGGGCCGGGGTGGATTGGACGGCGCCCAGGGTGTGCAGGGTGGTGAGTGCGGCGGCGAGGGCGGCGGGTGGGGGTGGGTCGAGAAGGGCCAGGCCGGAGCCGTCGGGGGAGCCCCAGCAGGCCGCCTGGAGGGCGAACGACGTCAGGTCGGCGAGGGCGATCTCCGGGCTCGGCTGGTCGGGCAGGCGGTCGTGGTCGGCGGCGGACCAGCAGCGGTAGACGGCGCCGGGCGCCTCACGCCCGGCGCGGCCCGCGCGCTGGCCGGCCGAGGACCTGGAGACCCGCACCGTGGTGAGGGAGCCGAGACCGCGGGCGTGGTCGGTGCGCGGCTCGCGGGCCAGACCGGAGTCGACCACGACCCGCACGCCGGGCACGGTCAGGCTGGACTCGGCGACCGAGGTGGCCAGCACCACGCGCCGGGACGCGCCGGGGGAGAGCACCGCGTCCTGGACCCGGGCCGGCGCCTGACCGTGCACCTGGAGCACCTCGACGCCGTCGAGCATCGCCGCCACCCGGGCGATCTCGCCGACGCCGGGCAGGAAGCAGAGCACGTCGCCGTCCCGTTCGGCGAGCGCCCGCCGGACGACCCCGGCGACGTGCGACAGCAGGGCGGGGTCGACGCGCAGTCCGTGTGGCGGGGCGACCGGGCGCGGCGGCGGCGCCCACACGACGTCGACCGGGTGCGTGACGGCGGACGCCGCCACCACCGGCCCGCCGAGCAGCCGGGCCCAGGGGGCGGCGTCGGCGGTGGCGGAGGCGGCGATCAGCCGCAGGCCGGGCCGGAGCGTCTCGCGGACGTCCAGCAGGAACGCCAGCGCCGTGTCGGCGTCCAGGTAGCGTTCGTGGCATTCGTCCAGCATGACGGCGTCCACCCCCGCCAACTCCTGGTCCCGCTGGAGCCGTTGCAGCAGCACGCCGGTGGTGACGACCTCCACCATCGGGTTGGCGCCGGTGTGGCGCTCGCCCCGGATCGCGTAGCTGACGCCCATCCGCCGGGCCGCCGCGCGCACCGCCAGCCGCCTGGGCTCGGCCACCACCACCCGCATGCCCGCCTCCGCCAGGGCGAGCGGCACGACCGTCGTCTTGCCCGTACCGGGAGGAGCGGTCAGCACGGCACTGCCGTGCGCGTCCAGCGCGGCGAGCAGGTCCGGCAGCACACGCCGAATCGGCAACGTGTCAGACGGTGGCATGGGCGGCGGAGAGCACCGAGTCGAGCAGGCCGGGGAAGCGGGCGTCGAGGTCGTCGCGGCGCAGGCTCATGAGCTTCTGCCTGCCGTCCTGCTTGGTCATGACCACGCCGGCCTCGCGCAGCGCGCGGAAGTGGTGGGAGGCGGTGGACTTGTGCACGCCCAGGTTGCGGCCCACGTCGCCGCAGGTCATCTCGCCCTCCGCGGCCAGGCGGGCGACGGCCTCCAGGCGTACGGGGTCGGACAGCGCTCGCAGCACCTCGGTGAGCTCGATGTCATCGGTGGCCGGATGGGGCAGGGCGCGCATGCTCCCCAAGATACCGGGTTTTATTGTTTGACAACGATCCAACAGTGCGTCAGTTTGATGGGCATCCAATTGATCCATCGGAGGACCAGTGAATCGCCGGCTCTACCCCCTCGCCGCCGGGAACTTCGCCGTCGGCACCGGCATGTTCGTCACCGCGGGCCTGCTCACCCCGATCGCCGCCGACCTGGACGTGTCCGTGGCCGCCGCCGGCCAGCTGATGACCGTGTTCGCGCTGGCGTACGCCGTGTTGTCGCCCTTGCTGGCCGCCGTGACGGCGGCGATGCCGCGGCGGACGCTGCTGCTGCTCGGGCTGGGCGTGTTCGTGCTGGGCAACGTGCTGACCGCCGTGGTGCCCGGTTACCCGCTGGTGGTGGCCACGCGGGTGCTCGCCGCCGCGGGGGCCGCGATGTTCACGCCGACCGCGTCGGGGGTGGCGGCCGCGCTGGCCGGTCCCGAGCATCGGGGGCGGGCGCTGGCGCTGGTGATGGGCGGGCTGAGCGTGGCCACCGCCATCGGCGTGCCGCTCGGCACGTGGATGGGCGCGGCGTACGGGTGGCGGGCCACCATCTGGCTGGTGGCAGGGCTGGCGGTGCTCGGCTTCGCCGGGATCGCGGCGCTGGTGCCCGACGTGCGGATCGCGGTCTCCGGCAGGCTGGGCGAGCGGTTCGCGCCGCTGGTCGACCGGGGTGTGCTCGCGGTGCTGGCGACGCAGCTGCTGATGTTCGCCTCGGCCTTCGCCGCCTACACCTACATCGGCTCGCTCTTCGACCTGCCGCTGCCCGCCGTGCTGTGGGCGTGGGGCGTGGGCGCCATCGTGGGCAACCAGCTCGGCGGCCGGCTCACCGACGCGTACGGGCCGCGCCGCATGGTGCTGGGCGGGCTGGCGGCGTCCACGCTGCTCATGGCCCTGATCCCGGTCGCCAACCTGGCCCTGCCCGTCGCCCTGGTCTGGGCGTTCCTGTGGGGTGCGCTGGGCTGGCTGGTGGCGCCCGCGCAGCAGTATCGCGTGGTCGCGGCGCTGCCGGGCAACGTGCCGGTCGGGCTCGGCCTGCTGTCGTCGGCCCAGTACACGGGGCTCGTGCTGGCGGGCGTCGCCGGCGGGCTGGTGCTCGACGCGTACGGGCGAGCAGGCGTGATCGCCCTGGCCACCGGCCTCGGCCTGGCGACGGTGCTCTTCACCCTCGCGACCTACCGCCCCGCGGTGGGCGGTCAGCCCAGGGCGGGGATCCAGCCGAGTGTGACCGCGAGGATGACGAGGAAGCCCAGGGCGAGCCGGTAGACGACGAAGCCGGTGAAGCTGTGGGTGCTGATGTAGCGCAGGAACCAGGCCACGGCGGCGTAGCCGACGATGAAGGAGATCACCGTGGCCAGGATCGTGGGCCCCCAGGCCGGGGTCTCGGCGCCGCCGATCTCCGACAGCTCGTACAGGCCCGAGGCCAGGACGGCCGGGATGGCCAGCAGGAACGAGTAGCGGGCGGCCTCCTCGCGCCGGTAGTCGAGCAGGAGGCCCGCCGTGATGGTGCCGCCCGAGCGGGAGACGCCGGGGATGAGGGCCGCCGCCTGGGCGAACCCGTACACCACGGAGTGCGGCACGTTGAGGTGCTTGGCGAGCGTGAGCTTGTTGCGCGCGGTGCGGTCGGCGAACCACAGGATGAGACCGAACAGGATGAGCGTGGTGCCGACCAGCCGCAGGTCGCGGAAGACGCCCTCGATCTGGTCCTTGAGCAGCAGGCCGAGCAGGGCGATGGGGATGCTGCCGAGGATCACGTACCAGCCCATGCGGGCGGCGATGTGGGAGCGCAGGGCGGGGGTCCACAGGGAGCGGGTCCAGGTGGAGGTGATCTCCCAGATGTCCTTCCTGAAGTAGATCAGGACCGCCGCTTCCGTGCCGAGCTGGATGACCGCGGTGAACGCGGCACCGGGGTCCTTCCAGCCGAAGAACGCCGAGGCGACGCGGATGTGGGCGCTGGAGGAGATCGGCAGGAACTCCGTCAGCCCCTGCAGCAATCCCAGCACCACGGCTTCCATCCAGCCGATCACGCCTGCACCTTCCCCCGATAGGAGCGCACGATGTAACGAGGTGAGGCTAGCGGAATCGGCGGCCCGCCAAGGCCAGTCGCGGCTGGTCGCCGCGCGGAGTTCACTCGCTGGTCACCCAGGCTCCGGCGTTGTCGCGGGCGAAGTCCGCGAAGTCCCCGGCCGGCCGGCCCAGCGCGGCCCGCATGCCGTCGGTGACGTGGGCGTTGCGGCCGTCGAGTGTCTCCGTGAACAGCATGGTCAGCATCTCGATCTCGTCCTCCGGCACGCCGTGCTCGGCCGCGCCCGCCGCGTACTCCTCGGTGGTGATCGGCACGTACGTGATGTCGCGGCCGGTCGCCTTGGACAGTTCGGCCGCCACGTCGGCGAAGGTGAGCACTCGCGGCCCGGTCAGCTCGTACAGCCTGCCCGCGTGCCCGTCCTCGGTGAGCGCGGCCACCGCGACGTCGGCGATGTCGTCCACGTCCACGAACGGCTCGGCCACGTCTCCGGCGGGCAGCGCGATGACGCCGTCGCGTACCGGCTCCAGCAGGTAGCCCTCCGAGAAGTTCTGCATGAACCAGGCGCACCGCACGATCGTCCAGGCGACGCCCGACTCGCGCACCACCTGCTCGGCGGCCTCGGCGAGCGGCTCGCCCCGGCCCGACAGCAGGACCAGCCGCTCGACGCCGGCCGCCACCGCGTGCTCGGTGAACGCCCGCACGTCGTCCAGCGCGCCCGGGACCGCCACGTCGGGATAGTAGGAGATGTACGCGGCGCGCGCCCCGTGGAGGGCGGCCTTCCAGGTGCCGCGGTCCGCCCAGTCGAAGGGCGGGGTGCCCGTACGGGAGCCCACGCGTACGGGCCGGCCGAGGGCTTCGAGCCTGTCTGCGATCCGGCGGCCGGTCTTGCCGGTGCCGCCCGTTACCAGGATGGTCATGCCCTCTAGTAAGCCGCCTGCCGGTGAGACTCTCCATGGTTGAGAAGCGCAATGGCATATGCGATCGTCTAACCATGGATCACCTGGCGGCGCTGCTCGACGGCCCGCGCGCCCGTGGCGCGTTCCTGCTGAGAGTCCTCCTCGACCCGCCCTGGGCGATGCGCGTGCAGGACGAGGCCCCGCTCACGCTGCTGGCCATGGTGCGCGGCGAGGCGTGGATCGTCCGCGACGGCCTGACGCGGGTGGGGCCGGGCGAGGTGGCCGTGGTGTGCGGGCCGGAGCCCTACGTGGTCGCCGACCGGCCCGGCACCCCGCCGCAGATCGTCATCCACCCCGGCGAGCGGTGCACCACCCTCGACGGCGAGTCGCTCTACCAGGCGATGCACCTGGGCGTGCGCACCTGGGGCAACGACCCCGACGGCGCCAGCTCCATGATCGTCGGCACCTACCTGATGGCCGGGGAGGTCAGCGGGCGGCTGCTGCGGGCGCTGCCGCCGCTGCTCGTCCAGCCAGGCGGGCCGCTCATCGAGATGCTGGGCGAGGAGGTGGTCAAGAACGAGCCCGGGCAGGAGGCGGTGCTCGACAGGATGCTCGACCTGCTGCTCATCGCCACGCTGCGCGGGTGGTTCGCCACCGGGGAGGCGCCGGCGTGGTACCGGGCGCAGAGCGACCCTGTCGTGGGCAAGGCCATGCGGATCATGCAGAACAACCCCGCGCACCCGTGGACGGTCGCCGCGCTGGCCGCCGAGGTGGGGGTCTCGCGTGCCTCGCTGGCCAGGCGGTTCACCGACCTGGCGGGCGAGCCGCCGATGGCGTTCCTGACCGGGTGGCGGCTGGCCCTGGCCGCCGACCTGCTCCGCGAGCCCGAGGCGACCGTGACCTCGGTCGCCAGGAAGGTCGGCTACGGCAGCCCGTTCGCGCTCAGCGCGGCCTTCAAACGGGCCCACGGCGTCAGCCCGCAGGAACACCGGGTGGGGGCCGGCCGGTGAAACCGCTGCTTCTCCTGGACGTGGACGGGGTGCTCAACCCCACCGGCCGCCCGTCCCCCGACTTCCGCCGCTACCGGTGCACGATCGGCAGCACCGTCTACACCGTGCACCTCAACCAGCGCCACGGCACCCGGCTGATGGAGCTCGCGCTGGAGACCGGCTCCGAGCTGGTGTGGGCGACGACCTGGGAGCAGCACGCCAACGAGTGGATCGCGCCCCGGCTCGGCCTGCCGCCGCTGCCCGTCATCGAGATGGCGCCCGGCGAGAACGGGAGCCGGCACGGCGAGATGTTCAAGACCCGCCACGTGGCCGAGTACGTCGGCGACCGGCCGTTCGTCTGGTTCGACGACCAGGTCTACCAGGAGGACGAGGACTACCTCAGGGCTCGTCAGGGTCTCGGCGAATTCCTGCTCGTCCACGTGCCCGGCAGAGTGGGCCTGACCAGCCGACATCTGGCCGCCGCGCGGGAGTGGCTGACCCTTACAGGGTTTTCTCAGGGTCAGTAGTGGGAGAAGAGAGCGAGGCTCGTGCGTTCTTCTCAGTAGAACGTCATCACACGGAGGGACACCATGTACCGCTCACGACAGCACCGGATGCTCGCCGGCGTCTGCGGAGGCCTCGCCGACAGGTTCGGCCTGTCGCCCACCCTCGTCCGGGTCCTCTGGTTGATCCTCTCGCTCTTCCCCGGCCCGATGTGGGTCGTCTACGTCGTCATGTGGATCCTCGTCCCCGAAGAGCCGAAGAAGTACTGAGGATTATCCTTCAAGGCATGAGGGCAAGGCCGCTGACACTGATCCAGGACGAGCTCGTCGACTACGACAAGGCGATGGAGCGCATGGCCGAGCTGGTCGGCGAGCGCCAGCGCGACGAACGGCCGGACACGCTCTGGCTGCTCAGCCACCCGCAGGTCTACACGGTCGGCCGGCGCACCCCGCTGGCCCACCTGCCCGACCCGTCGCGCGGCATCCCGGTCGTGGAGACGGGCCGGGGCGGGCAGCTCACCTACCACGGCCCCGGCCAGCTCGTCGGCTACCTGATCGTCAAGCTGGGCGAGGAGGAGGGCATCGTCGACTACGTGCGCGAGGTGGAGCTGCGCCTGGTCGCCGCCCTCGGCGAGCTCGGCCTGCCCGCCGAGCGGCGCGACACCCCGCCGGGCTCGGAGCTGCTCACCGGCGTGTGGACGGCCGAGAGCGGCCGCAAGATCGTCTCCATCGGGATGCGGCAGAGCCGCGGCGTCACCAGCCACGGCTTCGCACTCAACGTCGACGGCGACCTGATGCCGTGGGACTGGGCGGTGGCTTGCGGGATGCCGGACGTCGACATGACCTCGCTCCAGCGGGAGCTCGGCGACGCCTCGATGGACCGGGTCCGCCCGGTGGTCGCGGCCGCCTTCGAGGCGTCCTGACTCACACGCGCGGGAAAACCTGCACCTCGGCATCATGGCCGGAGCCGTTGAGCTTGCCGTCACAGGTGTAAAGGGGCGCTTCCAGTGCTTCGGCGAGGGCCAGGTAACAGGAGTCGTAAGCGGTGTAGTTGTGCCGCAGCTCCCAGATCCGCTCTGCTATCCCCTTCATCTCGTAGCGCGTGATGTTGAGAGCCAGGTAGTCGGCCCGGGCCTGCTCGGCGATCGCGGCGGGCAGCTTGCCGCCGAGCACCAGTCCGCGCAACGTCGATAGGACCTCCACGTCAAGGAGGTGTGGAGCGTGGACGCTGGCTTGCAGCGCGCTGAGAAGTTCCATGTCAGCGTCGCGGCCCACGAGGGCCTCCACCATGGCGGAGGAATCGATGACTATCATCGCCTGCCCTCGGCTACTGCTTGCAGAATCTCCTCACTCGACGGCCCCTGGGAGCGATCGCGGGCCTTCAGGCGCTTGACGATTTCGGCGTTGGTCGGCCGAGCGGCGATATCGGCTAGTTCTCTGGCGACGTACGCGGAAAGAGACAGGCCGGCCTCAGCCGCACGTGCTTTGAGTTGTTCAGCGATCGGTTCGGGCACGTCGCGAATGTAGAGAGTCGCCATGATGGCGATGCTAGCAGGTTGCTAGCAAGATTTCGCGGCATGGCCGTGGGTTTTGTTCCCTGAGCGGACATGGCGAAGGGATCCGCCTCTTCTCGCAGTTCCCGGTTCCCGGCCGAGACGGTCCACCTCGGCCGGGGGAGCGGGAGGGGGCGGCGCCCCCTCGCCGGGGGTGCGGGGGCGTGCCCCCGCAGTCACAGCCTGAGCTCTTCGGCGCGGAGCGCCTCCGGGGCGAAGACCTTGCCTTCAGGCGTCCGTGGGGACCTCGTCGATGGTGCGGCGGGGGCCGGTGAACCAGTGGCGGGCCGACAGCCACCACCACAGGCCGATGCCGATCAGCACCACGCCCACCGCGATCGGGGCGTAGTTGACCGACGTCCAGGTGAAGTCCTCGTCGCCGGGCACCCCGGCCGGGGAGAACGGCATGATGAAGTACACGCAGACGACCGCGATCTCGATCACCGCGATCCAGCCGAGCACCTTGTACCTGCGCCCGAGCGTCCACGGCCCGGGCTCGAAGCGGTCGCCCATCCGCAGCCGGAGCCAGATGGGGATGAGGAACGCCAGGTAGAGCCCGATGACCGCGATCGACACCACGGCGAAGAAGGCCACCGGGGTCGTCAGGCCGGGAGGGGCGTAGAGGGCGGGCAGGGTGATGAAGGCGGCGGCGCCGCAACCGGCCAGGATGGCGTTGACCGGCGTGCGATTGCGGTCGACCCGCGACCAGAGCCGCCAGCCGGGCACCGCGCCGTCGCGGGCGAACGCGTACGTCATCCGTGACATGGACGTCACGCAGCTCATGCCGCAGAAGAACTGGCCGATGGTGGAGATCGCGAAGATGGCGGTGGCCAGCGGCGAGCTGAGCGCGGTCTCGAAGATCGCGCCGACGAAGCCGCCCTGCTCGTTGATCGCGTCCACGTTCGTGGCCGCGAACAGGAACGCCAGCAGGACGATCCAGCCGCCGATCGCCGAGTAGAAGATTGACTGCCACAGGCCGCGGGCGGCGGCCGTGGAGGCGCCCTGGGTCTCCTCCGAGACGTGCGCGCACGCGTCGAAGCCGGTGATCGTGTACTGGGTGAGCAGGAAGCCGAGCGGCAGCACGTACAGCCAGAACGTCAGCCCGTTGGAGCCGTCGCCGAAGCCGGAGTTGTTGATCGTCTCGGTGAACACGAAGCCCACCGACTGGTGCTCGGACGGGCCGAAGACCAGGATCCCGACCACGATGGCGGCGCCGAAGACGTGCCACCAGACGGAGACGTTCTGCAGCAGTGAGATGAGCCGGTGGCTGAAGATGTTGATCAGCGCGTGCAACCCGAGCACGATCACGAACAGCAGGAACGCCTGCGAGAGCGTGCCTTCCCATGCGCCGCCGGTGAGCCGGGTGAGGGTGATGTTGAGGAAGGTCGCGCAGCCGTAGTCGACGGACGCGGTGACCGCGATGAGGCCGATCAGGTTGAGCCAGCCGGTGAACCAGCCGTGGATCGGCTTGCCCATCTTGGCGGCCCACCAGTAGATGCCGCCCGCGGTCGGGAACGCGGAGACCAGCTCCGACATGCAGAAGCCGATGATCAGGATGAAGAGGGAGATCAGCGGCCAGCCCCAGGAGATGGCGATGGGGCCGCCGTTGTTCCACGCCTGGCCGAAGGTGGTGAAGCAGCCGGCGAGGATCGAGATGATGGAGAACGAGATGGCGAAGTTGGAGAATCCGCTCCAGGTCCGGGCCAGCTCCTGCTTGTAGCCGAGCTCGGCGAGTCGCTTGGAATCCTCTTCTGTGCTCACTGAGGTCTCCCTGGGGGGCGAGGAGGACGCTCTCTTTGGTCTAGGTTTAGACCATTCTTTGGTATACGTCCAGACCATTTCCGCGGCCCGCCCAAGGAGTTTCGGGCGAGCGGGGGCGGGCCGCGGCCCGCCCCCGTCACGTCAGTCCCCGAACACCTCGACCGTGGCCTGGCAGAACGCCTTGAGGTCGTCCGGCTTGCGGCTGGTGACCAGCTTGTTCGGCCCGGCGTCGCAGACCACGACCTCTTCGTCGACCCAGTTGGCGCCGGCGTTGCGCAGGTCGGTCTGGAGGCTCGGCCAGGACGTCATCTGCCGGTCCCGGACGGCGTCGGCCTCGATCAGCGTCCACGGCGCGTGGCAGATCGCCGCGACCGGCTTGCCGCCCTGGAAGAAGTCCTGGACGAACCGTACGGCCTTCGGGTCGGTACGCAGGAAGTCGGGGTTGGCGACGCCGCCGGGCAGCACGAGCCCGTCGAAGTCGGCCGCCGACACCTCCTCGACCGTGCCGTCCACGGCGAACGTGTCGGCCTTGTCCAGGTGGTTGAAGGCCTTGATCTGCCCCGGCTCGGTGGAGATCAGCTTCGGCGTGCCACCGGCCTGCTTGACGGCCTTCCACGGCTCGGTGAGCTCGACCTGCTCGACGCCTTCGGGCGCGACCAGGAAAGCGATGGTCTTGTCCTGGAGCATGATGAAACCCCCTATTTCGTGGTTTCTCACCCCCTATCCGTGAGTTCCCGATCTATACGCGATGTGCGCGGCCCACGCCGTCGCGGCGCCGGCCGCGTACCAGAAGAGGTCGGGCGGGTTGAACGTGCTGCCGAGCAGCGGGCGCAGCACCTCGGGGATGCCGAGGAGCTGGGCGAACTCGATCGCCCAGCTCAGCCCGGCCGCGGTGAGCGCGGCGACCCAGGGGCGCACGCGCGGCCACACGAGCAGGACGAGCAGATAGATCAGCACCGTGTAGAGCGCGTCGCCGGCGTACTTGGGGACCGGGCCGTCCCAGAGCAGCCGGACGCCGAGTCCGAGGACGACCGTGACGAGGGCGGCCACCATAACCGGCAAACGGGACATTCAGCGGAGCCTAGTAGCATCGCCGTACATGAGCGCGACCATGGTGGTACGGGGGCTGGCTGCCGGTCACGGGGAGCGGGTGCTGTTCACGGGGCTGGACCTGGTCGTGAGCCCCGGCGACGTGATCGGCCTGGTGGGGGCCAACGGCGCGGGCAAGTCGACCCTGCTGCGCATGATGGCCGGCCTCGACCGGCCCGAGGAGGGCGAGATCCGGCTCAGCCCGGCCGCCGCCACCGTCGGCTACCTGCCGCAGGAGCCCGACCGCAGGCCGGGTGAGACCGTGATGGAGTTCCTGGCCCGCCGCACCGGCGTGGCACGGGCGCAGCGCGACCTGGACACCACCGCGCAGGCCCTGGCCGATCAGGCGCCCGGCGCCGACGACGCCTACAGCGTGGCGCTGGAGCGCTGGCTGGCGCTGGGCGGCGCCGACCTGGACGAGCGCGCCGAGGCGATCGGCCTGCCGGTGGCGCTGGAGCAGCCGATGACCTCGCTGTCGGGCGGTCAGGCGGCCCGCGCCGGGCTGGCCTCGCTGCTGCTCAGCCGCTACGACCTGTTCCTGCTCGACGAGCCCACCAACGACCTGGACCTCGACGGGCTCGACCGGCTGGAAAGCTTCGTCAAGGGCCTGCGGGCCGGCACGGTCGTGGTCAGCCACGACCGCGAGTTCCTGGCCAGGACCGTCACCGACGTGCTGGAGCTCGACCTGGCCCAGCAGCGGATCCACCTGTTCGGCGGCGGCTACCAGGCCTACCTGGACGAGCGCGAGGTCGCCAGGCGGCACGCCAGGGAGCGTTACGAGGAGTACGCCGAGACCCGCGCCGACCTGGAGGGCCGCGCCCGCAGGCAGCGGGCGTGGATGGAGAAGGGCGTCAAGAACGCCCGCCGCAAGATGCCCGACAACGACAAGATCGGGCGCAACGCCCGCGTCGAGACCACCGAGAAGCAGGCCGCCAAGGCCCGGCAGACGGAGAAGCTGCTGGAGCGGCTGGAGGAGGTCGAGGAGCCGCGCAAGGAGTGGGAGCTGCGCATGGAGATCGCCGTCGCGCCCCGCTCCGGCGCGGTGGTGGCCACGCTGCGCGGCGCGGTCGTCAGGCGGGGCGGCTTCACGCTGGGGCCGGTCGACCTGGAGATCGGCTGGGCCGAGCGGGTGGCGATCACCGGGGCCAACGGCTCGGGCAAGACCACGCTGCTCGGCGCCCTGCTCGGGCGCGTCCCGCCGGACGAGGGGCACGCCTCGCTCGGCTCCGGCGTGGTGGTGGGCGAGGTCGACCAGGCGCGCGGGCTGTTCGAGGGGGAGGAGGCGCTGCTCGACGCGTTCACCGCGCACGCCGACCTGGTGCCGGGTGAGGCGCGCACGCTGCTGGCTAAGTTCGGGCTGAAGGCGCACCACGTGCTGCGGCCCGCCTCGACGCTCTCACCGGGCGAGCGCACCCGCGCCGCGCTGGCCCTGCTGCAGGCCAGGGGCGTCAACCTGCTGGTGCTCGACGAGCCGACGAACCACCTCGACCTGCCCGCGATCGAGCAGCTGGAGTCGGCGCTGGCCGGCTATCCCGGCACGCTCCTGCTCGTCACCCATGACCGCCGCATGCTGGAGGCGGTCAGCGTCGACAGGAGGCTCGTGGTGGACCAGGGACGCGTGTCCGAGTCCCACTGAAAATTTACACCGCACAAAGATACGAAGATGAAACAATTCTCCGTATCTCGTTGACATGCGTAGTTCCTATGGTGTGCCGTGCTCTACACAGATAACCCCCCGCCTGAAGGTGAGGCACACATGAGGAAATGGCTCGCACGCCTGGCAGTGCTGGGCTTCGCGCTATTGGTGGCCGGTCAGGGTCAGGTGGCTCTGGCCCAGGACCCCGCGGCGGGAAAGAAGATCATCCGCGTGGGCGCTACCCAGGCCGTTGACTCCATGAACCCGTTCCTCGCCGTCCGCTTGGTGTCGACCTCGATCCACCGCTGGATGTACGGCTTCCTGACGGTTCCGGACCACAAGACGCTGCAGCCGAGCCCGGACCTGGCCGAGTCGTGGAGCAGCTCCGAGGACGGTCTGACCTGGACCTTCAAGATCCGCGAGACCAAGTGGTCCGACGGCCAGCCGGTCACCGCCGAGGACGCCGCCTGGACGTTCAACAAGATCATGACGGATGACGCGGCCAAGACCGCCAACGGTCCGGCCGCGGAGAACTTCGAGAGCGTCACGGCCAACGGCCAGGACCTGGTCATCAAGCTGAAGAACCCCCAGGCCTCGATCCTGGAGAACCCGATCCCGATCATGCCCAAGCATGTCTGGGAGAAGGTCGGCAACCTCGCGGACTTCTCCGGCGACCAGTATCCGGCCGTGACCAGCGGCCCGTACATCGCCGTCGAGCACAAGAAGGACCAGTACGTCAAGCTGCAGGCCAACCCGAACTACTGGCGCGGCGCCCCGAAGATCGACGAGCTCCAGGTCGTCTTCTACGAGAACCCGGCCGCGTCCATCATCGGCCTGAAGAACGGCGAGATCGACCTGATCGGCCGGCTCAACCCGCCGGAGTTCGAGTCCCTCAAGGGCGACCCGAACATCGTGCAGTGGAACCAGCAGGGCCGCCGCGCCGTCTACCTGCAGATCAACCACGGCGCCACGACCACCGACGACAAGGAAGTGGGCGACGGCCACCCGGCGCTGAAGGACCAGAAGGTCCGCCAGGCGCTGCACCAGGCCATCGACAAGGACAAGCTCGTCGCCGAGGTGCAGAACGGCCTGGCCAAGCCGGCGCACGGCTCGATCGTGCCGCCCATGTACACGGACTTCTTCTGGGAGGCCGCCGGCGACACCAAGGTCTCCTACGACCCGGCCAAGGCCAACCAGATCCTCGACGACGCCGGCTACAAGAAGGGCGCCGACGGCGTCCGCACCATGCCCGACGGTGACCGCAAGCTGGAGTTCCGCTTCAGCATCCACACCGACACCCCGATCGAGGACAAGCTCGCCGAGTACCTCACCGGCTTCTTCAAGGAGATCGGCGTCACGCTGACCACCAAGAAGCTCGACTCCAGCAAGTTCACCGAGGAGACCGGCGTCACCGGCCTGTTCGACATCGCGATCTCCGGCTGGTCGGTCAACCCCGACCCGGAGGAGGTCCTGGCGACGCACCTGTGCAGCCGGCGGCCGACCCCGTCCGGTGAGGGCGGCGGCACCGAGTCGTTCTACTGCGACGACACCTTCGAGAAGCTCTACCAGGAGCAGCTCAAGGAGCTCGACCGGCCCAAGCGGGCCGACCTCATCAAGCAGATGCAGGAGCGCCTCTACACCGACGCCCCGGTCATCGCGATCTACTACACCAACGACCTCGAGGGCTACCGTAAGGACCGGATCAAGAGCATCACGTCCGTGCCCGAGCAGGACGGCATCCTGTACGGCGCGAGCAGCTTCTGGCCGTTCTACTCGCTGGAGGCCGTCGAGTCCTCGGCCACGGCCGAGGAGGGCGGCTCCAACACCGCTCTGATCGCCGGCGTGGTCGGCGCCGTGGTCGTGATCGGCGTCGGCGCGTTCTTCCTCACCAGGCGGCGCAAGTCCGCCGCGGACGACCGCGAATGACAGCACCGCTCGAAGCAGCAGAGCCCGCCGCCGCCCAGGCGGCGGGCCCCGCTGGGGACGACCGCCCCGCCCGCCGCGGCGTGCTGCGCTACGCGCTCACCAAGGCCGGCGGGGCGTTGCTGAGCATCGCCATGGTGATCGTCGCGACGTTCTTCCTCTTCCGGCTCCTCCCCGGAGATCCGGTACGGAACCTCGCGCAGGGCCGCAACATGACCCCGGCGCAGCTCGACCTGGAACGGAGCCGGCTCGGCCTGGACAAGCCGGTGCCCGAGCAGTTCCTCGACTTCGTCGGCAAGACGCTCCGCCTGGACCTCGGCACCTCCTACGAGTACAAGCGGCCGGTCCTCGACCTCATCGGCGAGCGCCTCGGGCCGACGCTGCTGCTCACCGGGGTCGGTCTGGTCATCGCCGTCAGCCTCGGCCTCTGGCAGGGCACCAGGGCCGGGTGGCGGCCGGGCGGCCGGTTCGACCGGTTCTCCACGGCCACCTCGCTGGTGCTGTGGTCGGTGCCGACGTTCTGGCTCGGCCTGCTGCTGATGATGGTGTTCGCCGCCTGGCTCCAGATCTTCCCGACCCGGGGCATCGAGAGCGTCGACGCGCCCGACGGCTTCGGTTACATCCTGGACGTGGCCTGGCACATGGTGCTGCCCTGCCTGACCATGGTCGGGGTGGTGTACGCGCAGTATCTGCTGGTCATGCGTTCGTCCCTGCTCGACGAGCTGGGCCAGGACTACATCAACACCGCGCGGGCCAAGGGGCTGCGCGACGACGACCTGCGGCGCAGGCACGCCGTCCCGAACGCGCTGCTGCCCACGGTGACGCTGGTGTTCATGAACATCGGCTTCGTCGTCGGCGGCGCGGTCACCACGGAGACGGTCTTCAGCTGGCCGGGGCTCGGCAAGCTGTTCTACGACGCGATCTCGGTGCCCGACTTCACGCTCATGCAGGGCACGTTCATGCTCATCACGGTCGCGGTGATCCTGATGAACACGCTGGCCGACATCGTCTACCACCTCCTCGACCCGAGGGTGAGGTCCGCATGAGCACCTTCACGTGGACCCGCAGGAAGCGGGCGCTCGGCCGGTTCTGGGAGGACTTCCGCAAACAGCGCGGCGGCCTCGCCGGCCTGGTCATCCTGGTCGTGGCCGTGACGCTGGCCGTCGTCGCGCCGCTCTTCATCGACCAAGGCGTCACCAGCGTGGTCGAGAACACCGGGCCCCGATGGTCCCCGCCGAGCCTGGACTACCCGTTCGGCACCGACGAGTCCGGGCGCTCGATCCTGCTCATGGTCTGGTGGGGCTCGCGCACGTCGCTGCTCATCGGCTTCCTGGCCGCGCTGCTCACCGTGGGCATCGGCACCGTGCTCGGCATCGCCGCCGGCCACTTCCGCGGCTGGATCGGCGCCGTCATCATGCGCGTGACCGACTGGTTCCTGGTGCTGCCCTCGCTGGTCACCGCTCTCGTCCTGGCGGCCATCCTGGGCGGCAGCACGTTCACCATCATCATGGCGATCGGCGTCACCTCCTGGCCGTCGACCGCCCGCCTCATCAGGGCGCAGACGCTGGCGGTGGAGGCGCGGCCGTACATCGAGCGCTCCAAGGCGCTCGGCGGCGGCCACTGGCACATCACCACCCGCCACGTGCTGCCGAACGTCGCCCCGCTGCTGCTGGCCAGCACCACGCTCCAGGTCGCCAGCGCCATCGTCACCGAGTCGACGCTGGCCTTCCTCGGCGTGACCGCGAACAAGACCTCCTGGGGCACCATGCTCCGCGGCTCCTACGACTGGAACGCGGCCAGCTACGGAGCCTGGTGGTACATCCTCATCCCCGGCCTGTGCATCCTCGCGGTCGTCATGGCGTTCACGCTCTGCGGCCGGGCGCTGGAGACCGTGCTCAACCCGCGACTCCGGAAGGCAGGGGCATGAGTCTGCTAGAACTGGACGACGTCTCGGTCACGTACCGCATCGCCGAGGGCGAGGTGCCCGCGGTGAGAGGCGTGTCGCTCACGCTCGGCAGCGGGGCGGCCCTCGGGGTCGCCGGCGAGTCGGGGTCCGGCAAGTCGACGCTGGCCATGGCGCTGCTGCGGCTGCTGCCGCGCGACGCCCGCGTCACCGGCCGGATCCTGCTCGACGGCGAGGACGTGCTCACCATGAAGTGGGGCCGCCTGCGCGCGGTCCGCTGGGCCCAGGCGTCGATCGTTTTCCAGGGCGCCCAGCACGGACTCAACCCGGTGCACAGGATCGGCGAACAGATCGCCGAGCCGCTGCTCGTGCACAACCTGGCCAAGCCCGGCGAGGCCGGCAAGCGGGTGGCCGAGCTGCTGGAACAGGTCGGCCTGCCCGCCTGGCGGGCCCGCAGCTACCCGCACGAGCTGTCCGGCGGCCAGCGCCAGCGCGTCATGATCGCGATGGCGCTCGCCTGCTCGCCCCGGCTCATCATCGCCGACGAGCCCACGACGGCTCTCGACGTGATGGTGCAGGCGCAGGTGCTGACGCTGATCAAGGAACTGGTCGCCGAGCACGACATCTCCCTGGTCATGATCTCGCACGACCTCTCGGTGCTCGCCGACGTGTGCGACCGGCTCGCGGTCATGTACGCGGGCCGCGTGGTCGAGCAGGGCCCGTCGCGCGAGGTGTTCCACGACCCCCGGCATCCCTACAGCCAGGCGCTGGCGGCGGCGTTCCCGACGGTCGGCGACCCGGCGTCGCGGCTGGCGCCCAAGGGACTCGGCGGCGACCCGCCCGACCCGATGGACCTGCCGACGGGATGCTCGTTCCACCCGCGCTGCCCGGTCGCGCTGGAGGAGTGCCCGACGCTGGACGTCGAGCTGTGGCCCGCCGGCGACCGCCGCGCCGCCGCCTGCGTCCACGTACGGGACCGCGTACAGGAGAAGGCATGACAGAGACGCAAGCCCCGGCCGAGGAGGTCACCACGGCCCGCCGTACCCTCCTGGAGGCCCGCGACCTGCACGTGGAGTTCGCCTCGCGCGGGCGCCGCGCCCGCGCGGTCGACGGCGTGAACCTCGCGGTCGGCGAGGGCGAGATCGTGGCGCTGGTCGGCGAGTCCGGCTGCGGCAAGACCACGCTCGCGCGCACGCTGCTCGGCCTGGAGAAGCCCACGTCCGGCACGGTCCGGTACGGGGGAGAGCCGCTGCGGTACGCCAGCCGGGCGCTCAAGGAGTACCGCAGGCAGGTGCAGCTCGTCCTCCAGGACCCGATGGGCTCGCTGAACCCCCGGCAGACCGTCTACGAGGCGGTGGCGGAGGGCCCGCGCATCCACGGCCTGCCGGACGAGGCGGACGTGGTGAACAACGCGCTGGCCAGGGCCGGGCTGCGGCCGCCTGAGCGGTTCCTGCTGCGTTACCCGCACGAGCTGTCCGGCGGGCAGCGGCAGCGCGTGGTCATCGCCGGGGCGCTGGCGCTGGACCCGAAGGTGCTGATCGCCGACGAGCCGGTGGCCTCGCTCGACGCGTCGGTGCGCGGCGAGATCCTCGCGCTCATGCTCAGGCTCCGCGACGAGCTTGGCCTGTCGGCGCTGGTCGTCACGCACGACCTGGGGCTGGCGTGGAACATCGCCGACCGGGTGGCGGTCATGTATCTCGGCCGGATCGTCGAGTCGGGGCCGGTCGAGCAGGTGCTGACCGCGCCGCGTCACCCGTACACGCAGGCCCTGCTGTCGGTGCTGCCCGAGTCTCCCGAACGGGTGGTGCTGACCGGCGAGCCGCCGGACCCGACCAGGATTCCGGGCGGCTGCCGCTTCCACGCCCGCTGCCAGGTGCTCGCCTCCGGCAGGGCCGCGGAGGCGGGCGTGGACGCCCGGTGCAGGGGTGAGCTGCTGGAGATCCTGCCCGCCTCGGCCGGGGCGCAGGCGGCCTGCTACTACGCGGACGCCACCGGCTGAAAGGCGCGCGGTCCCGGCCCGGTATCGGCGGCCGGGACCGCGTCGTTCCGGGGTCAGCTGCCCGCGGGAGGCTGTCCCTCCGGGCCGCCCAGGTCGTCCCAGTCCGGGTCGTCGACGACGACGCAGGGGCCGGGCTCGCCGGGGATCATCATGGTCGCGAGCGTCCACACCACTCCGGGGTCCTCCCCGCCCCTCTCGGCGAACTCCAGCACCAGCGTGTGGTTCTCGTCGATGAGCCGCGGGTCGATGTCCAGCCCGCCCTTCCGCATGTGGACGGCACCGTCCGGCAGGAGCTTGCTCACTCCCCGGTCGCGCTCGCACCGCTTGCCGGGGCCGAGGTAGGTGACGTCGGCCTTGACGCCCGCCGCCCGCAGATCCCTCTCCAGCCGGTCGGCCTCCTCGAACTCGCGGATCTCCACCCCGACGGTGCCGTCGGACTTCTCGGTGACCGCGTACGCCGCGCTCTGCGCGCCCGTCAGCAGCGGCACCGCGAGCGCCGTGACCGCCGCCGCCCCCGTCACCGCCAGCCCCAGGAACAGGCGGCGCCCCCCGCGACGGCGCCTGTCCTCGCGCGCCGTGAACTCGGCTTTCAGATCCATCAGCAACTGCTCCTCGAAGCTCATACGATGATCCCTTCCGTGACGAAAGGCAGGTCCTTGAGAGTCCGGCGCGCGCGGTGCAGCCGCACCATGGCGGTCCCCGACCGGATGCCCAGGGCGGCCGCGGCCTCCGTGACCGTCAGCTGGTCCATGACGACCAGCTCCAGCACGGCGCGCTCACCCTCCGGTAACTCGGCCATCGCCTGGAAGGCCCGCCTGGCGGGCCGCTCCGCGTCGATCCGCTTCTCCACCCGGCTGATGTCGTCGCTGTCCAGCGGTCTTCGCCTGCTCACCCGGTCGGTCAGCTGGGACTCACGCAACGCCCGGCGCCGTTCGGCGGAGAGCGTGTTGCGGGCCACGCCGTACAGCCACGCGACCTCGCTGCCCCGCTCAGGCCGATAGGTGTGGGCGGACTCCATCACCGCCAGGAACACGTCCGCCACCAGATCGGCGACCTGGTGAGGGTCGTCGACCCGGCGGGCCAGGAATCGCGTGACCCCGTCGACGTGCCGCCGGTAGAAGGCCTCGAACGCCCCGATGTCGGTGGCGAACTCCGCCTGTTTGCGACGCACCGGCCACGCTCCTCTCGTCGATCCACACCTGTAATTGGCGGGAGACGGCCGGTGCCTTACAAAGGAGCCGGCTCTGCGAGACTGCTCGTACGGAAGGGGGACGGGGTGGAGCATCGCCCCGACTGCTGATGGAGAGAGCCGACGCCGCGCGCAACCGGGCCCGCGTCCTCGACGCGGCCGCGAAGCTGTTCGCGAGCAGGCCGCCGCACGAGGTGACGATGGAGGACATCGCCAAGGCGGCCGGCGTGGGCCGCGGCACCCTCTACCGCCGCTACCCCGACCGCGCCGCCATCGCCGTCGCCCTGCTCGACGAGCACGAGCGCGCCCTGCAGGAGAAACTGCTGCGCGGCGACCCGCCGCTGGGTCCCGGCGCGCCGCCGGCCGAGCGGCTGGCCGCCTTCTACGCCGCCATGGTCGGCCTGCTGGAGGACCACGCCCACCTGGTGCTGGGCAGCGAGGTGGGCCGCTCGCGGTTCGAGACCGGCGCGTACGGCTTCTGGCGCGCGCACGTGCGCTCCCTGCTCGCCGCCGCCGGCACCCCCGGGCCCGACGCGCTGGCCGACGTCCTGCTCGCCCCGCTGGCCCCCGACGTCTACGTCCAGCAGCGCCGGACGCTCAGCCCGGAGCAGATCACCGGCGCGCTGCGCCGCCTCACCCGAGCACTCTGACGATCGCCTGCCTGATGAACCGGCGGGCCAGCTTCGCCCTGCGGAACCGGCTCAGCACCGGCCCGTCCGTCCCGTACCTGCGGGCCCTGATCCCGTCCACCACGACCGGCGGCGCGCCCATCTCGCCGAGCACGTCGAGCGCCTCCCGCTTGCTGATCAACCGCCCGTCCCGCAGCGTCACGGCCGCCCGCGCCACCGTGACCATGCCCAGGTCCACCCACTCGTCCAGCAGCCACCGCCGCCGGCCCCGCGTCTTCACCAGCCAGAAGTCCCGCAGATCGGCCTGGACGAACGCGGCCAGCTCCGCGTCGGACACCGGCGGGATCAACGCGTCCGGCCCCGGTCCGTACAGCTCCAGCGCCCCCGTGAGCAGCTCCCGCCGGGTCACGGCGGTGACGGGCCGCTCGAACAGCTCGCCCATCGCCCACGTCACGTGCTCCCGTCCGTGTTCGGCCAGCTGCCCGTCGGTCATGTACGAGCAGTGCAGCCGTTCGGCCAGCGCCCCGTCCAGCCCTCGGTGCAGCCGCTCCACAGCGTCGCGCCGCCGCTCGTCCAGCGGCTCCCGGACCACGGCGATCAGGTCCAGATCGCTCCGCCCCGGCTGGTAGTCGCCCTTGGCCAGTGACCCGTGCGCCCACACCGCCATCAGCGGCACGGCGGCCCCGGCCTCCGACAGGAACCGGGTGAGCAGGATCTCGGTAGAGGTGTGCATGATCTCTACTCTCCCTCTCCATGGTTCGATGACAAGCGGTTAAAGGCATTGCCCCGGACGCGCCCGCTCGGGGACCATCTCCGGATGAGCTTCGAGCAGAGTGCGCGGCCCGTGGCGCTGATCACCGGGGTGGGCAGGACTGTGGGGATCGGGGCCGGGATCGCGACCCGGCTGGCCGCCTCCGGGTGGGACGTCGGCTTCACCTACTGGACTCCGTACGACGAGCGGATGGCGTGGGGCGCCGAGGCCGGGGCCCCCGAGACGATCCGCAAGGCGCTGGTGGGCGAGGGCGCGGCCGTCGCGGCCGTGGAGGCCGACCTGGTCGAGACGGAGACGCCGGCGCGGGTGTTCGACGAGGTGGAGAGCCGGCTGGGCAACGTCACCGCGCTGGTGATGTGCCACTGCGAGTCCGTCGACTCCGGGCTGCTCGACACGACCGTGGCCAGCTTCGACCGCCACTTCGCCGTCAACGCCCGCGCCTCCTGGCTGCTGATCCGCGAGTACGGCCGCCGGTTCCGCGGCGCCCACGGCACCGGCCGGATCATCGCGCTCACCAGCGACCACGTCGTCGGCAACCTCCCGTACGGGGCGAGCAAGGGCGCGCTGGACCGCATCACGCTCGCCGCCGCCCGCGAGCTGGCCCACCTCGGCGTCACCGCGAACGTGATCAACCCCGGCCCGATCGACACCGGGTGGATGCCCGACGACCTGAAGGCCACCTGCGCCGAGCACACCCCGCTGGGCCGGCTCGGCACCCCGCGCGACACCGCCGACCTGGTGCAGTTCCTCTGCTCGCCCCAGGGCGGCTGGATCAACGGCCAGCTGCTGAAGAGCGACGGCGGCATCTCCGCCTGACCGCCGTCAGAGCGCGTGCCCTCCGGCGACCTGGATGACCTGCCCGGTGATCCACCGCGCCTGCCGTGAGGCCAGGAACACGACGGCGCCGGCGTTGTTCACCAGCACGTCCACCGGCCCGAGCCGCCGCTCGACCGCGCCGAGCAGCCGCGCCGCCGCGTCCGGCGCGGCCAGGTCGGCCTCGACGGCGATCGCGTCACCGAGCTCGGCGGCCAGCTCCTCCGCGGCGGAGCCGGAGGGGGTCGTGTGCGGCCAGTCCGGTGTCGATCACGGGGTGCCGAACAGGGCGCTGACGGACTCGCCGAAGTGGATGCGGCGCATGGCCTCGGCCAGCGCCGGGGCGATGGACAGGACCGTGAGTTTGTCGCCGGGCTTGGGCGGGGGGACGGTGTTGGTGCAGACGATCTCCTTGACCTCCGGCAGCGCGCTGAGCCGCTCGATCGCGCCGTCGGAGAACAGGCCGTGGGTGCAGGCGACGCGGACGGAGCGGACGCCGCGCTCGCGGAGGCGGTCGAGGAGCTCGATGACGGTGCTTCCCTTGGCGATCTCGTCGTCCAGGATGATCACGTCCTTGCCCTCGACGTCGCCGATCACCGAGCTGATCACCACGCGGTCGTCGCTGAAGCGCTGCTTGGCGCCCATCGCCACATCGGCCCCGATCAGGCGGGCGAAGTGGGCGGCCTCCTTGGCGTTGCCCAGGTCGGGGGAGACCACGACGGTGTCGGACAGGTCGTGGCGGGAGAAGTGGGCCGCCAGCTCGCGCAGCGCGTGCAGGTGGTCGACGGGGACGCTGAAGAAGCCGTGGACCTGCGGCGAGTGGAGGGTCATCGTCAGCACCCGGCCGGCCCCGGCCGCCACCATCAGGTCGGCCACCAGGCGGGCGCCGAGCGAGATGCGCGGCGCGTCCTTCTTGTCGGAGCGGGCGTAGGCGTAGTGGGGCAGCACGACGGTGATGCGCGCCGCCGAGGCGCCCCGGGCGGCGTCGAGCATGAGCAGCAGCTCCACCAGGTGTTCCTGGGTGGGCGGCACCAGCGGCTGGATCAGGAAGACGTCGCGCTCGCGGCAGTTGGCCTGGAGCTGGACCGCGATGACGTCGTTGGCGAAGCGCGAGACGCGCACAGGATGGAGGGGGACGCCGAGGTGGGAGCAGATCTCCTCGGCCAGCTCGGGATGGGCGCTGCCACTGAAAACCGTGATGTCTCGCACGATTTCCCAAGAGTAGCGGATCACCCGTCGAGCAGCTCGGGGGTGAGCGCGTCCAGACGCTCGACGATGCGCCAGGCCAGGACCAGCGCGTCCGGCGCGGGCGGGTAGCGCGGGTGCAGGACGGCGACGACCCGCATGCCGGCCGCGTCCGCCGAGCGCAGCCCGTTGCTGGAGTCCTCGACCGCCACGCACTCGTCGGGATCGACGCCGAGGAGCCGGGCCACCTTCAGGTAGCCGTCGGGGGCGGGCTTGCCGCGGTCCACCTCCTCGGTGGAGACGGTGGCGTCGAAGCAGTCGTGCAGGTCGCTCGACTCGAGCACCACGTCGATGAGCCGCCGGGGCGAGGAGCTGGCCAGCCCGAGCGTGAAGTGGTCGCCGAGCCGCCGCACCGCCTCGGGCGCGCCCTTCATCAGCGGCAGGTGGGCGCGGTAGCGCTCGGCCATCCGGTCGACGACCTGCCGGGCGATCTCGTCCGGCGGCAGCCGCACGCCGAGCTCGTGCAGGTACGAGGCCCACTCGGCGGTGCTCATGCCCATGAGCCGCGACTGGGTGTCGTCCTGCCAGGTGCCGCCGTGCTCGGCGACGAAGGCGCGGCGCACCTCCTCCCACACCGGCTCGGAGTCGACCAGCACGCCGTCGAGATCGAATACGCAGGCTTCCACGGACAAGACCCTACCCATGCCCTCGGCCGTCCACTATTTCCGATAAGTCAAGCCAAGGGAGGTTCACGGTGTTTCGTACGTACGTTGACCGTGCCCATCCTGCTTTCCGGGCATTTCTCAGGCATGGCCGAGCTTCCGTACGAGGCTGACGACGATAGGGGCGCGGGTTTCGTCGCCCCGCTCGCCTCCGCCGTCGTCAGGGACGCCGACGGCAAGGTGGTGTGGGACGCGGACGCGTACGGACGGGTGGACGGCGGCTGCCCGGCCACGGCGCACCCGAGCCTCTGGGCGCAGGCGGGGCTGCTCGCCCGGCGCGGCCTGTACGAGGTGGCCGAGGGCGTCTATCAGGTACGCGGGCTCGACCGGGCGGCGATGACCCTCGTGGAGGGCGACACCGGCGTGGTCGTCGTGGACCCGCTCCGCTCCGCCGAGTGCGCCGTCGCCGCGCTGCGGCTGTACCGCGGGCACCGCGGGGACCGGCCGGTCTCCGCGGTGATCTACTCGCACTCCCGCGCCGACCGCTTCGGCGGCTCCCGCGGCGTCACCCTCGGCGGCGTGCCCGTGCTCGCCCCCGCCGGCTTCCTGGACCGCGCCGCCGAGGAGTTCCTGTACGCGGCCCCCGCCGCGAACCGCCGGGCCGCCTACACCTACGGGCCGGCGCTGCCGGGAGGGCCCGAGGGGCGGCTCGGCCCGGCGCGGTCGGCGGGCACGGTCTCCCTGGTCCCGCCCACGGCGCTGATCGAGCGGACCGGCCAGGAGGAGACGCTCGACGGGGTGCGGTTCCTGTTCCAGCTCGTGCCCGGCGCGGCGCTGGCGTTCCTGCTGCCCGAGCGGCGCGCGCTCGGCCTGGCGGTGAACGCCGGCGACCCGCCGGGCGGGTGCGACCCCCGGCTGTGGACGCGCGGTCTGTCGGAGGCGGTCACGCTCTTCGCCGGCCGCGCCGACGTGGCCTTCGCCGCGCACCACGAGCCCGTACGGGGCGGCGAGGAGGTCACGCGCCTGCTGGAGCGGCACCGTGACCTGCACTCCTACCTGCACGACCAGACCGTGCGCCTGATGAACAAGGGCCTGACCCCCCAGGAGATCGCCGAGTGCCTGCAACTGCCCCCCGCCCTGGCCGCCCTGCCCGGCTCGGCCGGCGTCATCAGGGCCGTCTACCAGCACTACCTGGGCTGGTTCGACGGCAACCCGGCCCACCTGTGGGAGCACCCGCCCCGGCAGAGCGCGATCCGCTACGTGGAGTGTCTCGGCGGCGGCGCGGCCGTGGTGGCGCTGGCCGAGAGGTATGCCGCCGGGGGCGACCTGCGCTTCGCCGCCCAGCTCCTCAACCACGCGGTCTTCGCGGACGAGGGCAACAAGCGGGCCCGCGACCTGCTGGCCGAGGTCTACACCCGGCTCGGCCACGGGGCCCGCGACCCCGCCTGGCGCAACGCGTACCTGATGGGGGCGCTGGAGCTCACGGACGGGATCGCGGCCGCGGACGGCGGGACCGTCGCGCCGGGCACGCTCGCCGCGCTCGGCGCCGAGCAGGTCCTGGACGCGCTGGCCGTCCGGGTGGACGGCCCGAAGGCCTGGAGCGAGAACCTGGCCATCGACTGGCACCTGACCGACCTGGGCCGCCGTTACCGCACGGTGCTGTCCAACGGCGTGCTCATCCGGCAGGCGGACCCGCCGGAAGGGCCGGTCGACCTGACGCTGCGGCTCACCCAGGCACAGCTCGTCGCCCTGCTCGCGGGGCGGGGCGTCGGCGAGGTGTCGAGGGAGGGCGACATGCGGGCGCTCAAGCGCCTGTTCGCCGCGCTGGACGCCCCTGTGCCCGGCTTCGCGATCGTGACCCCCTGAACCGGCGCGTCCACAGCAGCGTGGCCGCGGCCGCCAGCAGCACCGGCCCGAGCACCAGCGGCGCCGAAGGACCACCGGCGTGCCAGCTCGCCGCCGCGGCGCTCACGCAGGTCAGCACGGTCACACCCAGCGTCGCCGCCCACAGCGGCAGCACGTGCAGGAAGCCGAAGAACAGCGGGAACACCAGCCAGACCAGCGGCGGCGACAGCATCGCGAGCACCGCCCACGCCAGCGTGGCCGCCACCAGCCAGAGCTGCCCCCGAGCGTCACGAGTCACCTACTCACGGTAACCCGCCGGGTCCCGGCCGAGCGCCCCGCCCCCCTCGAGCAGGGCGTCCGACACCGTGACTAGAGTCCGCTCTAGCGAATCGAGGCACCAGAGTACGCTCAGGCTCGTGGACCGCGTCAAGAGCCGGCGGGCGGAGCAGCGCAGAACCACCCGGCGCCGGATCGTCGAGGAGGCGTTGCGGCTCTTCGTCGGCCAGGGCTACGCCGCGACGACGCTGGAGCAGATCGCCGACCGCGCCGGGGTGGCCGTCCAGACGGTCTACTTCCACTTCGGCAACAAGCGCGGCGTCCTCGCCGAGGGCCTCGACGTGCTGACGGCCGGCGACGACGAGCCGGTGCCGCTGATCGAGCGGCCGTGGGCCCTCCAGGCCACGGGGGAGCCCGACCCCGCCGGGTCGCTGAGGATCTGGGTGGGCAACGCCCGGGTGATCTTCGAACGCGTGGCGCCACTGATGCGCGTCCTGCGCGACGCCGCCGGCGCCGACCCCGAGATGGCCGTCACCTGGGAGACCAACCAGCGCCAGCGCCACGCCGACCACCTGGCGCTCGCCCGCCACCTGGCGGAGATCGGCGGCCTGAGGGATGGCATGTCGTCGGAAAGGGCAGGAGATCTGGTCTACGCGCTGGTGAGCCCGGAGACGTACCAGCTGCTGACCGAACAGCGGCGCTGGTCGCCGGCCGAGTGGGAGTCGTGGGTGTACGAGACGCTCTCCCGCTCGCTGCTCCGGGGCTGCTGACCGAACCGGGGGAGCACGTGGCGGACACCCGCAAGCACGCGCTGGCCGTCTGCCTGACGGCCGCGTTCATGGCCGGGCTCGACGTGAGCATCGTCAACGTCGCCCTGCCCTCGATCCGGGAGGGCCTGCACGCGTCGGAGGCGGGCCTGCAGTGGATCCTGTCCGGTTACGCGCTCACGTTCGGCCTGCTCCTGGTGCCGGCGGGCCGGCTGGGTGACGCGCGCAGCCGGCGGACGGTCTTCATGTGGGGGGTGGCGCTGTTCACGCTCGCCAGCGCGGCGTGCGGGTTCGCCCCCACCATGCCGGTGCTGATCGTGTCCCGGCTGCTGCAGGGCCTGGCCGCCGGGATGATCAACCCGCAGGTGTCGGGGCTCATCCAGCAGATGTTCCGGGGCGCGGAGCGGGGCCGGGCGTTCGGCGCGCTCGGCGCCACCATCGGCGTCTCGACCGCGGCGGGACCGCTCATCGGCGGCGCCCTGGTCTCCGCCTTCGGCGCCGACCAGGGCTGGCGGCTGGTGTTCCTGGTGAACGTGCCGATCGGGCTGGTCCTGGTGCCGCTGGCGCGCCGGCTGCTGCCGCCGCCGGAGCGGACCGGCCGCCGGGAGAGCATGGATCCCGTCGGGGTGCTGCTGCTCGGGGTGGCCGTGACCGTGCTGCTGCTGCCGTTCATCCAGCAGCACCAGTGGCCGGGCGCGGGCAAGTGGCTGCTGGTCCCGGCGTCGCTGGCCCTGCTGGCGGCCTTCGTCGCCTGGGAACGGCGCTACCGCGGGGAGCCGCTGGTGGACCTGTCGCTGTTCAGGCTGCGCTCCTACGGTCTCGGTACGGCGATTGCGCTGCTGTACTTCGCCGGGTTCACCGGCATCTTCTTCATCTTCACCCTCTACCTGCAGGCGGGCCTGCACTACAGCCCGCTGCTCGCCGGTCTGGCGATCACCCCGTTCGCGGTCGGCTCGGCCGGGGCGGCGGTGGTCGGCGGCCGGCTGGTGAACCGCGCGGGCCGCCGCGTGGTCGTCGCCGGGCTGGTCACGGTGGTCGCCGGACTGCTGGCGACCATGGCCGCCACCCTGCTCGTGCCCGGCCCGCACGTGGCGCTGGCGACCGCGCTGCCGCTGCTCGTGGCGGGCGTCGGCAGCGGCCTGACCATCGCGCCCAACCAGGCGGTCACGCTGTCGCAGGTGCCGCCGGCGGGCGGCGGCAGCGCGGCGGGCGGCGGCAGCGCGGCGGGCGTGCTGCAGACCGGTCAGCGGCTCGGCTCGGCCATCGGCATCGCGGCCGCCGGCTCGGTCTTCTTCGGCCTGCTCGGCCAGGGCTGGCCGGTCGCCTTCAGGCACGGCCTCATGGTCGTCGTGCTGTTCGTCTGCGCGGGGCTCGCCGCGGCGCTCTACGACCTGCTGCGCCGGTCATGAGAGCAGTGTGGCCTCCACGTCCGGGTCGAGGCCGACGGCGGGCCGGTCGGGCCGTACGGGCGCCCGCCCGCCGATGCTCCTGAGCCAGGCCCAGGTGTCGGCCACGGTCTCCTCGACCGGCCGGCACCGCAGGCCCGCCGCCACCGCCCTGGACACGTCGCCGCCGTGAACGAACGCGTGGCCCTCGCCGGGCAGCCAGATGGGCAGGTCGGTCCACGGCTGCACCCCGGCCGCCAGGATCGCCTCCTCGCTCGTCCAGCGCAGCTCCGCGTCCGACCCGGTGACCCGCACGCAGGTCTCCAGCAGCTCCCGCATGGTGACGAACCCCGGCGGGCTCACCACGTTGAAGGCGCCGCCGACCCCGTCGAGCGCGGCTTCGAGGCACCACCTGGCCAGGTCGCGGGCGTCCACGTACTGCAGGCCGAGGTCGGCGGGCTCCGGAGCGAGCACCGGTCCGCCCCGCGCGATCCTGGACAACCACCACGGCAGCCGCCCGATGTTCTCGTGCGGGCCGATGATCAGCCCGGCGCGGGCGAGCAGCGCCCGCCCGCCGAACGCCGCGGTCGCGGCGAGTTCGCCGCCCGCCTTCATCTCCGCGTATCCGCCCTCGCCGCCGTCGGGCGACCCCTCGACGACCGGCATGCTCTCGTCGGCTCCGTACGGGACGGGCGGGGCGTAGACGGACCGGCTGGACACGTACACGTAGTGACCGGCCCGGCCGGCGAGCAGCGAGGCGGCGTCGCGCACCGCGGACGGCGCCCACGACCAGGTGTCGGCGACCACGTCCCACTCGCCGCCGGCCAGCGCGTCGAGCCCGTCGGGCCGCGTGCGGTCGCCGCGCAGCGCGGTCACCCCGGCGGGTGGTTCGTGCGTGCCCCGGTTGAGCACGGTCACGTCGTGGCCGAGGGCCAGCGCCTCCGTCACGAAGGCCCGGCCGACGAACTCGGTCCCGCCCAGCACCAGAAGTCTCATCCGCTCACTGTGCCGCCGGAGCCCGGCCGCACGTAACCCCGCCAAGCCGACAGCGGAATCGCTCAGAGCGGAACTCGATGATTAGACCCGTTGCCGCCGGGCAGAGGCGGCTCGGAGGTTGTCGCATCAAGGGACGAGGGCCCGCTTCCCGTGGGTTTCAGGGGCGTCAGTGACGGGAAGCGGGCTCTTTCACGTCCGGGTGTCAGCCGGTCACGGTGATCCGGTTCGTGGCCGGAGGCGCGATCGGGTTGTTCTGGCCCAGGTAGTCGACGAAGGCGTCGATGTCGAGCGGGCCGCTCCACAGGTCGGTGCCCTCGGTGAACACCGGGAAGGCGTCACCGCCGCCCACCAGGAAGTTGTTCGCCGCCACCCGGATGGTCTGAGTGTCGGTCACCGGCTGGCCGTCGATCATGATGTTCGAGACCTTGCTCCCCCACGGCGCGCTCTGGCTGTAGGTGTAGGTCAGGTTCGCCGACGGCTGCAGGATCCGGTTGAACGGCTGGTTGTTCGGGCCGCCGGTGAACTGCTGCTCCAGCAGCGTCTTCAGCTGCGCCCCGGTCAGCGTCACCACCTGCATCAGGTTGTTGAAGGGCTGGACCGTGAACGCCTCGCCGTACGTGACGACCCCGTCGCCCTCACCGGCCGGCGAGCCCGCGTAGCTCAGCGACGCGCGCACGCCGCCCGGGTTCATGAACGCGATCTGCGCGTTGCCGCCGGTCCTGGTGGCCGCCAGCTGGGCGTCGGCGATCAGGTTGCCGAGCGGCGACTCTCCGGACGCGACCGCGACGTTCGGGATGTCCGCGGTGATCGTGCCGACGGGCCGGTTGGCCACCCCGGACACGCGGTCCTTCCACGTCTGCACGAACGCGGTGATCTCCGGGTCGGGGGCGACCGTGCGGGTCACGACGTGGTTGTCGGCCACGGTGGAGGCCCGGTCGATGTCGCGGGTGCGGGTGTCGACCCGGAGGTCCACCTGGGTGATGACGCGGCCGAACGAGCCGCCCTGCGAGAACAGCCGGTCACGGCCCCGCGGGTCCTTGACCGTGCACAGGTACGCCTGGTGCGAGTGGCCGCTGAGCACGAGGTCGATCTCGGCGTCGACCTGGGTGGCGATCCGGTTGCCCGCGCCGGGGACCGCGCTGCACGCGTCGGGCGACTGGCTCGGCGTCACCTGGTCGCCCTCGTGCACGAGCACGACCTGGGCCTTCACGCCCACCAGCGTGAGCAGCTTGGACGCCACGTTCGCGGCCTTGACCTCGTCCACGAACTTGATGTTCTTGATGCCCTCGGAGGTGACGATCGTCGGCGTGGTCTGCGTGACCAGGCCGATGAAGCCGATCGGCACCCCGTTCATCCACTTGACGCTGACCGGGGGCAGCGCGGGCACGCCCCAGTCGGCCATCAGCTTCTTGATCTGCGGGCTGTTGCCGAGCGCCGAGAGCGCGTCGGTGCGCTCGTGCCGGTTCTTGAAGAGCACGTTCGCGCCCACGTAGTCGAAGGCGGCGCCCTTCCATTTGCCGGCGGGGGAGCAGCCGTCCACCGGGTGGCAGCCGCCCTTCATGATCCGCCGCAGCTCGTCGTAGCCCTCGTCGAACTCGTGGTTGCCGACCGCGGCCACCTTGAGCCCGAGCTTGCCCATCAGCTCGACCGTCGGCTCGTCGTGGTAGGCGGCCGAGATGAGCGGGGTGGCGCCGATGAGGTCGCCCTGCGCCACCGCGATCGTGTTCCTGTCGGCCAGCGCCTTCATGTGCGTGGCGACGTACGCGGCGCCGCCCGCGTCGACGGTGTTGCCGTGCTCGTCGACCATCCGGCCGGAGGACCCGGTCGGAGGTTCCAGGTGGCCGTGGAAGTCGTTCAGTGCGAGCAGCCGGACGGGGACCGTACGCGGCTTGTGAGTTTTACTCGCGTCTGCCGGGAGACCGGCGAGCAGGAGTCCGCCTGAGGCGACCGCTCCGGCCAGCGCCAGCCGGAGGAAGGAACGGGACGTCATGGCCCATGACGTTACGGCGACAATCCGTGCAGCCAATGTCGCAAAGGTAACGATTCATCGGGGCCCCGGCTGGCGGTATTTGCCAGTTGTACGCCTAGAGTTCGAGCTGTGAGTACGCACGTGAGGATCAGAGAACGGCTGGACGACCAAGAAATCGCCGATGTCTTGAGTGTCGTGGAAGCGGCCACGGAAGCCGACCGCGTCCGCCCGCTCAACGAGCACGTGATGCTGCATCTGCGCTACGGCGGCGACCCCCGCGCCCGCTCGCTGCTGCTCTACGCGGACGAGCTCGTCGGATACGCCCACGTCGACCCCACCGACGAGGTGGAGGGCCCCAGCGGCGAGCTGGTCGTCCACCCCGCGCACCGGGGCCGCGGCCACGGCAAGGAGCTGCTGCGCGCCGTGCTCGACCTGACCGGCGGCAGGCTGCGGCTGTGGGCGCACGGCGGCCACCCCGGCGCGGAGGCGCTGGGCGCGTCGCTGGGCTTCGTGCGCGCCCGGTCGCTGTGGCAGATGCGCCGCTCCCTGTACGCCCCGATCGCCGACCCCACCGTGCCCGAGGGCGTCACGGTCCGCACGTTCCTGCCCGGCAGGGACGAGGAGGCGTGGCTCAAGGTGAACGCCGCCTCCTTCGCCCAGCACCCCGAGCAGGGCGCCTGGGAGCTCGACGACCTGCTGCGACGCGAGCGCGAGCCGTGGTTCGACCCCGAGGGATTCTTCCTCGCCTTCCGCGGCGACCGGCTCGTCGGCTTCCACTGGACGAAGATCCACGGCTCCGACGAGCACGGCCACGAGCCGCTCGGCGAGGTCTACGTGGTCGGCGTGGACCCGTCCCAGCAGGGCACCGGCCTGGGCAGGTCACTCACCCTGACCGGCCTGGCCCACCTGCGCTCGCGCGGCCTCGCCCAGGCCATGCTCTACGTGGACGAGACCAACACGGCGGCCATCCGCCTGTACGAGTCGCTCGGGTTCGCCCGCTGGGACGTCGACGTCATGTACGCCGCTACTCCACCGCCCAGTGAAGCGCGTAGTACGACAGCGCCGCGACCAGAGCCGCAGCCGGGATCGTAAGGACCCAGGCGGTCACGATGTTGCCCGCCACTCCCCACCGCACGGCCGACAGCCGCTTGGTCGAGCCCACGCCCATGATCGCCGAGGTGATCGTGTGCGTGGTCGAGATCGGCGCCCCGAACCCGATCGCGGCACCGTACAGGACCGTGGACGCCGCCGCCTCGGCGGCGAAACCCTGCGGCGGGTCGAGCGCGATGATGCGACGGCCCAGCGTGCGCATGATGCGCCAGCCGCCCGCGTACGTGCCCAGCGAGATCGCCGCGGCGGCGGCCAGGATGACCCACTGGGGGATGTCGTCGGTCGGCGCCACGTAGCCGCCGACCACCAGCGACAGGAAGATGACGCCCATGGTCTTCTGCGCGTCCTGCAATCCGTGGCCGAGCGCCATCGCCGCGGCCGAGACCGTCTGCGCGTAGCGGAACCCGCGGTTCGCCTTGCCGGGTTGCGCGTTGCGGAAGATCCAGTAGATTGCGATCATGATCGACGCCGCGAGCGTGAAACCCACGAGCGGCGACAGGATCATGGGGATGACGACCTTCTCCACCACGCCGTCCCAGTGGACCACGCTGGCGGACGCGAGCGCCGAGCCGATCAGGCCGCCGATGAGCGCGTGACTGGAGGAGGAAGGAAGACCGAAATACCAGGTGATCATGTTCCAGGTGATGGCGCCGATCAGGCCCGCCGCCACGATCACCAGGCCGTGAGAGCCCTGAGGTGCGTCAATGATCCCTTTGCCGACCGTCTGGGCGACCTGCGTTCCCAGGTGGGCGCCGATGAAGTTCATCGCCGCGGCCATGAACAGCGCCGCCCTGGGGGTCAGCGCGCGGGTGGAGACGGACGTGGCGATGGCGTTCGCCGCGTCGTGGAAGCCATTGGTGTAGTCGAAGATCAGCGCGATCACGACCACGCCGATGACTAGGGCGAGCGTGAGGTCCACCGGCCCTAGCTTTCCTTGACCGCGATGGATTCGACGGTGTTGGCGACGTGCTCGAAGGCATCGGCCGCCTCTTCGAGGGCGTCGATGACCTCCTTCATCTTCATGACCGTGAGCGCGTCGTACTCACCGCCGAACAGCTTGGCCAGCAGCCGGCGGTAGATCTGGTCGCCCTGGTTCTCCAGGCGGTTGACCTCGATCCAGTACTCGTTGAGGTTCTTCATCGACCGCAGTCGGGGCATCGCCTCCGCCGTGAGCTCCGCCGCCCGCTCCAGCACCTCGACCTGACGGACCACGTCTTTGGGGAGATGGTCGATCTGGTAGAGCACGATGAGGTCGGACGCCGCTTCCATGGCGTCCATCACATCGTCGAGGTTGGAAGCGAGACGGTAGATGTCCTCGCGGTCGAACGGAGTGATGAAACTCTCGTTGAGCCGGTTCATGATCGCATGGGTGCGTTCGTCGCCGGCGTGCTCGCAGGCCCGCATCTTCTCGGCCAGGGACTCCCGATCCGATCCGTCGCTGATGATCTCTACGAGCAAGCGTGATGCGGTGACCAGGTTGTTCGCCGAGTCGGCGAACAGGTCATAGTAGCTGTCCTCACGTGGCGTGAGCCGCAGGCGCACGTCGTTCTCCAGATGTGCGGGGATGGTCCGTGGAAAGGGTAAGGCTTACCAGGTGAAATGCGAACTTCATGTCCCCTTCTCCTAGGCGCTACCCTCCGTATGCTGTACGACACCGGGGCAAGAGTACTTCCAACGCCCCATAGCCGCGCAGCCGGGTACTACACCTCTGTGCGGTGAAAGCTCTGGAACGACCGCGACGGCGTCGGCCCGCGCTGCCCTTGGTAGCGCGACCCGTACCTCTCCGACCCGTACGGGAACTCCGCCGGCGAACTCAACCGGAACACACACAACTGCCCGATCTTCATCCCCGGCCACAACTTGATCGGCAACGTGGCCACGTTGGACAGCTCAAGCGTGACGTGACCGGTGAACCCCGGATCGATGAACCCGGCCGTCGAGTGCGTCAGCAACCCGAGCCGCCCCAGCGAACTCTTGCCCTCCAGCCTGGAAGCCAGATCGTCGGGCAACGTGATCACTTCGTATGTCGAGGCGAGCACGAACTCGCCCGGATGCAGGATGAACGGCTCGTCCCCGTCAGGCTCGACCAGCCGCGTCAGATCCGGCTGCTCCATCGAGGGATCGATGTGCGGATACCTGTGGTTCTCAAACACCCGGAAAAAGCGGTCAAGCCGGACGTCGATGCTGGACGGCTGGACCATGTCCCGGTGGAACGGGCTCAGCGCCAGGCGGCCGGCGTCGATCTCGGCAAGGATGTCGCGATCAGATAGCAGCACGATGAGCAACCTACCCGGTGTGTCCTGGCGAAGTCAGACGGCTCTGCTTGGTCAAGTGGGTCGGCTTTCCGCTAGAGTGTTGGTCGCGGCTTCGGGCCGCGACGCGGGTGTAGTTCAATGGCAGAACATCAGCTTCCCAAGCTGACAGCGCGGGTTCGATTCCCGTCACCCGCTCTCGAAGTGAAAAGCCAGGTCAGGGATGGGTTCCCGACCTGGCTTTGATCGTTTACGGACCTGTTGTCGATCTTCCGTGCAATTAGCGTGCAATTAGCCCACGGGAGCGAGCGCGCCGTCGTCGCCCTCGTCGCGCTGCTTGAGCTGTTGGTCGATGGCGTCCGTGATCACTTTGTCGGCGCCTCTCACCGCGTGCTGGTAGATCATGGCCGCTCTGACGTTGTCGTGACCCATGCGCGCCATCAGGTCCTTGAGGCCGGCCCCTGACGCCGCCGCCAGCATGTTTCCCGTGTGACGGAGATCATGGAAATGCAGTCCGGACAGTCCCATGTCCTTAACCACGTCGACCCAGCGCGTACGGGTGTTGAAGCCGCTTCGGCGGATAGGGCCGCCCTTCGCGCCGGGGAACACGAGCGCGCCCGGCTCGTCCTGGACGTAGGTGGCCATGTGCTCTTTGAGGATCGGGATGATGCTCTCGGGAAGGCCAACGGTTCGCCTGCCCGCCTTGGACTTGGGCGGCCCGAGGAGCAGCCCGCCCGATGAGCGCTCCGCGAACGCGACGCGTACGCGAACGGTCCTGGCCGCGAGATCCACATCCATCCGGCGTAGCGCGCTCACTTCTCCCCAGCGGAGACTCGCGAACGTAGCCAGCAGGACCATGGCGCGGAACCGGCGGTCTTGATCGGAGTCCGCCTTGCCATCGCGAGCCATGTTCCAGAGCGCCCGCTCTGCTTCGGCCCGCCACCAGGTCGAGTTCGTCGGCGGTGCCGTGGAAGCAGACCCTCATGCCGCCCTCCCGAAGGCATCGGCCATGGCGCGGATTTCGGAGTCGGAGACGTACGCAGCACGGACGCGGATCGGCTCAGGCGAGGTTTCCAGCCGCACGTATCCGACTCCCGCCCCCAGCTCCGGGACGGGGGAGATGTGATCGGCCAGCGCGCCCCGGTCGCGTGCGCCGTCGCCGAGGACCATGTCCACGTTGAGCGCCGTTACATCGAGAAGCAGGAACTTCCGGCGAAGGTAGTCCGAACCGCCTGCGGCTCAGATAATGGGATCATGGAATCGGCTGAGGAGTGGGATCGGTGCTTGGGGTGGACGTTCGAGTTGATCTCGGAGGATCCTGTTCGGCGCGAGCGGGCGCGTGGCCGACTGAGGGTTACTCAAGATCGCCGTAGTAAGGCGTTGTATGCCTTCAATGAGGTCTGGCGAGATGAGGGGTTGTCGGCCGCTGATCAGGCAGGAGGCCGATACGTCGCAGAGCGACGGAGAACGCTGCCAGATGCTTTGTGGGAGTTCATTCCCGCTGAGTCCTACGCCGATTGGGGCGGACTGAAATATGTCCTGCTCTATCTGGAGTGGGAGGCCCGATACCCGGACGAGTGGATGGCCTCTGCCAAGAGCTGGGGGACAAAACACGGTCAATTACACGATCTGGCCAGGGCCGTGCCATATCTGGCGACTGAGCTGATCGATCAGCTGGTTGACTTGATTTGCCTTGCCGTACGGCGTGAGCACCGTTGTGAAGATGAGGGATATGCCGTACTGGCCAGGGCGGTTGGCGGATTGCGGTTACGTCGTCTCCTGCTTGAGATCGCCGATGATCCTGATGAGGGTTTCCGCTTACGAGCCCGGTACCTCCTGTGGTTGTTAGACCACCCTGAGGCGCCCAAGCCCAAAGTAAGCCAATGGAAGGCGTGGTTGAGAAGTCGGGAAGCCGATCCGGTGTCTGAAAGAGCCGAACCTGTCGCCTGAGCACGACGAGGAAGGAGAGGCTCCCCGTCCCCCCACGTGCCCGTTGCGTGCCCGTCAGGAGGGTGACTAAGGGAGACTCGCGGGGAATCACGGTCACTCGACCGGCATCTGTCCAGGTCAGCGTTTCCCCTGCTCAGAGCACATTATCTTGAAAGAGTTCCCAAGCTGACAGCGCGGGTTCGATTCCCGTCACCCGCTCTCTCGGAGAGCCCTGCTCGCCGCCCCTTCGCGTCGGCTTCGGCGGGGCTCTTGTGCTGGTCGGGGGGACGACCCCCGAGCCCCCCGCGTGCCACCCTCTTCTCTCGGCTTCTCGTCTGAGGGCGCGGTTGCTGTTGCCTGGTAGATCGTTCTCGCGTACGCACGCGCCTCTGCAGGATTTCAGGGCTCTTTCACGGCTAACCTCGCAGGGCGGATCACGATGAGCCTGTGATCGAGTTGTGGAGTGACGCCGAGCTTGCCGTCGGGGCTGGCTTGGCCGTTCTGTTGATCCTCCTGCCCACTGTCGTCCGGCTTGCCAGGGTGATGCTGTCCCGCCACAGATAGTGCCTCCGGCGGCAATGAACCCGCCGACCTCACAGCGCGCCGCTGGCCCACGACGCTAATGATCAAAGTTGCATGAGCCCGGCAGCAGTTGGCCGGAACCCGCATCGCGCATAGAACTCTTCGAGGTGTGGCTCATAGTCGACGTGCAACCAGCTGGCGCCACGTGAGCGTGCCTCCTGAGCGGCACGCTGCACTAATAGCACGCCCACCCCCTGTCGACGAACTCGGGGGTGCACCGTGGTGTCGAGGATGAAGGCATGGATACCACCATCGGTGGCCACGTTGACGAATCCCACCAGCGCCCCCTCACGGTATGCGGCCACCCAGCAGAGACTGTGGGCCAGCATCCCCGAGAACGAAGCAGGACGATGATCAGGCCACGACGCGTCGAACAACTCGTTCAGCTCCACGTCCCCAAGCGCCGGCCGCACCTCCAACCTGATCTGGTTCTCCGGGGCCTGCTCCCTCATCACCATGCTGAGCAGGGTGCCATAGATGCCCTCGGCAGGGGCACTCCGGCACCGGGATGATCAGAAGGCAGAGTGCGCGTGCGGCGGCGAAAACCCCAGTCCAGGGACTGATCGCCGTGCAATTAGCGTGCAATTAGACAGGGCAACGAGGAGTCAACCACGGTCACTCGCGACCCGGTTTCCGCCCAGCTCAGGGCCCTCACGTGCGGTGGTCCGTGCAGTTCCCAAGCTGACAGCGCGGGTTCGATTCCCGTCACCCGCTCTCATCGTGAAAGCCCAGGTCGACCGAGGGATTCGGGACCCGGGCTTTGATCTTGCCTCGGTCTGGTCGATCTTTGTGGGCTATGAACAGCCATTAGCTCTTGATCACCCCTCTCGGGAGTAGCGGCCCGCCTCGCCCTCGTCGCCGTCTTCGTCTCGGGTGCCGAGTTGCCGATCGATGGAAGACACGCGCATTACGCCAGAACACCAGGTCACGGGCTGATCGTCGTGCATTACCCTGCCATTTGGGCAGTTTCGCAGCCTGAGCGCGGTGCTGAAACTAGCCCTTGTCCTGCGTCTCAGCGGTGAACGGGAACGCATCGTTGATCAGCAGTTCCGTTACCTTGAGCAGGCGGCGATGGTAGTCGAAGGCATCGTGGAATGGAGAGGGATGGCCCAGGTGACGCAGATGCCAGCAGATTTTACGCCGGCACCTGAGGAGAGTAGCCCTGTGTGCTGAGTCGGCCATGCCCTTGTTGCGGAGGTAGGTCGATACGCAGTTGGCAAGGGTAGCGTTCAACTCGACGAGGTTGTCCCTCTCTGAGATCGCTACGTCAGGGAATGGGACGAGTCCATGCTGGGCCCATAGGACGCCGACCTCTCGGAACATCACCCGATGCCCTTCTGGTCCGGGCCATCTCCATCCATGCAGGTATCGCACCTCCGGTGCCAAGGGACTACGGCGATGCTTTCGCTTTTCGAGGCGGCGGCGGTCGGCGAAGGCGTCGATCTCCGCGAGCCAGGCGTTCCGGCTGAGTTCCAGCATGTCCAGCGCCCGGATCAGGGCCAACTCATCGCGTCGAAGGTTGCCTGCCGTGGTCAGGTAGGACCAGGTCGCGTTGAAGCCGATTGGGTGGTAGCAGCCGGCTGCGGCCCTCAGCGCGCGGAAGCGCCTCCCGAATGGAAGGTCACGGTCGCGAACGCGCCTGGCGTATGTCCCGAAGCCCACAGCGAGATCATCCCTTACCCGGGGCCTTGGCATGCTTCCACTTCGGGTGGGATCGAGGGCAGGCGGGATGATCTCAGATGGGCGGGATGCGCGCGTCACGTGAGCAACATCAGGTCGCGGGTTGATCGCCGGGCCATTAGCGGGCCATCAAGAGGGGTGAGGAGGGGGCAACCCCGGTCGCTCAGGACCGACTCGTCGCCCAGCTCGGTGCCTCATCGGGCCATGATCGATGCGGTTCCCAAGCTGACAGCGCGGGTTCGATTCCCGTCACCCGCTCTCATCGTGGCAGCCCAGGTCGACCGAGGAATTCGGGACCTGGGCTTCGATTCTTCCAGGGCTGTTGATCTTTGTGTGCCACTGCGTGCCATTGGGCCCATCGACAAAACGATCAACTGTGCGGTTCGCTCAGGAGGAGGGGCCCGGGTCGGCAGGAACCGGGGCGATAACATCACGATCATGGTGGGCTGGGAGATTCGGTCGGCTTCGGTGGCGGACGTCGAGATGGTGGCCGAGTTGCGGGCCGTGGTGCTGAGGCCGGATCTCGAGCGGCTCGGGCGGTACGACGAACAACGTGTACGACAGCGGTTGCGGGATGGGTTCACCCCAGCGCACACCTGGATGATCGAGGTGGATGGCGCGTCGGCCGGCTGTGTGGCGCTGCGGCCGGCCAAGGACACTTACTGGCTGGAGCACTTCTACCTGGACCCGGATTCGCAGGGCAGGGGCATCGGCACTGCCGTTCTGAGCAGGCTGTTGGAGTGGTGCGACCGCGAAGGCGCCGTGGTTCGGTTGAACGTGCTGCAGGGCAGTTCGGCCCGCCAGTTGTACGAGCGACACGGGTTCACGGCCGAGACCGAGGACGAGGTGGACGTCTTCATGGTGCGCCACCCCTCTTCGTCTGGCGATCAACCGGCGGAAACCAGGCCGGGCGGATCAGACTCACGCCCTCGGCTCTGTTTCACACCGTGACAGGTACGGCTTCTCGCGTGCACATGAAGGAGCTCTACTTCGGCAGCGTCGCGCTCCGAGTGGACACAGCGCGGGTTCGATTCCCGTCGCCCGCTCTCAACGCGAAAAGCCAGATGGGTTCCCGACCTGGCTTTCGATCAAGCCCCTCAACAGTTGCTACCGCCCGCTCGGATCAATCGGATCTACATCAGCACCACCCGGTCAGCGTCGACATCGAACCCGAGATCCGGATGGTCGGGAGATCCCTCCGCACTCATCAACACGGACTTCCCGAGACGCCGTCCGAGCAGGCAGAAGAAATCCACGAGGACGTCCAGCCGCTCCTGCCCCTGCAACTCTCTGAGATCGACGTCGAAGTCGATCGACTCGGTTCGGTACATGCGGAAGATGACCAGCATGTCGAGGGCCAGACAGACTCTCAGCTCAGGCACTCCGTCGGCATAGGCAGCCACGGCCACGTCAGCAGCCGAAGTGAGCTCCATCGGCTCGCCACCCACCGAATCCCACGGCAGGTCAGGCACAGCACTCATCATCCCTCCAGAACGCGCCTTCGGTGAGGGACCCCGGGTCCGGGATGATCGCTGCATGGCCCTGCCCCGCTTCTCCTTCGGGCAGGTCGACGGCAGACGGGGTGATCAGGCGGGCGGTGAGCGCGCGTCGCGCGGCAGGATGGGCCCATGCCGCCCCCCAACGAGGACGAGGCGATGCTCAGGGGAGCCTGGAGACTCCTGCGGGACGCTCTGGGACATCTGGCCTGGTCTGCCCCCGATCAGATCGCCTGGCTCGGATCCGTGATGCACCCTGATGAACTGGCCCTGGATTACGATCACGCGTACCGGGTGTCGTGGATGCCCAGGGAAGCCGGGTGGATCAGAGACGAACTGTCACGACTTCTCGCCGAGATCGATCGGCTCACCGCCGAGCTGACAGAGGAAGGCCCGGCGCCATGGAGCGCCGAGGGGCTGCAAAGCCATCCCACATGGCAGCGCCTGAGAGTTCTGGCCTGCCAGGCTCTGGCACTTATGCCCCCGACCCCCTGGGATGGCGATCCGGACTCCTGATCGCTGGGCCATGAGCGAGCCATTAAGGGGTACCCGCGGCCACTCAGGACCGGCTTTCCGCCCAGTTCAGCGCCTTGGGGCGTCCTGTCAGGCCCTTCGTTCTTTCAGTAGACGCGCCGTCCTCCGCCAGCCGGCACGGCTGCGAACCTGATCGGCTCGTTCAAGATGGGGAAGGTCCTGTTGGTCACCGACCGGCCGTCGATGACCAATACGCTTCCGAGGGCCGGATCCTCAGGCTTCCACGTCCACTGTGCGCCCGATCTCGGTTTCGGCGCCGCCGCACCGAGTCCCTCGCCGTTCTGGGACCACGCCGCCTGCCTACTCTCCCTCTTCATCAGAGGACCGCGCGATCATTCCGTAAGGCGCCAGCAGAAAGACCTTGGGGGAAAGACGTTCCATGTCCCCGCGCCTGCCGAACACCAGGCCGGCGGCGAAGTCCACGAACTGCTTGGCCTCGCTGTCGGGCAGCTTGGTGAGGTCCATCACGACAGGAGTGCCGGTGCGGAAGAAGTGGCCCACCTGGATTGCCTCGTTGTAGTCCCGAGGACACAGCGTCTTGATCACGGAACATGCCTCCACCCCACGACAACATCAAGCCACCTATACAGCTACAGCACCGGACCGCACCACCCTCACCATCGCCTGATCACCGCACAGGGTCGAGGGCGATCGACGGCCTGGGCCTCGTGCCACAGCCCACCGGGCACCGTCGTGACGCGGGAGCGGCCTCCCGCGGCCGCTACGTGCCCGTCAGGAGAGCGACCAAGCGCCCGCGCGAGCCACGTACTCATACCTTCCGCACGATGACGCCCGCTGTACGGACGAAGCTTTCCACCGCCGCACGGACTTCCGGAGTCAAGGCCTTCACCGCATCCGTAGATTCGGCCTTGTTCATGCTCCCGGCCAACTCCATGGCACGGTTCGCGAGTCGTCTGATCTCGGCATCCTCTGTGATCAGCTCTACCTGATACAGAGCCGTCCACCCCGCCGCGCGTGCGCGCAAGACCTCGTCCTCCGCCGTACGAAAGGCTTCGCTGTTCTTGTCCTTGGCTCGCTCAGCCCAGGCCCTCCGTTGAGCTCTCCGGAAGTCCAGAACCATACGCGCGAAGTCGCTGTAGATCTTGATCTGCTCACCCCGAAGCCGCTCGGTTCGAGCGAACCGCTCCGATCTTTCGATGGAACGCCGCTGGAGCAGGTAAGTCATCAAAGAACCCAAGAGGGTCCCAGTGACCGCGATGATAGATGTGACGATCGCCGACATCCCCCGAGTGGACCATGAAGTGCTTTCGCTTGCGAAGTGCGGTCGGTCACTCTTGTCTCAGGTAGGGGCGCTCCAGATGATCACCGCGCCGGACATGAGCTACGGCCGAGGGCTGAGATCATCCCGCCCGCCATCGACCGGGACAAGCCGAGCAAGCCAGGGTCACGGGTTACGCGTCGCCGGAGTGCCGGCCGGATACCGACTTGCCTCACAGCGATACTTCATGATCGGTATATGGCCGCGACTAAGAGGACATCTGATATGACCGCGAACGCCTGTGTCTTCTGCAGAATCGTCGCAGGAGACGAACCCTCACAGACAATCCATGAAGACGATCACGCCATTGCGTTTCTCGACATCGCCCAGGTCACCAAAGGCCATAGCCTGGTCGTACCGAGAAAACATCACACGGACCTTTCAGAGATATCACCCGATGAGGCAGCGCAGGTCATGCGAACCGCCGTTCATGTCTCTCGCCGGCTAACTCAGGCTCTTGGCGCACCTGGCATCAACCTCTGGCACGCCAGCGGCGAAACCGCCTGGCAGAGCGTCTTCCATTTCCACATCCACGTGGTTCCCCGCTACACGCTCACCGACCTCGCTCCCCCTTGGACGGAGACCGAATCGCCGCTCGAGTCGCTTGCAGGCTTGGCAGAGGAGATTCGCAGCTGGTGCGATCTTCCATAGGAGTTCGCACAGCGGGTCCACGCACTCCGCCACCAGCGTGCATGTACGACATGACTTTCGTCAGGGTTGTTGATCGACGATCGACAGAGTGATCGCCCGGCCCGTCTCTGACAGGCTCGCCCCCGTGAAAACGCTCTTTCCCGGACGGTGGATCGGCGGTGTGACACTCGTCTTGGGGCCGGTGGTCATGTGCGCCGGATATCTGCTGCGTTACCTGAGCACAGTCACCGCCCTCACCCCTCAGCAGCAGGGGTGGGCCGAGGCGCAGCCGTTCGCCGCCTACGGTCAACTCCTCGCATACACCTCCGAACCCGCCCTTCTCACCCTCGCTTACGCGGTCTTCGCGCTGGGAGCGGTGCTGCTCTTCCCCGCCTTCGTCGCGCTGGCTCAGCGGGTCGGTGGCGGCCTCGCCTTCTGGGGCGCCGCCCTGCTGGTCGCCGGGCTTTTCTCCCGCCTGTACTTCGCCGGCGCCGACCAGACCGCCTTCCAGCTCACCGAGGTCATCGGGCTGGACCAGGCGACGAATGCGATCATGAAGGAGTACGTCGACATCTCCTACGGGCCGTGGCGGATCCCGGTCTGGGCCTCGGTCGGCCAGTACGCGGGCTCGCTCCTCTTGGCCGTCGCCGCCTGGCGCTCAGGCCTCTTCGGCACCGCCCGGGCCACGATGCTGCTGCTGGCAGGAGGCACCTGGATGGGCGTGCTGAAGGGCGCATCCATCCCCGACGTCCTGGTGACCGGCCTGCTCTGTGTGGCCCTGGTCCCGCTGGGCGCGCAGGTGCTACGGGACCGGCTGCCTGCCCCAACCGGGCGTTCGAAGATACTCAGCTGGTAGGACAGTGGTCATCGTGCGGGACGTCGGCGCATCTTGATGTCGCGCATGTCGGTCACCGCGACACGCAGGACGTCGTACGCCTGACTGTAGGCGTCGAGCGCCGCGAGGGCGCGCCGGGTGGCGTCGTGCTCGCCGTCGTCCGGCCCGGCCGGCACCTGGCAGCGGAAGGTGAACGCGGACAGGGTGCCGTCGTGGGTGAAGGCGCCCCGCTCGGTGAAGCCCACCTCGGACGCGGCGAGTACGGCGGCGCGGCCGGTCTCGTCGAGATCGCCGAACTTGCCGGAGACGATCACTCTGAACACTGTGGGTCCTTCCTGACGGCGTAGGTGAGGATGTGGCCGCCGAGCAGTTCCTCGGCCGCGTCGAGGATGCCGAGGACGGCCGCGGCGATGGTGTCGGGCTCCTTCCCGATGGCCGTGCGCCGGCCGATCTCCGTGTACACGAGTGAGTGCAGGGCGCCGATCTGCCAGGCCACCACGCGGGGCGGTGAGGGACGCGCCGATCTCCTCGGCGAGTGGGGAAATTTTAAGCTGACTCTATATTTGGAGTCCACTGGATTTTTCTGCAGGGGTGCTGCCGACGGCCCTACCGATCAGCCTCGCCGTCGTGGCATGTTGAAAGGGAGGAACCTCCTGGGAGGAGGGTCGGGGGACATGATGTGGGATTACGGGGCCGGCTCCTGGTTGGTCGGGGGCATCACCATGATCTTGATCTGGGCGCTGATCATCACTGCGATTGTGGCGCTGGTCCGCTACATCGGCGGCTCCCGGAACACGGGGATGCCGTGGAACCGGCAGGGATCGCTGCGGCCCGAGGACGTGCTCGCCGAGCGGCTCGCCCGAGGAGAGGTCGACGTCGACGAGTACAAGCGTCGTCTGGAACTGCTGCAGGGGCGAAGATGAGTTCCACGCGACACCGGCGCTAGGCAGGACGGGGCACGGAGGCCCACTCGGGGAGGGTGAACCACCGGGGCACGGCGCGGCGTAGCGCCTCGGGACCCTGCACCTCGACCGCCTGGAGGCGCAGGGCGTCCGGCCAGCTCAGGTTGCCGCGCCAGACCTCGACCATGCTGCGCACATCGGCGGTCACCGTCACGGTCACGGCGTGGCCGGGGTCCGTGTCGCAGACGTCGACCTCGTCACTGGTGATCACGAGCCACCAGCGGCGACTGTTGGACGGCACGTCCGGGAACCGGAACTCGATGACCGTCCGCCCGTCCGGAACGGCGGTCCGGTCGACGTTGCGGTGCATGTCCCACAGCAGCAGCTTCGGGTCCAGGTCCTCGTCGCCCAGCTCTCCGATCCAGCGGATGCCCCAGGCGGCGAGTGCCTCGACCACGGGGCGCAGCTCGTGGCCGGCCTGGGTCAGGACGTATCGCACGTCGTTGTCCTTGACGTGCCTCTCCACGATGCCTGCCTGGGTGAGCTGGTGCAGCCGCCGGGACAGCAGCGTGGGGGACATGCGCGGCAGTCCGCGGCGCAGCTCGTTGAAACGCTCGGTCCCGCACACCAGCTCCCGGATGACGAGCAGGGTCCAGCGTTCGTCGAGCAGTTCGACGGCCTTGGCCACGGGACAGAACTGGTGGTAGGAGGAGCCCATGTCCCGGAGTCTAGATTCGGCCGCCACGAATGCCAGTGGCAGCCGGATGCCGGTACAGATCGTGTACTAGATAGCGCATCCGCCCCTCCTTACCGTCGATTCCAGTCCACCGATCACGACGAGGGAGCAGTGCGATGACCGTCCCGAGCGACCCGACAGAGGCCGACCGTGCCCTGAAGGCCAAGCACCGCGCCATGTGGGCGCAGGGCGACTACGCCGCGGTCGCCGCCGAGGTCATCCCCGACCTGGGCGCGATCCTGACCGAGGCCTGCGGGGTGGGGCCCGGGGACCGGGTGCTGGACGTGGCCGCCGGGTCCGGCAACGCCGCCATTCCCGCCGCGCTGGCCGGGGCGAGCGTGGTGGCCGGCGACCTGACCCCCGAACTGCTGGAGGCCGGACGGGCCCTGGCGGCGCGGCGCGGCGCGGAGGTCGAGTGGCGGCAGGCCGACGCGGAGGCCCTGCCGTTCGCGGACGGCGAGTTCGACACGGTCGTGTCCTGTGTCGGGGTCATGTTCGCTCCCCACCACCAGGCCAGTGCCGACGAGCTGGTCCGGGTCTGCCGCCCGGGAGGCACGATCGGCCTGCTCAACTGGACGCCGGAGGGGTTCATCGGCCAGATGTTCGCGACGATGAAACCGTTCGTGGCCCCGCCTCCGCCCGGCGCGCAACCCCCTCCGCTGTGGGGCGACGAGGACCACGTCCGTGCGCTGCTCGGGGACGCGGTCACCGAGGTCGTCGCGCGCCGGCAGCTGGTCACGGTCGACCGGTTCGCTCACCCCGGCGCGTTCCTCGACTACTTCAAGGCCAACTACGGCCCGACCATCGCCGCCTACCGGGGGATGGCCGGGGACCCCGAACGGGTCGCCGCCCTGGACCACGCTCTCACCGAGCTGGCCCGCGACCATCTGCGAGGTGAGGAGAAAGCGGTGATGGAATGGGAGTATCTCCTCCTCACAGCACGCAAGCGCGCCTGACGTCGCCTCACCACTCGCGCGCCGCGCGCCGGGGCAGCACCACGCCGACCTCGTACGCGAGCACCACCGCCTGCACGCGGTCCCGCACGCCGAGTTTGGCGAAGATGCGGTTGATGTGCGTCTTCACGGTCGCCTCGCCGAGATGCAGCTCACCGGAGATCTCCCGGTTGGAGAGTCCCCGAGCCAGCAACCGCAGCACCTCGGCCTCCCGGGCGGTCAGGTCGGTCAGGCCAGGAGCGCTGACCGGTGGCGCCAAGGAGGTGTAGTGGTCGATCAGACGGCGGGTGATCTCGGGTGAGAGCAGCGTGTCTCCACGGACGACGGCGTGCAGCGCGCCCGCCAGCTCCTTCGGCGGAGTGGTCTTGAGCAGGAAACCGCAGGCGCCTGCGCGTAACGACCGGTAGACGTACTCGTCGAGGTCGAACGTGGTCAGCATGACGACGCGGCGGTCGGGGCGGTCCGCGAGGATCCGCTCCGTCGCGGCCACGCCGTCGAGCCTCGGCATGTGGATGTCCATCAGCACGACGTCCGGCTCGTGCCGGGCAGTCAGTCTCAGCGCCTCCTCGCCGTCCGCGGCCTCCGCGACCACCTCGATGCCGGGCTGGGTGCCGAGGATCATCCGCAGGCCGGTGCGTACGAGCACCTCGTCGTCCGCGATGAGGACGCGCGTCACACCGACGCTCCCGTACGCGACGGCGTGGAGCTTCCGCTCAAGGGCAGCTCCACCCGCACCTCGAACCCGCCGCCCTTCCCCGGACCGGTGGTGGCCGTGCCTCCGAAGAGCTCGACACGCTCGCTGATCCCCGTCACCCCGAGACCACTGCCGTCGCTCCGGCGGACGATCCGGGGGCCGTCGTCGACGACGTGGATCCTGAGATCGGTGTGTCCGACCTCGATCGCGACGGAGACCGCGGCCCCCGGGGCGTGTTTGACCACGTTGGTGAGGGCCTCCTGCAGCACCCGGTAGCCGCTGACGTCGACGGCCGCGGGAACCCTGCCGAGGTCGCCGTCGGCGGTGACGTCGACCCGCACGCCGGCGGCCCGGACTCCGCTCAGGAGCGGATCGAGGTGCCGTAACGAGGGCAGCCGCTCCAGACTCCCCTCAGCCCGGAGGACGACGAGCAGGCGGCGCAACTCGGTGACGACGTCACGACCGACGTCCTGCACCGCGTCCAGTGACTCATGGGCCTGCCGGACGTCGGAGTCGAGCACGGCCTGGGCGGCTCCGGCCTGCAGCACCATCATGGCGACGCCGTGCGAGACGATGTCGTGCAGCTCGCGGGCCACCCGGAGCCGCTCGTCGGTGCGGGCGGCGGCCTCCCGTTCGGCGGCGAGCGCGACCAGGCGTTCGGCCTCGGCACGCCGCATGCGTACGGCGTAGGCCGGTCCCATGACGGCGAGCGCGACGAAGACGATGAAGGCCCAGTCGGGGTCGTCCGCGATCGTGGTCTCGATCCCGGCCGCGAGGAAGTAGGAGACGGCGGCGATCACCGGCCCGTGGCGGCCGCCCACCGCGACGCACGCGAAGCAGACGACGACCAACGCCGCGAGCGGCGTGACCGGCGATTCGGGGAAGGAGCGGCGTGAGGCTCTGCGCGACGAAGCAGGCCCCGGCCAGGACCACCGCGGCCCGTGGGTAGGTGCCGCAGGCGGCGACCGCGAGGCAGTAGCCGGCGAGCAGCACGGTCAGCACGGCCATCCAGCCGCCGGACAACTCGGTGGGGCTGGGACCGTCGCCCTCGACGTACGGGGCGAGCGGCACGTAGAGCTCGGCCAGGCCGAACCCGAACAGCGCCAGACCCGCGGCGACAGTCACGAGGTCACGCCGCCCCAAGCCCCGGAGCCATCCCATGGCCGGGAGCGTATGTGAACCGCCCGCCGCCTGGCATCAACCCACGGGTTGATCGGCGTCCCGCGGAATCAACCCGTGGTTCAACGTCCCGGCCGACGACCTGGGCGGTACGGCGCTCCTAGCCTCTGCGTCGTCGGCCGGATCATGACAGGAGATGTCGATGGATGACCAGACCACCAGACCGTACGGCTCGCGTTTCGCGGCGGTCGCGATGGCGGGCGGCGGTGTTCTCTACAGCGCGGCCGGCGCCTTCTACTGGGCGATGTTCCCGGACGAGGTGTCCGAGACCGCGGCGAACGCGGACGTGGCCGCTTCCGCCCTCGGCGCCTGGCGGGTGGAGACGCTCCTCTTCGCGCTGGCGCACCTGCTGCTCCTGCCCGCGATGGCGGGTCTGATCGTGGCGGTCGGCCGCCGTAAGCGCCTGGTCGCCACCGTCGGCGGGGCCTTCGTCGTTCCCGCTCTCTACTTCTCGGCGGTCCACCTGTGGTACTACAACGCCTTCTTCGGGGCCCTCGCCGGAGGGGGAGTGACGGCGGACGCGGCCCGGCCGGTGGTCGACGCCCTTGACAACGACCCGCTGGTGGTGGCGTCGTTCCTGGTCTGGATCCTGGGCTGGCTGATCGGGCTCCTGATCCTGGCCTTCGGCGCGTGGCGAGCACGCCTCGTGTCCCTGTGGGTGCCGCTCGTCCTCACCGCCGGCATGGTGCTCGAGGCCGTCTCCAGCGGCCTGGCGCCCAAACTCGTGGTGAGCGCGCTGATGGCCGCCGGGCTGGTCGGGCTGGCGCGGGGCCTTCGCCCGAGCCGCGTGGAGAGCGTGTCGGTGGCCGGGCGGTAGCCGCCCCGCTCAACCGGCCATGCCCACGAGCACCGCCGCGGTGCCCATGGTCCGGTGATCCCCAGCACGCGCGCCCGCCACGTCCCCACGGCCAGCACGATCCAGCCGAAGAAGATCGCGAAGGACGGGGCGTGGAACACGTGGAAGGCGCCGTAGGAGGCGGCGACGGCCTGCTGAGCCGTCCGCAGGCCCTGGAAGTCGACGAGCTGGAAGGCGAGATGGTCGACCCCGGCGTGGAAGGTCCAGGCGAACAGGCCGAGCAGGACCAGCACGCCGCCCCACAACGCCCATCGCGGCTGCGTCACCCACACCCGCCGGACCAGGGCGATGACCGCGGGCCACAGCAGGACGTTCCCGGCGACGAAGGCGCTGTACGACAGGTTGATCCGGCCCGGGCTCGTGGCGAAGGCGGCGAGCTGCGCGGGGAAGAAGCCGTCCGCGTCCACGCGGAGGAGGACGCCGACGAGCATCAGAAGCGGCCCGAGGAGAAGCCCTGCCGCCTCGACCCAGCGACCGGGGAATGCGGTTGTCATGCCGTCGATCCAAGCGGTGGCGCCCTCGTCGCACATTGGCGGAAGGGCGAGCCTTCCGGGTAGCCCCGGCACTACCCCGGCTCCCCGCGTCAACGGGTGAGGCGGTCGTTGACCAGGCGCCGTCGTTCCGGAGACAGACCGCGAGCCGTCATGGCCCGCTCCAGGAGGTCGGGGTCGAAGCCCCGCCGCGCCATGTGGTCGATGAGGGGTTCGTACCGGTCGGCCCGGTCGCGCAGGAGCTCGGTGGCCAGCCGCAGTTCCAGGCGCACCACGGGAACGCGATGCGAGCCACAGTCGACCAATACGTAGTGCTGCCACGGGCCGCTGCCGATGCACTCCATCACGTCGGAGTCGGTCTCATGCTCGACCGTGCTGATCTCCACCTGGACCCCGTCGACCTCGTACCTGGTGAAGTACTGCGAGGCTCCCGGGAGCCAGGATGCCGCGTACAGGCAGGGAAAGGACGACAGAGCGGCGGCGAACGTGTCCACGTCCTCCCGCCGAGCCACCAGGAGATCGACATCCCCGGCGGGAAGCCGGACACCTTGCAGCAGAGCGGCACTCGTGCCGCCCACGCGGTATGTCGGGCCGGCTCCCAGGGCGGTCAGAGCCGTCTCCAGCGCCGCCGTCACGTCCTCCAGCCGCAGAGACGCCCCACCTGTGCTCATGACGGCCAGCGTATCGAGCACCGGGAAGATCTTGATCATTTTGGACGATTTCAGTCCCGGGTGGCGAGCATTCTCACGGGCGGCACATACTGGAGGGGATGAAGCCAGCCAGCGGTGCGTCCCATCGCCACCTGCCCACAAGTCCCTTCAAGCCCCGGCCTCCCGCCCCGCCTGTCGAGCGGTTCAGCGTGGACGACCGAGTGACCCACGATCGGTACGGTCTCGGCGTCGTCATCGCCGTGGAAGACGAGATCGCCGTGTTCGTCGATTTCGGATCGCGCCAGGAGCGGATCACTACACCGTTCAACAAGCTGTACAAGCTCTGAGGCCCGCCCGACGGAGGAGAAGCTGCCGGACCTGAGCCCGGCAGCCATGTCGTGTCCCGCCCGACTCAGGCGAGCCGCCAGGCGAGGAGCCCCTCAGGCGCGTCCGCTTGCGCGAAACCCGCCGTGACCAGCTCTTCCTGGATCACCTCCCGCCCAGGACGGTAGGCGTTGCCGACGATCTCCTCCTCGCTGAGCACCTTGTCGCCCTCGGTGACCCGGTAGAGGTAACGGGCCTTGCAGGCTTCCCCGCTGGACTCGATGATCTCCGACAGGACCGTGTAGGTGTGCCGGCCCACCTGGCGTGACTCCAGCTCCCGGAGGGGAGACGGGGCCGGAGGGCCGCCGTCGCGCCAGGTGAAGATCAGCAGGCCACCCGGCTCCAGATGTGCCGCCAGCACCGGCCAGAGGCGCCGGCGATAGTCCGGTTCCAGGGCGTACATCACTCTGATCATCACCATGGCCTCGACCGGCTCGTCCAGGTCCAGGCTCAGCGCGTCACAGGAGAGCACGGTCACGCGTTCCAGCAGTTCCGCGCGCGCGTTCAGCCGTGACAGCAGCATCCCGCGCATGCCTGCCGAGGGCTCCAGGGCGAAGATCTCGGCCGGTGTCGAGTCGGCCAGCGACGTGGTGATCAGGCCGGTTCCCGCACCGATCTCCAGGATGCTCCGCCGTACGCCTGAGAGAAGCGAAGGCAGTTTCCGGCGGATCTCGACCCCGTGCTCGTTCTCGTGGAACAGGTCATAGAAGGGAAGGGAGACGAAGTCGGTCATGGCGGGCCACGCTACTCCCGTACGAGATTCCTGACAGGCGGGAAGTCCTCTTCGCCTCTCACGGGCGGAGGCACGACGAGAGCGCGTCACACCAGGCAGAACTCGTTTCCCTCAGGGTCGGCCATCACCACGTGATCCGGTCTTTCCCGCAGGTCGTCCTGGCGGATCACCGTCGCGCCCGCGGCGGTCAACCGCTCGACCGCCTCGACCACACGCGGCCACCGCACCTCCCAGGGCGTGCCGCGGCCTCCGCCGACCTGTACGTCGAGGTGAAGCCGGTTCTTGACCACCTTCGACTCCGGCACCTGCAGGAAGGACAAGTCAGGACCTACCCCGTCGGGATCGGACAGATAGGCGCCCTCATCCCACTCCTCCTCCGGGACGTCGTGATGCGCGAACCACTCCTCCCAGCTGTCGAAGCCCGCCGGGGGCGGCTTCTCGACATATCCCAAGGCAAGGGCCCAGAACCTCGCCAGCTTCGCCGGCTGCGCGCAGTCAATCGTCAGACTCCATCTGGTCGCCAAAGGACTCTCCTCTTTGCAGCCACGCTCAGACTTCAGGATGATCGCCCAGTGAGAAGGCCCGCGTATGGGCAGTGAACTGGGTGGCGATCAGTTCCAGCAAGGCGGCGTGTGTCTCTTCGTCGGCGGCCGCGACCAGGCCGCCGGCGCCGGTGTGGGGCGGCCGGCCGTGCAGGTCGGTCACCACGCATCCGGCGGCCCGGCACAGCGCGATCCCGGCGGCGAAGTGGACGCTGTCCTGGAGATGGCCGTCGGTGACGTACGCGGCTCGCCGGCCGGCGGCGACCCAGGCCACGGCGAGGGTCGTGGAGACGACGCGGGGGCGGAACCGCTCGGCGAACGCGGGCTCGGCGAGCAGCCGCACAGCCCGGAAGGCCGGGTCATTGGGGAACGGCGGGTCGAGGTTGACGTCGACCAGGCGCGTGTCGGGCGACGGTGTGAGCCGCTCGTCCGCGCCGTCGTGGCGGAGGTACGCGTGAGCGCCGTCCGTCCAGAAGACTTCGCCGGCGAACGGATCGGACGAGGCCGCCACCGTGATGTCCGGGCCCACCCGCAGGGCGACGTTCACCGCCACCAGCATGTTCCGCGCGGCGTAGTTCAGCGTGCCGCACAGGGGGTCGACCAGCCACATGCGCTCCGCGGCTCCTGAACCCGTGCGGCCGCTTTCCTCACCGGTGACGGAATCGTCCGGCCGAGCCGTACGGATGACGTCCAGGATGGCCTGCTCCGCTTCGAGGTCGGCGGAGGTGGCGAAGTCGCCCCCGGATTTCGGGAAGCGCGCCAGCGGCGCGCCGTATCGGGCCGCCACGACGGCCGCTCCCGCCTGCGCCGCCTTGACGGCCACTTCCTCGTCTGTGATCAGCACGCGTGCAGGATAGGCGGGGTCTCCGGGCGGGGGTGGAGCGGGGTTAGGGGTATTGACGGAGGGGATTACTGGTCTCACCGAGAGTAGTGATCCTGGAGGTATGATGCGCCGGCAGAGGCCCGATCTCCCGCTGCTGGCCGTCGCCGTCGGGTTGCTGCTGGCGGTGGTCCTGTGGGGGGCGGTCTTCACCGAGTCCCTCACCGTGGCCGGGGACGCCGCGCTCGGCTGGGTGGTGGGCAACTTCGGCTGGTTGTTCGTGGTGGCCGCCGACTTCTTCCTGATCCTGGCAGTGGTGCTCGCGCTCAGCCGGTACGGGCGGATCCGGCTCGGCAAGGATGACGACGTCCCGGAGTTCAGCAACCTGGCCTGGACGGCGATGATGTTCAGCTCCGGGATGGGCATCGGGCTGATGTTCTACGGCGTCGGCGAGCCGATCACGCACATGCTCAGCCCGCCGCCCGGCCTGGGCATCGAGGCGGGCTCGCCCCTGGCCGCGCGGACGGCGATGGAGTACTCCCTGTTCCACTGGGCCCTGCACCCGTGGGCCATCTACGCCGTCACCGGCATGGCGCTGGCCTACTCCACCTTCCGCATGGGACGGGGCAACCGGTTCAGCGAGGCGTTCACCCCGCTGTTCGGCGGACGGTCCAGGCCGATGGTGGGGCGGGCGCTGGATCTGCTGGCGATCCTGGCCACGGCCTTCGGCACCGCGACCAGCCTGGGCCTGGGGGCGCTCCAGGTGGAGTACGGCCTGAACGAGCTGCTCGGGATCAGCGGGCGGCGGCTGGAGGTGGCCGTCATCGTCGTGCTGACGGGCGCGTTCGTCCTCTCGGCGTTCACCGGGGTGCACCGCGGCGTGCGCGTGCTCAGCACGGTCAACGTCTACCTGGTGGCCGTGCTGGCGGTGTTCATCTTCCTGTTCGGCCCGACCGTGGCGATACTCAACCTGATCCCCGCCTCGCTCGGCGGCTACCTGAACGACCTGCTCGCGCTGTCGTCCCGTACGGGCGTGTTCGTCGACAAGGCCTGGCTCGGCACCTGGACTCTCTTCTACTGGGCGTGGTGGATGTCCTGGGCGCCGTTCGTGGGCGCCTTCATCGCCCGGATCTCCCGGGGCCGCACCATCCGCGAGTTCGTCATCGGCGTGCTGCTCGTCCCGTCCGGCGCCAGCCTGCTGTGGTTCTCGATCAGCGGCGGCAGCGCCGTCTGGATGCAACTGTCGGGTACGGCGGACTTCACGGCGGAGATCGCGCAAGGCGCCGAGGCGGCGTTGTTCGCCCTCCTCGACCAGCTGCCGCTCGCCCTGCTCTCCACCGTGCTCGTGGTGGTGCTGGTCGGGCTCTACTTCGTGACCAGCGCGGACTCGGCCTCTCTGGTGCTCGGGTCGCTCTCCGCCCGGGGCTCGCTCGATCCCTCCCGGCTCCTGGTGGTGATGTGGGGCGTGCTGGTCGGGGTGGTCGCGCTGGCGCTGCTGCTGGCCGGCGGCCTGACGGCGCTGCAGCAGGCGACGATCGTGGTCGCGCTGCCGTTCATGATCGTCATGCTCCTGCTCTGCCTGGCGCTGGTGAAGGAGCTGCGCGAGGACCCCGGCGCGGGGCCGCTGCCGCGCCGCGCCCCGCGCGGCCTGCCGGGCGCGTTCCGCCGGGTCGGCGGCGAGGACGAGTGAACGGGGACGCTGGGGTGGAACGTGAAGCCCGCACACCGTACTCCTCGACCAGGCGGCGACCACGGTGTGCGGCTGTGCGGGATCCGTGACGTCGTACTGTGGAAGCGGCTGCCCCGGGAGGAGGTCGACGCGGATGGGTCTGGAGGTCGAGAGCCGGCCGTCCGATTCGCCGTACATCGAGCGGGTGTGGCGCAGCAGCAGCGGCGACGGGCTCGAACGGATGACGTCGGTGGCCACGGCCCACGGGGAGCTGGTCCTCTGGGAGGAACGCGGCCGGGTCAGCGTCTCGGTCCGGGGGCCGGAGACGCGGGCGAGCCGGGCTCCGGTGCCCGAGGACGCCACGTTCTTCGGGATCGTCTTCTCCGCCGGCACGTTGATGCCGCACCTGCCCTTCCACCGGCTCGTCGACCTCGACGTGGAGATCCCCGAGGTGACGCGCAGGTCGTTCTGGCTGAAGGGGTCCGCCTGGCATCTTCCCGGTTACGACAACGCGGAGTCGTTCGTACGGCGGATGGTCCGTGAGGGCGTGCTGGAGCGCGACCCGATCGTCGCCGAGGTGCTCCGCGGCGCGTCGCCGGACCTGTCCGAGCGCACGATCCAGCGGCGGTTCGTGGCGGCCACCGGGCTCACCCGCGGCGCCATCCGGCAGATCGACCGGGCCAGGCGGGCGGCCGTCCTCATCCAGGAGGAGGTGCCGATCCCCGACGTGATCGACCGGCTCGGATACTTCGACCAGCCACACCTGGCGCGGTCGCTCTCGCGCTACATCGGGCGGACCGCCACGCGGCTGAGCGACCCGTCGGAGCCGCTGTCGCTTCTGTACAAGACCTGAGCGTCCCTTCGCACCTAGTCTCCACTGTCGATCCGAACGACAGAGGAGCAGAGTCATGGCGAAGATCATTTCTAACTTCTTCATCTCGCTGGACGGCGTGGTGGAGTCGCCGGACCAGTGGCACTTCCCGTACTGGAACGACGAGATGGGCGCCGTGGTCCAGGCGGGCCTGCAGAGCCAGGCGGCGATGCTGATGGGCCGCAAGCTGTACGAGGAGTCGTCGGCCTACTGGACCACGACCGACCAGGACCAGGAGATCGCCGCGCTTTTCAACGCCGCCCCCAAGTACGTCGTGTCGAGCACCCTGGAGAAGGCCGACTGGAACAACACCACGGTCATCGGCGGCGACGTCGCGGCCGGGCTTCGCGAACTCAAGGAGCGGCTCGACGGCGACATCCAGATGTCCGGCTCCGCGACGACCGTGCGGTGGCTTCTCGCGAACGGGCTGCTCGACGAGCTGAAGCTGCTGGTCCACCCGATCGTCGTCGGCCGTGGTCAGCGGCTGTTCGAGGACACCCCGACCCACCCGCTCAAGCTGGTCGAGTCCCAGACGTTCCAGACCGGGGTTCTCAACCTGACCTACGTCCCGGACACCGACTGACGTCGTCGCCGTTCCTGTCGCCCAGGTGCTCTAGTCTCCAGCCATTGATCAAGCCCGGCGAGTCTGGAGAAGCACGGACATGAAGGCCGGCCAGACGAAGGTCACCGCCTCCCCACCGCGGCAGGCCGCGGCGGCGAAGAAGATCGGCGAGAAGACCCGCAAGGGCTACGCGCCCGCCGTGCGCGGGGTGCGGCAGCGCCGGGCCGTGACCCGCCGCGCCATCACCAGCACCCGCTCGACCGCCCGGCAGGCGCCGGTCCTGTGGCGCTTCGACAGCGGCGCGCCCGCGTTCGGCATCTTCGTGGAGGGCGAGCGCTGCTGGGTCGGCAACCAGCGCGGCGACGTCTGCACCGTCACCCACTCCGGCACCGTGACCGGCCGCTTCCGGCTGCCCGACGGCGTCAAGTGCATCGTGGCCGACGACTTCTGGATCTACGCCGGGTGCGACGACGGCCGCGTGTACGACCTGAGCGGCAAGGTGCCCAGGTCCGCGTACGAGATCGCCGCCGGTGTGGACATCTACTGGCTGGACATCCACGACGGCGTGCTCGGCGTCTCCGACCGGGCGGGGCGGATCACCACGATCGACTACGAGGACGAGTTCCAGTGGGCGCGGACCGGCGCCGGCGACTCGGCCTGGATGGTCCGGTGCGACGAGGACGCCCTCTACCACGGCCACTCGAACGGCGTCGCCCGCTACGACGCCGCCGACGGGACGCTCGTCTGGGAGAACAAGGTGGCCGACGACGTGCTGTTCGGCTGGCAGGAAACGCACTCGGTCTACGCCGGCACGGCCCGCCGCACCGTGCACGAGGTGGTCCTGGAGACCTCCGGCGGGGGCGACGGCGTGGTGGTGGAGTGCGTCAGGGACGGCGAGCGGCTCCGGGTCCGCGTGGTCAGCCCCGGCTACGAGTCGTGGAACGTACAGTTCCCGAAGGACATCCGCGAAGCGGGCGCCCGCTACCTGGTCGACGGCGTGCGCTCGGCCGGCCGCGGCGGTTTCTACCGCGCGTACGGCGAGATCAGGCGCCTGCTCTGACCCGATCCGCCCCCCGAAAGGACGAGACAGTGACTGAACCAGGACAGGACCGGTACCGATCCGTCGCCATGATCGGCCTGGTGAGTTCGGTGAGCTTGAGTTGCCTGGTGGGCTGGGCGGAGCTGCCCGCCGTCATCGTCGTCTTCCTGGCCGTTCCCGGGCTCCTGTGCGTCGTCTACCTGCTCTGGGCCATCCTGCGGGAGTGAGACCGCTCTTGACAGTTGGCCGAATGATGCATGCAATATATTGCACATCGCCAACCCGAGGAGCTGCGGCGTGTCCATCGACGACTTCGAGCGCTACCCCCTGACCTTCGGCCCCAGCCCCGTCCACCCCCTGGAGCGGCTCAGCGACCACCTGGGCGGGGCGCGGATCTGGGCCAAGCGCGAAGACTGCAACAGCGGCCTGGCCTTCGGCGGCAACAAGACCCGCAAGCTGGAGTACCTGATCCCCGACGCGCTCCGGCAGGGCGCCGACACGCTGGTGACCATCGGCGGCGTGCAGTCCAACCACACCAGGCAGGTCGCGGCGGTGGCGGCCAAGCTCGGGCTGAAGGCCGTCCTCGTACAGGAGAGCTGGGTCGACTGGCCCGACGCGGTCAACGACAAGGTGGGCAACATCCTGCTGTCGAGGATCATGGGCGCGCAGGTCCGGCTCGTCGAGGCCGAGTTCGGCATCGGCTACAAGGACAGCTGGACCGACGCCATCGAAGGCGTCCGATCCTCGGGCGGCACCCCGTACGCCATCCCGGCGGGCGCCTCCGACCACCCGCTCGGCGGGCTCGGCTTCGCCAACTGGGCGTACGAGGTGCGTCAGCAGGAGCGCGAGCTGGGCGTCTTCTTCGACACCATCGTGGTGTGCAGCGTGACCGGCAGCACCCAGGCCGGGATGATCGCCGGTTTCGCCGGGCAGGACCGCCCGCGCCGCGTCCTGGGCATCGACGCCTCCGCCAAGCCCGCCGAGACGCGGGCCCAGGTGGAGAAGATCGCCCGCGCCACCGCCGAGCTGATCGGCTTGGGCCGCGACCTGCGCGACGACGAGATCACGCTGCTGCAGGGATGGGCGGGCGACCTCTACGGCGTTCCCGTACGGTCCACGACCGACGCCATCCGGCTCACCGGGAGCCTGGAAGGGGTGATCCTCGACCCCGTCTACGAGGGCAAGTCCATGGCCGGGCTCATCGACCTCGTACGGAACGGCGACATCCCCAAGGACGGCAACGTCCTGTTCGCCCACCTCGGCGGCCAGCCCGCACTCAACGCCTACAGCGGGGCCTTCTGACTCACGCGAGCGCCGCGCGGATCTGTCCGAGCCACTCCGTGCCCAGCCGGCGTCCGTCGGGGAGCTGGTCGCCCCGATCCCAGCGCCAGGTGGTGATCATCGCCAGCATGAGGATCCGGCACTCGCGCAGCAAGTCCTGGTCGACACCCGGGTAGTGCTCGCCGACCTCTTCGGGCGCGTGGGCGAGGTCGAACTCGACAGGTCCGCGGCAGCACGTCTCGAGGTCGACGAACAGCAGGCCCTTCCTCGTGGTGAGCACGTTGCCCGGGTGCGGCTCGCCGTGCAGCAGCTGCTCGGCGCCGCCGCGTTCGCCGATCGCCCGTTTCAGGCTGCTCAGCGTGCCGGCGAGCAGCTCCCGGTCGGCGTCGGCGAGCGCCGGAGTACGGTCGCGGCTCGCCACGAGCCGCTGAGCCTGCTCGACCCGGTCCGTGAAGTGCGGCGCCGGGACGTCGAGCTTGCGCATGCCGGCATGCAGCCGCCCGAGCGCGTCGGCGTAGTCGGCCGGTGGGATCTCCCGGCGTGACACGGGTTCGTGGTAGGTCCACAGCGTGACCATCAAACCGTCACGCTCATGGACGCGTGGCTCCACCCGGGGGTCGAGCGCGGCCACCGGGCACCCTGCCTCGACGAGCCGTTGCGCGAGCTCGACCTCGAACCGCGCGACCGGCTGCGCCACGGGCGCCACCCGGGCCACGACGTCACAGGGCAGCAGACGCAGGGTGAGCGCGTTCGAGTCGTGCAGAACGATCGCGTCGTCCGCCGTCAGGCCGAGTGACGAGGCGACCGACGTGGCCGCGGCCACCGCACGCGTGGCATCTGCTGTCTGCATCGTCGCGAGCCATCCTCCCCAAGCGGTGCAACCCGGGCACCCTACCAACGGCCCCCGACGCGGAAAAAGCGGTTTAGCGGCTGCCCAGGGTGGCGTCGGTAGGGGAGATCAGCTGGGGCTTGCCGGTGACCTTCGGAGAGGCATCCAGGTGGGCAGGGGGCCGGTGGTCAGGAAGTCCTCGACCACTCTGGTGCACCAGTCGGGCTTCTCCTGGAGGAGGGTGTGGGACGTGCCGGGGACGACGGTCAGATAGCCGTCGGGCAGGCTCCGGTACAGCTCCACGGTGTGCTCCAGCGTCACGATGTCGTCGTCGGCGGCCATGACCAGCGCCGGACAGGTCACGGCACCGAGATCAGCCGGCTTCAGCCCGCGTTCCTCGGCCACCGCCCGCACGATCTTGGCCACCACCACCGGGAGATGGTCGGCGCCGTCAGGGGACACCTCCGCGTACGCCGCCACCAGGGGCGGAGGCAGCGGCCCCTCACCGGAGGGCCGCACGATCATGCCCTCCATGTCGAAGGCGCCACTGATCAGGACAAGCCGGTCGACGAGGTCGGGGCGGCGCACGGCCACCCACAGCGCCACGGTCGCACCGGCGCTGTAGCCGACGAGCCGCACCGGCCCGCCGACGACCTCGTCCAGGAACGCGATGGTGTCCTGCGCCATCAACTCGACCGTGATCGGCCCCGGCACGTCGGCCGTGTGACCGTGGCCGCGGCGTTCGGGCAGCAGCACCCGGAAACGGCCGGCCAGCGCGCCGAGGTTGCCGTGGAAGTCCCTGCTGTCGGAGAAACCGCCGTGCAGCAGCACCAGCGGCTCCCCTTCGCCGCGCTCGTCGTACCAGGTGCGCACGCCGTTCACAGCCACATAGCCCGCCATCGGGTCGTCCCTTCGTCGCCGCCCCGGTGACCGTCACCGGGGTACACAGGTCATACGGCGCGGAGGGCGGAAACTCATCGCTCCAGCACACCGGGCAGGCCGAAGAGCGGGAACAGCCGGTCGGCGTCGAGGTGGGTCGTCACCTCCGTGATCAGCCCGCCGGACAGTGTGAGGGTCACGAGCGCGAACCGCTCAAGCCTGCCGTCAGGTCCCGGCAGATACTGGGCGAACGCGGGCGAGCCGTTGGCCGCGGTCGGCACGAGGCGTGCGCCCGCGCAGGGGTGCCCGGCGGCGAGCAGCGTCCGGCGGATCTCCGCCCGCCCGCGCAGCCACCACCGGAACGGCGGCATCGACATGACGACGTCCTCGTGCAGCAACGCCACCATGGCCTCGACGTCGTACCGCTCGAAGGCGTCGCAGTAACGGGCGAGGAGCCGCCGCTGCGCCTGGTCGAGCGGAGGGTGGGGCTCGTCGGGGCTCACGGAGGCGGCCCGCAGCTTCGACCGGGCGCGTTGCAGCGCGCTGGTGACGGACGCGACGGAGGTGTCGAGCAGCCGGGCGACCTCGTCAGCTCTGCAGCACAGCACGTCGCGCAGGATCAGCACCGCCCGCTGCCGGGGCGGCAGTTGCTGCAGCGCGGCGACGAACGCCAGCCGGATCGTGTCACGCCGCGCGGCCAGCTCCGCCGGATCGCCGCCGGCCGGCAGCACGCGGGCGTCGGGGACCGGCTCGACGAACGCGCTGTGGGGGAGCGGCTCACCGAGGTCGGGACCGGCCTGCGCGGACGGGCCGAGGTCGATCGCCCGGGCCCGGCGCCGCGCGCCCCGCAGCAGGTCGAGACAGACGTTGGTGGCGATGGCGTAGAGCCACGACCGCATCGGCGCACGGCTCTCGTCGAACCGGTCGAGACTCCGCCAGGCGCGCACCAGGGTCTCCTGCACCGCGTCCTCCGCCTCGAACGGCGACCCGAGCATCCGGTAGCAGTAACCCGTCAGGGCGACCCGGTGCTGCTCCAGCAGATCCGATGCTTCTGGCTCACCCATGCCCGCGAGGCTACCGCCGCCCTCCGACAACTCCGCGAGGTCAAGCCGCCGCCACCACGCGGCTTGACCTCGCGCGCCTCGCCGGCCCTGCCGGTCGGTGTCGCACCGCCATCGCCACCCATGGTCGCGTACGAGCATCTCGCCGAGACAGGCGCCCGCGCCCATAATCACGCTGTGGGTGCGGCCGGCAAGGCTCCCACACGCGTACGACGATTCACGCGTCCGTGATCTGCATGACCACCGCCTTCGGCTCGGTGAAGAACTCGCGGCTGAAGTCGCCGCCCTCCCGGCCGATGCCCGAGTCGCCGACGCCGCCGAACGGGGCCCGTAGGTCTCTGATGAAGAAGCAGTTGAGCCAGACCGTGCCCGCGCGGAGCGCCGCCGAGACGCGGTGGGCGCGGTTGACGTTCTCGGTGAACAGCATGGCGTTCAGCCCGTAGCGGGTCGCGTTGGCCGCGGTGACGGCCTCGGCCTCGGTGTCGAAGGGCTGGACGACGACCACCGGGCCGAAGATCTCCTCGCGCCAGTGGCGGGCGGACGGGTCGACGTCCGCGAGCACGGTCGGCCGGACCGACCAGCCGTCGCCGAGCCCGCCGGTCAGCATCGTGCCGGGCGCGTTTTCGACGTACGAGCGGACCTTGGCGAAGTGGGACTCGCTGGCGAGCGGGCCGAGTTCGGTGGCCGGGTCCTTGGGGTCGCCGGTGCGGAGCGACTCGGCCTTCTTGACGAACCGGTCCAGGAACTCGCCGTAGACGGCCCGCTCGACGTAGAGCCTGCTGCCGGCCAGGCACACCTGGCCGGCGTTGCGGAAGATCGCCTCGGCGGACCAGTGGACGGCGTTGTCGAGGTCGGCGTCGGCGAACACCAGGTTGGCGCCCTTGCCGCCGAGCTCCAGGCTGACCGGGGTGAGGTTGGCGGCGGCGGCGCGGGTGATGGCGCGGCCGGTCGCGGACTCGCCGGTGAACGTGACGCGGTCGACCCGCGGGTCCTCGGTGAGCGCCTGGCCGGCGGAGTCGGGGCCGTAGCCGTGCACGACGTTGAGCACGCCCGGCGGCAGCCCGGCTTCGAGCGCGAGCCTGGCCAGGAGCGTGGCGGAGACCGGGGTGTCCTCGGCGGGCTTGAGCACGACCGTGTTGCCCCAGGCCAGCGCGGGGGCGATCTTCCACGACTCCAGCATGAGCGGGAAGTTCCACGGCGCGATGGCGGCGGCGACGCCGGCGGGCTCGTAGCGGGTGTAGGCGTGGTGGCCGGAGTCCATCGGCAGCGCCTGCCCGGTCGACAGGCGGGCGTGGTCGGCGAAGAAGCGGAGGTTGGCGGCGGCGCGCAGCACGTCGTGGCCGCTCTGGGCGACCGGTTTGCCCATGTCGCGGGTGTCGGCCAGGCTCAGCTCGGCGCGGTGCTCCTCGACGAGGTCGGCGAGCCGGTGCAGGAGCCTGCCGCGCTCGGCGAACCCCATCCGGGGCCACGGCCCCTCGTCGAACGCCCGCCGGGCCGCCGCCACCGCCCGCGCGGCGTCGTCGGCCCCGCCGAGCGCGACCTCGGCCCACGGTTCCCGCGTCCACGGGTCGACGCTGGGCATCCGCCGCCCGTCGAGGGATCCGGTCTCCTCGCCGTCGATGACGTGACCGTAGAAGCCGGTCATGAGCGCGGCCCCCTCTCGGCGATCGTGACGTCGCCGGCGGCCCAGTGGGTCGGCGGGATCTCCCGTACGATCACGCGGACGCTCTCCTTGGGTGAGCCGACGGAGGCGACGACGGCCTCGGTGACGTTGGAGATCAGCGCGCGGATGCTCTCGGCCGGACGGCCCTGGATGAGTGTGACTTCAACGAGAGGCATGGACACCACCTGGGAAGAGGTCGGCGGCGGTCCCGGTGCGGACCGCACGTTCCTGGTCGGGGGCGAGGCCGGCCGGGGCCAGGGCGGCTCCGGCGGGGCGTTCGGCGATGGGGAAGGGGTAGTCGGTGCCGACCATGACGCGGTCGGCGCCGACGGTCTCGACGAGCGTGCGGAGTGTGCCGGGGTCGTAGACGAGCGAGTCGTACCAGAACCGGCGCAGATACTCCCGCACCGGTCGTTCGGGCGCCCGGACGCCGGGGAGCATGGCCACGCACCGTTCGATGCGCGGCAGCATGGCGAGCAGCGCGCCGCCACCGTGCGCGAGCACGACCCGCAGGCCGGGGTGCCTGTCCAGGACGCCGCCGAGGATGAGCGTGGCGGCCGCGGCGGCGGTCTCGGCCGGCATGCCGACCGCGTACAGCAGCCCGTGCGCGCCGAGCCGGTCGGCGCCCAGCACCTGCCAGGGGTGCACGAGCAGCACCGCGTCGCGCTCGGCGACGGCCGCGTAGAAGACGTCCAGCGCCCGGTCGTCGAGCGGCCGGCCGTCGACGTTGGTGCCGATCTCGACGCCGGCCAGCCCGAGCCCGTCGACGCACTCGCCGACCATGGCGGCGGCGACGTCCGGCTCCTGCAGCGGCACCGTGCCGAGCCCGGTGAAGCGGCGGGGCTCGGCGGCGACGAGACCGGCGATCCACTCGTTCTGCGCGCGGGAGAGCTCGATCGCGCCGTCGACCGGGAGTCCGTAGCCGAACGTGACCGGGATCGGGGACACCACCTGGGAGGTCACGCCTTCGGCCGCCATGTCGGCGAGCCGCCGCCCGGTGTCCCAGCAGCGGTCGTCGAGGGCGCGGAAGAACCGGCCGCCCAGCTGGAGGTCGGCCGTGCACGGCCCGGTGGCCCGCAGGCCGGGCCAGGCTCCCGCGTACCTCTCGGACAGGCGCGGCAGGTCGCGCGGGATCGCGTGCGTGTGGACGTCGACGGTCACGGCGCCACCACCTGGGCGGTCTCGATGGACCCGCGCAGCTTGGCCAGCAGCGCGGTGAGCGTGCGGCGCTCGTCGCCGCTGAGCTGCCAGGCGATCGCGTCCAGGTAGCGCCAGTGGGACGGCAGGAACCCCGCCAGGAACCGCTCGCCCGCCTCCGTGTTGGCCACCAGGAACGAGCGGCGGTCGCCGGGGTTGACCCGCCGCTCCACGTACGACCGCGCCACCAGCCCGTCGACCACGCTCGTCAGGTTGGCCGGGCGCACCGAGATGGCCTGGGCCAGCTCGCCCATGTTGAGCGGCCGGTCGGCGCGGTGCAGGACGGTGAGGATGTTGAGCTGGCTTACTGTCAGCCCGTGGGGCGCCAGCTCGGCGGTGCCGGCCCGGTCGAACGACGACATCGCGCGGTAGAGGGTGAGGGTGAGCTTCAGCAGGTCGGGGTCGAACTCCGGGCCGTGCTCGTCCGCCGCGCGGGCGACCTGCCACTCGACGTCCTGGAAACCGGGCTCTTCGGCCACGCGGCCCCCTGGTTATTCGAAACGTAGATATTTATGGTGGATGATAATACAGATCCACTTCGAAATCCTGGAGGGCCCGGAATGGGCGAAGTCCTGGGCGTCGGCGTCACGCACTACCCTCCGTTCAGCGGCACGGACGCGGACATGGCCGGCCTCTTACGGCGCACCATGGCCGACCCCGGCATCCCCGCCGAGGTGAAGGACCCCGCCAACTGGACCGCGAACGCCCGCCGCGAGTGGGGCGACGACGGCGGCGCCACCGGTGCCGCGGAGCACCGCGAGGCTCTGATCAAGGGCTTCGAGCAGGTACGGGCCGCCATCGACGACTTCAATCCCGACGCCGTCCTGATCTGGGGCGACGACCAGTACGAGAACTTCCACGAGGACCTCATCCCGCCCTACGCGGTGCTCGCCTACCCCGACCTGGAGCTCCGGCCTTGGGCGCAGGCCGGCTACTCGGCGGACATGCAGGGCAAGCCGAACGTGTGGGACGAACCGTACGACACCACCTTCCGGGTGCGCGGCCGGCCCGACATCGCCCGGCATCTCGCCTCCGGGCTGCTGGAACGCGGCGTCGACGTGGCCTACGCCTACAAGCAGGCGCACCATCCGGGGCTGCCGCACGCGTTCCTCAACGCCGTCCTCTACCTGGACTACCACCGCACCGGCTTCGACTACCCGGTCATCCCGTTCCCGATCAACTGCTACGGCCGGCGGGTCGTCAGCTACCGCGGCTTCATGAGCGAGATCGAGGACAGGCGCGAGCTGGACCCGCCGTCGCCGTCGCCCGCCCGGCTGATGCAGGTCGGGGCGGAGGTGGCGCGGCTCTGCGCCGAGTCGCCGTGGCGGATCGCGCTGCTCGCCTCCTCCAGCTGGTCGCACGCCTTCCTGTGCGACCGCACCTGGCGGATGTGGCCCGACACGCCCGCCGACGCCCGCCTGTACGAGGCCCTCGTCAAGGGCGACCTGGACGTGTGGCGCGCCACCACGCTGGCCGACGTCGAGGCGGCGGGGCAGCACGAGCTGCTCAACTGGTTCCCCCTGGTGGCGGCCATGGAGGCGCTCGGCCGGCCGGCGCCGCAGTGGTCGGCGTTCGTGGAGACCGAGGTGTTCAACTCGAACAAGGTGTTCGCGGTCTACCGGTGACGCCTGCCGGGTCAGTCGAACAGGTCGTCGAGGGTCTGGACGGTGATGGCCCGGGTGGCCCAGGTTTCGAGCTGGTCGAGGTCGGCGCAGGCGGTGATGCGGGCCCGGGTGTCGTCCGGGATGTCGAGGCCGCGGGTTTCCAGGAGCAGCAGCACCAGGCGTGCGGCCTCTTCAGCCTTGCCTTCTGCCTTACCTTCGGCTTTGCCCTCGACTTTGCCTCGGGCTTGGCCTTCTTCGAGGCCGCGGCCGAAGTGTTCGCGCGCGAAAGGGCTGTAGACGGGCCAGGTGGTGGATTTCATGATCTCCTCCAGGAGGCGCCGGATCTCGGGCGCGGCCATGCTGTAGGCGTATTCATAGTACTTCGGAGCGTGTTCGTCGCGCAGTTCGGCCAGTGCCATGGCGAACGCCTCGATGACCTTGCGGTCGCGGCCGTGGACCATGACCGCCATGGCCGCCAGTCCGGGCTGGGCTGCGGCCTGGTGGGGGTCGGTGATGGCGGGGATGTCGTCCGGTCCCAGCACGTGGGCCTGGAGGCGGTATCCGGTCAGGCCGGAGTCGATCGGCTGGGCGTAGTAGGCGGCGGCCGCACGGTCGGGGCAGATCACCAGGACGGTGACGTCGCAGCCGAGCAGCAGCCACAGCGCGGCGGCGTAGCGGGCGAGTTGGTGGGGTGCCTTGGATTTGTCTTGCTGGATCTCCACGATGATGGCGTGGGCGGGGCTCTGGGGCGGGCCCATGACGAGGACCAGGTCGGCCTCGAAGTCGCCGGAGGGCCGAGTGTTGAACGTGCTGTCCTCCACACGGATCAGCGGGGTGACGGGCACGTCCACGCCCATGAGGTCGCGCAGGATCTCCACGGCCAGTTGGGGGCGTTCACTGATCATCTGGATGAGGGCGTCGTGTGAGGGGGACGGCATGTCGCCTATTGTGACATGAATATTACTTAGAGCGATGTCGATCGCGTTGCAGATGATGCCGACAGGGGAAGCGACACTCTTTCAAGATCGCTGAATGCCGCGATCAGCCACCACGCTCCTGGCGGCGGTGCTGGTGTTCAGCGGTCATCTTCTGATCGGACCCCTCGCGTTCGAAGACCATGCCGCACGCGCCGTTGGCGCACCAGCGGACCCGAATCGGGGCGTACACAAGGGCTTCGCCCCCCAGGCGCTCCGCGCCATCTCAGCTCAGGCGCTCCGATAAGGCGCCTTCGGCGCAACCCCCTGCGCCTCCGGCGCCTTCGCGCGCCCTGTCAGCCGTGGGATTCAAGGAGCGCGGACCCCTGGCGAGGAGCCGTCGGAAGGCGGGCTTACCTGGCTCACTCTGTTTCCCCGGCCGGCCCGCGGCACGCGCGAGGGCGCCGAAAGGCGCGGGGGTTGCGCCGAAGGCGCCTCAATGAAACGCCTGAGCTGTGGGGGCGCGGAGCGCCTGACGAGTGAAGACCTTTGGGCCGTGGAGCGGGGAGCCGGGGATGGGAGTACATTCTTCCGGTGCGTCGCATCTCTGTCGTGGGCAACTCCGGGTCGGGCAAGTCGACGGTGGCGGCGGAGCTGGCCGGGAGGCTGGGTGTGCCGTGGCTGGAGCTGGACTCGATCTTCCACATGCCGGGCTGGACCCCGCGCCCCGTGGACGAGTTCCGGGCCGAGGTCGACGCGTTCACCGCGGGCGACGGGTGGGTGGTCGACGGGAACTACTCGGCCGTGCGGGAGCTGGTGTGGTCGCGTAGTGACACCGTGGTCTGGGTGGATCCGCCGAGGGCCACGGTGATGCGCAGGCTCGCGGCCAGGACGCTGCGCCGGATGGCCACCGGGGCCGAGTTGTGGAACGGGAACCGGGAGAGGTTCCGGTTCCTGTTCACGAAGGACGAGTCGATCCTGCGCTGGGCGTGGGTGAAGCATGACGAATACCGCGAGCGGTACGCGAAGGCCGCCGTGGATCCGGCGTACGGGCATCTGAGGTTCGTCCGCGTCACGTCGAGCGGCGAGCTGGCGCGCGTCCTGGACGGCTGATCACTCGCCGCGCCGGGCGCGGGCGGCCCGGCGTTTGCCCTCGTGCATGGCCTGGACGCGGGCGACCGGGATGGTGTGGCCCTCCTCGATCAGGTCGGGGGGCAGCGACTGCGGCGAGGGCAGCCCAGCGGCCCACGGGTCGCCGTCGCCGAGCAGGCCGGGGGCGGTCCTGATGGTGAAGTCGCGCGGCGTCACCCGGTCGAGCTCGTCCCACCCGACCGGGAACGAGACCGGCGTCCCGGGCCTGATCCGCGGGCTGTAGGCGGCCACCACGGTGGCCCCGCCGGCCCTGGTCGAGTCGAGGAACACCTTGCCCTGGCGGTCTTCCCTGATGAACGCGGTGGTGGCCAGGGCGGGGTCGAGCCGCTCGGCCCGCGCGGCGACGGCCCGGGTGGCCGCGGCCAGGTCCTCCATGGAGATCCCGGCCACGACGGGCACGAACACGTGCAGGCCCTTGGCCCCGGAGGTCTTGACCGCCCCGGACAGCCCGGCCTGGGTGAGCGCCTCCCTGATCAGCCCGGCGGCCCGCACCACCAGCGAGAAGTCGCCGCCCTCCGGCGGGTCGAGGTCGAGCACCAGGTGCGTGAAGTGGTCGCCGACGAGCAGGGCGGGGTGGTATTCGACGGCCCGCTGGTTGGCGAACCAGAGCAGCGTCCGCCGGTCGTCGCAGAGCGCGTAGGAGACCTGGCGGTGCGACGCCTCCGCCCAGATGGTCACCGTGCGGATCCACGAGGGGGCGTACTTGGGGAGGTTCTTCTGCATGAAGGGCGCCTGCCCCGGCCGCACCCGCATCACCGACAGCGCCCGCCCGCGCAGTGCGGGCAGGATGCGGTCGTGTACCGCGTCGAGGTAGTCGACCAGATCACGCTTGGTCGCGTCAGCCCCGTCGAACAGCGGCTGGTCGAGATTGGTCAGCCGCACCTCGTCGCGCGTCTCATCGCCGGTCACCCCGCCCACGATAACCGCCGGGGACGACAATCAGTCCTTGACGTCCAGCCCCATGGACCTGGCCGTGCCTGCCACGATCTTGACCGCCTGGTCGAGGTCGTCGGTGTTGAGGTCGGGCAGCTTGGCCTCGGCCACCTGCCTGAGCTGGGCCGTGGTGACGACGCCGCCGCTCTGGTGGCCGGGGCGGGGGCTGCCGCCGTTCAGCCCGGTCACCTGGCGGATCAGCGAGGCCGTGGTGGGCTGCTTGACGGTGATGTCGAAGGCCCGGTCCTCGTAGACCGTGACCACGGCCGGTATCACGTAGCCGCGCCGGCCGGCGGTCAGCTCGTTGTACTGCTTGCAGAACTGCATGAGGTTGATGCCGAGCGGGCCGAGGTCCTTGCCGACGGTCGCCGGGCCGGCCTCGCCCGCGTTCAGGTGCATGGTGACGACCCTGGTCACCTTGTTCTTCGCCATGCGGGCTAAGCTAAAGTCTCCCGTAACAGGAGACTCAAATGGATTATTCGATCGGCAAGCTGGCGCAGCTGACCGGTCTCTCCGTCAAGACCATCCGGTTCTACTCCGACGAGGGCGTGCTGCCCGCGCCCGGCCGCACCCCCTCGGGCTACCGCCGCTACACCGACGAGCACCGCGTCCACCTGGAGCTCGTACGCACACTGCGGGAGATCGGCGTCGACCTGGCCACGATCCGCTCGCTGGGGCGGCGCGGGCTCAAGGACGTGCTCGCCCTCCACCTGCGGGCCGTGGAGACCCAGCTCACCGCGCTGCAGCGGACCCGGGCCGTGCTGCGCGCCACTCTCGCCAAGGACGACCCCGCCGACGAGGACCTGCGGCGGCTGCACACGCTCGGGCGGCTGGGCGCGGCCGAGATGGAGACGCTGCTGGACACGTTCATCGACGACGTGGGCGGCAGCCCCGCCCAGCGGGAGTGGCTGGCGGACATGCGCGCGTGCATGGCCCCCGAGCTGCCCGAGGACCCCACGGCCGCCCAGCTCGACGCGTGGCTGGAGCTGATGGACCTGCTGGCCGACGACGGGTTCCGGCGCAACCTGCGGGAGACGTCCGCGGACTTCTGGGACCGCCCGTACGACCATGGGACGTGGCAGCGGGAGAGCGCGGCCATGGCGGAGGAGGCGCTGCGGGCGGTCGAGGCGGGGGTCTCGCCCGCCGCGCCCGAGGCGGTCCCGGTGCTCGAACGCGCCCTCGCCGTCATGGGCGGCGACCGCGACGAGGTCCTGCGCGCCTTCGACCGGCACGATCCGCGCGCCGCGCGCTACTGGGAGCTGGTCGCGGCCGTACGGGGCCTCGACCCCGAGCCCTCACCCATGGCCGTCGCGTACGACTGGATCCACCGAGGGCTCAGAACCAATCGTGAACTTTCTCCGCAACCGGCGCGTACCTCGGAGTAATCGAACCATCGAGGGGAGCTGATGCGGGTGCGGACCCGCCTGCTGATCGCCGCCTTGGCCCTGTGCGTGCCCGCGTCCGCCGCGTGCGCGCCCGCCACCGGAGAACCGCTGCCCGCCGCGCAGGCCGCGTACGGGGAGGCCGACATCCGGTTCTCCCAGGAGATGATCCCGCACCACCGGCAGACCATCCAGCTCGCCGGACTGGCGGAGGGCCGGGCGGACAACCTGTACGTGCAGGATCTGGGCGGGAGGCTGATCGCCCTGGAGCAGGCCGACATCGACAAGATGGCGTCCTGGCTGCGCGAATGGAAGCGGAAGGTGCCGCCTGACGACGCGAAGGTCGCGCACTCCATGCCCGGCATGCTGTCGGCCGAGCAGATCAAGGTGCTGGAAGGGATGTCGGGCGTGGAGTTCGACAAGTCCTGGCTGACGGTGCTGTCGAGACACCTGGCCTCCGGCACCGAGATGGCCGAGAAGGTGCTCGACCAGGGCAGGCACCAGCCGACCCTGCGCCTGGCGAAAGAGATGATCAAGAATCAGCGGGCCACCATCGCCGAGATAGCCGGGCTGCTGGCCTGACCGGACCGGCAGGGCGGGTCGCCGCCGGGAAAGGCGCCCGCCCTGCCCGCCCCGCGTCAATCTCCCTTCGGAGGACCGGCCGCGCCGGCCATCAGCTCGCGCTCCTCACGCGTCGCGATGAGCCCGGCCGGCGCCACGATCTTCGACTCCTCGTACGGGGCCTCCGTGTCGGGCAGCGGCGCCCGGGAGCGGATCGCGACGATCCAGACCCGTGCGGCGTCCACGATCACGATGATGATGAGGATCGCGAACAGCGCGGCCAGGACGCCGTCGACGGTGGAGTTGAAGACGACCCGTTCCATGTCGCCGATCGACTTGGCCGGGGCCAGGACCTCTCCCTGGTCGAGTGCGGTCTGGTAGCGGTCGCGCTGGGCGAAGAACCCGAGGCCGGGGTCGGGCGAGAACACCTTCTGGTAGCTCGCCGTCAGCGTGACCGCGACGTCCCACGCCAGCGGGACACCGGTCACCCAGGCCCATTTCAGCCGCCCGCTCTTGATCAGCAGCGTGGTGGCGACGGTGAGCGCCACCGCCGCGAGCAACTGGTTGGCGATGCCGAACAGCGGGAAGAGCTGGTTGATGCCGCCCAGCGGATCGTTGACGCCCTGGTAGAGGAAGTAGCCCCAGGCCCCCACCACGATCGCGCTGGTCGCGAGGAGCCCCGGCCACCAGCTGACCTTGCGCATCGGCTTCCACACGTTGCCCAGCGTGTCCTGGAGCATGAACCGGCCCACGCGGGTGCCGGCGTCGACCGTGGTGAGGATGAACAGCGCCTCGAACATGATCGCGAAGTGGTACCAGAAGGCCTTCAGCGCGGCGCCGCCGAGGAACCCGGAGAAGATCTCCGAGATGCCGACGGCCAGCGTGGGCGCTCCTCCGGTACGGGCGATCAGGGTCTCCTCCTGGACCGCCGCCGCGGCCGCCTGGAGTTCCTGCGGCGTGATGACGAAGCCCATGTTGGTGACCGCCTCGGACGCCGTCTGGACCGTGGCGCCGAGCACCCCCGCGGGCGAGTTCATCGCGAAGTAGAGGCCGGGGCTCAGGATGGACGCCGCGGCGATGGCCATGACCGCCACGAACGACTCCATCAGCATGGAGCCGTAGCCGATCATCCGTACCTGGGACTCCTTCTGGATCATCTTCGGGGTCGTGCCGGAGGAGATCAGCGCGTGGAACCCGGACAGCGCGCCGCAGGCGATGATGATGAACACGAACGGGAACAGCGACCCGGCGAACACCGGCCCCTTGCCGTTGAACGCGAACTCGGTGAACGCGGTGTTCTGCATCGCCGGCATCGTGACCAGGATGCCGACCGCCATCAGCGCGATCGTGCCGATCTTCATGAACGTCGACAGGTAGTCGCGCGGCGCGAGCAGCATCCACACCGGCAGCACCGCCGCGATGAACCCGTACGCGATCAGCCACAGCGCCAGCGCCGACGGGCTCAGCGTGAAGACCCCGGCCCAGCTCGAGTCCTGCACCCACCCGCCGGCGACGATGGCGAGGATCAGCAGCGCGACGCCGATGACCGAGACCTCCACGACCTTGCCCGGCCGGAGCACTCGCAGGTAGAAGCCCATGAACAGGGCGATCGGGATCGTCATCGCGATCGAGAACACGCCCCACGGCGACTGCGCCAGCGCGTTCACCACGACCAGCGCCAGCACCGCCAGCAGGATGATCATGATGGCGAAGACCGCGATCAGCGCCGCCACCCCGCCGACCGGCCCGATCTCGTCGCGGGCCATCTGACCGAGGCTGCGCCCGTTGCGGCGCATGGAGAAGAACAGGATCACCATGTCCTGCACCGCCCCGGCGAAGATCACGCCGGCCACGATCCAGATGGTGCCGGGCAGGTAGCCCATCTGGGCCGCCAGCACCGGCCCGACCAGCGGGCCCGCCCCGGCGATGGCGGCGAAGTGGTGACCGAACAGGATCCGCCGGTCGGTGGGCTGGTAGTCGATGCCGTTGTCGAGCCGTTCGGCGGGCGTCGCCCGCCGGTCGTCGGTGCGGAGGACCTTGCGCTGGATGAAGCGGGCGTAGAAGCGGTAGGCGATGGCGTACGAGCCGAGTGCGGCGGCGAGCAACCAGACCGCGTTGACGTTCTCACCCCTGGACAGGGCGAGCACGCCCCAGCCGGCGGCGCCTATCAAGGCGACCGCTGTCCAGATGATGATGGAGCGCACCTTCACCGATTACCTCCCATATATGGGACGGCCCAGGCAGCAGCGGAGTCCGGCGTCCGGTGGCAGATCGGTGGTGAAGCGCCGCCAGCGCCACAGCGGACGGCAGTCGATCGTCACGGGCAGCTCGACCAGATGCACCCAGGCGGAGGGGTGGGCGTACACCAGATCGGTCCCCAGCCTCCGGGCCCTTCGCGGCAACCGGGACCGCCGCAACGGCCTGACTGAGAACTCCCCGGCGTCGGCGCAGCAGAGGCCCGTGACGTGCCAATCGAAGAAGACCACTTCGTCGGCGCGAAGGAAATCCTGTGCGGCGGCCGTGAGCGTGATGCGAGACATCTGGGGCTCCTGAAATAATTGGTGCTCAGAAGCTAAAGACGCCCTTACCCGGGTTATTGACTACCAAAACGCTGTCTTGACCGGGGTAATCCCTCCGCAATGGAGCTGTTAGAAACGGCGGCACTGGCCTTCCTTGTCGCCCTCCACACGGTTGCCCTTACCGGTGGGCGCGGGACGGTTCTCCTCGCACTGGAGGTTGCCGCCGACCTTGTTCTTGTAGATCTTGACCCGGCCGCGGTTCTCCTCGATCTGGATGTCGCCGTCCACCCGGGCCGAGCTGACGGTGACGGTCCCGCTCTCCTTGACCTGGATGTTGCCGTCCACCTTCGAGCCCTTGGTCACCGACACGCGCCGCGCCTCCTCGGCCTGGATGTCGCCGTCCACCCGGATGCCGCGCGCTACAAGGGTGGCGCCCTCGCCCACCTTGACGTTGCCGTCCACCTTCGTACCGACGAGCGTGCACTTCTCGCCCTTGGGCACCTTGATGTCGCCGTCGACGGACACCGCGCGGATGACGCCCCGGCACGTCCGGTCGTCCGCGTACGCGGGAGCGGCGGCGAAAACGGAGCCGAGCAGGGCGCCGGCCACAACCAGGGAGATCTTCTTCATGTCAGTCCTCTTTCTCGTTCGTACTGGTTAAAAGCATTTCGTCCCGTGGTGAGCGGTCAGTGAGCCGAACATGAGGGCACTCTCATCTGTCGGTGGCGTCTCGTACGGTGTGGAGGGTGACCGAGAAGGAGATCCTGCGCGCGAGCCTCCAAGAGGTACGCGACGCGATGCTGTTCAAGCTCGACGGGCTGAGCGACGCCGACATGCGGATGCCCATGGTGCCCTCGGGCACCAACCTGCTCGGCCTGGTCAAACACCTGGCCGGCCTGGAGTACGGCTATCTGGGCGAGGTGTTCGGGCGGCCCGCGCCGGAGCGGATGTCATGGCACGACGACGGCACCATCTGGGACGGCGCCGACATGTGGGCGGCCGAAGGCGAGACCACCGACTACCTCACCGGCCTCTACCGCCGCGCCTGCACCCACGCCGACGAGACCATCGAGGCCCTCGACCTCGCCGCCGTCGGCACCGTCCCGTGGTGGCCGGAGGGGCGCAGGGAGGCGTCGCTGCGGCAGCTCGTGGTCCGCATGATCCAGGAGACGTCCCGGCACGCCGGCCACGCCGACATCATCAGGGAGCTCATCGACGGCTCGGGCGGGCGCCACCCGGGCGACACGTCCTTCCCTGAGCCGGGCGACCCTTACTGGCGCGACTACGCCACCCGCATCCGCGAAGCGGCATCCAAGGCCTGACCCCTGGACCCTGGGCCAGAGCCGCAGCTCAGCCGTTCTTCTGAGGCGCCTCCGGCGCAACCCCGGCGCCTGCGGCGCCCAAAGGGCTTCGCCCAGCAGGCGCTTCGCGCAATCCAGCTCAGGCGTGCCCAAAAGGCGCCTTCGCGCGGGTTGTGGCCGTGAGAGGGATGTACGAGTTTGACATGGTCAGCAGGTGTGGCGTCGTGAGATGAGAACGGTCATCGCGTGATCGACGGCTGCGGAGGCGCTTCGGGCGCAGCCGTTCGTCGCGGCTGTCCAGGGCGCTGTTGCACACGACCCACGCTGCTCCGGTGCAGCTCAAGGGCATGGACGAACAGCTCCCCCGCACAACATCACCCAGTACCAGCTCGTAGGTGCTCTGGTCCTGCTCCGGGACGGCCACATCGACGCGCTCGCGCGCGCAGTGGCCACTGCCCAGGCGTGGCCCGTCAGCACGACCCGCTGCCGCACCCCATCCCGCGTCCTCGACGCCCTGACAGATAAGGGCTGCCCCTAGCTAGAGGCCACGAAGAGCTGCGCGGCCTGGTCGGCTAGGGTCGGCCAGACCTCGCAAGGAGCGTATTCGGTCGAGTTCGGTGAGACCCGGCTCGTCGAGCTCGACCTGTGCGAGAGGAACGCGCAAGCTTATGCCCTTGCCAGTCCTCGTCTGGCAGGCGGCTGGTCCGCTGGCATCATGGCGGGATGAATGTCTACCGGTGGCTCCAGCCTTGGTACGGAAGGCAACGCGAGTGGTGACCACAGGACTCATCGCCAGATCTCCGCGAGCCTCAACATCAGGATGTCAGACGTCTCTGATTCTGGCGGGATCGGTGACTTACCCGCTCTTAACTACTAAGGTTCTTGCTGGGTAACTATGGCGCACAGGTTTCCGGAGGGTGAGGTTTCGATGATAACACATCTAAGGCTGCAAAACTTCAAGGCGTGGGAAGATAGTGGAAACGTCAAATTCGGTCCGATCACCGCCTTTTTCGGGAGTAATTCATCTGGAAAGACGAGTTTTCTGCAGAGTATGTTGCTGCTCAAGCAAACGGCGGAATCTGCGGATAGGGGTCGCGTCTTCGATCTAGGTGGATCGGCATCGCTGGTGAGTCTGGGAACCTTCAATGACATCACGTTTCGGCACGATCCTGAACGCACAGTCGGAATTGACATCGGATGGCACGAAGACGAGCCTTTTGAGATTCGAAATACGGAGACGAAGAGGCGTAATATAATTGCTACAAGTAGCGATCTCAGTCTGTCCGCTCTGGTCCGCGAAGTGCGAAGCTTTCCGGTAGTTCAGCGAGTTGAGTACGGCCTTGGCGATTTTCGCTTCTCGCTGACGCGTAGTAGAATCGGTAAAGACGAGTACTCGCTCGAATCCAATCACTACCCCTTCAAGCGCGTTTCCGGCAGGCCGTGGCCACTGCCTTCTCCCGGCAAGTTCTATAGTTTTCCCGACCAGGTGCGCGCATATTTTCAGAACGCCGCCTTCTTGTCCGACCTGGAGCTTCAGTTTGAGAAGCTCTGCAGTCGGATCTACTATCTTGGCCCTCTGAGGCAGGATCCCGCACGTCAGTACATCTGGTCGGGAGGACGGCCGATCGACGTGGGCAGGCGAGGTGAACTTGCGGTTGAGGCGTTGATCGCTTCACAGGCAGACAAAAAGACCAACGCACGTGGGTTCGTGCATCGAAAAGATGGCCCACGCCGCACTAAACTCATCACGGTAGAAGAGCACGTCGCCTCCTGGCTTCAAGAACTCGGGCTTATCCATTCCTTTGCGGTGGAGTCAGTTGACGACAGAGGGACTCTTTACCGTGTTCAGGTGAGACGCTCTGCTGAGAGCACGCCGGTTCTTCTGACGGACGTCGGATTCGGTGTCAGTCAGGTGCTTCCGGTGTTGGTTCTACTCGCCTATGCACCTGAAAGGTCTACGGTACTTCTTGAGCAGCCAGAAATTCACCTACATCCTGCGGTGCAAAGCGGGCTGGCGGATGTGATCATCGAGGTGGCTAAAGTTCGCAACATTCAAGTTGTGGTCGAGAGTCACTCCGAGCATTTCCTCATGCGTCTGCAACGCCGTATTGCCGAAAGAGATGTCGGCAGAGGGATAAGACTCGAGCCGGAGGATTGCCTTCTCTACTTCTGTCAGACGACGGGAGCGGCGGCTACCATCAGTCGGCTTGGTATCGATTCCTTCGGGAACATCACCAACTGGCCTGACGATTTCTTCGGAAATCAGTTCGAAGAGGCTGCCGCTATGAGCCGCGCAGCACGTAGGCGAGCGACGGAAGAGAAAACCGCTTGAACTATCCACCGCGTGTCGTTATAGACACCAATGTGTTGATCGTTGCCAACGGCAAGGCCGATCACGTTTTTTCCGACTGTACGAATTCGGCAGTTGAATTTCTCGAGCACGCCGAGAGCGACGGAGTTGTCGTGCTCGACAACTCCTGGCACATCTTCGAAGAGTACGAGAATTACTGCTCATTCAAAGGGCAACCTGGAGTTGGCGACCACTTCTTCCTTCACTTGCATCGCCGGCAGGCTGACCCTCGTCACGTTCAGAAGGTGGACATAACTCCTGATGGTTACGGCTCCTACGAAGAGATCCCTGACGGTTTACGAGCTTTCGATCCATCCGACCAAAAATTCGTGGCCACTGTTATAGCAGATGAGCGGAAGTCGGTCATCGTCAATTGCACAGACTCGGACTGGCGGGAAGCAGCGCGGGCCCTGGAGCAAAATCAAATCGTGGTCATGGAGATATGTGGCGATTGATGCTTCCATGAGACCGCTCAACCGTCCCCGCTCACGCCCCCGAATCATATGTTCCTGCACGATCAACTACAGCGACGCACGGTGATCCCGTCGCAACCGCTGATCACGAGTGTGAGCCGCCCTCTCTGACTATGGTGGATCCCTCAAAGATCGAGGGAGTGGCGATGTCGGTGGTGCGGCTGCTGGTGCTCGGGGCCGTGCGGCGGCGCGGCAGCGCGCACGGCTACCAGGTCCGCTCCGACCTGGAGTCGTGGGGCGCGCACGAGTGGGCGGGGCTCAAACCGGGCTCGATCTACCACGCGCTGCGCCAGATGGCCGCCGAGGGACTGCTGCGCGCGGACGAGGAGGCGCCCAGCACCGCCGGCGGCCCGCCACGGATCGACTACGAGATCACCGAGGCGGGCGAGGCCGACTACTTCGCGCTGCTCCGCCACGCGCTCTCCAAGGCCGACCAGCGGCTCGACATGCTGAGCGCCGGAGCGGGCCTGATGGACGACCTGCCCAGGGCCGAGGCGGTCGAGCTGCTGAAGACGCGGGTGCGGGCGCTGGAGGAGTGGCGTTCCCGGGTCCGGCGCGACTGGTCGCCGGACGAGGACCCGGAGGCGTGGGGCATGGTGGGGGAGGTGCTCGGCATGTGGGTGCACACCGCCGAGAGCGCCGCCGAGTGGACCCGCGGCCTCATCGAGCGCCTGGAACGCGGCGCGTACGTGATGGCGGGTGAGAAACCCCGCACGGCGGTAAGCCGTCCAGACCGCGGGTGAAGAAGACATCAGGCCGCGGACCGGCGGGCGCTGAGTGACCCCTGCGGGCGGTCAGTCGTCCAGACCCCGGGCGCTGAGTGCTTCGCCCAGGGCGTCGGCGTGCCGCAGCGCGCCCACCACCAGCGGCACCGCGAACGCGCGCATGCTCCACTCGACGCCCCTGGCCCGCTGCGCCTCCCGTACGCGGGTGGCGAGCGCGGCGATGACCGGGATGCTGCGGATGGTGAGCGAGAGCAGCAGCGACAGCCGGAACGGGTCCAGCCCCACCCGCCGGGCGGGCCGCAGGGCACGCTCCAGCGTGGCCATCATGGCCGAGGTCCTGGTCGTCAGCGTGACCAGCCCGGCCAGCGCGACCGCCAGCACGATCCGGGACGTCACCAGGACCGCGGCCGACGGACCGGCGAGGACGAGCTGGATCACGAACAGCGCCGCCACGAACCAGAGGACCGGCCGCACCTGCGCCCACGCCGCTGCCGCGCCCACCCGCGCGACCGCGTACAGCAGCACGACCACCACGGCCGCGCCCGCCATCGCCCACACGCTGGGCAGCAGGATCAGCCCGGTGCAGCAGACCGCCAGAACCGCCAGCTTGGCCCCGGTCGGCATCCGGTGCAGGAACGAGTCGCCCGGCACGTAAGCGCCGGTGAGGGCGTTCACGCCATCAGCCCGCGGTAGTGGCCGATCGCCTCGGCCGGCGGTGCGTCGGCGACCACCCGGCCGTCGTCCAGCACCAGCACCCGGTCGAAGTCCGCCAGCAGCGACAGGTCATGGGTGACCACCACCACCTGCTGGGGCAGGACGCGCAGGTGCTCGGCCACCAGCCTGGAGTGGCGCAGGTCGAGCAGCGTCGTCGGCTCGTCCATGATCAGGATCTCCGGCTCCAGCACCAGCACCGAGCAGAGCGCCAGCAGCTGCTTCTGCCCGCCGGACAGCTGGTGCGCCGGATGGTCGGCGTGCTCGGCCAGCCCGTGCCGCTCCAGCACGGCCGCCACCATGTCCCGCACCTCCTCGGCGGGGAGCTTGTGGCGGCGCAGCGAGAACGCCACGTCCTCGGCCACGGTCGGCATCACGATCTGCGCGTCCGGGTCGGTGAACAGGAACCCCACCCGCCGCCGGATCTTGGCCGCCTGCCGCCGCGTGTCGTGACCCAGCACGGTCACCGTCCCCGAGGTGGGCAGCGCCAGCCCGTTGAACAGCCGGGCGAGCGTGCTCTTGCCCGACCCGTTGGCCCCGATCACACCGATCCGCCGCTCGGCCAGCGTCGCGCTCACCCCGCGCAGCACCTCGCGCTCCCCGAGCCGGACACGCACGTCAGCGAGCTCGATCACTCACACCACCTCGACCGGACATAGACGTCAGCGAACGCGAGCACTCCGACCACCTCGGCGAGGACGAGCCCCTTCACTCAAACCACCTCGAACAGGGCGGCGACGCCGAGCCCGCCGCCGACCGCCGCCGTCGCCAGCCCGAGTGTCCCCCGGGGCGCCCCGGCCCGCACCAGCCGGGTGAACAGCCGCGTCACCACGACCGCGCCGCTGGCCCCCCACGGGTGCCCGAGCGCGATCGCGCCACCGTCCGCGCACACCCGCCCGGCGTCCGCGCCCAGCGGGTCGAGCCCGAGCGCGTCGGTGACGGCCAGCGTCTGCGCGGCGAACGCCTCCACGATCTCCACCGCCGCCACCCGTTCCAGGCTCGTGCCGGTACGGGCGAGCAGCCGGCGCACGGCGGGCACCGGCCCCCAGCCGGGCAGCGCCGGGTCGCACCCCACCACCGCGCCCGCCACCAGCCGCAGCCCTGGCCTGCCATCACGCAGCCGCTCCGGCACGACGGCCACCGCAGCGGCGCCGTCGCTGTTGGGCGAGCAGTTGCCCGCGGTCACCGCGCCCCCCGGCACGAACGCCCCGGGCAGCCGCGCCAGCGTCGCCGGGCGCAGCGTCCGCGGCCGCTGGTCGCTGGAGTGCTCCCCGACCGGGACGATCTCCGCCGCGAACCTGCCCGCCGCACGGGCGTCCACCGCCTTGGCGTGGCTGGCGGCCGCATAGGAGTCCTGGCGCTCACGGCTCACGCCGCGCGCCGCGCCGAGGGCCTCCGCCGCTTCCCCCATGTCCGGATCCGGGTGCCCTTCCGGGGCAAAAGGAGCACGCTCGTACGGGGACCCGTCCCGAAACGCCCGCACCGGCGCGGTCGACGCGCTCTCGGCGCCCCCGGCGATCACGAACTCCATGTCCCCGCTCCGCACGGCCTGGGCGGCGATCAGAATGGCGGCCAGCCCACTCCCGCACTGCCGGTCCACCGTCACCCCCGGCACGCCTTCCCCCAGCCCGGCCCTCAGCGCCGCCACCCGCGCCACATTCCCTCCGGGCCCCATGCAGTTCCCCAACACGACGTCCTCGACCCAGGCGAACGCCCCGTGTCGAGCGGGGCCGACCGCACCCGGGTCACGCTCCGCGAGAACCCCACTCGGGGTGAGGTCGCGGACGCTGGGACGAGGTTCTGCGTGCTCCCCAAGGTCTGGGTCGCGTCCGTGCCCCCCGCAGGTGAGGTCGTGCGCGTTCGCGCGGTCCTGGTCCCGGCCGTCGGGGAGGTGGTCCCGGTCGTGCTCCGGCGAGGGCCCGCGACGGGCGTCGCGGGCCACTGCGCCGATCACCGCGGCGGCCAGGGCGTCGACCGTGACCGTTTTGAACGCGTGGCCGGCGGTGCCGATCGGGGTCCGGCGGGCGGCCACGATCACCGGATCGTGCGGGCCCGTCATGGGAGCCTCCGCAGGTCGGGGTCGCCGGCGGTCGGGTGGCCCGTCACGGGAGTCTCCGCAGGTCAGGGTTGCCGGTGGTCGGGCGGCGCGCCATGAGAGTTCCCGCAGGTTGGGATTGCCGGTGGTCGGGTGGCCCCGTCATGGGAGTCTCCGCAGGTCAGGGTTGCCGGTGGTCGGGCGGCGCGCCATGAGAGTTCCCGCAGGTTGGGATTGCCGGTGGTCGGGTGGCCCCGTCATGG
>NZ_JBFAPV010000010.1:226848-362353 GCF_040676925.1 Nonomuraea sp. NPDC049486
ATGGGAGTCTCCGCAGGTCGGGGTCGGTGGTGGTCAGGCGGGCCGCTACCTGGGCGCGGGCGGGCTTGCCGGTCGGGGTGCGGGGGAGGTCGGTGATCGCGTACCAGCGGCGGGGGCGCTGGGCGGCGGCCAGGCCGTCGCGTGCCACCTTCTCCAGGGTGGTCCTGGACGGGAGCGGGCCGGCGCCGGCCTCGACCACGGCGGTCACGACCGCTCCCAGCTCGGGGTGCGGGGAACCGACGACCACGACGTCACCCACGCCGGGCGCGCGCCGGAGCACCTCCTCGACGTCCTCGGGTACCACCGTCGCGCCGCCGGTCTGGATCGCGCCGTCGCCACGGCCGCGCAGGCGCAGCGGCTCTCCCGGCGTGTACGGATCGGCGAGGTCGCCGACGCTCATCCACTTGTCCTCGGCCTTGAGCGGGCCCGCCACGCCGCCCAGATAGCCCTCGGCCAGCCAGGGGGAGCGCGCCCACACCTCGCCCAGCGGCGGCCTGACCTCGATCTCCACCCCGGGGAACGGCCGCAGTCCGCCGCCGTCGGCGTCCACGGCCACGAAGGACAACTCAGTGGCGCCGTAGTAGGCGACCACCCGCACGTCCCCGGCGCGTTCCCGCACCTCAGGCGGGAGCGCGGCCCCGCCCACCACGACGACCCGTAGGGGCGCGTCCTCGGGCAGGGCGTCCAACAGCCGTGGCAGCAGGTGCGGCACCACGTGCACCGCCGTCGCCCACCGCGCCAGCTCCGGCAGCGACCCCGGCGCCCACCGGCCGGGAGCCAGCACCGTCGCGCCCACGGCCAGGGCGTGCACGGCCGCGAACCCGTACAGGGAAGACGTCAGCGGCCCCGGGACCAGCACCACATCATCCGCGCCGATCCCGGTGATCTCGCTCACCGGCCCGAACGACCCCGTCCACGACTCCCGCGTACGGACGACGGCACGAGGCCGCCCGGTGCTCCCCGAACTGAAACACGCCCACGCCAGATCACCAGGCGACGGCGCGAACCCTCCTCTGAAGGGCAAGGACCGGGTGACCGAACCCGCCGAGCCGACCCCGGCGAGGTGGGTCTGTGCGCCCGGGCCCATCGGTCCGGCCCCGACGGGCGAGGGCTGGGTGTTGGGGTGGGTTGGGTCGGCCCCGACGGGCGAGGGCTGGGTGTTCGGGTCGGTCGGACCGGTGGTGAGCAGGGTCTCGATGAGGAGGTCCGCTGGGATGCCATCGCGCAGTGTCGGTTCGTACAGCAGTGGTGTGGCCCCCGTCAGGTCGGCGGCCAGGATGGCGATCAGTTGCTCGACGGGGTCACGCAGGCAGATGCCCACGACCGGCGCCCTCGTCCGGGCAGCCGCCGTGATGGCGCGCCCGTCCGCCGGGGTCGGGGAGAGCGCCGGTGGGGTGTCCCGGGCCGCGGCCGGAGCAGCGATCGGCCGGGGGAGGGCGGCCGTGAGGGACGCCGCCTCTTCCAGCGCGCGACGGGCCAGGGCGCCGTACGTGATGTCGCCGTACGGGCCGGAGACCGCGACCCGGTCGGGGTGGATGGAGGCGTGCCGGATGACCTGTGCTGCGACTGGCATGCCCCGGTCAGCCCTCCTCGCCGGATCTCGGACGCTTGTGGACGGTGGGGATCGCGCCCGGGTAGGCGCGCTGCACCCCTCGCGCGATCCACGAGGCCAGCACCGCCTTGGCCAGGTCGCCCGGCACGAAGGTCAGGGTGAACAGGGCCGCGCCGCCCAGCGTGAGATCACCGAAGATCGCGTACACCGGGATGCCGCACAGGTAGATGACCCCGATGCCGCCGACCAGGCACGCTACCAGCAGCCGGACCATGCTCGGGCTGCGCCCTCCGCGCTCCGCGATCCACCCGGTGACGAACGCGCCCGGCAGCCACCCGATCAGGAACCCCGCGGACGGCTGGGTGAAGACGCCGAGCCCGCCCCGGCCCCCGGCCAGGAGCGGCAGCCCCACCGCCACCAGCGCGAGCAGCACCAGCACCGCCAGCGCCCCCCGCCGCGAGCCGAGTATCAGCCCGGCGAGCATGACCCCCAGGGTCTGAGCCGTGACGGGCACCAGGCCGCCGAAGAGGCTCACCCCAGGAACCAGCCCCAGCACCGCGATCAGCGCGGCGAAGACGGCCACCCGGGCGACGTCTGCAGGGGAGAACCACTTCATCGCTCCTCCTCGATTGTGTGTGCGGATTCGATCCCACACCACGGGGTGGGATTCACGCATGGAGGGTTGCCACAACGTTCCCCGCCGAGGAATGTCTCAGATGGATGGCCGAGAGACGGACCGGGAGGAATACGCGCCTGCGTACGGGAAGAGACTACGTGCGACGAAGGGACGAGGATGACTTCCAGCGGTCTGGGCGGAATCGTCGAGTGGGTCACCGGTCTCATGGAGACGCTCGGCGCGCCCGGCGCGGGCATCGCGGTCGCGCTGGAGAACCTGTTCCCGCCGATCCCGAGCGAGGTCATCCTGCCGCTGGCCGGGTTCACGGTGAGCAGGGGCGGGCTGGTGTTCTGGCACGTCCTGCTGTGGACCACGATCGGCTCGGTGGTGGGCGCGCTCGCGCTCTACGCGATCGGGGCGCTGCTGGGCAGGCGGCGGGTGCACGCGCTGTACGCGAGGGTGCCGCTGCTCAAGCCGGAGGACGTGGACAAGAGCGAGCAGTGGTTCGCCAGGCACGGCCGCAAGACGGTGTTCTTCGGGCGGATGGTGCCGCTGTTCAGGAGCCTGATCTCGATCCCGGCCGGCTTCGAGCGGATGCCGCTGCCCACGTTCGTGCTGCTCACCGCGGTGGGCAGCTTCATCTGGAACACCGCGCTCGTGACCGCCGGCTACTTCCTGGGCCGGCAGTGGTCGATCGTCGAGACGTACGTCGGGATCTTCACGTACGTGGTGATCGGCCTGGTCGTGCTGGCCGTCGGCGTGTTCGTCTGGAAGCGGCTGTCGGAGCGCCGCGGCGCCCGGCAGAACTGACGCGGGTCACGTGAAGTGGGTGACGAACCAGGAGCCGGTCAGGTCGGCGACCTGGTCCAGGGCTCCGGGCTCCTCGAACAGGTGGGTGGCGCCGGGCACGATCTCCAGGCGGCTCTCGCCGCCCAGCTCCCGCTGGGCCTCCCGGTTCAGTTCGAGCACCTGCTCGTCGTGGCCGCCCACGATGAGCAGCGTCGGCGCCCGTACGGAAGCGAGACGCGGGCCCGCGAGATCCGGACGGCCGCCCCGTGAGACGATCGCGGCCACGTCGGCGTCCGGCTCGGCCGCGGCGCTGAGGGCGGCGGCGGCGCCGGTGCTCGCGCCGAAGTAGCCGAGCGGCAAGTTCGCCGCGGCCGACTGCTCCCGCACCCGCTCCGTCGCCGTCAGCAGCCTGCCGGCCAGCAGTTCGATGTCGAACACGTTGGCCCGGTCGTACTCCTCCTCCGGCGTCAGCAGGTCGAACAGCAGGGTGCCCAGCCCGGCCTCGTTCAGCGCGGCGGCCACGTACCTGTTGCGCGGGCTGCGGCCGCTGCTGCCGCTGCCGTGCGCGAACAGCACCACGCCGCGCGCCCCGTCCGGCACCACCAGCTGACCTGAAAGTTCGGCGTCCATCCTCACCACCTCCACTCAAGCAGGGTGTCTACCCAGCTCACGCGGGTGTCTTCCTGCGACGATGCCGGGATGGGGGAGCGATCGAGGCAGGGGCTGCCGCCGTTCGAGCGGATCTCCAGGCAGAGCAGGCTGATCCTGGAGCGCGCTCGCAGCCTGGGACTGCCCGGATGGCTGCGCGCCGAGCGTGAGCCGCTGCTCCAGGGGATCAAGCTGACGGCCGCGTGCGTGCTCGCCTGGTGGCTGGTGGCCCGGGTGCTGCAGGACAGGATGCCGGTGCTGGGGGCGATCGGGGTGCTGCTCACGTTCTCGGCCACCGCCTACGGCACGGTCGTGCGCGGGGTGCAGCAGGTCGGGGCCGTCACGGTCGGGCTCTTCGGGGCCGGTGGGCTGATCCTCCTGCTCGGCATCAACGGGATCACGCTCGCCATCCTGGTCGCGGGCGGGCTGGTGGTGACCCGGCTGCTCAACCTGCCCAAGCAGAACGTGCAGATCCCGATCACCGCCCTGCTGGTGTTCGCGCTGGGCGCCCAGTACAGCCTGGAGCGCCTGGTCGACCTGCTGCTGGGCGCCGTCATCGGCATCCTGGCCAACCTGGTCGTGCTCCCGCCCCGGTACGTGGAGGAGGCGCGCAGGGAGATGGCCGAGCTGGCCGGTGACCTGTCGTCGCTGTCCGCCGCCATGGGCAAGGGTGTGCGCGGCGCGTGGGGTGAGGACGAGGCGAGAAGCTGGCTGGAGCGGTCCCGCGAGGTGGACGCGCGCCTGCGGGAGAGCCAGGAGGTGGCCGAGCAGGCCGCCGAGTCGGTCCGGCTGGTGCCGCTCCGGCGGCGACGGCAGGACGAGCAACTCGACCAGGTGGCCGAGGCCATGACCTGCCTCGACCACGCGGGCCTGCAACTGCGCGGCATCGCCAGGTCGCTCACCGACCTGGCGGCCGGGGTGCGCGGGCTGCCCGCGGACGACGTCCACCGGGTGCCCGCGGCGCTCGGCGACGAACTGCTGGCCATCTCCAAGGCCTTCGCCGCGTTCGGCCGGCTCCAGCTCGGCCGGGGCAGCGTGCGCGACCTCGGCCGGCTGCGGACCGCGCTGCGCGAGAGCGGCGAGCACCAGGTGCTGGTCGCCGAGCGCGTCCCCGACACCGAGAACGTCCAGCTGTGGTCGTTGCACGGGGCGATGCTGGACCAGTGCGCGACCATCAGGCACGAGCTCGACCCGGAGAACGGGCCGCACCAGGCGGCGTTCCCCGCCTGGCTCATCCCCGGCTGACGGTCCCGGTCAGGTCATGACCAGCACGGTGACGAACTGCAGCACGTGCCAGGCCACGTAGGCGCCCGCCGCGATGAACGCCCACTCCTTGGCCCTGGAGACGCGGGTGACGCGGCGCAGCACCTCGACCGGCTCCCGCCGCGCCCGCGCGGACCTGGCCAGGAAGTACGCCGACGTGAACCAGGCCGCGCCCGACACCGCCAGCAGCCCCGCCGACAGCAGGAACAGCAGCTCCGGCTCGGGCATCGCGTCGCCCGGGGCGAGCTGGCGGGTCCACGCGGCCGTCACCAGGGTGAGGACCAGGACGGTGATCCGCCTGTCCCCGCGCGCCTGTCGCCTCAACCACCGCAGGTCTCGACGCAGATGGTTCTTGAGCATCCGGATCACCTCCGCTGTCCGTGGCCGGTGAGACCAGTTGAACGCCGGTGACCTGATCAGATCTGCGACCTCCCCCGGGCGGAATTCACGACATTCGTCGGAGTTCCTGGGCGGCCTTTCGCGCCTCGACCACGTCGCCCACCTCGTCGAGGGTGCGCACCGCCTCTCCCAGATGCGCCACGGCGGCCGCGACGTCGCCCCGCCGCCACGCGATCAGGCCGAGCGCCCGCAGCGCGCAGCCCAGGTCGCGGCGGGTGCCGCAGGCGTGGTGGACCTCCCTGGCTCGCGCCGCGTGCACGTACGCCTCCTCGGGCCGGTTCAGGTCGAGCAGGATCATGGCGAGCGTGGTGAGCGCCGCGCCCCAGCGGTCGCGCGTACCGGTCTCGTGCAGCAGCTCGACGGTCTGGCGCGCGTACGCCAGCGCGGGGGACGGGCGGCCCGCGGTGTGCAGCGCCAGCGCGATCGACAGCAGCGCGCTGGCCTTGTCGTCGCGCATCTCCTCCCTGATCTCCAGCGACCGCCTGGCCGCGCGGAGCGCGTCGTGGTGCCGGCCCAGCGACAGGTACGTGTTCGCGAGCGTCTCCTGGACGTCGGCCTCGGCCCTGCGGCCGCCGGCGGCCTGCACGATGTCCAGCGCCTCCAGCGCGTACACGAACGCCACCTGCGACTGGCCCTGCCTGCGCCGCACCCGGGCCAGCCGGTTCAGCATGCGCGCCTCCATGGGCAGGTCGCGGATCACCCGGCTGATGGTCAGCGCCTGGGTGAGGTACTCGTCGGCGCGCAGGTAGTCGGCCAGCCGCCAGTGCACCAGCCCGATGTCGCCGAGCGTCTCGGCCTTGCCCTGCTCGTGGTGGAGCTCGACCTGTACGGCCAGCGCCTGCTCGAAGTGGGCCAGCGCCTCGTCGTACCGGGAGCCGTTGCGCGCGATGCGGCCCAGCGCGCACAGCGCCCGGCCCGAGCCGTGCTGGTCGCCGGTGGCGGTGTAGCCGGCCAGGGCCCGCTCCGCGTCGCGCCGGGCGTCGTGCGGCAGCCGGAGCGTGTCGTACACCTCGGCCAGGCAGAGCAGCGTCTCGGCCTCGGCGTGCTCGTCGCCCAGCTCGTGGCAGATCGACAGCGCCTCCAGCCCTTCCGACAGCGCGGCGTTCGGCTCGCCGAGGCTCTGCTGCACCCGGGCCAGCATGATCAGGCTCTGCGCGGTGCCGCGCCGGTCGCCCAGCTCCTCCCGTACCTCCAGCGCCTGGCCGGCGTGGTGGAGCGCCGGCTCGTGCCGTCCCTGGGACAGGTGGAGGCGGGACAGCGCGTGCAGGCTGTCGGCCACCCCGGCCAGGTCGCCGATCTCCTGGTAGCCGCAGAGCGCCTCGTCCGCCGCCTTCAGCGCGTCCTCCAGGTTGCCCGCGATGCCGTGCACCTCGGCCAGGTCGATGAGCGCGCGGGCGCGGCCCTCCCGGTCGCCGAGCGTGGCGAAGTCGGCCAGCGCCTCGCCGATGTAGCGGGCCGCCCGGGTGGACGGGCCGATGTCGCGGTGGATCGAGCCCAGATGGCTGCGCATCAGCGCGACGGCCCGCCGGTTGCCGATCCGCTGCGCGCACTCCAGCCCCGCCTGCTGGATCTCCAGGTTGTTCTCGTAGTACCGCAGCCGCCTGAACGGCTCGAACACGGCGTGCGCGAGCTGCCAGGCGATCCCGTACGCGCCGCTCTCCTCGGCGGTGCGCACCACCGACACCAGGGCCCGCCGTTCGGCCTCGAACCACTCGCCCGGCGTGCCCGGCTCCGTGGCGGTCATCAGGTAGTGGTCGAGCAGCCGTACCCTGGCTTCCCGCACGCCCGCCTCGGCGTGCCTGCCCAGCTCCCTGGCCAGCCGCTTGACCAGGTCGTGCACCCGGTAGCGGGAGCCGGGCAGCGGCTCGACCAGATACGCCCGGTGCAGCCCGGCCAGTGACGCCAGCGCCTCCGGCACCGGCACGCCGAGCGCCGCGGCCAGCACCTCGGGCGTGAAAGGGCCGCCGGGCAGCAGCCCGATGTGCCGGAAGGCACGCCGCTGCGCCGGGCCGAGCGACTCGTACGCCAGATCCAGCGCCGACCCGAAGGCCTGCTCCGGGTCGCCGGGGAACCGCTGCTGCCGCTCCGGGCGGCGCAGCTCCTGCACCCGGGAGGCGACGCTCAGCTCGGGGTTCTCGGCGAGCTTGGCGGCCGAGATGCGCAGCGCGAACGGATGGTACGAGCACACCCGTGCCAGCTCGGCCAGCCCGTCGCGGTCGGCCGCCCGGGGAGAGTCCTCACCCAGCAGCCCGACCAGCAGCGCCACCGCGTTGCCCGGGTCGAGGACGTGCAGGTCCATCAGGTCCGCCTGGCCGGTGGCGCGCAGCGGCGCCATCCTGGTCCGGCTGGTCACCAGCACCACGCAGTCCTTGCCGCCGGGCAGCAGCGTGCGCACCTGGGCCGGGTCGGCGGCGTTGTCCAGGATGAGCAGCAGCCTGCGCCCGGTGATCCGGCTGCGGTAGAGCAGCATCAGCTCGGCCTCGTCGGCGGCCGGCATGTGCTCGCCGACGCCGAGCGAGCGCAGGATCTGGCCGAGCGCCTCCGCCGTGGTCATCGGGGGCTGGGCGGGCGACTGGCCGCGCAGGTCGATGACGATCTGCCCGTCGGGGAACCGGCCGGCGTGCAGGTGCGCCCAGTGGGTGACCAGCGCCGTCTTGCCGACGCCCGGCAGGCCCTGGATCACCATCGTGTTCGTCCTGCGGGTCCGCTCCAGCCATTCGGTGAGCAGGTCCAGGCTCTGCTGCCGCCCGGTGAAGTCGGGCACGTCCGCGGGGAGCTGCGCGGGACGGGGCACCTCGGCGGCGGGCAGCGGCTCGGCCGGCGCGCCCGGCCCGGTGAGGAACGGGGTGATCCGGCCCTCCCACGGCACGGCCACATGCTCCCAGTCGCCGGCCAGCGTCCGCATCGCGGCCGGGTCGGCGACGCGTAACCGGCGGTAGCCGGGACGCACCAGCCAGCCGCGCCGTACCCACTGGGCGAGGGTCCGCTGCACCACGTCGGGCACGCTGCCGACCAGGTCGGCCAGCGTCTCCATGGACAGCGGCGGGGCCGACTCGGAGGCCAGCCCGTAGCGGGCGTCCAGGTTGAGCAGCCACACGGCCAGCCGGGTCGCCACCGGGGCCCTGGCCAGCGCCTCGTGCCCGCGCGCCGCCACGTTCCTGGCGAACAGCTCCTGCACCAGCGCGGTCGCCACGGCCGTGCTGGACGCGGCGTGCTCACGCAGCCGCCGCATGTCGATCGGCCAGGCGCGCACCTCGGTCAGCGCGTCGACCTTCACCCGCTCCCCGGGGTGCCAGAACGCCGGCTCGCCCACCAGGTCGCCGCCGGACCGCAGGTCGTGCACGATCTCGCGGTCGCCGCCGGGGAGGTACTCCCTGGCGTAGCCGTGCTCGATCAGGTAGACGCGGCCGGTGGGCCGGAGCGGGGAGCACAGCCATTCACCGCGCCGGTAGACCCGGGCGCGGGCGTTCTCCTCGACGAGGGATCGGAACACGTTCACCGGCACCACCCATCTCGGGACGGCGGTGTCCGCGGCATGACAGCACGACCCAGGTCGGGGGCAGACCTGTCAGGACAGTCCAACCCGGGGAAAGGGCCCTGTCAACCGGAGGGGGCGATCAGACGGTCGCGGTGTCGGCCCGGTCGGGAACGAAGCGGTAGCCGACGTTGCGGACCGTGCCGATGAGCGACTCGTACTCGGTGCCGAGCTTGGCCCGCAGCCGCCGCACGTGCACGTCGACGGTCCTGGTGCCGCCGAAGTAGTCGTAGCCCCAGACCTCCTGCAGCAGCTGGGCGCGGGTGAACACCCGGCCGGGGTGCTGCGCGAGGTATTTCAGCAGCTCGAACTCCTTGAACGTCAGGTCGAGCACTCTGCCCCGCAGCCGCGCGGTGTAGGTGGCCTCGTCGATGGACAGGTCACCGCTGCGGATCTCGTCGGGCACGTCCTCGCCGGAAGCCTGGGAGATGCGGCCGATGGCCATGCGCAGCCGTGCCTCCACCTCCGCCGGGCCCGCCTTGTCGAGCAGGACGTCGTCGACTCCCCACTCCGCCGTCATCGCGGCCAGCCCGCCCTCGGTGACGATCACCATCAGGGGGCAGTCGACGCCGGTGGTGCGGATCAGCCGGCACAGGCTCTTGGCCTGCACGAGCTCTTTGCGCGCGTCGACGATCACGGCGTCCGACGGAGGCGCGTCGAGGAGGGCGGACGCCTCCGCGGGGGCCACGCGGACCGAGTGGAGCAGCAGCCCCAGAGCCGGGAGCACCTCCGCGGACGGCTCGAGCGCGTTGGTGAGCAGAAGCAGGTTGCTCATGGCGGCCTCCTCGAACAAGTAAGGACCCGGGGGCTACGTCGCCCGAGTCCTGTAGGCGAGGATATCCCAGGAGCAAGTCGCGTCCATTGAGCGTCCGGCAGGTGAACGACGCATCGCATGAAACAACCAGGTTAACAGGAACGCACAATGGTGGAGAAGGATCGGTGAGACAGCCATGGCCTCGGGAAAAGTGCGTTATTGGGCGGCGGCGAAGGCGGCGGCAGGTGTGGCCGAAGAGGAGTTCGAGGCGGTCACACTGGGCGAACTCATGACGAAAATCACAGCAGATCGCGCCGAACTCGCCCGTGTGGTCAGCAGATCGTCATTTCTGATCGACGGTTCTCCCGTCGGTAAAAGACCCCATGGCGAGGTCGAACTCTCCGACGGCGTGACCGTGGAGGTGCTGCCGCCGTTCGCCGGCGGGTGATCCGCCCGTCTCGCGGGGAATGGAGCCGATAAGCTTCTTGACCCCCGCCCGAGACAGGGAGTGCGATGCGCAAGCTGCTCGTTTTCCTGATCCTGCTGATCATCCTCCTCGCCGTGCTCGACCGGGTGGCGGTCGCGGGCGTGCAGCGCGACCTCGCCAACAGGATCGCCGCCGCCGCCGACGTGCGGGGCACCCCGGAGGTGGAGATCACCGGCATCCCCTTCCTGACCCAGGCGATCTCCGGCCACTACCAGGAGGTCCGCTTCGACCTCGGCACCCTGCGTTACGGCGGGGTGCCGATCGAGGGTCTCAAGGGAGCCGCGTACGACGTGACCGCGCCGCTCGCCGACCTCCTCCAGAACCGCGCCGACATCCGGGCCGGGCGGGTCGCCGTCACCGGCACGCTGACGGACGCGACCATCGACAGGTTCGCCCCGCAGGGCGTGAAGGTCAGCGGCAAGGGCGACCGGTTCGTCGCCTCGGGCGAGCTGGCGGTGGGCGCGCAGAAGGTGAAGTTCACCGCGGAGATGAAGGTCGAGATGACCGACGAGGGCATCCGGCTGCAGGCGGAGAAGATCGAGGGGGTGCCCGCCCAGCTCGCCCGGTTCGTGACCTACACGATCCCGTTCCAGGGGAAGCTGCCCTTCGACGTGAAGGTGACCGAGGTCAAGAGCGTGTCCGGAGGTCTGCGGATCTCCGCCGAAGCGTCTGACGTGCCGCTCCGTGGATGAGCGTGAACCGTCCCGCCCTCTCGTACGTGATGAGGGGGTGAGCTCAGCTGGCACCGCCGACGAGGAACTCGTGAGGACCCTGTTCGACGAGCACGCCGGGCCACTGTACGGATACGTGCTGCGACTGACGGGCGACTCGGGACGGGCGGAGGACGTGGTGCAGGAGACGCTGCTGCGGGCGTGGCGGCATCCCGGCGCACTGGAGGGCCGCCCGATCCGCGCCTGGCTGTTCACCGTGGCCCGCAACCTCGTCGTCGACCAGCACCGCGCCCGCCGGGCGCGGCCCCCCGAGACGGGCGACGAGGCGCTGGCGGTGCTGCCGGCCGACGACGAGCTGGAGCGCGCGGTCGAGTCGTGGGCCGTGGCCGAGGCGTTAGCCGCGCTGCGGCCCGAGCACCGCGAGGTGCTCATGGAGGTCTACTACCGGGGGCGATCGGTGAAGGAGGCGTCGGCGAAACTGGGCATCCCGGCGGGCACGGTCAAGTCGCGCACCTACTACGCGCTGCGGGCGCTCAAGCTCGCGCTGGAAGAGCGGGGGCTGGCGCCATGACGACGTGTGAGGAGGTCCGGCTGGCGCTCGGCGCGCACGCGCTCGGCGCGCTCGACCCGCAGGAGGCCGAGGAGATCGACCTCCACCTGGCCACCTGCGAGGAGTGCGGCGGCGAGCTGGAGGAGCTGGCGGGCGTCGCCGGGTTCCTGGGCAAGGTGTCCGAGCGCGACGTCGAGCTGGTCGCCAGCCCGCCGCGGCGGGTGCTCGAACGGCTGCTCACCGACCGCGCCAGGCGGCGCAGGCGGGGCCGCGCGCTCATGGCCGTCGCGGCCGCGGCGGCGGTGGTGGGCGTGGGCGGCGTCGTGTGGTCCGCCATGCCCGGCGAGGCTCCGACGGCCGCCTCGGCGCCGGCCGCCGAGCGGGCCAGCCAGTTCAGCGCCGGCGAGGGCGACGCCGCCCAGTCGGAGCTCGCCGAGGACAACAGCGCCGAGGACAACAGCGCAGAGGCGCAGGACAGCGAGAAGCTCACCACCCGGCAGGAGTCCTCACCGGCGCCTTCGGACTCGCGCGCGCCCGCCCCGCTGCGCTCCCCGCTGGGACGCGCGTTCACCGGCGCCGACGCCGGCTACCGGGCGACCGTGACCGCCGCGCCCGACGGCCGCCGCACGGATCTGATGGTGCAGGTCGAAGGGATCCCGCCCGGCACGGAGTGCAGGCTCGTGGTCGTCGCCGCCGACGGCTCCCGCGAACGGACCGAGCCGTGGCAGGTCACCCGCGAGATGTACGAGGACAACGCGGTCTTCCGGCACGAGACGCGCACCGCGATGGCCGACATCGCCGCGTTCGAGATCACCGATGCCGGCGGCGAGGTGCTGGTGCGGATCCCGGTGACGGGGAAGTAATCCGCGGGGCCGGTGGTTGCACCGGGAGATGACCGGAGTGTGGATCGCGCTGGCCACGCTGGCGCTCGGAGCGGCGATCGGGGTGATCAGGCTGCGCGCCGACGGACGCCTGCGCGACCGTGATCCCGGCGACCGGCTGGGAGCCGGCGAGCTGGGCGCGGAGCTGGGGGAGCGGGCCACGCTCGTGCAGTTCTCCACCGCCTTCTGCCAGCCGTGCCGCGCGACGCGCCGGATCCTCGCCGACGTGAGCGCGCTGGTCCCCGGCGTGGCGCACGTGGAGATCGACGCCGAGTCCAGGCTCGACCTCGTACGGCGGCTCGACGTGCTGCGCACCCCGACCGTCTTCGTGCTCGACGGCCGGGGAGCCATCGTGCGCAAGGCGTCAGGGCAGCCCAGGAAGGCCGACGTGCTGAACGCGCTCGCCGCGGTCGTGTCTCACGACCCGTCTCACAAGCCGGACGACATGTGACAGATGTCGAGACGCCGAGTAGTCTTCTCGGCATGAACCCATCGACAGAGCTGCTGACGAAGCGGCGCGCGGTTGATTTCTGCCGCGTCGCGACCGCGCTCTGTCGCGCTGCCTGAGGACGGTCTCGCGCGGACTTCCGATCCGCCTCTTCCCGACCCCCTTGCAGGAGCATCCCACGATGCGTGCCGATCCCAGAGCGCTGCGCTTCGGCGCGGCCATGACCACTCTGATCCTCCTCCTCGTCCTGGTGACGGGCAGCGCCTGGCTGCTCGCCGCCCAGGCCGTGGTGTTCGCGTTCGGCATCGCGGGCAGATCACCGTACGGGATGCTTTTCGGGGCGTTCGTCAGGAGCGCCCCTAAGGAGACCGAAGACTCCCGCCCGCCGCGTTTCGCGCAGGGGGTGGGGCTGGTCTTCGCGGTCGCGGGGCTGGCCGGATTCGCCACCGGGATCATGTCGCTGGCCCTCGTGGCCACGGCCGCGGCCCTCCTCGCCGCATTCCTCAACGCAGCCTTCGGATTCTGCCTTGGCTGCGAAATGTATCTGCTGATCCGCCGTATATTGCCCGCCGCCAACATGGAGGTACCACAATGAGCCGCTCCGCCGTCCTGGTGGATGCCGACTGGGTCGAGGCCAACCTCGACACCCCTGGTGTCGTCTACGTCGAGGTCGACGAAGACACCAGCGCCTACGACAAGGGCCACATCCGTGGCGCAGTGAAGATCGATTGGCGGCAGGACCTGCAGGACCCGGTCCGCCGCGACTTCGTCGACAGGACCGGTTTCGAGGCGCTGCTCTCCGACCGCGGCATCGCCAACGACGACACCGTGATCCTCTACGGCGGCAACAACAACTGGTTCGCGGCCTACGCCTACTGGTACTTCAAGCTGTACGGCCACGAGAACGTCAAGCTTCTCGACGGTGGCCGCAAGAAGTGGGAGCTGGAGTCCCGCGAGCTGGTCACCGACGTGCCGGAGCGTGCCAAGACCCAGTACGTCGTCGCCCAGGAGAACACGTCCATCCGCGCCTTCCGCGACGACGTGGTCGCCGCGATCGGCAAGCTCAACCTGGTCGACGTCCGCTCGCCCGACGAGTTCACCGGCAAGCTGATCGCCCCCGCCCACCTGCCGCAGGAGTCGGCGCAGCGCGGCGGCCACGTGCCGACCGCCCGCAGCATCCCGTGGTCCAAGGCGGCCAACGACGACGGCACCTTCAAGTCCGACGACGAGCTGCGCACCCTCTACACCGAGGCGGGCGTCGACTTCGGCAAGGACACCATCGCCTACTGCCGCATCGGCGAGCGTTCCGCCCACACCTGGTTCGTCCTGCACGAGCTGCTCGACCAGGAGAACGTGAAGAACTACGACGGTTCGTGGACCGAATACGGCTCGCTCGTGGGCGTGCCGATCGAGCTGGGGGAGGCCCGATGAGCGCGCAGGGTTGCGGAGCGCCGGAGCAGACCATCGCGCTGCCGGCCGGGATCGATCTGTCCAACCAGGCGGTGATCCAGGGCAGGGTCACCGGCGTCGGTACCGCCTACGCGCGGCTGCTCGACCACACCGGCGAGTTCACCGGTGAGGTCGTGGTGTCCGACGAGGGAGTGTTCCGCTTCTTCGCCGGCCCCGGCGACTGGACCGTACGCATCATCGCGGGCGGCGGCGTCACCCGCGACGTCCAGGTGAGCGCCAAGCTCGGTGAGGTGTCCGAGCTGGCCGTCGCCGTCTGATCGTCGATCGCCAAGGGGCCCGCGTCCTTCCCGGACGCGGGCCCTTCGCGTGCGGCCGGGCCGGACTCCCGCGCGGCCGCCCGTTCACTCCGTCCGGGCGCGCCGGAGCCCGAGGAACTCCAGCCCCGCGTACACCGCCACCACCGCGGCCCCGGTCAGCATGAAAGCCACGCCCAGGCCGCTGAGCGGAATCGCCCCGGTCAGCACCAGGGCCACGAGAGCCACGCACGACAGCGCGTTGCCCGCGACGACCAGCGCCACGTACCGCACGGGGATCCGGGGGTAGCCGGCGATCAGGCCGAGCGCGGCGGCGCCGCCGAGCATGGCCACGCCGAACGGCACCGACCAGGCGGGCGGCAGCCCGAACCAGCCGGAGAACGGCCGCCACGCGGCGAGCAGGACCACGCCGAAGACGGCGGTGCTCCAGCCGTCGATCCGCAGGATCACGCGGAGCCGTTCCGCCGCCGCGCCGCCGACCGTGGTACGCCGGGCGACCTCCGCCCCTGTCGCCGTGCTCATACCGGTCACTCCTCCCCCTCGGGTCCGCCCCCGGAAGGGCCTGTCCGGAACGACCATGTCACCGCCCGGATCACGGTCTCAATAACCTCCGAGGTCATGGCGGCGCCCACCTGGTGACGGCCTAGGCTCCTCCGCATGGACACACGACAGCCGTCACCGGCGGGGACGCTCCTGCGCGAGTGGCGTAGCCGTCGCAGGCTCAGCCAGCTCGACCTCTCGCTCCTGGCCGACACCTCCGCCCGGCACCTGTCGTACCTGGAGACCGGCCGCGCGAAGCCGAGCCGGGCGATGCTGCTGCGCCTGTCGGCCGCGCTGGACATACCGCTCAGGGAACGCAACACCCTGCTGCTCGCCGCCGGCTACGCCCCCGCGTACCGGGAGAGCAGCCTCGACGACGGCTACATGGCGTCGGTCCGGTCGGCGCTGGAGACCATGCTGACCGCGCACGAGCCGTACCCGGCGGTCGTGGTGGACCGGCTGTGGAACGTGGTGCAGGGCAACCGCGCCATGGCCGTCCTCATGGAGGGCGTCCCGGCACACCTGCTGGAGCCGTGCCCGAACGTCTTCCGGCTGGCGTTGCACCCCGAAGGGCTCGCTTCGCGGCTGTCCAACCTGGGCGAGGTGCGCGAGCTGTTCCTGGACCGGCTGCTGCGCCAGGTCAACGCCACCGGCGACGCCGACCTGCGGGCCCTGTACGAGGAGGTGTCCCGCTATCCCGGGCCCGGCGGCGACGAGCCCGGCGGCTCACACCACCGGCCGAGCCCGATCCAGGTGCCGCTGCGCTTCCGCACGCCGTTCGGCGAGCTGGCGATGTTCAGCACCATGGCCACGTTCGGCGCCCCCGCCGACGTGACGCTGTCGGAGCTGGCGATCGAGCTGTTCTACCCGCTGGACGACTTCACCGCCGCGGCTCTCAGAGCTTGGCCGGATAGCGCATGAGCAGGGTGGCGTGGACGACGTCGGCGTCCGTCGCGTGGTAGACGTGCGGGACGTCCGAGCGCCACGAGATGTGCTCGCCCGGCCCCGCGGTCAGCGGGGCGTCCAGGGGCCCGGCCGCCAGGGTGCCGCTGAAGACCGTGACATGTTCCGTCGTCCCCTCCAGGTGGGCAGGTGAGTTCTGGGTGATCCCCGGAGGGACGCGCAGCCGGTAGAGCTCGTACGTGACGTGATCGTCCTCGAAGAGCTCCATCAGCGCCGCCTCCACGGCGGTGCCGCGGACGTTCCGGGGCTCGGGCGGGGAGTCGAGTATCGCCCCGATGGGCACGCCGAGCTGGGCGGTGATGGCCCAGAGCGTCTCCAGAGTGGGGTTGCGGGTGCCGGTCTCGACGCCGGAGAGCGTGGCCTTGCCGATGCTCGCCCGCCTGGCGAGCTCCGACAGCGAGACCCCGCGCGCCTGGCGCAGCTGCCGCACCCGCTGCCCGATCACGCGCGGATCGGTGTCCGGCGCGGGCCGCGAGTCCATGGAGCCATGATGCATCTCCGGGCCCGCGACCGCGCCTGGCTTCACGGTGACCGGTTGCCCGGATGCGGCTGCGGCAGGTTGTGGCATCCCGCTACCATTCCACCGATGTCCGGAACGTCTGGTGTGATGGCGCCGCCACGGCCCGGCCCCGCACCGGGCCGGCGGATGCCGTCGCCGTTCTCACTGCCCATGCACACCCTGCGGCTCGCGGGGAAGTGCGCGCTGCCCCTCATCCTCTGGTTCTCCGCCGGCGAACTGGTCCGCTACGTGCTGCTGTACGCGGGCACGGAGGTCGCCTACGGGGACTTCCGCCAGCTCCGCCTGGTCGCCGTGATGACGATCCTCACGCTGGTCGTGCTGGCCGCGATGACCGTCACCACCGGCATGCTCCACAGCATGCGCGGCGCGCTCTGGGAGGTACGGGCGCGGGCCGCCGACGGGGTCGAGGACGAGCGGTTCTTCCGTACGCTCGACCGGATGGCCCCCGCGTTCGCGGTCCTCTACCTCGCCTGGGGCTTCCACACCGAGGACGCGCGCGACTTCCAGCAGATGGACCTGCTGCACCACTTCTACGACATGACCGAGGCCCAGTGGTTCGGCGAGGAGACCCACGTCGGCATGAGCCTCGCCGACCTCGACTGGCGGGTGTCACTCGGCGCGATGGCGGTCACGTTCCTGCTGAAGACGCTCTTCGCCAAGCTGGTGGAGAAGGGCAAGGGCCGGTTCTACGGGTTCGCCGCCGCCTTCTCCGAGTTCGGCTTCGTCTTCTACGGGCTGAACGCGACGGTGGCCTTCGCCGACGCCCGCGCCGAGTGGACGGACAGCCGCGCGGTCGTCGCCGGCACCAGGCAGGCGCTGGCCGACGCCAAGGAGACGGTCCCGGCCTGGGACGCGTTCACCGAGGCGTTCGGCGCCTTCTGGCCGCTGTTCCTGGACGCGGTGGCGGTCCCGCTGGCCTGGCTCACCGTGGCCATGCTCGTCTTCGGCGCCTTCTCCGACGAGGCGCGCACCCTGGTCAGGGGCACCCGCCTGGAGAAGGGCGTGGACCGGCTGGAAAGCAGCCACGAGATCACCCAGAAGTCGTTCCAGCACGTCACCAGCGGTTTCACCGACCGCTGGCTGCCGCTGGCCAACTCCCTGCGGATGATCGTCAGGGGTGGCGCCCCGCTGTTCGGCATGATGTGCCTGTGCTACGTGGCCTTGACCGTGGGGTCCCGCTACGGCGACCGCGCGGTCCGCACCCTCATCGGCTCCGAGGCCGACTGGGCCTGGATGTACCTGGGCGCGCCGGTCGGCTTCGTCCGCGACCTGCTGGTGACCACGCTGACCATGGCGCTCCTGGCGGCCACCTTCGACATCGCCGCCACCCGCGCCCGGCTCCGCGGCGAGCCGCTCAACGCTTCCTGAACGTCAGCTCGACCAGGTTGTCGATCCTGACCGCCTCCGAGTCCTTCTTGAACAGGTCGTCGATGGGGGTGTCCGAGCGGTACGAGCTCGGCCTGAAGGAGAGCTCCACCTCGTCCTTCACCTCGGTGGGCACCACGGCGACGCCCTGGATCCGATACTCCTGGCCCACCACCAGCCGGTCGGTCGGCCGGTCGCCCGGGATCAGCTCCACCACCCAGGTGCGGCCCGCCCGGTCGGTCAGCTCGAGATCCGTGGGCTCGGCCACCATGGTCGCGCTGTCCTCGTCGAGGACCTTCTTCCTGATGTCGATCGCGAGCCAGGTGACCTCCGGGCCGTGCTTGTTGTCCTTCGGCGGGTCGGTGGGGGCGACGGCGGCCTTGAACTCCGTCTTGTAGACCTCGTACGAGCCACCGGCCGGGACCGTCACCTGCTTCGGGTACAGCCCTCTCGTGGTGACGGACTCGTAGAACTGGTAGCCGTCGAACGCGGTGGCGGCGGTGGCGAGCAGGGACGCCACGACAGCGCCCACGGCGACGAACACCATCCGCTTCCTCCGCGACCGCGCGCCCCCCTTTCCGGAGGCAGCCCCTCCGGCCCCGGAGACGCTCTCACCGGCCCCGCCGGTTTTCGCGGCGATCGCGCCCATCCCCAGGGCGGCCGTGTCGGAGGGCCGGCCGATCCCTGAGGCGGTCTCCGCGCCGAGTCCCCCCATCCCCAGGGCCGCGTCGGGGCCGGGCGCGGGGTGGAGTCCGCCGGTTTCCGCGGCGGGCCGGCGCTCCGGTGGGCTCGCTTCGGGTGCGGCGGGTCGGGGGGCCGGGGGGCTCGCTTCGGGCACGGCCGGTCCGAGGGCGGGTTTCCCGGGGGGCGGGAAGGGCCGGGGCAGGGGTTTGTCGGCTCGTACCGCCGGGATGGGCTGGGTGGCGCCCATGGGGTTGCGGCGCGGGACGGGGGGCCAGACCTGCTGGTCGGGGGGCATGGGGCGGCTCCGGCCAGGGAGCGTGCCGGGGGTCGTGGGCGGCCCTCCCTGGGCGCCTTGCCCGTGCGGGCCTTGAGGCCAGCCCGGAGGGGGCGCGGGACTCTGAGGGGGCGCCTGCCCAGCCTGAGGTTGTCCCGGCCGCGCCTGGCGTCGCGGCCGCGCAGGTCGGCCCGTGGGGGAGCGTTGTCCGGCCGAGGGCTGCTGGTCAGGGCGGGCCGGATGGCCGGCGGGGGGCTGCCGGTCAGGATGGGCCGGATGGCCGGTGGCGGGGTGCTGCTCGGCGGCCTGCTGATCCGGGTACGGCCGGCCGGCACCGTCCGGATATGTGGGCCGGCCCGAGCCGTCCGGGTACGTGGGCCCGCCCGCGCCGGGCTGTCCCGGATCTCCGTGATGCGGGGGTTGACCAGGAGGTGCCGCGTGCCGGGGGCGGGAGGGCCGTTCCGGATCGTACGGCGGGTCGTCCTGTTCCGGCGGGATCTGGTCGTACGGGCCGGGGGAGGGCGGGGTGTCGGGTTCCTGCGGGCGCCGGTGGTCCTTCCTGGGAGCGAACCAGTCGCGTTCGTTGCTCATCGGCAGATCACTTCTCGGCGGTGGAGTAGACGTCCTGGGCGGAGCCGACGAGCTTGCGCGCCGCCGCCTCGTCCAGCGCGAGGTCGATCTCGGCCTCCGGCTGGTACGGCTCGACCAGCGCCGTCGGCGGCAGCCCGACGACCAGCCGGGCGCCGGCGAGCACGGAGGCGGGCACCTCGAAGAAGTACGACCCCCCGGCCCAGATGTCGGGCTGCACCCACTTGGCGCTGGCCGTGGCCGAACTGTCGATCCGGTCGGTGGCGGAGAACTTCTTGCCGTCGGCGGTCAGCAGCACGGCCGGCCCGAGCTTGTACGGCTTGAGCTTGGACTTGGCGGAGACGTCGACGACGAGGAACAGGCGGTCCGTCTTGAGCGTGTCGGAGAGGTGCCGGATGCTCTTGGCCGCGGTGACCGAGTTGAGCCGGACGACGAACCGGGTGGCGTCGACGTTCTCGCCCTTGCCGCCGAGGTAGGTCAGCGGGGCGGAGTACTCGTTGTGGCTGAGGTCCAGCGACTGCAGGCCGATCGCCGCGCCCAGGAGCACGAGCCCGACGGCGGCGTTGAGCAGCCGCGACCCGCCCCGCCGCCCGGAGCGCCGGCCGGGGGCCTCGGGAGCCTCGGGGCGCCGGGCGGTGGCGGTCACGCCGAGCCTCCGGTCTTGACGGGGAGCGTCACCTTGGCCTGGACGGTCGGCACCCACTTCTCGCCCGCCTGCTCGGTGATCATCTGCCACCGGACGGTCTCGTCCTGGAAGCCGGGCTCGTACGCGAAAGCCGCCACGTCGAGCGTCATCTGCTCGGGCGGCCGCTCGCCCGCGTCGAGCCGGTAGCGCACGACGACCTTGGTCGTCGTGCCCGGATGGAGCTGGTTCGTCTGGTCTTCCCCGGCCAGCGCGAAGGTGAACGGCCCCTTGCCCTCCTTGATCGCCGGCGTGATCCTGACCAGGGAGTTGGCGAAGGAGGAGCCGAACCCGGCCTGATCGGGCTTGGCGGGCGGCATGCCGACGCTCATGGTCTCGTCGCCCAGGTTGGTGACGTCGAAGACCATCTCCACGAACCGCTTGTCTTCTTCGAAGGTCAGCTCGCCCTTCTCCACCGTCACCCGCGCCTCGACGAACCTGGTGGAGTAGAGCCCCTGGTCGAGGACCGCGCCCTGGCTGAGGGTCTTGGGCGGCACCTCGACCTCCTCCAGCCCGCCGAGCAGCGCGACGATGCCGACGACGGTCACGGTCAGCAGGGCGATGACGGGCACCACGACCGGGCGTCTGTGTTCGCTGCTGCCGGCGGGCGCTTCCGTCATGGCTAGTGATGGTAATAGGTCAACCTTGTCCCACTCACCCCATTGCGCCCATCAAGCTGGCGGAATTGCCGAGAACCCTGCCGCAGCAGGGGTTGTAGCTCATACGCTGTCACGGAGCGGAGGGAAAACAGAACGACATAGCGCAGCCGGAGGGGGTCACGTGGCGGACGTGCATCCCGATCACGCGCAGCTCCAGGCCGACCGCATCTACCTGGGCTGGCAGTACATCCTGCCGCATCCCGACCCGGGCCCGCCGCCGAAACGGCCGTCTCCGGCGGAGGAGCCGCCCGTCACCGAGCGGGACGACGAGGAGCGGGCCGCGCTGCTGCGCCGCGAGCGGCTCCAGGAAGACATGCTGAACCGGCCGGTGCGGCTGGTGCGCGCGTTCATGCTCGTGCTGGCCGCGCTGATCGTCGTGCTGGCCCTGGTCGGCTACCTCGCCTGGCAGTTCGCGCTGATCGGCGTGCTCGCGGCCGGCGGGGTGGCGGCCATCTGCGCCTACGCGCTCGTCCAGGGCGACCGGGCGGTCCGCTACCGCGTGTCGGAGCAGCAGGCGAGGAACGACCGCCAGCGCCAGGAACGTGACAGGGAGCTGTTCAGGGCGCAGGAGGAGCACGCCCAGCTCTACCGCGAGTGGCAGGAGGAGAAGGATCGCTTCGACCGCCAGCTCACCTGGTACGCGGTCGCGGTGCCCGACGAGATCGACCGGGTCGACGTGGCCGGCGGCACGCTGCCGGGCTGGTCGGCGCTGATCACGCTGCTCGGCGCGACCCGCCTCTACAGCGGCGGCCATCTGACGGTGCTCGACCTGTCGGAGGGCGCGATCGCCAAGGACCTGATCGAGCTGGCCCGCAAGGGCGGCGACGACCCGCTCGTGTGGGTGCTGCCGGTGGACCTGCCCCGGCTCGACCTGGGGGCGACGCTCAAGCCCGAGGCGTTCGCCGACGTGCTCGCGCACGTGGTCAGCGTGAGCGAGGAGCACCGCACCACCCGCGACCTCAGCTTCGACAACGCGATCCTGGAGCGGGTGCTCGAGGTGCTCGGCGAGAACGCCACGATCAGCCAGGTGACGGCCGCCCTGCGGGCGCTGGCGCAGGTCGGCGACCCGCGCGAGGACCTGCGGTTCGGCCTCATCACCGCCACCCAGCTGGAGCGCATCGGCACACTGTTCGGGCGCGGGGTGAGCGACCGGGTGGTGATCGAGCGGGCCTGGGCGCTGGAGTCGCAGCTGCGCAAGCTGGAGACGCTCGGCACGCAGGCGGTCCGGCTGCCGCCCGCCCGGCTGCGCGTGGTCAGCATGGACCGGCAGGCCGGGGTGTTCGGCAACCGCGTGCTCGGCACGTACGTGGCGACCGCGCTCACCCACATCCTGCGCCAGTCGCCCGCCTCCGACCGGCCGTGGTACCACACGATCATCGTGGCGGGCGCCGACAAGCTCCGCGGCGACGTGCTCGACCGGCTCATGGACGCCTGCGAGACGTCCCGTACCGGACTGGTGCTGACCTACCGTTCGCTCACGCCGACCGTGCGCGAGCGGCTCGGCCGCGGCCACGCGGCGGTCGCGTTCATGCGGCTGGGCAACGCCGAGGACGCCAGGGTGGCGAGCGAGCACGTCGGCACCGAGCACCGGCTGGAGCTGGCCCAGCTCACCGAGACGATCAGCGAGTCGCTGCCGGGCCTGGACGGCGGCTACACCTCCACCATCGAGCAGCTCGACGACGCCGGCGGGCGGCCCGACGAGGGCGCCGCCGACCTGGCCGAGGACATCACCGAGTCGACCGAGTGGGGCCGCACCGCCGACAAGATCTCGGAGAAGGAGCGGGTGCTGCAGCGCTCGCGCGAGTTCCTCGTCGAGCCGCACCAGCTCCAGCAGCTCCCCACCACGTCGGTGATCGTCACCGACGCGACCGCGCACGGCCGGCGGGTCCGCCTGGCCGACGCCAACCCGGCCATCCTGACCTTCCCCAAGACGACGCTCGCCGAGCTGGAGGAGGTGCGCGAGACCACGATCCAGGAGCCCTCCGAGAACGGCCATCGCGAGCCGCCGCCGAACCTCGGCCCGCCACCGGCACGCCTCGACTGGCGCAAGGACAGGCAATGACAGGCAAGGAAATGGTCAAAGTCCACGTGATGCGCTGGCGTTCGGCGGGAGTTTACTGACAACCGTCTGTGGGGGGATGAAATGCAGCCGAGTGTGTCGCTGAGCGGACCCTGGTACCGGATCCAGTCGATCGCCGCTCCCTCGCGCAGCTCGTCGGCCGAGTGGGATTTCGTCACCGTGCTGCCCGCCGCGCTGTCGGCGGCGGCGCGCGACAGGCCGTTCGTCATCGGCTGGCTCTCGCGCGGGTCGGGCGCGCCGCTGGAGCTGATAACGAACGCGGGCCCGCTGTCGCCGCCCCGGCAGCCGCGCCGGTCGCCGGAGTCGCCCGACCGCCCGGCCGGGCCGCAGCCGCTGCTCTTCCCCGGCGGCGCGCGCGGCGTCGAGCTCGACGACGGCTACCTGGCCGACCTGGCGGACCTGGTCTGGACCCCGTGCCCCGGCCGTCAGGCGCCGCCGCTCGGGGGCCGCAGGGAGCCGGACGCCGACGAGCTGAAGAGGCCGACGCTGTTCGAGGCGACGCTGGTCACGCTGATGTCGCGGCCCTTCGCGTGGCTGGTCGTGGCCGAGCCGACCGACCTGCTCGACGCCGAGGTGGCTCACCTGCGCACCCAGCTCAACGTGCTCAGGCAGTACGGCGACGCCTCCGAGCGGTCCAGGTTCGACGCCGAGCGGGCCGAGCGGCGCATGCAGGAGCTCGACGCCTTCCGCGAGGCCGGGCTCTGGAACGTCCGGGTGCTGGCCGGCGCGGCCAACCCCGACGAACTGCGGCAGATCGCGCCCGTCCTGGTCGGGTCGGTGGAGATGAGCCATCACCCGTACCGGCTGCGCAGCGCGCACGGCGCGGTGCACGCGCTGCCGGAGGCGCTGGCGCTGACCATGCAGGACCCCGCCGACGGCGCGGCGGCCCCGTTCGCGGCCACGGCGGGGGCCCTGGCGGCGCTGGCCGGGCTGCCCAGGCGCGAGGTGCCGGGCGTGCGGGTGCTCGACTCCGGGTTCTTCGACGTGACGTCCGAGGCCGGGGAGGGCGAGCTGGAGCTGGGCGAGATCCTCGACGGCCAGGACCGGCCGGTCGGCTCGTTCCGGGTGCCGCTGGCCACGCTCAACCGGCACGCGTTCGTCACCGGCGCCACCGGCTCGGGCAAGTCGCAGACCGTCAGGCACCTGCTGGAGCAGCTCAGCAACGCGGGCATCCCGTGGCTGGCCATCGAGGCGGCCAAGTCCGAGTACGCGGCCATCGCCGGGCGGGTCGAACCGGCGCAGGTCACCGTGATCAACCCGTCGGCGCCCGACGGCGTGCCGTTCAGCGTGAACCCGCTGGAGCCGGAGCCCGGCTACCCGGTGCAGGCGCACATCGACATGATCAGGGCGCTGTTCATGGCGGCGTTCGACGCCGAGGAGCCGTTCCCGCAGATCATGTCGCTGGCGTTGCAGCGCGTGTACGAGGCCACCGGCTGGGACGTCGTCACCGGCGGCGCCGTGCCCGGGTCGAAGGTGCCGCCGAGCGTGCCGACGCTGGAGCAGCTCCAGCGGCACGCGATGGACGTCATCCAGGAGATCGGCTACGGCCGCGAGGTGCAGGCCGACGTGGAGGGGTTCATCTCGCTGCGGCTGCGCTCGCTGCGCGTCGGCTCGGCCGGCCGGTTCTTCGAAGGCGGCCACCCGGCCGACATCGGCGGGCTGCTGCGCCGCAACGTGGTGCTGGCGATCGAGGACGTGGCCAACGACGAGGACAAGGCGTTCCTCATGGGCACGCTGATCATCCGGGTCGTCGAACACCTGCGGATGCGCGCCCGCCAGGAGAAGAGCGCCGGCCTGCGGCACGTCATCGTCATCGAGGAGGCGCACCGGCTGCTGCGCGACCGCGGCACCGGCCGGGCCGCCACGCACGCGGTGGAGCTGCTGGCCGGCATGCTCGCCGAGATCAGGGCGTACGGCGAGGGCATCGTGGTGGCCGAGCAGATCCCCACCAAGCTGGTCTCCGACGTGGTCAAGAACACCGCGCTCAAGGTCGTGCACCGGCTGCCCGCCGAGGACGACCGGCAGCTCGTCGGCGCGGCCATGAACCTCAGCGAGGAGCAGTCCCGCCAGGTCGTCTCGCTGCCGCCCGGCGACGCGGCCGTGTTCGCCGACGGGATGGACCGGCCGCTGCGGGTGCGCGTGCCGCTCGGCGAGTCGCGCGAGAAGGCGCTGGCCGGCCCGCCGCCGCCGATCAGGGGCCGCCGCTCGGCCGCCTGCGGCGCGCCGTGCCGCACCGGCCAGGCCTGCACGCTGGTGGAGCTCCGCGAGGCCGACGTGCTCGCCGACGCGCCCGAGTGGGCCTGGCTGCGCATCTGGTGCGACACGGTCGTGCTCGCCTTCGTCAGCAACCGGCCGCTGCCCGGCGTGCCGCGGGCGCTCGCGGCCGCCTGGGCCGAGCTGCCGGCCCGTCGCGCCGAGTGCCTGCTCGCCACGCTGGTCGAGCGCTCGGTGCGGCGCCGCGCCTGGGCGCTGCGGAGCTGGTTCGACCCGGCGCTGCTCACCGAGAAGGCGGCCGCCGCCGCCACCCGCCTGCTGGGCGGCCAGGGGGGCGGCGAGCGCCCCGGCGCCTCGTGGGTGCTCCCGCAGGTGCGCTGGCTGCACGAGGTCGACAGGCTCTTCCCGTACGGGAGGCCCGCGCCGGACCTGCGCACCCCCGCCCCGCCGATGGAGTACGCGATCTTCCGGCAGAACGGCGACGGCCCGCACCCGGAGCCCCATGGGGAGTTGCTCGGCCACCGGGCCAAGGCGCTGCGCCACCACCCGCTGTCGATGGAGATGGACCACAACAGGGAGCTGGCCTGGCGGGTCATCCTGGGCGACGACGAGCACGAGGGTGTCAGGCGTGACGTCGACGCGGTGGCCATCGGCGTCGAGCCGCAGGCCAGGCTCCGGCACGTCGGCCAGATCATGGGGGCCGGGTGGCTGGAAGGGGTGCTGGCGTGGCCGCACAGGTTCGTGCTGCCGTTCGGGCACGACAGCGCGCCCGAGATCTCGTTCGCGGAGCCTCACCTGGCGGAACAGGTCCGGTGATCGCGAGTAAGCGGTTGGGCATGTCCGATCCGGACTAGGATTTGTCAGCATGACCCAGCTTTCACTGCGGGCTCAGCTCGCGAGCGCCCTGGGCCGCAGTGCCGCCACGCTGTCCAGGATGACCGGGCGCGGCGACGGCTCGGTGATCGGCGGGCGGGTCGGCCTGATGCTCGAGCCCGACCTGCTCCGCAAGCTTGCCCGCGACCGCAAGCTGGCCCTGGTCAGCGCGACCAACGGCAAGACGACCACGACGCGGCTGATCACGTCCGCACTGCTGGAGCTGGGGGAGGTGGCCACCAACGCGTTCGGCGCCAACATGCCCGCGGGCCACGTCTCCGCCCTCTCCACGCACAAGAACGCGCCCTACGGCGTGCTGGAGGTCGACGAGAAATACCTGCCCGAGGTGCTCGACACCACCGGCGCGGGCGTCGTCTGCCTGATGAACCTCAGCCGCGACCAGATGGACCGCGCCGCCGAGATCTGGCTGCTGGCGCAGAAGTGGCGCAACGCCCTGTCGGGCAAGCCCACCCACGTCATCGCCAACTGCGACGATCCGCTGGTCACCTGGGGCGCCTCCACGGCCGCCAAGGTCACCTGGGTGGCCGGCGGGCAGCGCTGGAAGGAAGACTCCTGGAGCTGCCCCGAGTGCGGCGGCCCGCTGGAGCGCAAGGACGCCGACTGGGCCTGCCGCGAGTGCACCTTCCACCGGCCCGAGCCGCAGTGGGTGCTCGACGACGACGCGGTGATCGACCCGCGCGGCCAGCGCTGGCTGATCGACATCCAGCTTCCCGGCCTGGCCAACCGGTCCAACGCGGCGATGGCGCTGGCCGTCGCCGACGCGTTCGGGCTGTCGGTGGAGCGGGCGATGCCCCGGCTGCGCGAGGTGACCTCGGTCGCCGGCCGCTACACGACGGTCGAGCGCGACGGCCGCCAGGCGCGGCTGCTGCTGTCCAAGAACCCCGCGGGCTGGCTGGAGGCGTTCGACGTCTCCGACCCCAACCTGCCGATCATCCTGTCGGTCAACGCGCAGGGCCCCGACGGCCGCGACACCTCCTGGCTGTGGGACGTCGACTACCGCATCCTGCGCGGGCGGCCCGTGTTCGTGACCGGTGAGCGCCGCCTCGACCTGGCGCTCCGGCTCGAAGTGGCCGACGTGCCGTTCGCGCTCTGCGCGTCGTTCTCGGAGGCGCTGGCCATGCAGCCGCCCGGCCGGGTCGACGTGATCGCCAACTACACCGCCTTCCAGCAGATCCGATCGGAGTTCGGCCGTGCCGTCTGACAGCGCCCTGCGCATCGTCTGGATCTACCCCGACCTGCTGAGCACCTACGGCGACCAGGGCAACGTGCTCGTCCTGGAGCATCGCGCCCAGCGTCGCGGGATCGAGACGGAGACGGTCCACGTCCGCTCCTCCGACCCGGTGCCGGAGACCGGCGACGTCTACCTCATCGGCGGCGGCGAGGACCGGCCGCAGATCCTCGCGGCCGAGCGGCTGCGCCGCGACGGCGGCCTGCAGCGCGCGGTCACCCGCGGCGCCTCCCTGCTCGCCGTCTGCGCCGGCTACCAGATCATGGGCAGCACGTTCGGCGGCGAGGAGGGCCAGCCGGTCGACGGCATCGGCCTGCTCGACCTCGCCAGCGCCCGGGGTCCCGCGAGGGCAGTGGGCGAGCTGGTGGCCGAGGTCGACGCCGCGCTCGGGCTGCCGACGCTGACCGGGTTCGAGAACCACATGGGCGTCACCCGTCTCGGCCCCGGCGTCAAGCCGCTGTCGAGGACCGTGAAGGGCGTCGGCAACGGCGACGGCTTCGAGGGCTGCTACGCCGGCCACGTGGTCGGCACCTACCTGCACGGCCCCGCCCTGGCCCGCAACCCGGCGCTGGCCGACCTGCTGCTGTCGTGGCGGGTGGGCGAGCTGGCCCCGCTCGACGACACCCGCTACGAACAGCTCCGCCAGGAACGGCTCAGCGCCGTGCTGGCCCAGTAGGTCAGTAGACGAGCGCCTGGACGCCCTCGTCCGTCACCTCCTCGACGAACGTGGGCGCTCCGGCGATGCGCACGCCCTCGATCACGTCCTCGACCGTGATCTCGCGCCGCGCCGCACACTGCGTGCACAGCGTCACCCGCCCGCCGGCCAGCACCGCGCCGAGCAACTCGGCGAGCGGGACCGCGTGGGGCAGCTCGAACTTCTCGGCCCGGCCGGGGAGCGCGAACCACGCGGACTCGCCGGTCAGCCAGACGGAGACGGGAACTCCGCTCGCGAGCGCCGCGGCCGCGACCGTGAACGCCTGGTTGCAGCGCTCGGGGTCGTCGGCGCCCGCCGTCACCTTGATCACCAGTGATCGTGCCATGCCCGCCACCCTAGAACGTCACCCGCCCGCCCCGCGCCACTAGGGTTCTGCATATGGAGGAACCACAGGTGCATCCTGACCTGGAACCGATCGCTTTCCTGCTCGGACGGTGGGAAGGCGCCGGCGTCGGGGGCTACCCGACGATCGAGAGCTTCAACTTCGGTCAGGAGATCGAGTTCGGCCACAACGGCAAGCCCTTCCTGACGTACGTGAGCCGCACCTGGCTGCTCGACCAGGACGGCAACCGGGTCAGGCCGCTGGCCACGGAGTCGGGCTACTGGCGGGCGCTGCCGGAACGGCAGCTGGAGGTGGTGCTGTCACACCCGACCGGCATCGTGGAGATCTACGTCGGCGAGGTCGTCTTCCACAAGATCGACCTGCGGACGGATGTGGTGGCGCGCACGGTCACGGCCAAGGAGTACACCGCGGGCCGCCGCCTCTACGGGCTGGTCAACGGCAACCTGATGTGGGCCTACGACATGGCCGCGGTGGGGCATCCGCTCACGTCGCACATGTCGGCGGAGCTGAAGAAGGTCGGCTGAGAAACGAAGAAGGGCCCCGGGCGACGTTCCGCTCTCGGGGAGAGCGGGCCGGATGGACCAAAGGCGATGACAGGTGTCACGCCCTCCGGCTGCCAGGGGCCCCGGTGGTTGCCTCGTACTCGCGAACGACTGCGAGACAACAGCCCGCGTCGTCAGCGGACAACCACCTCGCTGGTCCTCTTATGGCTAACCATTATGTGGACCACCTCCTTTCCGCGTATTCACGAAGCTATGCGGTCTCCGGCTGACAGGGCAAGCGATTAACGTCCGGCCGTAGACTCGGGGGCATGACGGAGACGCAGTGGCATGAGGAGCTTCGCGCCAAGGGTTACCGGGTCACTCCGCAGCGCCAGCTCGTCCTGGAGGCGGTCAAGGAGCTGGAGCACGCCACGCCCGAGGAGATCTGCGGCAAGGTCCGCGAGACCGCCCGCGGGGTCAACATCTCCACCGTCTACCGCACTCTGGAGCTGCTCGAAGAGCTCGGCATGGTGACCCACACCCACCTGGGTCACGGCGCCCCGACCTACCACCTGGCGGCCGAGGCCGACCACGTCCACCTGGTGTGCCGGGGCTGCGGCCAGGTCATCGAGGTCCGGCCCGAGCTGGCCGAAGGGCTGGTGCGCGGGCTCGACGACGAGCTGGGGTTCGCGGCCGACGTCCACCACCTGACCGTCTTCGGGCGCTGCCGCGAGTGCCGATAGCCTGGGAGGTATGCGTAGCCCACTGCTGGATCTGCCGGGAGCCGTCGCAGCCGACGCCCCCGACGCCGACGTCGCGGCACACTACGGCGACCTGTTCGCCGAGCAGCGCGCGCTGGTCAAAGGCGAGGCGGTCGTCGACCGGAGCAACCGCGAGGTGGTGCGCGTCTCCGGGGCCGACCGGCTGACCTGGCTCAACGACCTCACCTCGCAGAAACTCGACACCCTCCAGCCGGGCGAGTGGACGCAGACGCTCGTGCTCGACCCCCAGGGCCGCGTCGAACACCACCTGACCCTGGTCGACGACGGTGCGGCCGTGCTGGCCCACGTCGAGCCCGGCACCGCCGACGCCCTGATCGGCTACCTCGACCGGATGCGGTTCATGCTCAGGGTCGAGGTGACGCGGGCCGACGACCTCGCGGTGCTGTCCACCGCCGCCGGCGACTCCTACGTGCCGCGCGCCGAGCTGGGCGACCACCTGGGCAAGCCGCTCGCGGGCCTGTGGGCGTACGAGGCGCTGCGGATCGAGGCGCACCGGCCGCGGCTGGGGTTCGACACCGACCACAAGACGATCCCCCACGAAGTGGGCTGGATCGGTCCGGCGGTCCACCTCACCAAGGGCTGCTACCGCGGCCAGGAGACGGTCGCCCGCGTCCACAACCTGGGCCACCCGCCGCGGCGGCTCGTCTTCCTGCACCTCGACGGCAGCGTCGACACGCTGCCCGCGCACGGCGCGCCGGTGATCTTCGAGAGCCAGGAGGTCGGCACCGTCGGCTCGGCGGCCCGCCACCACGAGCTCGGGCCCATCGCGCTGGCGGTGATCAAGCGGACGGTCCCGGTCGACGCCCAGCTCCTGGCCGGCGGCGTGGCGGCCGCCCAGGAGGTCGTGGTGCCGCCCGACGCGGGCCGCAACGTGAGCATCGACCCGGGGCTGCGGCGGCGCATCAGATAGCGGGGTCCGCTAGACGTCCACGATCAGCGTGATCGGGCCGTCGTTGACGAGCGACACCTTCATGTCGGCGCCGAAGCTGCCCGTCTCCACGTGCGCGCCCAGCCCGCGCAGCTCCTCGACCACCGCGTCGACCAGCGGCTCGGCGACGGGTCCCGGCGCGGCGGCCTGCCAGGTGGGGCGCCTGCCCTTGCGGGCGTCGCCGTAGAGGGTGAACTGGCTGATCACCAGGAGCGGCGCGGCCACGTCGGAGCACGACTTCTCGCCGTGCAGGACGCGCAGGCCCCACAGCTTGGCGGCCAGCCTGGCCGCCTGGGCCCGCGTGTCGGTGTGGGTCACGCCCACCAGGACGAGGAGGCCGGGCTCGTCGATCGCGCCGACCGTCTGCCCGTCGACGACCACCGAGGCGGAGCTCACCCGCTGAACGACTGCTCGCATGGGATCCCATTCTGGCCCAGCCGTGAGACCTCCGTAGACTCGTGACGAAAGGGGTGCGTGATGTCGCTGGTCGTGGAGGTCGTCCGGTCCGGGTTCGTGGAGTCCAGGCACGAGGTGCGCATGCTGGCCCTCGACACCGTGGGCAGCCCCGCCGAGGCGCACGGGGCGGTGCACGTGCCGGCCTCGCCCCGCTCGACCATGAAGCCGCTGCAGGCGCTGGCGATGCTCCACAACGGCCTCAACCTGAGCGGCGAGCTGCTGGCGCTGGCCTGCGCCTCCCACGCGGGCGAGCCCTTCCACGTCGAAGGCGTCACGAAGATCCTGGCCGGGGCGGGGCTCGACGAGTCGGCGCTGCTCTGCCCCGAGGACTACCCGGAGGACCGGGCGGTGACCGAGCGCGGCCGCCTCTACATGAACTGCTCGGGCAAGCACGCCGCCATGCTCGCCGCGTGCGTCGCCAACGGCTGGCCCACCGCCTCCTATCTGGCGGTCACCCACCCGCTGCAGCGGGCGATCCGGAACACCGTGGAGGAGCTGACCGGCGAGCGGATCACCGCCTCGGGCGTCGACGGGTGCGGGGCGCCGCTGTTCTTCGTCTCGATGCTGGGCGTGGCCAAGGCGTTCCGGTCGCTCGCGCTGGCGGCCGACGACAGCAGGGAGCGGGCCGTGTTCGACGCGATGCGCGCCCATCCCGAGTGGACGTCAGGCACTCATCGGCCGGAGGCCGCGCTCATGCGGGCGCTGCCCGGCCTGCTGGTGAAGGCGGGCGCGGAGGGCTTCCAGGCGTTCGTGTTCGAGGACGGCAGGACCGGCGTCATCAAGATCGAGGACGGCTCCGGCCGGGCCCGCACCCCGCTCACCGTGGCGGCGCTGCGCTCGCTCGGCCTGACCTCGCCGGCGCTCGACGGGCTCGCCGTCCACCGCGTGATGGGCGGCGGCGAGCCGGTGGGCGAGCTGCGCGTGCGCACCACCCACCGCTGACCTCAGAGCGTGCGGAACTGACGGCTCGCCGAGATCGCGCCCGACGTGGTCGTGGTGAACGTGCGCATCGAGCCGGCGAACTTCGACAGGTCCCACTCCGCCGGGCCGTGGTACCAGTAGAGGTTGTCGGCCTGGTGTCCGTTGCCGGTCACCGACGCCACCAGCCGCGACCAGTGCTCCACCCCGTCGAAGATCACGGCGTACGGGAGATAGCGGGAGAACAGCTCGACCCGGTCCTTCTCCGCGACGTTGCCCACGTCGCCGGAGAAGAGGAAGTCGCGGAAGCCGAGCGTGTGCGCGAGCGCCGCCGCCCCCTTGGCGGTCTTGGCCGGCATGTACTGGCCGCCGACGGCCAGCGCGCCACCCGCGATGATGACGGCCAGCCCCAGCAGGCCGTAGGAGGTGAACCAGGCGAGCAGGGCCGTGGACACCACGCCGGCGACCAGGAGCACGACGCCGACCGTGGTCCAGAGGGTGCGCTCGGCGTCGGGACGGCGGGCGAACCAGCCCTGCCGCACCACGTCGGCGTAGAGGGCGTCGCGGACCTTGCCCAGGTGGGCCGCGAACGAGCCGGACAGCTGCGACAGCAGCACCGCCTCACGCCCCTCGAAGATGGCGTCGTAGAGCGCCTGCTCGTACGGCAGCAGCGTGTGGGACGGCGCGTGCGGCAGCCGCACCAGCAGCCAGTCGGGGGCGTCGTAGGTCTGCCGGGGCTGCTCGTCGATCCGCAGATAGCCGCGTACGGCGAGGTCCACGATGGTCGCGGTCACGTCGACCACGTCGGCCTGCTCGTCCACCAGCGTGCCGATCTGGCCCGGACGGACGCCGTCGGGCGGGGAGAAGTGGCCGTTCCGCACGGGGTTGACCGCGCCCGTCTCGTGGCTGACGACGCGGGCGTCGCGGCCCCGCGTCCAGTAGAGCAGCGCCACGCCGCCGAGCAGCAGCACCAGCAGGGCCGCCAGCGCGCCGCCGGTCACCGGGTTGAGCGCGAACGCGCCGGCCAGGGAGAAGCGCTTGTCGAGGATCGGCTGCCCGCCGCTCGCGCCCTCGGGGAAGCCCACCACGACGGTGAGGGCCTGGCCGGGCGCGAGGCCCTCCTGCTCGAAGTCGGCCTGGGTGCCGGTGTGGTCCATCGCCGCGGAGGTGCAGCCGATGGCGGAGGTGAGCTCGCCGGCGAAGCACGAGAGGTTCTGCACCAGGCCGGGGCCGGTGACCTTGACCGTGGCCTTGTCGACGGCGGTGTCCCAGCCGCTCACCGCGAACCAGCGCAGCTCCTCGGCGTCACCGGCGGGGGCGACCGCGCCCTTCACGTCGTACTCGACGGTCGCGGGCGAGGTGACCGTCAGCACGCCGTCGGCGTAGGTGCCGCCTTTGACGTTGGAGATCTCGTAGAGACGGTCGTTGGCGTCGTCGTGGCGCGTGCGGGTGAGGAACGTCCGCTTCAGCTCGCCAGAGCCGCCCTCGAGCTTCTCGACGACGTGGACGGTGCCGCCCTTGCCCAGGGTCATGGTGACGTCGGCGGTGATGCCGGCGTTCGCCGCCATGGCGGGAGCGGCGATCAGCGCGAGAGCGGTCGTCACCAGTGCGGCCAGCGTCAGCCTGAAACCCGTCATGGCCGGTCATCGTATCGGGTCCGCCTGACACATCCGTAGGTGTCTGGATCAGTCGGAGATCGCGATGCGCAGCCGGCGGAAGCCGCGGCCCTTGCTCTCGACCTTGGTCACCTTGATGCGGCCGATCTGCTTGGTGGAGGCGACGTGGGTGCCGCCGTCGGCCTGGGTGTCGAGGCCGACGATGTCGACGATCCGCACGTCGCGCACCTCCGGCGGCACCAGGTTGGTGGCGGTGCGGATGATGTCGGGGATCGCGAACGCCTCGTCACGCGGCAGCACCCGCACGTCGATGCGGCGGTCGGCGAGGATCTCGGCGTTGCAGGCGTCCTCGACGGCCTCCTTGAAGCCGGGCGGCACCTCGGGCAGGTTGAAGTCCATCCGGGCGGTCAGCGGCTCCATGTTGCCGCCGGTGACCGGGCAGTGGAAGTCGCGGAAGACCACCCCGCACAGCACGTGGAGGCCGGAGTGGGTGCGCATCAGGGCGGAGCGCCGCTCGTCCGCCACGGCGGCGCGCACGACCGTGCCCACCGGCGGGATCGGGTCGCCCTCGGCGGGGATCAGCTGGAGGTCGTCGCCCTTGCGCACGCCGACGACGCGGGTCTCGACGCCCTGCCAGATGAGCACGCCGTGGTCGGCGGGCTGGCCGCCCCCGCCGGGGTAGAAGGCCGACCTGTTGACCACGATGCCCTCGGGGGTCGCGTCGAGGACCACGGCCTCGAAGTCGCGCAGGCTCTGGTCGGAGAGTTCGAGGCGCTCGGTGCGCCCGTGCAGCTCGGTGGTCATGCCGCGCGTCACCAGGGGCCGTAGGGGCCGCTGTTGCCGCCGCGCCCGCCCATGCCCTTCACCGCGGGCTTGACGTCCACGATGTAGATGGCGGCGGCGATCACCGCGGCGATGGAGAACAGCCCCAGCCCGATGCCCAGGAAGGCACGGCCTCCGATGACCAGGAAGTTGATCACGTACGAGTAGGCGCCGGCGGCCGAGAAGAGCGTGGCCAGAATCAGGATGATCAGCCAGATGTTCTTCTGCAGCTTGCCCGCCGAGACGAACGCGTCGGCCGGCACCCGGAGCGCATGCACCAGCGCGTATCCCGACATGCCCAGAACGATCAGGGACAGCACCGAGAAGAGGAGGTTGAAGACCAGGTTGATGAATTGCATGTGTTGGCTCCCGCCCAATGCCGCGATGAGTCGGGCTTCAGCCTAATGGCCGCCCGCGTTCCACGGGCACCGCTCAAGCGCCGGAAACGCGCGAAAGCCCGCCTCCGCGAGGAGACGGGCTTCGCCGGGTGGGTCAGGCCTTGGCCTTGGTGGTGCGGGTCCTCTTGACCGGCTGGGCGACCGGCGGCTCGGCGGCCTCCGACATCTCCTCCAGCTCAAGGGCGGCCTCGCCGCTGGTCTTGCTGACGACCTTGCGGCCGCGGACCGCGAACTCCTCGTAGACCTTGACGGCGCGGTTGGTGAACTCGTCGGCGTACTCGCGGGCCTTCTCCGGGAGCTCCTTGGCGATGTCCTCGGCCTTGCCGGCGTACTCGCGGGCCCTCTCCGGGAGATCCTTCGCGATGTCCTCGGCCTTGCCGGCGTAGGCGCGCGCCCTCTCGGGGAGCTCCCTGGTCAGCTCGGCGCGGCGCGACTGCAGCTTCTGCAGCCGCTCGGGCAGCTCGCGCAGCTTCTCCACGGCGTAGTCGCCGGCCCCCGCGACCGCGTAGAACGGCTTGGTGTCGGCGAGTTTCTTCACTTCGGTGGCGAGCGTCATGATGGGTTAACCTTCCTTCGTTTCCTGGTTGACGGGGCCGTTGCCGTTGCCCGCCGCGTAGGGCTCAAGTGCGGCGAGGAGTTCGGGCGGCAGCGGCTGTTCGTCGTCCGGTGCGGAGGCGGGCCGGGGGTGGGCGTTCTGGGAGGTCTGCTCGTCCCCGGCCGGTCCTTCCTTCCGGAACGACTCGTAGATGTCGATCAGCACCTGGCGCTGCCGCTCGGTGATGTGCGGGTCTTCGCGGATCGCCGTGATGACGTCGCTGGGAGGTTCGTGATCCTCGATGAGACCGGCCTGCACATAGAGCACCTGCGACGAGATGCGCAGGCCCTTGGCGATCTGGTTGAGGATCTCCGCACTCGGCTTGCGGAGGCCGCGCTCGATCTGGCTCAGGTAGGGATTGGACACCCCCGCCGCGGCAGCCAGCTGGCGCAGCGAGATCTTCGCCTGCTGCCGCTGCTCGCGGATGTATTCGCCGATCGAGCCGACTTTGGGAAGTGCCATGCCTCGATTATGCCGCCCGTTGCTTGCAGTTGCAAACGAACTGGTTAACACCTGCAAGCGCTAGAGCTGGATAATCCACAGGAACGGGGTCGATGTGACCAACGTCACGGACAGCGCGACGATGCCCGCCCGGGCCCTGCGGGGCAGCTCGGGAGCGGGCTTGATCAGGCGGTCGACCCTGGCCATGACGTTGCTGGCGTGCAGGCCCAGCATCCCGCTGGGGGCCGGCATGGCGCCCGCGGTGCCGAACCGCAGCAGGGCCGTGGCCAGCCGGCGCGGCGAGCAGTAACGGCGGGCCCGGTCGTCGGCCGCCATCTCGATGAGCAGCTCCACCTGCTCCTGCGCCTCGCACACCACCTTCGACCAGGGCAACGCCCGGCGCAGCGCGGCGAACGGCAACAGCACCAGATCGTGGCGCTCGCGTACGTGGGCCGCCTCGTGCGCGAGCACGGCGGCGAGCTCGTCGCGCGACCACAGCCGCAGCGCGCCCTCGCTCACCACCACCTGGGAGCGCAACCCCGGCACGCAGTAGGCCGCCGCGCCGGGGTGGTCGAGCACCCGCACGCCCGGCACGCCGGGGTCGTCGCGGGAGATCAGCGCGAGCAGCGTGCGGTGGCGCCTGCGGGCGCGCAGCGCGTGCACCCCCGCCGAGATCAGCACCACGACCAGCACGGTCAGCGAGGTGAGGCCGGCGATCATGGCGAGCACGTGCAGCGGGTCCCACGCCGTGCCGGGCGCCTCGCCCTGGACGAACGCGACCAGGCCGGGCAGCACGCCTATGCCGTAGGGCTGCACCCCGAAGGCGAGCATGGCCCCGGTGGTGGCCAGCCCCCACGCCACGCCCAGCGACTGCCACAGGATGATGGCCAGGCGGGGCGCGCGGTAGGTCCAGCGAGCGGTGGTGAGACGCCAGGAGCCGATCGCGCACGCCGTGGCGAGCGCGGCCAGCGCCGCTGCCGTGATCACTCTTCCTCCAGCTCCGTAAGGGCTCTGCGCAGGATCTCCGCCTCGTCACCGGAGACGGCCTGGGCGAAACGGGTCAGGGCGGCGGAACGGTCGCCCGTCATGTCGAGAGCTCCAAGCATAAGCTCGGCGATGTAGCTGTCGCGGCTTTCCGCGGGTTCGTAGCGCCAGGCACGCCCGTCACGGGTGCGCCGGAGGAAGCCTTTGCGGGTGAGGCGGTCGAGAACGGTCATGACCGTGGTCGGCGCCAGGTCACGGTCGGCGATGAGACGGCCGACCTCGCGGGCGGTCAGCGGGATGCTCTCCACCCACAAAATATCCATGATGCTGCGTTCAAGCTCGCCAAGACCCTTCACACGCTCCAGCGTAGTACTACACGGCGTCGAGCAGCCATCCGGGATCCTGGTGAGATGGATATCACGCTGGTGCAGGGAGATATCACCAAACAGGAAGTGGACGCGATCGTGAACGCGGCCAACTCCTCTCTCATGGGCGGCGGCGGGGTGGACGGGGCGATCCACCGGAAGGGCGGGCCCGAGATCATCGAGGAGTGCCGGAGGCTGCGCGCCTCCCAGTACGGGCACGGCCTGCCGACCGGCGAAGCGGTCGCCACCACCGCCGGGCGGCTGCCCGCGCGCTGGGTGATCCACACGGTCGGGCCCGTGCACTCGCCGTTCGAGGACCGCTCCGAGCTGCTGGCCTCGTGCTACCGGGAGTCGCTGCGGGTGGCCGGGTCGCTGGGCGCCGAGTCGGTGGCGTTCCCGGCGATCGGCACCGGCATCTTCGGCTGGCCGCTCGCCGACGGCGCCCGCGTCGCGGTCGACGCCGTGCGCGCCTCGGTGGCGTCGGTGGCGTCGGTGGCTGAGGTGCGGTTCGTGCTGTTCGAGGCGACCGCGTACGCCACCTTCGCAGCGGCGCTGTGACCGTCACGCGTCCCGGACGTCCGGCGCCACCGCCGGCCAGGGCACGGTGAGCTCGCCGAGACGCCAGCGGGCGCGGCCGCCGAGCGGCGGGTGGCAGGGGACCGGCCAGGTGGCCGCGAGGGTCCGCGCGGCGGCGATCCAGCGCTGGCGCGCGCCATGCGAGCTGTACGGGGCGCTGACCGCCCACGCGTGGTCCCAGTCGCGCAGGAACGCGTGGATCCGCTCCCCGGGCACGTTGCGGTGGATGAGCGTCTTCGGCAGCCGGTCGGCCAGGTCCGACGGCCGCTCGAACGCGTCGAACCGGGCCGAGAACGTCAGTGTCCGCGGGCCCGACGCGTCCAGTCCCACCCACACCGCCCGGTGCCCCACCTCCGAGCAGGTGCCCTCGACCAGCACGCCGCCGGGGGCCAGCCTCTCCAGCAGCGCCCGCCAGTAGCGCCAGGCCTCCGCCTCCCCGTACTGGCGCAGCACGTTGAAGGCCCGCACCAGCACCGGCGGCCGGGCGACGGGCAGCTCGAAGCCGCCGAGCGCGAAGCTCAGCCCTTCCCGCTCGTACGGCTTGGCCGCCGCCACCCGGGCCGGGTCGATCTCGATCCCCACCACCTCGACGTCCGGCGCCACCCGCCGCAGCCGGGTGAACAGCTCCAGCGTCGTCACGTGCGAGGCCCCGTACCCCAGGTCCACCACGAGCGGCCTGGCGGTGGCGCGCAGCAGCCCGCCGTGGACGGCGGCGATCCACCGGTCGGCGCGCCGCAGCCGGTTGTGGCCGGTCGTGCCCCGGGTGATCGAGCCGACCGGTCTAGCCACTGACGCGGTGCACCTTGTGCTGGGCGGCCTGGGCCCGGGGGCGGATGACCAGGCGGTCGACGTTGACGTGCGCGGGCCTCGTCACGCACCAGGCGATCGCGTCGGCGACGTCGTCGGAGCTGAGCGGGTCGGGCACGCCCTCGTACACCTTGTCCGCCCGCTCGGCGTCGCCGCGGAACCGGGTCAGCGCGAACCCTTCAGAGCGCACCATGCCGGGCGCGATCTCCACGATCCGCACCGGCTGCCCGACCAGCTCCAGCCTGAGCGTCTCGGTCATGGACGTCTGCGCGTGCTTGGCCGCGCAGTAGCCGCCGCCTCCCTCGTACGAGACCAGCCCGGCCGTCGAGGTCAGCATCACCAGCACGCCGTCGCCCGAGCCGATCAGCTTCGGCAGCAGCGCCTGGGTGACGCGCAGCGAGCCGAGCACGTTGGTGTCGTACATCCGCTGCCAGTCGTCCACCCGGCCGTCGGACACCGGCTCCAGCCCGAGCGCGCCGCCGGCGTTGTTGACCAGCACGTCGCAGCGATCCAGCGAGGCCGCCAGCTCGTCCACCGACTCCTGGGAGGTAACGTCGAGCGTCACCGGAGTGACGCCGGGCACCTCGGCCGCCAGCTTCTCCAGCCGGTCGCGCCGCCTGGCTCCGGCCACCACGTGGTAGCCCTCGGCGGCCAGCCGCCGCGCTGTCGCCTCGCCGATGCCGCTGCTCGCGCCGGTCACCACAGCCGTTCTCTTCATGCGCCACATCCTGCCAGGCCGCCCTTCGGGGACCCCCACTGTGATGCCTTGTCGGGAATGTCGAAAAAATCTGGACAGTTGTAAGTCACTTGGAGGTGATGTCGGGTGAGGCGACGACGGGTCAACCGGGTCGCGACGATCAGCATGCACACGTCACCGCTCGACCAGCCCGGTACGGGCGACGCCGGCGGCATGAACGTGTACATCGTCGAATCCGCCAAACGGCTGGCTCAATCGGGCGTGGAGGTGGACATCTTCACCCGCGCCACGGCCCGCGACCTGCCACCGGTCGCCGAACTGGCGCCCGGCGTCCTGGTCCGTCACCTGACCGCCGGACCGTACGAGGAGATGGACCGGGCCGACCTGCCCGGCCAGATGTGCGCGTTCCTGTCCGAGGTGCTGCGCATCGAGGCCATGTACGAGCCCGGCCACTACGACGTGATCCACTCCCACTACTGGCTGTCCGGCCAGGTCGGCTGGCTCGCCAAGGAACGCTGGGGCGTCCCGCTCGTGCACACCATGCACACCATGGCCAAGGTCAAGAACCGGCTCCTCGCCGAGGGCGACCGGCCCGAGCCGCAGGCCCGCGTCGTCGGCGAGGAACAGGTCGTGCAGATCGCCGACCGCCTCGTGGCCAACACCGCCGACGAGGCGCACGAACTCATCGACCTGTACGGGGCCGCCGAACAGCGCGTCGCCGTCGTCAACCCCGGCGTCAACCTGACCGTCTTCCAGCCCGCCTCACAGGGCGCCGCCCGGCAGCGGCTCGGCCTGCCGCAGGGCGCGCGCGTCCTGCTGTTCGTCGGCCGCATCCAGCCGCTCAAGGCCCCCGACGTGCTGCTGCGCGCCGCCTCCCGCATGCTCATCGACGACCCGTCACTGCGCGGCCGCCTCGTCGTCGCCTGCGTCGGCGGACCCTCCGGCAACGGCCTGGCCAGGCCGTCCATCCTCACCGAACTCGCCACCGAACTCGGCATCGCCGACACCGTCCGGCTCGTGCCGCCGGCGCCGCAGCACGAGCTCGCCGACTGGTACCGCGCCTCCGACCTCACCGTCGTCCCCTCCCACAGCGAGTCCTTCGGCCTCGTCGCCCTGGAGTCCCAGGCCTGCGGCACCCCCGTGGTCGCCGCCGCCGTCGGCGGGCTGCGCACCGCCGTCCGCGACGGCGTCTCCGGGCTCCTCGTCGACGGGCACGACCCGCACGACTGGGCGCAGGCCATCGGCGGCCTCCTCACCGACCCGGCCCGCCTCGCCGCCCTCTCCGCGGGGGCGCGCGAGCACGCCGCCGCCTTCGGCTGGCAGGCCACCTCCGCACGCCTCATGGACGTGTACGCGCAAGCCGTCGCCCACCTGCACCGGCAGCCGGTGGCGGTGAACTCGTAGGCTGTAGCGCATGCGCGACCTCATCGAAGCCGCGCTCAAGGCCGCGGACGTCGAACACGACGAGCCGCGGCCGGGAGCGTTCCTCGCCAAGCTGCCCGGCCGGCACAAACTCGCCACCATGACCTGGCTGATCGTCGGCGAGCGGGTCCTGCACATCGAGGCGTTCTTCTGCCGCCAGCCCGACGAGAACCACGCCGAGTTCTACAAGTGGCTGCTCGCCAGGAACGGCGCCATGTACGGCGTCCACTTCTCCGTCGACCCCGTCGGCGACGTCTACCTGGTCGGCCGCATGCCCCTCACCGCCGTCACCGAGGAGGAGATCGACCGCATCCTCGGCTGCGTGCTCACCTACTCCGACGAGTCGTTCGACCGCGCCCTGGAGATCGGCTTCGCCTCCTCCATCAGGCGCGAGTGGGAATGGCGCAAGAAACGCGGCGAATCGCTCGCCAACCTGCAGGCTTTCGCCCGCTTCGCGGACCCGGAGCGCTCCTGAACCAGGCCGCCCTAGGATGGGGCGCATGGCGACTTTGGTGCTGCTACGGCATGGCGAGAGCGACTGGAACGCGAAGGGCCTGTTCACCGGCTGGGTGGACGTGAGCCTGTCGGCGAAGGGCGAGGACGAGGCCCGCCGGGGCGGCAAGCTCCTCACCGACGCCGGCCTCTACCCCGACGTCGTCCACACGAGCCTGCTCAACCGGGCCATCCAGACGGCCCAGTTCGCCCTCGGTGAGGCCGACCTCCTCTGGCTCCCGGTCAAGCGCTCCTGGCGGCTCAACGAACGCCACTACGGCGCCCTCCAGGGCAAGAACAAGGCCCAGACCCGCGAGGAGTTCGGCGAGGAGCAGTTCATGCTCTGGCGGCGCTCCTACGACACGCCCCCGCCGCCCATCGCCGACGACGACGAGTTCTCCCAGGTGGGCGACCGCCGCTACGCCCTCCTCCCGCCCGAGCTGATGCCGCGTACCGAATGCCTCAAGGACGTGGTGGACCGGATGCTGCCGTACTGGTACGACGACATCGTCCCCGACCTGTCCGCGGGCCGCACCGTGCTCGTGGCCGCCCACGGCAACTCCCTGCGCGCCCTGGTCAAGCACCTGGACGGGATCAGCGACGAGGACATCGCCGGGCTGAACATCCCCACGGGGATCCCTCTGCGGTACGACCTGGACGAGCACTTCCGGCCGCTGAAGCGCGGCGGCGAGTACCTGGACCCGGAGGCCGCCAAGGCCGCCATCCAGGCAGTGGCCAACCAGGGCCGCTGAGGGGGTATCCGTTCACGGCTGTGAGGTTTTTGTTCGGCGTGAGCCGTCTGGTTCGGTGTGAGCTTTCTCGTTCGGCGTGAGCCGTCTGGTTCGTCGTGAGCCGTCCAGTCCTTGGTGAAAACCCTCAAACCATTTTGGGAAACCCCTCGGGCTGGGCGCCGTTACGCGTGCCTGACGGCCCGCTCAGCCCGCCGTAGGCCGTGAAGGCGTGGCCTTGCGCGGCGCCAGACGCTTCGCGCCTTTCGGCTCAGACGTGTTGTGCGGGGGCTTCGCCCCCGCCCCTGAGGACGGGCGTGGCCTTGCGCGGAGAGGGCGCTTCGCGCCATTCGGCTCAGACGTGTTGTGCGGGGGCTTCGCCCCCGCCCCTGAGGACAGGCGCGGCCCTGCGCGGTACCGGGCGCTGCGCGCCTTCGGGCTCAGGCTGTGTTGTGTGGGGCGCGCCCCACACCCCGGGGGACAAGCACGGCCTTGCGCGGTGCCAGGCGCTTCGCGCCTCGACAACTCAGACGTGTTGTGCGGGGGCTCCGCCCCCACACCCCCGGGGACAGGCGCGGCCCTGCGCGGTACCAGGCGCTACGCGTCTTCCGGCTCAGGCTGTGTCGTGCGGGGGCAAGCCCCCACACCCCCGGTGAGAGGGCTACCGCCCCCTCGCGCTCCCCGGGTCTCGGCCGGATTTCGGCGTTGGCCGAAGGCGTTCACCTGCTCTCCTCCTCCGCTGCCGGAACAAGCTGTCATGGCCGACGAGACAGTCGCCGAGTTCGGTGACCAGATATTCAAAAGCGCCTGCGACAACGAAGTTCACCACCCTGGCCGAGATCGGCGTCGTCACCGTCGACCGTCTCATCAACGCCAATTCGCAGAGTGGCCGCTATCCCCGCCTGGCATGATCAGATTGTGGTTCGACACTCAGTAACTTTGCGCAAGATCGAACTGCAAGACTGGCGAGCCGTTCACTCCTGGGCTTCTCTCGACCAGGTTTGCCGCTTCCAAGCCTGGGGGCCGAACACGGAAGAGCAAACCCGAGCGTTCGTGGCAGAGGCTGCTGAGGCGTGGTCGCACACACCCCAGCAGCGGTTCGCCTATGCCGCTCGCGTCGAAGGCGAGATCGTCGGAATGGGCGAACTGCACCTCCGGAGCCGAGAGCACCGCCAAGGCGAGATCACGTATATCGTGCACCCGCGGCTCTGGGGCCATGGAGTCGGAACGGCGATCGGGCGAGAACTCCTCACACGCGGCTTCGAGAAGTTCGACCTCCATCGGATCTTCGCTACATGCGACCCGCGCAATCTCGGCTCGGGGCGGGTGCTCACCAAGCTCGGCATGACCTGGGAAGGACGTCATCGTCATACCGCACTCATCCGGGACGGTTGGCGAGATTCCGAGCTGTTCAGCATTCTGGAAACCGAATGGCGTAGTGATCACGCTCAGGGCGGGTTCGCAAACGGGGCGAACCACTAGGGCTGTTCTGGCTCCGGGTAGAGCCAGAAACCCATGCATGATCAGGGTGTTCAAAAGCGATGGGTGGGGCCGACTCTCACTCGAACCGGCGCCTTCGAAGTTCAACGAGTGGAGCCACGGCTCGTCCGAAGGCGGGTCTGTCTTTCACGAGAGAAATCAACCGGCTGGGGTCCGGGGAGCGCGAGGGGCGGTAGCTCCCTCGCCGGGGGTGTGGGGGCTTGCCCCCACACGACACAGCCTGAGCCGGAAGGCGCGTAGCGCCTGGTACTGCGCAGGGCCGCGCCTGTCCCCGGGGGCGCGGGGGCGAAGCCCCCCCACAACACGTCTGAGCTGTCGAGGCGCGAAGCGCCTGGCACCGCGCAGGGCCACGCCTTCACGGCCTACGGCGGGCTGAGCGGGCCGTCAGGCACGCGTAACGGCGCCCAGCCCGAGGGGTTTCCCAAAAAGATTTCCTGGTTTTTGACCCTAATGACCGGCTTTGCACCTAATAAAACGGCACACCGAACCAGACAGCACACCGAACAAGAACCGGGCACACCGAATCACATCGGGTGCGCCGAACCAGGCGGCGCACCCCAAGAGCATCACTCCGGCCGCGTACCCGTCACCAGATAAACGACATCCCTCGCCACACTCACCGCGTGGTCCGCGTACCGCTCGTAGTACCGCCCGATCAGCGTGATGTCGATCGCCGGCTCCACCCCGTGGCTCCAGTCCTTGCTGAGGATGGTGCGGAACAGCCGCCGGTGCAGCCGGTCCATCGCGTCGTCGTCCTGTTCCAGTTCCAGGGCGACCTCGACGTCGCGGGAGGCGATGCAGCCGCCGGCCTTGGTGACCAGGTTCTCTGCGATCTGTCCCATCTCGATGATGGTGGAGCGGATCTCGGCGGGGATGGCGGAGTCGGGGTGGCGCAGGCGGGCCACCTTGGCGACGTGGACGGCGAGGTCACCCATCCTTTCCAAATCGGCGCCCATCCGCAGCGCGGTGATGACCAGGCGCAGGTCGACGGCCACCGGCTGCTGCCTGGCCATGAGGTCGAAGATGGACCCCTCGATGCCCGAGTAGAGCGCGTTCACCTCCTCGTCGCGGGAGATGACCTGCTCGGCGAGCTGGAGGTCCGCGTCGAGCAGCGCGGTGGTGGCGCGCGAGATGGCGGAGCGGACAAGCCTGGTCATCTCGACCAGCCTGTCAGTGAGGGCGTCTAGTTCTTCGTGGTACGCGTCACGCATGACGTCACCGTACGGCGACGTCTGTGAACGAACTCCGACTCGGAGGTGAACTTTCCGGGAAAGGGCGGTTCATCTCCCTGGTGAGGGGTCTGTGCGCGCGAGGGCGCCGCCTACCATCGGGAACATGAGTGAGATGGCCTTGAGCTTCGCGGCCCTGGCCGGCTTCGTCGTGGGGGCTCTGGCTGTGTTGTTCTACCGTAACCAGATCGAGGCGCCCAGCAGGAAGAGCGAGGTCTCCGATCCGGGGGTCACGGCGCTGCCGCAGGGCGTGGCCTCGGTGCTCGCGGTGCTGCCCTCGTCGGCGGTGGTGCTCGACGCGCACGACCGCGTGCTGAGGGCCAGTTCGGCCGCTCGCGCGTTCGGGCTCGTCAAGGGTGACCGGCTGATGGTCGCCGAGCTGCTCGCGCTGGCGCGGCAGGTACGGCGCGACGGCGAGATCCGTGAGACGGAGATCGACGTGGCGGGCAACAAGTTCGGCCAGGAGACCACGAGCTTCGCGGTCCGCGTGGCGCCTCTCGGCTCGTTCGGCCAGGTGCTGGTGCTGGCGGAGGACCAGACCGAGCGGCGCAGGGTCGAGGCGGTGCGCCGCGACTTCGTGGCGAACGTCAGCCACGAGCTCAAGACCCCGGTCGGCGCGCTGAGCCTGCTGGCGGAGACGATCCAGGACGCCGCCGACGACCCCGAGGCCGTCACCCGGTTCGCGGCCCGCATGCAGCACGAGGCGGCCCGGCTCACCTACCTGGTGCAGGACATCATCACGCTGAGCCGCATACAGGGCGCCGAGCCCATCCCGGCGCCCGCCCAGGTCTCCATCGACGAGGCCATCGGCGTCGCCATCGACCACTGCAACACCCGCGCCGGCGCCAAGGACATCACGCTCGTCACCGGCGGCACCGACGGGCTGCGCATCTGGGGCGACGAGGAGCTGCTGGTGACCGCGCTGCGCAACCTCATCGACAACGCGATCGCCTACAGCCCGGAGCACACCCGCGTGGTGGTCAGCACCCGCCCCGCCGGGGAGAGCGTCGAGATCAGCATCAGCGACCAGGGCATCGGCATCCCGGAGGAGGCGCAGGAGCGCATCTTCGAGCGCTTCTTCCGCGTCGACACCGCCCGCTCGCGCGCGACCGGCGGCACCGGTCTCGGCCTGGCCATCGTCAAGCACGTGGCCGCCTCGCACGCGGGCGAGGTCTCCGTCTGGAGCAAGGAAGGCTCCGGTTCGACCTTCACTTTGCGCCTGCCCGCCTTCGGTGGGACGGCCATTCCGGCACAACCTGCAATCCCTCTGGAGGCCGCCCCGTGACCCGTGTACTCGTCGTGGAAGACGAGGAGTCCTTCTCCGACGCCCTTTCCTACATGCTGCGCAAGGAGGGTTTCGAGGTCTCGGTCGCGGCGACCGGGCCCGAGGCCCTCGACACCTTCGACCGCAACGGCGCCGACCTGGTGCTGCTCGACCTGATGCTGCCGGGCCTGCCGGGCACCGAGGTCTGCCGCTCGCTGCGGCAGCGCTCCAAGGTCCCGGTGATCATGCTGACCGCTAAGGACAGCGAGGTCGACAAGGTCGTGGGCCTGGAGCTGGGCGCCGACGACTACGTGACCAAGCCGTTCTCCTCGCGCGAGCTGGTGGCGCGCATCCGCGCGGTGCTGCGCCGGCAGGGCGACGCCCCTGAGGAACTGGAGACCGCGGTGCTCGCCGTCGGCCCGGTGCGCATGGACGTCGACCGGCACGTGGTGGCGGTGCGCGGCGAGCCGGTGCAGCTCCCGCTGAAGGAGTTCGAGCTGCTGGAGGTGCTGCTGCGCAACGCCGGCCGGGTGCTCACCCGCGGCCAGCTCATCGACCGCGTGTGGGGCGCCGACTACGTCGGTGACACCAAGACCCTGGACGTGCACGTCAAGCGGCTGCGCGCGAAGATCGAGGCCGACCCGTCGAGCCCGCGCTGCATCCTGACCGTGCGCGGCCTCGGCTACAAGTTCGACACCGCCGAAGACTGACAGAACCCCTCCGTCCCGTACGAGTGCGCGTACGGGACGAAGGGGTTCTGGCGTGTCCTGGGGTCAGTGGGCCTCTTCCTCGGCCGCCTCGGTCGGCGTGGGCGAGGGGGTCGGCGCGGGGACGGCGCCCTCGACCGCCGGGTAGGACGCGTACTCGCGGCTGTGCGGCATCACGGGGACGTCCAGGGTGATCGTGCCGGCGTTGGCGAACTGGAGGTCCAGCCGGAGCGCCTCACCGCCTCTGAGGGCCTTGCTGAGGCCTTCCAGGGTGATCTGCGGCGTGGCGGCCTCCGCCTTGACGAGCTGGCCCACCGGGAGCTGCACGGGCGCGGCCAGCTTGGCGCTCGCGGCGTCACCGGCGCTGACGGACTGCAGCGTGTCGGGGGAGTCGCCGTTGTTGAGCATCGTCAGGTAGACGGGGACGGAGCCGCGCCACGGGATGCTGCCGCCGGGCTCGGGGCCGAGGATGAACGCCTGGGGCACGTGGATGCTCTGCTTGCCGTAGGCGCCCTGGTCGATCAGGGCCGCCGCCTCCACCGGAGCGTACGGCTTGGTGGTGTTGGCGTCGAAACCAACAGAACAGCCGGCGAGTACGGGGGCTGCCAGGAACGCGGCGGCGGCGACAATCCAGCGACGGCTGGTCACGAGCGGGTTCTCCTTGGTTCGCACATGGGGATGGGCAGCGCCTACCATATCCACCTGTTTCCAAGGTCATTTCCACACCCCCGCAGGTCATTCGGTATGTCCGGATATGCGATTCACAGAGTTGACCTCTTGTCAATCCCCAATATGCGGCTTTGACCTGCAGTTATGATGATTTCACTGTTCCGGGACCCTGTGGATGCGTGGTACTCTGGAGTACAGCGGAAGGGGTACTTGTCACATGACTTTCCAGGTCGGCGACACTGTCGTCTACCCCCACCATGGGGCTGCTCGGATCGAAGCAATCACGAAGCGATCCATCAAGGGTGAGGAAAAGACCTACCTGGTGCTCAAGGTCGACAAGGGCGACCTTACCGTCCAGGTGCCAGCTGAAAACGCAGAACTCGTCGGGGTGCGCGATGTTGTCGGCCAGGAGGGCCTGGAGCGCGTTTTCGACGTGCTGCGCATGCCGCACACCGAGGAGCCGACGAACTGGTCGCGGCGCTACAAGGCCAACTTGGAGAAGCTCGCGTCCGGTGATGTGAACAAGGTCGCCGAGGTCGTCCGCGACCTGTGGCGCCGAGACCGCGAGCGCGGCCTGTCCGCGGGCGAGAAGCGCATGCTCGCCAAGGCTCGCCAGATCCTCGTCAGCGAGCTCGCGCTCGCCGAGAAGACCAACGAGGACAAGGCGGAGGCCCTGCTCGACGAGGTCCTGAACTCCTGAGCGCGATCGTTCCACGGGTGGGCGTCGGAGTCGACGTCCACCCGTTCGCATCGGGCCGGGAGCTGCATCTCGCCGGCCTGCACTGGCCGGGCGAGACCGGCCTGACCGGCCACTCGGACGGCGACGCCGCCGCGCACGCGGCCTGTGACGCCTTGCTGTCCGCCGCGGGGCTGGGCGATCTGGGCGGCCTGTTCGGCACTGCCGACCCGCGCTGGGCGGGCGCGTCCGGCGCCGCATTGCTGGAGGAGACCGCGCGCCAGGTGCGGGCGGCCGGCTTCGAGATCGGCAACGTGGCCGTCCAGGTGATCGGTAACCGCCCGAAACTGGCTCCCCGGCGCCTGGAGGCGGAGAAGGCGCTCAGCGTCGCTCTGGGGGCTCCTGTGAGCCTCAGCGCCACCACCACCGACGGGCTCGGGCTGACCGGACGCGGCGAAGGGATCGCCGCGGTCGCGACCGCGCTCGTCGTCAACCTCACGCCGGGATCAGCCGTCCTTTAACCGGTGGGCAACCTGCCGCCCGCCTGTTCCATGGCCGACGGCGGTCCGCTCTGGCGCGGTGCGGATCGCCGTCTACCAGGGGTAACTTGCCGAAATGCCGGGTATGTCCCTCTGAAGACGCTTTCGGGGGGAGCTATACATGATCGGCGCGATCGTTTCCGCGGTAATCATCGGCGCCATCGTCGGCGCGCTGGCCCGGCTGATCCTGCCGGGAAAGCAGAACATGTCCATCGGCCTGACACTGATCGTCGGCATCGTGGCGGCTCTGCTCGGCACGCTGATCGCTCAGCTGTTCGGCTGGGCCGACACCAGGGGCATCGACTGGCTCGAACACATCCTCCAACTCGTGCTGGCGGTGATCGGAGTGTCGATCGTGGCCGGATCGGCCAGGGGGAAGGGTGGCGGAAGAGGGCGAACCACCACCTGAGCTGCAAATTTGTAAATCTCCGGCATAAAGGCTGGAGATCGGGTATCCCACTCCCCGTGCAGGATGAACCGCTCATCCTCACGGGGAGGTTTGTGTCATGACAATCCAGTCCATCCTGGGCGCCATCGTGATCGGCGCCGTCATCGGCGCGATCGGGCGTCTGCTGCTTCCGGGCCGGCAGGCCATCGGGTGGATCCTCACCATCGTCGTCGGCATCGTCGCCGCCCTCATCGGCACGATGATCGCTCAGGTCATCGGCGTGGAGACGACCCCCGGCATCGATTGGATAGAACTGGTGCTGCAGGTCGTCCTGGCGGTCGTGGGCGTCGGCATCGTCGCCGGCCTACGCCGTGGACCTCGCGGTACAAGCATCTAGCCGGGGCCTGTGACCCCGGGAACCGTGCCTGATCCCGAGAGCACGGAGCAACACGCGCAAAGCCCGCCCGGCACTGATGCCGGGCGGGCTTCGCGCATGTCAGGCGGCGTTCTCAGTCCTCCGGCGGCAGGGGCGTGCTGCGCAGCCGCCCCGACGGCGCCTCCCCGGGGGACGGCCGGTGGCCGTCGCCGTCGTTCTCCTCGACGACGGGGTGAGGGGCGGTGTCCTCCAGGGCCTCCGCGGCCCGGCCGTCCTGCCCGCGCTCACCGGCGTCGGCGGCCTCCCGGCCGTGCCCCGGGTCCGGCTCGTCGTCCCGCACCACGGGCACGGGCTGCGTGTCGGCGCCCTTCTCGGCGCTCGTGGCCGCGCGGGGATGCACCAGGACGTCTCTCGGCTTGACCCGATCACCCCACCGCACGGGCCGCTCAGGCTCGGGCTCCGGTTCCGGCTCCGGGGCTTCCTCAGGGGCCGGTTCCGATAAGGACGCGGATCGTTCAGGAGCCGAATCCGGTACGGGCGAGGCCGCGGACGGTTCGGGGGCCGAATCCGGTGCGGGCGAGGGGGCCGTCTCCTCTTCGGGACGGTGGGCCGGCCAGCGGGTGACCTGCTCCGAGACCGGCGGGGTCTCCGGGGCGGGAGTGGGGCCGACGACCGGCGTCGTCTCCAGCGCGGCCGGGGCGGCGGCGGCCAGGGGCGGCGGCTCCTCGGACGGCCGCGGCCCGGCGGCCGGGCGCGGCAGCTCGACCGTCCTGTCCGCCTCGACGCCCCGGTTGAACGGCACGATGTCGTGCTCCCCCGTACCGTCGTGGTCGCGCGCGGATCCCCGGCCGTCCTGCACGTGCTTGATCAGCAGCATCCAGAGCCACAGCCCCAGGGCGAGCATCACCCACGGCGCGACGGCCACGCCGACGGCCGTCGGAGAGGCCGGGAACGCGTGGCCGAGCGCCGTGGCCACGTTCACCGCGGCGGCAGCCAGGATGAGCAGGACCAGCACCACCGCGGCCTGGGCGCGCACCAGCGCGCGGGCGGAGCGCAGCAGCAGCACGCAGATCAGCGTGACCGCGAGCAGCGCGTCGAACCCCGCCGGGTAGAGGTAGGCGAGGTCGGGACGGGCGCCGCCGTGCACGGCCAGCGCCCGCAGATCGTCGAACGAGAGCACGCACGCGGCGCCCGTCAGCGCGGCGACGGCGAGTCCGGCCAGGGCGATGCCCAGGCGGCGGAGCGTAGAGGGGGGAGTCACGTCCATGGCGGTTCGAGCCTACAGAACAATGCACTCCCGGGCCGATCAACGCGACCGTCATCGCACATGGTGGCGCGGTAATCGCATCCACGACGGTGGCTGAGGCGTTAGCCTTGCTTTTGTGAGCCTGCGCCTTTACGACACCGCCACTCGCGACATTCGCGCATTCGTCCCGCTCGAAGCCGGCCGGGCGTCGATCTACCTGTGTGGCGCCACCGTGCAGGCCCCTCCGCACATCGGCCACATCCGCTCGGGCGTCAACTTCGACGTGCTGCGGCGCTGGCTCATGCGTTCCGGCTACGACGTGCTGTTCTGCCGCAACGTCACCGACATCGACGACAAGATCATCAGGGTGTCCGCCGAGGAGCGGGTGCCGTGGTTCGTCGTCGCCGAGCGCAACCAGCGCGCCTTCACCTGGGCCTACGACACGCTCGGCTGCCTGCCGCCGACCGTCGAGCCGCGCGCCACCGGCCATGTGCCGGAGATGATCGAGCTCATGCGGCGGCTCATCGACCGCGGCCACGCCTACGCCTCCGGCGGCGACGTCTACTTCGACGTGCGCTCCTGGGAGGACGAGTACGGCAAGCTCTCCAACCAGAAGCTGGACAACATGCGGGCGGCCGGCGACACCGACGACGAGTCGTGCAAGCGCGACCCGCGCGACTTCGCCCTGTGGAAGGGCGAGAAGCCCGGCGAGCCCACTTGGCCGACCCCGTGGGGCCCCGGCCGTCCCGGCTGGCACCTCGAGTGCTCGGCGATGGCCACCAAATACCTGGGCCCGACGTTCGACATCCACGGCGGCGGCCTCGACCTGATCTTCCCGCACCACGAGAACGAGATCGCCCAGTCCCAGGCGGCGGGCGACGGCTTCGCCCGCTACTGGATGCACAACGGCCTGGTCAAGATCGGCGCCGAGAAGATGGCCAAGTCGCGGGGCAACTCGCTGCTGGTCCCGGACATGGTGCAGAAGGTCCGCCCGGTCGAGCTGCGCTACTACCTCGCCGCGCCCCACTACCGCTCCTCCATCGACTACTCCGAGGAGGCGCTGCGGGAGGCCGCGACCGCCTACCAGCGGATCGAGGGGTTCGTGACCCGCGCCGCCGAGGTCATCCACGACGTCGACGCCGACGCGCCGCTCCCGCAGGCGTTCGCCGACGCGCTCGACGACGACCTCGGCACGCCTCAGGCGCTCGCGGTCGTGCACGAGGTGGTCCGCGAGGGCAACGTCGCGCTGTCCAAGGGCGACAAGGAGGCGGTGGCCCGGCTGCTCGCCGAGACCCAGAACATGCTCGACGTGCTGGGCCTCGACCCGCGCTCGCCGCAGTGGCGCACGGCGGGCTCCGACCTCAAGGCGGTGGTCGACGCGCTGGTCGTGGTCGCTCTGGAGCAGCGCAAGGCGGCCAGGGCCCGTAAGGACTACGCGGCCGCCGACGCGATCAGAGACCAGCTCGCCGAGGCGGGCGTCACCGTCGAGGACACCCCGCACGGCGCCCGCTGGGAGCTGCGCGGCTAACTGCGGCGGGTGCGCATCGCCTTCAGCACGCGGACACCCGCCACCTCGCCGGCGACGATGCGCTGATACTCGTCCGACTCCATCGGACACAACGTGATGCGGCCCGCCCCGTCGAAGAGCAGGCCCCAGCCGTGCTTCTTCGGCAGGGGCGAGGCCCGCAGGCAGGCCTGCGACCTGCTGAAGAACCGGTCGCGCAGCTCGTCCCGCACGTCCTGCGGCGGCTCCGGGTCGTCCTGGCGCCGCAGCCAGCTCTCGAACAGCACGTCCTCCTGGGTGAGGGCGCCCGGATCGGCCGCGAGCAACTCGTACTGAACGCTCGCGACCGTCGGCTTGCCACCCCTCGGCAGCGGAACCTCGGCCCGGATGACCTGGGTGTCCTCGGCGACCGCGATGAGCGTGTCGTAGTAATTCAGATCCACGTCCGCCAACCTAGGCGGGCCAAGGGACTTGGCGGCGCAAGTACCCTTGATTCCATGGCAGCAGGGGGTAAGCCGGGCAGGCCCGCGAAGAAGAAGAGCCCGACCAAGGGCACCGGCGGTCAGCGTCGCCGCGGCCTCGAAGGCAAGGGCGCGACCCCGCCCGCCGAGATGCGCCACTGGTACAAGGACAAGGCCAGGGCCGAGCGCGTCGCCCGCGAGGAGCAGGGAGGCGGCACCCGCCGCGCCCCCGCGCGCACCAGGCGCTCCGACGACGCCCCCGAATACATCGGCGGCCGCAACCCCGTCCTGGAGGCCCTCCAGGCCGGCGTCCCGGCCAGCGCCCTCTACGTCGCCCACCGCGTCGACAACGACGACCGCGTACGAGACAGCGTCAAAATCGCCGCCGACCGCGGGATCGCCCTCATGGAGGTCACCCGCGACAAGCTCGACAGGCTGACCGAGGGCGCCGTCCACCAGGGCGTGGCCCTCCAGATCCCGGCCTACGACTACGCCCACCCGGCGGAGCTGGTCGAGCTGGCCCGCGACGCGGCCGAGACCCCGCTCATCGTCGCCCTCGACGGCGTCACCGACCCCCGCAACCTGGGCGCCATCGCCCGCTCCGCCACCGCCTTCGGCGCCCACGGCCTGCTCGTCCCGTCCCGCCGCTCAGCCGGCGTGACAGGCGGCGCCTGGAAAACCTCCGCCGGCACCCTGGCCACCCTGCGCGTCGCCCGCGCCGCCAACCTCACCGCCGCCCTCCGCGAATACCGCGACGAAGGCCTCTTCGTCATCGGTCTCGACGGCGCGGGCGACGCGGAGATCGGCGACGTCGACCTCCTGGCGGAGCCCCTGGTCGTGGTGGTCGGCTCCGAAGGGAAGGGGCTGTCGCGGCTGGTCCGCGAGCAGTGCGATGTGGTCGCCCGCATCCCGATGCGCGCGGCGGCGGAGTCGCTCAACGCGGGGGTGGCGGCAGGGGTGACCTTGTACGAAGTGGCTCGTCATCGACGGCGGTGACCGTCTACACTGATAGGCCGTGCCGACGTAGCTCAATCGGCAGAGCATCTGTCTTGTAAACAGAAGGTTTGGGGTTCGATTCCCCACGTCGGCTCTGCAACCACAAGGCCCCTGAACAGGCGTAATGCTGTCAGGGGCCTTGTGCTTTCTGATCTTCAACCGGTGTCATCGGCGTCTTCGGGAGCCACCTTGGGAGCCACCGGGGTCTGTTTCCCCAGGAGGGCGCTGGAGATGGCTTCCGTTGCTGCGCGCCGGTCACCTTCGAGCAGGTGTCCGTAGACGTCCTTGGTGATCGCGATGCTGGCGTGGCCGAGGACTTCGGACACGACGTGGAGGGGAGTGCCTTGGGCGAGCATGAGCGATGCGCCGGAGTGGCGAAGCTCGTGTGGGTGCCAGTGGCCGAGGCCGGCCTTCTTGGCCAGCCGGGAGAACAGGTGCGAGAAGGTGTCCGGGTCGGATGGGTTGCCGAAGACCGTCGGGAACATCAGGCCGTGCTCCGTCCAGTCCTCGCCGGTCCGAAGGCGTTCCTTGTTATGGGTGGCCTTGTGGCGCTTGATCGCCTCGATCAGTTCGGGAGTCAGGCAGAGGACGCGGCGTGAGCGCCTGGTCTTGAGTTCGCTGACTACGATGCGGGTCTTGGTCGTGGCGTTCGGGTCGCGGTTCTTGAGGCGCTTGACGGAGTGGGTGACCCGGAGTGTTCGAGCGTCCAGGTCCAGGGCGTTCCACATGAGGCCGAGCGCTTCACCACGACGCAGGCCGAAGACGAGGGCCAGGAGCACGAGGACGCCCATGCGGTGATCGGCGACAGCGTCGAGGAGCCTCTTACCCTCCTCTACCGTGAGCGTCCGGCCTTCTTCAACGGGTACGCGCGGCGGCATCGACAGGGCTGCGACGTTCCGCATGATCAGGCCCTCTCGTTCTGCCTGGCCTAGAGCTTTCCGGAGTACGGCCCGCATGTTCCGGACACTGTTCGCCTTGTAACCGGCCTTGCGCTTGGCCTGCCACAGGGCATCGACCTGGGCCACGGTAAGCTTGGTCAGCTTGTGACGGCCGAGCCCCGGCTTGAGGTGGAGCCGCACAGTGTCCTCGTAGTCGTCCAAGGTCCCATCGGAGATGTGGCCGGGCAGGTGGAGCAACCAGCGATCGAGGAATGTGCCGACCGTCAGTCGGTCGTCTGGGACCGGAGCTCCCTTTGCCAGGGCTTCCTTGAGCTTGCGAACCTTCTCGACGACTTCGGCGCGGGTCTTGCCGGAGACCTTCTTGCGAGTGCGCTTCCCGTCCGGGCCGTAACCGAGGGAGACCGCACCGCGCCAGCGGTCGCCGTCCTTATAGATCGAATCCTCGTTCTGGCCACGCTTCTGGGTGCTCATGTTGCTTCCTGTTCAAGCTGGGAGACGAACTCGGTCAGTGCGGTTGCCGGAACGCGACGCAGGGTGCTGATGCGAACGGATCGGAGCTGGCCGGAGCGGATCAGCTCGTAGACCTTGGTGCGGCCGATGCCGAGGCAGTCGGCGGCTTCTTCGGGCCTGAGGAGAAGTGGTGTGATGTTCGCAGTCATGCCGCCCTCCCCTCGATTGCCGAAAGATCTTGGCCTTCTGCTCTGGCTTCCAGCTCGCGGAGGTGGGCTCGCCAGCGCTGGCGTTCGTGGACGGATCGGAGGAGGCGGACAGCGAGGGGTGGCACGTTGGCGTCTCCGGCCGGGACCGGTCGCCAGATGTAGCGGTGTGGGTCGGTGGGTTCGTCGGCCTGGCCGAGGGCTTCCAGGACCCAGGTGCGGCGGTCCTGCTTGTGTTCGGCGAGGGTCTTGTTGCTCCACTTGCGGGAGACCAGCACGCGCCGTCCGGCGTAGCCGAGGTGTTCAGGCTTGTGGGCCTTGCCACGGCAGTGGCCGGGCGTCATGCCGGATTTGGCGCTCTTGGGCTGGACGCCGTAGCGGAGCCAGTTCGGGCAGGTGGGTGAGCATGGCTCGTAGCGCAGGGTATCCAGCATGCGGGTGGCGTGCTCGCGCTGGGCCTGGCCGCTGTCGAGGGCGTCACCGATGGACTTGGTCAGGTATTTGGACAGGTAGCGGATGCACTGGTCGGCGTCCGGGGTTCCGGCGAGCACGCCTTGCACGTCCACCTGGTCGCCGAAGCGGAGCACGTGGAGGGGTTCGGCGTCCTCGTCCAGGGCGTCGAGGGCCTCGTCCCAGGTGGGCAAGACCTGGCCGGTTGCCGGGTCGAGGTAGCCGGCCTCCTCGTTCCAGACGGGCAGGTGGTCGCCGTCGAAGCGCACCTCGTCGGCTTGTGGCCACCACACCTGGTGATAGGTGGCGGCGGCGATCTGCTTGATCTCCGCGCGGGGCAGGGTGCCCCGGATGGCCATGTGCAGGTGCGGGGCAAGCCGCTTCTGCGGTTCGACGGCGGCGAAGTACTGCACGTCATAGCCAGCGACCCGGCGCAGGTTCTGCACGAATCGATCAACGAGCTTGGAAAAGTGCAGCGTGTCCCGAGCCGCGCGCCGGTAGTCGTAGGTGTCCGGATCGACGGGGACGCCGTCACGGACCTTGCCATAGCTGGGCAGGGTGAGCGTGACGAACAGCGACGGCCGATAGACCTTGCCGTCGGAGCCGGTGAAGGTGCGTCCGAGAGTGGTGGCCGCCATCTTCCGCTTGGGCAGGTCCGGGGCGTCCTGCCGACGCCGGGTCGATCGGGTGCGCTTGGGCACCGCGGATCCGGTGACGCTGCCCCGCATCCCAGCCGCGTTGATCTCCTCGTCCAAGCCCGCGAGAACGGCGTCCAGGTCGGTGGTGTCGTCGCCGGTCTGCTCGGCGGCATCACGCTTGGCCTGCATGTCGGCGCGGAACTCGACCAGTCGGCGCTGTTCCTCGCTGGCCTCGTCCGGGGTGATGGCCGGTTCGGTGTCGAGGTGCCAGCCCTCGCGGCACTGGGCCATGCGGAGTTGCCGGTTGCGCTTGGCGCAGGGAGGGCACTTGCTGTCCAGGGTGGAACCGCATGGCACGTCGATGATCTCGGAGGTACCGGTGACGGTGTCGAGTCGCCGCAGCGGGATGGGCCGGATGCAGACGCCGTGGAGCTTGGCGACCTCTTCGAGCACATCCCGGGCCATCGGCATGGCTTGGCGGACGGCCCGGGGAAGTGCACGGTCGTGCGCATGGGTCATGTGAACCTCCCTTCGTTGACGTCAAGGACGATGAGCGCGATCTGGCCGCAGGCGCGGCACTCGACCAGGGCGCGGACCGGGTCGAGCCAGAGAGCGTTCACGGTGTGGCAGGTGGCGCAGCGAAGCTCTTCCAGCAGCTCACACATCAGAGCTCACCTCCGACTCGGCGCAGCTCCTCATGCGGCGCTCCCGTACGGGGTGTAGGCGTTGACCATGGCGTGAATGTCGGCGTCGGAGACGTAGGCGGCGCGGACCCGGATGGGTTCGGGGCTGGCTTCCAGGCGGACGTAACCGACTCCCGCGCCTCGTTCGGGGACGGGTGAGATGCGATCGGCCAGCGCTCCCCGGTCGCGGGCACCGTCGCCGAGGACCATGTCGACCTGTTCGGACTCGTCCAGGCGGAGGGCGATCTTGTCGGGGAACAGGTTGCGGATGTTCATGACCTCTTTGCGCGGGTCCTGCAGCGCGGCCAGGACGCCGACGCCGACTGCGCGGCCCTGAGTGGTGAGGGTGGCGAGGGCGCAGGAGATGCGTTGCCGTAGCTGCCGGTCGGACTGGTAGGCGGTCAGGAACGCCACCTCGTCGACCAGGACCAGGACGAACGGAGCATCGATCGTGGGCGTGTGGGAGCGCTGGAGCCCGGCGAAACGGGCGGCTCGTTTCTGCATGACGGTGACGGCCTCGTCCAGCAGGTCGGCGCACTCCTCGGGAGTGGCTGCGTACCGTGTGCCGAAGAGTGCACGGCCGTAGGACAGTTCCATCAGTTTCGGGTCCAGCGCCCACAGCTCGACCAGGCCCACGCTGGCGGCGGGGAGCAGGGAGCGGATGACGGACCAGATGATCGACCCCTTGCCGGCCCCGGTCGCGCCCGCGACGAGAACGTGGGTTCCATGCACTTTGAGCCGCCACGGTCGCCCGTCTTCGCGGGTGCCGATCTCGATCGGTCCCACGGTCGGTTCGGTGGGGATGGACAGGGCCGGCAGGGGCTCAGAGAGTGGATCGCTGCGCGGGAAGGTCAGTGTCAGGTGTCCGGCCTGGGTTAGCGTCACCCGGCAGGATGTGGCGCCGAAGCCTTGGGCGAGATGGTCGGTGCGGTCGGTCCAGTCCTTGACCGGTTGGCCTTTGAGCATGCGCACGGTGACCTGGTCGGCCCAAGAGGTGCAGGTGACCTTGCCGAGCCGGGGCAGATAGTCACGGCCCCGGATGTGACGGCCGAGACCGGAGACGATCAGGACGGGTTGCCAGTGTCGCCGGTAGATCCAGGTGAGCCGCCACCAGGCCAGCAGCCGGTAGCCGATCAGGCGGTTGAAGGACGCCCGGTCGATGTACGCCCATGAGGCGAGGATCAGGATGACCGTGCCGAGCAGAGATGCTGCCATGGGCCAGCCGTAGACGTACCAGGTGGCGCCGAGGGCTACCGGGATGGTGGCCGCGATTGGGTGACGCCAGATCGTACGGACAAGCCCGGCGAGCATGCGCCAGGCCAGGATGACGATGGTGAGGATGGCGGGAGTCTTGACGACGGCCGGGCGGAAGACGACGGCCGTGTCGGGCGTGGTGGAGACGAGGTTACGCGCCTCGTCGCCAGGTAGCCGTTTGAACATAAGCTGGGAACCTCTCGTGATGGAGCGAGTCGTGGGAGAACCGAGGGGCCGCCGGGAGTTGCAGCTTCCAGCGGCCCCGCTTCGTGTCAGGCCGCCGTGTCGGTGGCGTCCTTGGCCGGCTGTTCGGCGTGCAGGCACTCGCAATCGGCCAGGTAGCGAGCGGCGGCGTTGAAGATCTCGCGGGCGATGGCCAGGTCGGTGTCGGTGACCGGCCCGGCTCCAGTGGTGGAGATGTGCACGTTGGCCTCGTGGGAGGCGAACTCCAGGTACGGCCGAGGGCTGCTGGTCAGCAGTCCGGCGCGGATCCGCAGGCGCGGGGTGTGGAAGGAGACTCCGACGTGCGGGTCGGAGTCGGGTCGCAGGGACACGGTGACGTAGGTGTAGGGCCGGTGCTCGCTCATGCCGCCACCCCGCGTCCGTCGGGCAGGCCGTAGAAGCTGCGCTCTAGGGAGCGGGCGAAGCGTTGGGCTTCGCGGGCGAGCTGGTGCGCGAACTCCAGGTCCTTCACTGTCACGGGGCCACTGGTGGTGACCAGGACGGAGGTGGCGCCGAAGTCGAGCGCCAGGACGGGCTCACGGCGGGCGAACGGGTGGTTGAGGGTGCGGGCGGCGTTGCCGGTGGTCAGCCGGATCACGCTGGTGCGAGGGGTACGGCGACGGGTCATCAGGCGGCGTCCTTTCCGGCCTTGGCCGGGGCGGTGGGCTGGTGGGGAGCGTGCATCTCCCGCACCTTGATGGAGTAGGCGAGGCGGCCGTTGCCGTTGACGTACGGCGTGACCGAGATGCCGTCGAACTCGACGGGCGTGAACGGAAGCCCCGGCATCGGGGATGGCGGCACCGGCTGGACCGGCGCGAGGATCTTGACCGCCACCGTCTTCTGCGCAGGCTTGAGGGCCGGGTCACCGTCCAGGACCGCGACCTGCCAGACCAGCTCACTGGTCTGCTTGTCGCGGGACTGCACGAAGCGGCCGTTGGTCGAGGCGTCGAAGTCCTTGACCGGCTCGACCTGGCCGACGACGTAGCAGCCGTGCGGGAAGACCATGGCGAAGGTGACGGGGATGGGACCTTGCAGAGCCATAACAGCTTTCCTTTCTTGGCTGACAGGCACTTAACCTGTCAAGTAATGAGACGATAACTCTGCGTAGCTTGCTAGGTCAAGTAGCTAAGCGAGTTGGAGTCCAAGCAACCAACTGATAGAAACGCCAGGCAGCATGATCACGGGAGGAGCGCCACCGATGTACGTGAGGTTCCAGAGCTCGGTAGCGAATGGGCGAGGGACGTACCCGGGCGTGTTCGGCCTCGTCAACGGCCTGGCCGCGCAGGGGCGTCTGTCCGACGCGGAAGAGCGGTTCAGGCGCGAGAACAACGCCTGGTACGAGGCGAACTTCACCAATCCTGTGACCGTGGACCCCACGGTCTACGACCGGAGCATCAACCCCAGGGCAGCGGCCTGGTTCAAGCTGTCAGCCGGTCATCTCATGCAGAGGATGTCCGGATACCTGTCGATCCTCGCCGCCCATGACGTGGAGTGCATGCGCCTCGAATCAACGGACCCCGGCAGGATCATCTACGAGGACAACGAACAGGTAGTCGTCGTTCCTCACGTGACCGGGTAGGCGTCCTCAAGTTCGTGCCGGTCAGCGGGAAGCAGCACCTCAACCACGACCAGTGGCCGGCTGGAAGCGTCCCGGACTGCCCCGAACACGGCCAGGAGCGGCACGTTCTTCGGCATGCCGAGTTGCTTGGCCTCCTGGGCGGTGGGCATGCGCGCGGTGATCTGCTCCACGATGTGATCGAAGCGCACCCCCTTGCGCGACGTCAGATGCTCCCGGATGCCCTCCCGCAACGGCTCACCACTGGTCAGGTCAGTGCCCTCCGACAGTTCCAAGGGCAACCACAGCGACACCAGCTCAGTCGGCTCACCGTCACGGACCACCAGGCGCCGACGCAGGAACGCCCTGCTCTTGGGCTGCATCTCCAGCAGCGACGCCACCCGGTTGGACGGTGCCACCGCACCCGCCTCCACCAGCTCGCCGGGAGTATCGGTCTCCGGGTTGGCCAGGTACGCCTGTCCGGGCCGGTTGGACTCCATCGACGCCATCGCGGGACGGCCACGTACGAAACGGCCTTTTCCCTGCTGGGAGTCGATCCAGCCCTGCTCACGCAGCACTCGCAGCGCGGCGACCACGGTAGGCCGGGACACACTGAACTCTTTGATGAGTTGGTGTTCACTGGGCAGGAGGGAGCCCGGTGGGTACGTTCCCGACTCGATACGCCGCTGAAGGGCCTGCACAAGCTGCGCATACTTCGGCGGTACGGACTCAAGCGACATTTTGACCGTCCAACACCCGACAGGTTGTTTTACCAAGTTTGAGCGTAACCTGGATCAGCCCGCTCCGTCCAAGCATTCCGCTGACGTGCGGGAAAAGGCCCGGCAGGCAGTCGCGGAGGAACGGGGGCGACCCTCCATGGGCATGGACTCGACCACCTGCCGGGCGATGAGACGCGACGAGGCTGGGAAGGACCGCCCCGTACCCCTCCGAACGGGGACTGACGCCACCTCGCCGCGCCGGCCTCTTACTTGGCGGCGCACTCCGCCAAGACGCTTGCCGCCCCCTCCACATCGCCGACCGGATGCCGCCTCTCGGCGCTCTGCCAGGAGAAGTACGCACCGCCGTACCCGACGAACACCCACACCGGCAGCCCCGGCTCGGGTCGGCGCACGATGAGCGCACTGTTGTCCGGCAGCAACTCGGCCTCGACGCCGAGGCTCGTGAGTCGCTCGCGCAACTGGGCCAGGGCGCGCCCGTCCCTCTGCTGCCCGAGCCCGTTCGTGGCCGCCAGCATGATCGGATTCATCTCTCGTTCCTTTCGGCCTGGCCTTCGCCGAGGCAGTCGAGACACTTGCGCTCCTCGATCTCTTCCGCCCCCTCTCCACCAGTGCCGATCAGGAGGGCGCGGCACGAGCCTTTGAGCTTGTAACCGCGTCCCCGGCACGCCGGGCAGGGGCCTGTCTCGCAGTTCTTCTCTGGCCGGGTCACCGTCGCCATCTCCTCGCGAGTCGTTTCCGGTACTCCCTACGGCGGAAGTCCGCTGCACTTACCTTGTTGATTGATGGCAAGTCCACCGGCAATGCAGAATGAGGGGACCTCCTTTCCAGGTCCCCCAGTAGCCCCCTTTAGCCGCTCCCATTCGAAAGAAGGCCGGATATGCCCAGAACGGGGATGAATGTTCGCCTTCACGAGTGGCGCCAGAAGGCCCGTTTGACGCGGGCCGAAATGGTAAAAATGATCAATCTCAGCAAAAGCGGGATCAAATACAAGCTGACTTGCGATGAGGAACGCCTACGCCGCTGGGAGGCGGGCGAGGTCGCATGGCCGCGAGAGCCGTACCGACTGGCGTTGACCGAGGTCACCCACCTTGACCCGGAGGACCTGGGGTTCGCCCCCGTCAAGCGAGGTCCCGCCAAGGCGGAAAACGAGCAATTGCCACATAGCTCATCTTTGGCGAGTATTGGCACCGACCTCGCAGCGCTGCGGGACAAAGGAGACTTCGAGCGGCAGTTGTCAGCACCTGCTGACGAGGGGACACTTGTCGTGCCGGGGCGTGCTCCCGATGGGAGGATCATCTTCTTGTCTGTATCCCGCCGCACATTCCTTCAGGGCCTGGGCGTCGGCCTCGCGGGAATCATGCCGTCAGAGAACACGTCGCTTCCCGTTTCACCAGCGCGACGACTTGCCACGGGCACAGGTGATCTCAGCCCCGTCGAGCACTTGCAGCAGGTACGCAAAGTCCTGATCGACAATGACAATCTGCTCGGCCCCCTGAACACGATCCCCGCCGTCCAGCAGCAGATCACCGCCATACATCAACTCCGCCAGGCGGCGCGAGGCACCGACCGGCACCAGCTGCTCAGACTGCAGGCCGAATACTGCGAATTCTGCGGATGGCTTCACCACGACGCGGGCGACTTCCACGCCGCCCAGTACTGGGCAGACCGCGCGCTGGAACTGTCACATGCCATCGCCGATCGAGACATGACCACGTTCATCCTGGCGCGCAAAAGTCAGCTCGCCGGCGACATGGGAGACGCGGTCACCGCCATCGACCTGGCCGAGGCCGCAAGCACCCTCGCCCGCCCAGGCAGCAAACTCGAAGCACTCGCCCCCACCTACGGCGGATTCGGGCACGCCCTGCGCAACGACGGCAACACCGCCAGGCGCGAACTCGACCGCGCCCACGAACTCCTCCTCAACGTCACCGACGACCCCAACTCCCCATGGGGCGTATGGCTGGATGAGCCCTACCTACAAGCCCAGCGCGCACGGAGCAACGCCGAACTCGGCAGGTTCAGCGAAGCCGTCGAAGGCTTCCAGTACGCGACAGCCGCCGTCCCGCCATCCTTCCGCCGTGATCTCGGCGTCTACCTGTCACGGGAATCGATCGCCCACGCGGGAGCGGGAGAGCCCGAACAAGCCGCCAACGTCGCCATGTCCGCGCTGTGCATCGCCGAGGACACCGGATCAGCCCGCATCATCAACGAGCTCCTCAAGCTGGACCAGCAGCTCCAGCCCTGGCGCAGCGCACCCCTCGTTGCCGAACTGCACACCGCGCTGAGAGGTACGGTGTTGCGGCAAGCATGATCACGGTTCCCTGGAAGGTCTCATGCGACGCCCCTACGTCCTGCTGAGCTGCGCGATGTCCGTTGACGGCTACATCGACGACACCACGCCGGAACGGCTCCTGCTCTCCAACGCCCCCGACTTCGACCGCGTCGACCAGGTCAGAGCCGACAGCGACGCCATCCTCATCGGCGCCACCACGATGCGCCGCGACAACCCCCGCCTCCTGGTCAACTCCGAAACCCGGCGAGCCCAACGAGCCGCCCAAGGCCTGCCCCTGTACCCGCTCAAGGTCACCGTCACCAACAGCGGAGACCTCGACCCGGACCTTAAGTTCTGGCACCACGGCGGCGAAAAGATCGTCTACTGCCCCGACTCGGTCGTCTCCAAGCTCCGCGAGTCACTGCGCGACCTGGCCACCATCGTCGGCCTCGGCCCCACTATGGACCTCGCACAGATGCTGGACGATCTCGGCCGACGCGGCATCGGACGCCTCATGGTCGAAGGCGGCGCCACCATCCACACCCAGTTCCTCACCCAGGGACTCGCCGACGAGATCCACCTCGCCATCGCGCCCATCTTCGTCGGCGACGCAGGCGCCCCCCGCTTCGTCAACCCCGGCGACTTCCCCGGAGGCACCGGCCACCGCATGACCCTCGCCGAAACCCGCACCGTGGACGACGTCGTACTGCTGCGGTACCTCCCCAAACGGGCATCGGGTAGTACCACCTCATGACCGCCACCCCAGACGACCGCCGATGGCTGCTCACCGCCATCGATCTCTCCCGCCTCTGCCCACCCTCGGACACGGCTTTCTCCGTCGGCGCGGTGATCGTGGACGAGTACGGCAACGAACTCAGCCGCGGCTACTCCCGCGAAACCGACGAGCACGTACACGCTGAAGAGGCCGCCCTGGCCAAACTCCCCGCTGGCGACCCCCGCCTCAATAAGGCCACCCTCTACAGCACCCTGGAGCCCTGCAACAAACGACGCTCACGCCCCAGAACCTGCACTCAACTCATCCTTCAAGCAGGCATCCCCCGCGTGGTGATCGCCTGGACAGAACCCCCCACCTTCGTCACCGACGCCAACGGCACAGAAACCCTCACCGCCCACGGCGTCACCGTGATCACACTCCCCGAACTCGCCGAAGCGGCCCGATCAGTCAACACGCACTTGATCGACCCACCCTCAGCCTGAAAGGCCCAGCCAGCGGCTGACACGACGTGTTGCCGAAGCGGTATTGGGTGCCTGGAGAACTTGCCGAGTTGTTCTTTTAGGGATCAAGCGGCGGCGCGGCGCGCCGCCGTACCCCCGGCCCTCCGCCCGCCCGCCGTCCGGGCGTGCGGCCTGGGGGCCGGTCCCGGACGGCGGCGGGACACCGGGCCGGCCACCGCACGCCAGCACCGCCGTACTGACCCGAACGCTCCGACCGGGGTTGCCGCGCCGCCGCACAGATGCAGCCCTACGATCGCCACTGCATGGCTGGACGCCGTACGTGCTTGGGGGCGATCGACGATCCAGGGTTCGTTCCTCACCCTGGCTCACCGAGCAACGTGGCTGATCGCGGTTCGGCGGCGGACGGCGCGCGGATGCGCAAAGATCCTTGAGCGTGGCTCATGGCGGTGTCAGCTGAGAGGAAACGTCCGTGATCGACTCTACTTACAGCAAGTGGTTTCGCCTGCACACTCAGCTGGTCGTCGACTTGACGTGGTGTTCTGCCACCAAGATTGACGACGTCCTGGCTGCGTATGGCATCTCACCCGAGAGCACTCAGCCAGCGCGCTTCCTCGCAGACGACGTCGACATGCTCATCGGGCGCCTCGGCAATGGCACCGTCATCATGGACTACCGCGTCGATTCTGTCACCGAGGGTGCTCTTCCCATTCTGGCGCAGTATGGCCCCTGCCTGAGCGCTGTATGGATCGATGAAGCCCCAGCCTTGGTCTCTTATCGGACGGAAAGTGGCCTGGTGGTCAAGTTCGACATGCTGGACTGGAGCTGGTATCCAGTTCCTGATCTCGCCAGCGTCGAGCAATGGATCGCCGCAAGCCCAGCGGGTCGGGAGACCTGGGAGAACAGTTGCGGTCTCGCCACGCTCATCACCGCCGAAGCGCTATGCCAGGCTGTGGTCGACGACGAATGGATGCGATCCGTACACACTGGCGTCACCTCACCGGATCCACTGGTGCAGGAGATGCCGTCAGCCCCACGCTCTCTCAGCTCGATCATCGAAAAATACGGTGACCGCGCACCATAGAACAGAGGTCCGGCAGAACAGACCCCGTGACCGCACACGTGATCGCCGTGCCATTAAGGGTGATCAACAGAGGTCAGTCACGGTCACTGGCGGACTGCCGTCGCCCAGGGCGAGGCCGTGGTAATCGAAGATCAGACCGGTTGGCAAGCAGGTGATCCACCGAGGTTTCTGGGAGCCACTTTGGGAGCCACCCAAGTGGACGATCACGAACTGCAGCGGACAGAGGCGAACGGTGAGGATGCCGCCAGACGAGGTGGCGGACGTCTGCGAACGCCAGTGAAGATCCTTTGGGGACCTTGTAAACAGAAGGTTTGGGGTTCGATTCCCCACGTCGGCTCTTCACAACGAAGCCTCTGAACTGGTGTCTCCGGTTCAGGGGCTTTGTGTTTGTCAGGACAATTCTCGCGATCTTGCTAACAGGAGACTCCGTGACCCTGGAAGGGCATTCCGGTACGTGGACCTACGATCCCCAGGCGGAGGCCGCGTACATCTACCTGCGGGGTACGATCGCGCCCGGTGGCGTGGCGCGGACGGTCACGGTGGACAGTCCCATGGTGAACTTCGACCTGGACGAGAGCGGCCGGGTGATCGGTATCGAGATCCTGGCCGCGTGGCCAGGAGAATAGGAAAAGGGCCGTACCGAGCTGGGAGGGCTGCTCGACAGTGCCACTACCAGCGCAAATCCAGCCCTATGATCGCGAACTGTCGCCGGAGTATTAGGGTGGTCCCCGACCTAACGGGGGTTGCAGAGGACCACGGAAACGACGGGAGTCGCAGTGCAGCGCGTCAGCCGACGGGTCAGTACCATCGCCGGGGCGGGCGTTCTCGCTTTGCTCCTGACCGGCTGCGGAGGCTCCGATACCAGCAAGAACGTCAGCGGTGACAAGCCGGAGGCGGACCAGCAGGCCGCGTCCACGGCTACGCCGCTGACACTCGACACCGCACCGCGGCGAGCGCACTACACCGACCGCGGCAAGAAGGCGCACGAGCTGACGCTCCACCCGACCCTGCTCGAGCTCGGCTCGGCCGAAGACCTCAAGGACGTGCGGCTCGACGACGACGTACGTGGGATGGTGCCGCACTACCTCACTGTGTCGATCACCAACACCGGATCTGGTGAGGTCAAGAGCGCTCAGGTGGTCAACAACTTCCGTCTGGCGCTCGCGGATGGTACCGCCGGCGAGCGCGTCTCGTTCTTCAGCAGCAACCCCCTGGCCTCGCCCGGCAGCGGCCCGCTGGAGACGTGCAACGGCACGAAGGCTCCGAGTGCCTTGGCAGCAGGCCAGGCGGCGACCGAGTGCCGGGTCGTGATGCTTCCCAAGGACACCCAGCCCGCCACCGTCTCCTACAGCGACGACTCCGGCATCCAGATGTGGAAGGTCGAGGGCGGCGACACCGGCAGCAGCGTGCTGCCCTCGGACAAGCCGGCCGAGGTGACGTGGAAGGACGCGCGAGACAAGGAGGTGCCGCTGACCGTCACGCCGAAGAGCGTGCGCAAGGCCGGCCCCGACGCGCTCGCCGATTACAACCTGAACGCCAGGCAGAAGGCCGCCACGGCGTACTTCGTCACGCTCCAGTACCGCAACAACGGCACCTCCAAGCTGTACCCGAGCATGGACAGGGCGGTCTTCCTGCGCACCGCGAGCGGCCAGACCCTGCGCCCGCTCACCCTCATCGCGATCGGCAGCAACGGCCCCAAGGGCTGCGAATCATCCGTGCCCTACGGCATGGTTCAGCCCGGCAAGAGTGTCCGGCAGTGCGGCGTCTACCTCGTCAGCAAGGGCGACAAGCCCGTCGCCGTCACCTTCTCCTCCACCGCCGACGGAGCCGAGCCCGTGACCTGGAAGGCCTCCTGACGTCGACGATCCGTGCTTCGTTCCTCAGCCGTAGGTCAACGCCTATTTGAGTCAAGATCCCTGCTACTCCCAAGGTGACGGCCCACTTGTTAGGCGATCATGGGACTGTGAGAGTACGGCTAGGAGAGTTTCGTTGGGTAGATCTTGAGGCGGGGCGGAGGATGGACGATCCGGCCCATGCCTGCGAACTCCTGGAAATGTATGTCGGTCCTCAGGGTGAGCTGGGCGAGGAGCGATTTCAACTCACCGTCTGCACCCCTTCGGCCCTCACAGAGCAACTCCGTCATCGCCCCTTTCTCATCGGTCGGCACTGGCTCTTCGTTGCCGAACTTCATCCCGACAAGGTGACCGAGTGGCTGAGCGATCGCACTGCCGCACTGGAGGCCCCTACATGGGGTGAGCTGGCAGAGAAGATCGCCCGGATCGGAGAGTGGGAGTACGAGAATTACACCGGCTGAGGAGTGGCGTTCCAGCTCAGTCTTGGGAGCCACCGGGGTCGCGTGTGCCGCTCCCGGCCCACGCGTCCTCCGAGTGGTGGGCGACTCAGGTGTTCAGTGATGCGGTGATCGCCATCGTGGTATAGGCCATGGTGAAGCTGCCACCGATCGCGTCGATGGCGGCCCCGACGCCCTCCAGCACCTCGGCCAGCTTGTCTGGCGGGAGTCGGGTGAGCGCGCCGGTGGTGGGCAGCAGGTCGAGCCAATCGTCGCGGCTGTAGTACTGCTCCCAGTCGAATCGCCACTGCTCCGGCTCGCCGAACCCGGCCGTCTTGCGGATGCCGTCGGCGAACGTGGCGAACATCGCCTGGTAGATGTCCTGGGCCGGCCTCGGCGATCCGGCGCTGAGCGGCGAGTCGGGCGCCACCTTCTGGAAGACGGTGGCGAACGCCTCCGCGACGAAGGGCGGCGGGTCGTACGCGTGCGCGAACACCGCCAGCAGGCCGCCGGGACGCAGCACCTGCGCCGCCTTGGCCGGGCCCGCGACGGGGTCCACCCAGTGCCAGGACTGCCCGGCGACCACCGCGTCGAAGGTGCGACCGGCGGCGTCCCAGTCCTCGAACGTCGCCGTCTCGACCTCGACCCCGGTGCGGCGGGCGAACTCGGCCATCCGGACGTCCGGCTCGACACCCAGCACCTTGCACCCGGCCGCCAGGAACTGGCGGGCTTCTATGCCGGTGCCGCAGCCGACGTCGACGATGTCGGGGCCAGGGCTGGCGGTGATGATTCGCTGCACCAGGGCGTCGGGATAGTCGGGCCGGGCCCGGTCGTAGCGTTCGGTGTCGACCCCGAACGACTCCGCCATCTGCCTGGCCTTATGGGGCTCGTTCCGCGGAGGCTCTGGTTGCTCCTGCGCTAGAGTGGGCATGTGCCCACAATAGTGGGCGCATGCCCACTCATCAACCCGCGCACGGTTCGCGGTGAGCGAAGGGCGGGCGGAGGCGGGTAAGAAGGAGGAACGGGCGATGCCGACTGGAGTGGCCCTCCGGGATGTGCGGCAGCAGTTGTTCGACGCCGCCGAACGCGTCCTGCTCCGGGACGGGGCGAACGACCTGACCAGCCGGGCGGTCACGGCGGAGGCGGGCGTCGCCAAGGGCGTCCTGCACCGGCACTTCGAGGACTTCGACGCCTTCCTCGCCGAACTCGTGCGGGACCGCATCGCCCGGCTCGAGAGCCAGGCCGACGCCCTTCGCGGCTCCGCCGGGACCGGCGACGTCGCCGGCAACCTGACCGGGGCGCTTGTCGACCTGTTCGACTCGGTCGCCGTGGCGATCGTCGCTCTCGTCATCTTCCGGGACGAGTTGCGTGCCCGGCTGCGTCAGGCCCGTTCGGCTCCCGGTGTTCCGGTCTTGACGGATGCTGCAGCCATGATCGCCGCCTACCTGAACGAGGAGTGCGAACTGGGCCGCATCGCGGCGGACGCCGATGTGGAGGCGCTGGCGCTTTCCCTGATCGGGGCCGGGCACATGTTGTTCGCCGGCCGGGAGGGGGTCCCGCCGGAGCCTGAGGAAGTCGGCAAGGTCGTGAACGCCGTCATCGCCGATGTCGTGCAAAGACGACTGCTATGAGCTGATGTCCTGCGAAGACGGACTTCACGTTGGCTCCGGTGTTAGATCCTCCGATCAGGGCCTGGCCGCGTTGCCAGGACCGTGGCGGTGGCCAGGGCGGTGAGCGCTGCCAGGAGGGCGGCGGCGGTCAGGGTCAGGGCGTCGGGGTGGATCAGGGGCTGGGCGCGTAGGGCCTGCCAGGTGACCAGGGCGATCAGGCCGGTGTAGCTCGTGGCGAGCACGGCGATCAGGCGGGTGCGGGTCCGGTCGTCGCGTAAGCGGGGATAGCGAGCCGCCAGTGCCGCCAGGAGCAGAGCGGCGATCAGCATGACCTGCAGGCCGTGCATGCCGACGAAATGAGGGACCCGCAGGTCGCCGCCGGTGGTGCTCCACTGCGTCAGGGGAAGGCCGGGGCCGCCGTCGGGGACGCCCACGCTGTGACCGCTGCTCAGGGATACCCGCTGGCCGCTGGTGGTCAGGGCGGTCTCCGCCTTGCCCTGGATGGGGATGAGGAAGCCCAGGGCCATGCCGGCGACGGCCAGGGCCAGGCCTGTGTGGATCGCCCGGCTCATGGCGCGGTCGGCGTGGACGCGCTGGAAGGCCAGGATGATCGCGAGCGCGAGGTTGGCCAGCATGATGAGGAGCACGGCATTGCCGAAGACGACCAGCATGATCTTCTCGGCCGGTGCGGTGGACTTGTGGAAGTGGCTGAAGGTACCGCGGGCGGCCTGGACGGCGACGATGACGGTGTCGACGAACCCGGTGACGGCGAAGACGGTGGCCAGGCCGGAGGTCCACTTCCTGCCCCGGTGAGGCAGGGACAGCATCCAGGCCAGGGTGGTTCCGTAGACGGCCATCGACACGGCGAACTTGAACGGCTTGAGCCAGACGGGGGCGCCGAGAAGCACCCGGTCGTCGAGCACGAGCCCGATCGTCGAGACGACCAGCAGAAGCAGCATCGAGGCGACCATCAGCATCAGCGGTCGATGCCACTGCATCACCCGGCGAAGGGGCGTACCAAGGACCGTGGACACGGAACCTCCTGGGGGGCGACGGATTCATGGCCAGAGTCCCGGTCGCCGGCCGCGGCCGCATTGCCGCGCACCCCCGTCTTGCGGTAGGGCCGGCCCTACCGCCTGGCGGTGAGGTTCGCCGTGATGAGCAGGCCGGCGGGGACGGCCGTGAGCAGGAAACCGCTCGGTCCGATCAGGGTGACGGCCAGGGCTCCCCAGGCGAGGCTCGCCCAGCCGACATATCCGGGTACGTGTTGTCCCTGCCGTCCCAACCGTGCCACCAGGAGTCCCAGCAGGGCGAGGACCACGACGAATCCGCCCGGCAGTGCCCAGAAGATCGCCAGGGAGTCGGCGTCGGCGACCCCGTCGCGGAGGTCTCCGGCGAGCCAGCTGGACCAGGGGGCGAGGAGGGCGAAGACGGCGGTGTGCGCCACGGCGATCATGATCATGCTTCGGCCGGCCCAGATGGTGAGCCGGCTGGGGGGTGCGGACAATGCGGGCTGGTAGGTCGCAGGTGTGGTGCTCATGGGTACGAGCTTTCCGGGGACGAGGTCCGGCGCCCTCCCCCGTGCGAGGGAGGCGGCTCCCTCGCCAGTGGGGGAACGGGAAAACCGGTTGGGGCGTGCGGGGCGGGCCTCTAGGGTGGCGCGGTGACAACTCAGGTGATCGTGCTGAACGGTGGCTCCAGTTCGGGCAAGTCCGGGATCGCCCGGTGCTTGCAGGCGGTGCTGCCGGATCCTTGGCTCGCTTTCTCGGTGGACGACCTGGTCGACGCGATGCCCGCGGCCATGCGGGCGTCGGAGGAGGGGATCGAGTTCGCTCCCGACGGCCAGGTGATCGTGGGGCCGGAGTTCCGGGCGCTGGACGAGGCGTGGACCGCGGGGATCGCGGCGATGGCCCGCGCGGGTGCCCGGATCGTCGTGGATGACGTGTTCCTCGGCGGGGCGGGGTCCCAGCAGCGGTGGGAGAAGGCTCTCGCCGGGCTGGACGTGCTGTGGGTCGGTGTGCGGTGCGACAGCGAGGTCGCCGCGGGGCGCGAGATCGCCCGGGGTGACCGGACCGAGGGGATGGCCGCGTTGCAGGCTGAGGTGGTTCACGAGGGCGTGGTCTACGACCTGGTGGTGGACACCACGCATAGCGAGTCGTTGGAGTGCGCGCGGCAGATCGCCGGGCGGGTGCGCCAGTAAGAGCGACGTTGTACGGTGCGGTTGGAGGTGGGGAGCCCATGGCGGACGAGCAGATCAGGACGATCGGCGGATGCCACATGTGCAAGCGCACCTTCAGCTTCGTTCCCGCGCAGGTCATGACGGTCATGATGGATCCCGAGACCCGCCTGCCGCTGGGCATGACGGTGTCAGGCGCCTTCCGTGAGCCGACGCCGGAGGCGACCGCGAGAGCGGTCGAGGCGTACGTCTGCCCCGACTGCGTCGACAAGGTGAAGCAGCTGAAGGAGTTCATGGACAGGCCCGCCCCTCCCTTCGGCACCTGGCAGAGGGGCAATCCCTGATCACACCAGGGTGATGCGCTGGTCGGCGGAGTCGGTGTAGGCGCCGTAGAGGATGAACGCGGTGGGGGGGCGCTTGCCGCCGAACTCCTTGCCGATCGACAGGGCCATGCCGGTGGAGACGTTGACCAGGCGGGGCACGCCGTCGCTGAAGGTGGGTCTGTTCCAGCGCTGGGCCGGGGCGGCCGAGCAGGGGGTGAGCTGGACGGTACGGATGCCGCCGCCGTTGAAGGAGACCGTGTCGTACTTGGCGCCGGCTGTCAGGCATCGCCCGGTCACGGCGTTGACGAGCTGGAACCGGGACGCGTCGCCCTTGACCCGCCAGGCTGTCCCCGGGTCGGTGCAGCTCAGTGCCGCGACCTGGGTCCCTTTCGTGCCGACGCACCGGCCCGCGTAGCTGATCCGGGTGTCGGCGACCGCTGCCGGGGTGGGCTTACGGGTCTTCGAAGGTGAAGGCGAAGGTGAAGGCGAAAGCGAGGACGAAGGCGAGGGCGAAGGCGAAGGGGAGCCGGAGGGCGAGGCAGAGGGGGAGCCGGAGGGCGAGCGCGTGGGAGTGGGAGTGGAGGAGGTGGGCGGGGCGGCCGCGGGCGGGGGTGAGGGCTCCGGTGGCAGGGTGAAGACGATCGCGGCGGTGATCACGGTCGCCGCCGTCGCCGGGATCGCCCACCCCAGCATCCCCATGGAGGCGCTCTTCGAGGCGGCGGCCTTGCCCAGCCCTTCCACGGCGAACGGCAGCAGTGCGATGGGCAGCGCGGCCCGCAGCGTGGCGTTGAGGTCGAGCAACCGGCTGTGCGCACGCGCGCAGTTCGGGCAGGAGTCGAGGTGCGCGCGCAGGGCCCGGGGGAGGCGGCCGCTCTTCTTGCGTACGGCCGCCGCCAGCGGGTCGGCGTACTTGCGGCAGTCGCCCGAGGCACCCGCGACGTGGGCGGCCAGGTACGCCTTGCGCAGGCCCTCGCGGGCGCGGAAGGCGAGCACGCCCACGTTGCCGGGGGTGGTGCCGAGGATCTCCGCGACCTGCTCGGGCCGCTCGTCCTCGATCACGGTGTGCCACAGCACGGTCTGCCAGCGCGGCGGCAGCGACCGGTACGCGCGGGTGACGAGATCGTCGGGCGGCTCGGGCTCGGCCACGGTCAGCTCGTCGTCCCGGAACTCGGGGGTGAGGACCCGCCGCTGATCGGTGCGCGCCCATTCGGCCGCGGTGTTGCGGGCGACCGCGTACAGGTAGGGGCGCCACGCGCCGGACGGGCCGGCCTCGCCGCCGCGGACGGTTCGCAGGGTGCGGGTGAACGCCTCGCTGGCCAGGTCCTCGGCGATGTGCGGGTCCTGGCACAGGCGGCGGGCGAAGGCGAGGACGGCGGCGTGGTGCCGCTCGTACAGCTCGGCCACGGCACGGCTGTCTCCGGCCCTGACCAGCTTGGTCAGGGCCGCGTCCTCGCGCTGCGAATCTTCCACTTACCTGATCGTGAACGTGAGCGACCTGCTCGGGTGCGCGGTCTTGGCGTGCACGCGGGTGTGCCCGGCGCCGACGAGCCGGGTGGCCCTGGTGGCGGCGATCTTCAGGGTAATGGTCCCGTTCTGCTGGGTTTCAACCACCCACTGCTGCCTCGTGCTCGTCTTGCCGCACCTGGTCAGGACGACCGAGCGCAGGCCCCTGCGGGCCGAGCCGAGGGTCAGGCAACGGCCCTGGTTACGGATCTGCACGGCCTCGCCGGTGGTCGGCACCAGCCGCCAGTTCGCCGCCCGGCACGAGCCCAGGCGCACGTTCGTACGGAAGGAGGTCAGGCAGCGACCCGACGCGCTCTCGATGCGGATGTTGCGCGACACCGGCAGCGACGTCCGCGTCGGGCGAGGGGTGGGGTTCGCGGTCGCGCTCTTGGTCGCGGTCGGGGCCGGGGCCGGGGCGGCCGTCTTGGTCGGGGCCGGGGCGGGCGAGGAGCCGGTGCGCAGGTACTCGGCCACCATCTGGGTGCCGCCGCCGCGGACCACCTTCGCTCCGGCGCCGTCCTTCACGCCCTGGACGGTGAGCTTCGCGCCGGACTTCCCGCCGGAGCGGTTGAAGAAGTTGGTCTTGTCCTGGTCGGCGTCCGGGATCCACTGCTGCGACTTCTGCTTCGCCACGCACGGCGCGGTGATCACCGGGACGGCGTCCTTGTCCTTGGCGGTGAGCTGCAGGCACCGGCCGGTTCCGGCGTTGCGGATCGTCAGGTAGCCCTGGGTGTCGATGCTCCGCCGCCAGACCTGCTTGTCACTGTTCGAGCACTCCGCCTGCGTCACCTGCTGGGCGCCGCCGTCGAGGCACAGCCCGCTCTCCACGACGCGCATCCGGAAGTCCGCCGCCGGGGTCGGCTGATCCTTGATCAGGTACGGGCTGAACGCGACGTTCCTGTTCTCGGCCAGCGGCTCCCCGGCCGGCTGCGAGGCCCTGGTGGGCTCGAAGTAGCGGAACTTGTCCGTACGGCACGAGTCGAGGTGGTAGTTGGACGCGGTGTCGGCGGTGCACTCGGGCCTGCTGCCCATGTTGCGGCAGACCGGGTCGTCGCCGTTGCCTGCGGACGTGCCGTCCACGTTGCAGTGGCCGAGCCCGAAGCCGTGGATCATCTCGTGGGTGAACCCGGCCTCGCTCCAGCACCAGCGCGGCAGGATGACGCCGCCGGTGCTGAGCCCGGCGTCCGCGCCGCCGCCCGTGCAGGAGTTGGTGATCTCGTTGTCGCGGACGAAGAACATGAGCTTCACCCGCTTGGTCGCCACGAGCTCACGCACCCGCGCGGGCTGGCCGGCGAGGTTCTCCGAGAACGCCGTGCCCAGCTCGGCCCGGTTGCGGCCCTTCACGAAGGGGATCTGGGCCACGATCGGACGGCAGTCGCCGTCCTGGACGTACCTGATCCGCAGCGAGCCTCCGAACCGGCGGGCGCTCGCGTCGAAGGTCTGGTCGGTCTCCCACAGCGTCCGCTCGACCGATGCGAGCTCGGTGGCGTACTGGCTCTGGCCCGGCTGGTGGGCGTAGACCGGAAGCACCCATCCCTTCCCCGCGGCGTCCGTGGCGTCGCAGGCGAACCCGGGCGTGGCGGCCTTGGGCGCCGCCTGCGTGGTCGCGGACGCGACCGGCGCCGTCCCGACCAGGACGCTCGCGGCCACCGTGGCTATGAGTGACAACGCGAGCGTCAGTCTGTTCCTGCTCATGAGAACTCCTCTCGTTCACTAGAGAGGAGTGGGTGCACCGCTGTGGATTACGCGGTTTCGGAAATCCCGATGTAATGCCGGGCGGCCCTCATGCACAAGAAGGGGAAAACCCCGACAAGAAGGCGCACCTGGATGGCAGGCACTACCGATGACCTCCGGCGGATCGCGCGTGATCCGGCCGCGTTCGAGGTCTTCTACCGAAGACACGCCGAGTCCGTCAGCCGGTTCGTGGCCAGGAGAGTCACGGATCCGCACACGGTGGACGACGTGACGACCGAGGTCTTCCTGGCGGCGATCGACACGGCGGGCAGCTACCGGCCGGAGCGGGGCAGCGAGGTGGCCTGGCTGTTCGGGATCGCCAGGAACGTGGTGGCGATCGAGCAGCGCAGGGCCGCGCGCGAGCTGCACAAGACAGGGCGGGCGGCGGGCCGGAGGGACCTGGGCGCCGACGACATCGCCAGGCTGGAGGAGCGGATCGACGCGGAGCGGGCCGCGCGCCCGCTGGTGGCGGCCATCGCGGCCCTGCCGAAGAGCCTGCGGGCCATCGCCGAGCTGGTGGACGCCGACGGGATCCCGGTGGCCGACGCCGCCGCCGCGCTGGGCATCCGGCTCGGCACGGCGCGGGTCCGGCTGCATCGCGCGCGCCGCCTGCTCAGGGACGCCACCCTCCCCGATCTCGCCACGAGCATGGAAGGATCATGATGAGCGCACCACTCGCCGGTTTCGAGGAGCGGCGGCTCGCCGAGCTCAAGGAGTACGTGGCGGCGCGGGCGAGGCGGCGGCCACGCCCACGTCTCCTGCTGGCGGCGGCCGCCGCGGTGACCATGATGACGGCCGGCGGTGTCGCGGTGATGACGGCGGGCGGCGGCGACCCCGCGTACGCCGTCACCATGGGCTCCGACGGCGTCGTGGACGTGGTGGTCCGGGACTTCCGGGACACCGGCGGCCTGACCGAGCAGCTGCACGAGCTCGGGGTGCCGGCCATCGTGGACTATGTCCCGTACGGGATGATGTGCCGGGAGCCGCGGGCGGAGGTCGTCGAGCAGGTCCCCCCAGGGCTGTATCACGCGCCGACCACCATCCCGGGCGAGCGCGAGGGCTGGCAGATGCGGATCGACACCAAGCGGTTCGAGCCCGGCCAGACCTTCGTGTGGACGATGACCGTAAACCCGCGCGGTGCCAGCAGCACCAGCACCATCCTCATGCGCGATCCGGTCGCTCCGTGCGAGCTCGTCCCCGACGACAGGCGGGTCGAGCTCGATCCCGGGAAGCCGGCGACCGGGAAGGGCGGGCCGCTGGAGGGCGTGCGGGTCGAGGGGAAGACAGTGGCCGAACTCGATCGTGAGCTGAGGAAGCACGGGCTGCCCGTGATGGTCAACGTCATCCGGCCCGACCCCGACGCCCCGGAGGGCTTCGTCGTGTACGCGTACGAGCAGTCGGCGTACGAGGACGACTACGTGGTCTGGGCGGCGGACGTGGTCCATCACGGTGACGAGCAGGTGATCCGGCTGCTCGTCACCGAGAAGCGCTATCCGGAGAATCCGGTCAGACGGTGACACAGCCAGGCGAGGGCGAGCGGGTAGCGGTACTCGATGGCCATGTGGCCGGCGTCGAACAGCTCGAAGCGCACCCGGTCGTCGGGCACCCCCGCCGCCGCCACCGCCTCGCGGAAGGCGGTCGCGCCCAGGTCCAGGTACCACTCGTCGCGGGTGCCCGCGTCGATCCAGACGGCCCGCATCGAGCGCAGCGCCTCGGCGTACTCGGGGCGCCGCGCCATCCGTACCGGGTCCAGGGCCAGCCAGCGCTCCCACACCTCGGGGACGAGCGCGCCGTTGGCGTCGAACGGGATGCGCACCGTGCCGTCGTCGTCCGCCGAGTAGGCGCTCGCGTACGCGTAGATCTCCATGAGCTGCATGTCGCTGCTCCTGGTGCCGGGGATCCGGCCGCGGAAGTCGGCGAGGAACCGGTCGTACGAGCCCTCGTACAGGTCGCGCAGATCGCGGGCGCGGGCCGGGAACGTTGGCTGGTGGGCGGCCTCGAACAGGGCGTCGCCCGCGTGGGTGGCGAGCGCGCCGAACACGTCGGGCCGCAGCATGGCGTTGACCATGGCGCCGTAGCCGCCGCTGGACTTGCCGGTGATGGCCCGCGCGTCGCGTGCGGGGATCGTGCGGTAGCGGGCGTCGACCCAGCCGACCACGTCCTCGCACAGGTAGGTGTGGTAGCGGCCGGTGCCGGGCGAGTCCAGATACTGGCTGCCGCCGACGGACGTCCACGCGTCCACGTACACGACGATCGCGGGCGGCGCCTCGCCGCGCGCGAACATGGCGTCCGCCATCTCCGGGTACGGCCGGCGGAACGGGGTCCGGCCGGCCCACATCGTGAGCTGGCCGGTGTAGCCCTGGATCACGTAGACGGACGGGTAGCGCCTGTCGGTGTCGTCGTCGTACCCCGGAGGCAGGTAGACCCAGATCGGTCGTTCGTGCGGGTCGCCGAGCGGGTTGCCGCGCAGCGCCGGGCTGTCGATGACGGCGTGGTCCATCCGGCCGGCGAAATCGGGTGACCAGGGCAGCATGTGCGTCCTTCCGTGGGTGTCACAGAGTGAGCTCCACGAGGCCGGGATCGGACCCGGCCCCGGCCGTGCGGACTTCCGAGAGGTTAACGCACCGCGCAGAGCAGGCGGTTGTGGCCGCGCTGCCAGAGGGTGCCGACCTCGGCGAAGCCGGCCGCGCGCAGGGCGTCGGCGTGGTGGGACAGCAGGTGGGACTCCGAGCCGCGGTGGTCGGCCCCGGCGGTGGTGCGGGCGGTGTTCAGCTCCGCCAGGGCGGGGTCGGCGGCCACGGCGTCCCACCAGGTGCGCCAGTCCTCCGGCAGGTCGTCGCCGAAGACGCGGGCGGTCTGCTTGTCGTGCACGGCGCGCTCCAGGGCGGCCAGCGCGGGGGTGGCGTCGTCGGTGTCGAGGTGGTCGCCGTTGAGCAGCAGGCCGCCCGGGCGCAGGATGGACGCGACGTCCGCGTACATCGCCTTCAGCTCTTCCGGGTCGATCCAGTGCAGGGCGGTCGTGCTGACCGCGGCGTCGGCGGGGCCGTCCAGGCCGAGCGCGGCCGTCCAGCCGGGCTTGCGCAGGTCGGCGGAGACGAGGGTGAGGTGCGGGTAGGCGGCCCGGCCGAGGCCGAGCAGCAGCGGGTCGGCGTCCACGCCGACCACCCGCGCGCCGGGCAGACGCTCGACCAGGCGGGCCGCCAGCGAGCCGGGGCCGCAGCCGAGGTCGACGACCAGCGGGTCGGGGCGGCCCAGCGCCTCGACGGCGTCGATCATCGCGGTGAAGCGCTCCTCGCGGTCGGGCAGGTAGCCCTCCTGCTGGCGATCCCAGCGCGCCATCCAGGCGAGTGCGGCATCGTGGTCCAACACGACGATCCCCCTTGTGACTGTCTTGTAAGCTTTGGGCAGTTACAAACTAGAACGTAAGGGCGTAACTGGTCAAGTGGACTTCAACAGTCACGGCGATGCGGTGATCCGCGTGGCGGTGGGGCTGGTCAACAGCCTCACGCCGGGCGAGCGGCGCGGGCGGCCGGCCCCGCCGCCCGCCGGTCTGGCCGAGGCCGCGACCGAGGGCCTGCGTACGGGCTATCCGGGCCACAAGCCGGTCACCGAGGCCGAGGGGTCGGAGCTGGCCGAGGTCGCGCAGCGGCTGCGCGCGGTGTTCGAGGCCGTGGCGGCCGGCGACGTCGACGCCGCCGCGGAGCGGATCAATGCCCTGCTGGCGGAGACCGGCGCGCGGCCGATGCTGATGCGGCACGACGGCGAGCCGTGGCACCTGCACTACCACGGCCCCGGCGGCACCCTCGCGGGCGACTGGGCCGCGAGCTGCGCCACCGGGCTCGCGCACGTGCTCGGCAGCGAGTTCCACGACCGGCTCGGAGTCTGCACCGCGCCGCACTGCGATCGGGTGTACGTGGACGTCTCGCGCAACGGGACCCGGCGGTTCTGTTCCACGGCGTGCCAGAACCGGGTGAAGACGGCGGCCTTCAGAGCGCGGAGCAAGACCCCATAAGTCGGTAAATGTCGCCCTGACCTGCAAGATCTCCGGGAGTACCAGGATGCGAACCCAGCTCGCGGAGCCCGATGACGTGCCAGAATGTCAGCACTGTGATCTCCTCCCCGTCATTCCCCGTCGAGTTCGTCGGCCTCTCCAACGGCGACGTGCTGATGCTGCCCGCGGTCTGGCCCGTGCGCCTCACCCCGGAGCAGCAGGGTCAGCTCGTCGAGCGTCTGCAAGAGGCCGCCCGCCCCGACCTGCCCCGCGTCGAGGCATGAAAGCGCCCCCTACTCCAGCTCCCCGGGAGAGGACACCGGGGAGCTGGAGCCCGTTCATGCGGCGGCTAGCCGTTATGTCCTTTTGACGTCTCTCATCCCAGAAAAGTTCACAAGAAAATCAGGCCACACCGGTGAGGCCGGCGTGCCGGTCGGCTTCCATCTGCGCCTGGAGGATCGCCTGGCGCTCGGTGGTGATCCGGCGGCTGATGACCATGTACGCGTTCAGCACCTGGCAGTAGGAGCGGCGCGCCTGGTCGAGCTGCACGGTCAGCTCCAGCACCCGCTCGCCGTCGCCCGCCTGCTCGGCTTCCGACAGCAGCGTGCGCGCCTCGTCCACGATCTCCTCCGCCCGTTGCCGGGTGTGGCGGAGCAGCGCCGAGCATTCGTGGAGCTCCGTCAGCCTTGCCGAGGAGACGATGAATTCCGCTGTGTGCACGATCGACCCCTTGCCTGCCGTCCGCCTGCGCAGATCCGATCCCATCCCCGCCACCTCCACGTCAAGATTGCCTCACTGTAGACGCGCGCTCGGGCCCCGCCGATCATCCGGGAGGACCTGGAGGTACGGCACTGCTCCTCCGGGGAAGTTCTCTTCTCCCGCGGGGGATAACTGCGTCCCTGAAGCTGATTCGGTGCGGGTTATATGCCGTAATCGGTGACCTTACCTGCACAATTCTCAGAATGTGTCGGAATAGGCGCACTCTGCAAAAGGAAGGCATGAAGACCGCCGAATCCACCCACCCGCGCCGCGCGATGGTCACATACTGATACCGGTCAGGAGCACACGGTGACGACCCGCGGGAGGTTTCCATGGAGGTCGGCGGCGAAGTTCCGGTCGACGTCAGCATCGTGATCCCGGCCCGCGACTGCCGGCCCTATCTCGACCGGTGCCTCACGTCCGTGCTCGTCCAGCGGGTCGCCAAGGAGATCGTGGTCGTCGACGACGGCTCCACCGACGGCACCGCCGAGCTGCTCGGCCTCTACGCCGCCCACCACCGGGGCACGGTCAAGGTGGTCCAGGTGGAGAGCTCCGGCGGCGCCGGACGGCCGCGCAACGTCGGCCTCGGCCACGCGACCGGCCGCTACGTCTTCTTCTGCGACGCCGACGACTACCTCGGGCCCGGGGCGCTGGAGCACATGCTGTCCGCGGCCGACAGGAACGGCGCCGACATCGTGCTCGGCAAGATCGTCGGACACGGGCGGCGGGTCCCGGAGTCGATGTTCCAGCGCAACGCCGATCGGGCCGAGCTGGGCGAGAGCGCCGTCTACAACAGCCTGAGCTGTTTCAAGCTGTTCCGCCGGGACATGCTGGAGCGCCACCGCATCCGGTTCCGCGAGGGCGTGTTCGTCGGCGAGGACATCTACTTCACCGTGCACGCCTACTGCCACGCCGGGACGATCTCGGTGGTCGCCGACCACGACTGCTACCACCTGGTCGCCAGGCCCGACGGCAGCAGCGTCATGCAGCGTCCCGCCAGCCGCGACCCGCTCGCCTGGCTAGCCATGATCCACGAGCCGATCCGGCTCATGACCGACCACGTCCCGCCCGGCCCGCTCCGCGACCACCTGCTGGCCCGCCACTTCAAGCTCGACATCCTCGCCCAGCTCGGCCGGCCCTTCCTGGAGGCCGACGAGGTCAAGCGCAAGGACGTCGCCGTGGCGGTGGCCGCCCTGTGCGACCGGTGGCTCACGGACGGCGTGCGCGAGCGGCTGGGGAGCGCCGACCGGCAGCGGCTGGCCGCGCTCGGCGACGTGGAGCGGCTGGCCCTGCTGGCCGTCATCGAGGCGGCGCCCGTCGAGCGCCGGCTGACCGGGCTGTGCTGGGACGGCCGGACGCTGGTGGTGGCCTGCGAGGCCGCGCTGACGGGATGCGCCGAGCCCGACGGCGTCGCGCTGGTGCTGCGCACCCGGCACGAACCCCGGCGGGAGCTGGTCGTGCCGGCCGTCCGGTCCGGCGGCCGGTGGGTCGCCAGGGTCGACCCGGCGCTGCTGGATTCGGGCATCTGGGACCTGCGCGTGTCGGTCGAGCTGGCCGGGGTGACCCGCTCGGCCAGGCTGGGCGCCGACCGCGACACCGCCCTGGCCCGCCCGCCTGCCCGGCTGGTCGGCGAGGTCGCCGTGCTGCCGTACTTCACCCGCGATCACGACAACCTCAGCCTGGACGTCGGCGGGCACGCGGTCGGCGTGCCCGGCAGCGCGCGCCTGGTCGGCACCCGCTGGTCGCTCGGGCGGCGGCTGGTGCTCGACGGCGAGATCGCGGTGGCCGGGGCCGCGCCGCCGCCCGAGGCCGTGCGGCGGCTGGTGTGGCGCGAGCGCGGCAGCGGGAGCGAGCGGGCCGACCGGGTGGTCGGGCTGGCGGGCGGCGGCTTCGTGGCCAGGCCGGCGGTGGGGCGGTTCGGCCCCGGGGTCTGGGACGCCTATCTGGAGCTCGACCTGGGCGGGCCGCCCGCCAGGTTCAGGATCGAGGCCGGCGCGGAGTCGGTCGCCGGGCCCCGTCGCTGGCTGCTGGGCACCGAGCCGTGCGTCGCGCGCCCGTACGCGACCTCGAACAGGGGGCGGCTCAGCGCGGTCGTGCGGCGGCTGTCCGCGCGGGCGCTCCTGAAAAGAATCATGCGCTAATGCAATCCATATGCAACTGCACATCGATGACCTAAAGTGGGGGGTGTCCGGCCCCTCTGCTTGGAGGCTCGTCGTGCACGTACCCGATGGCTTTTTCACCGCCGCGGTGTCCGTCTCCGCGGGCGTGGTCGCGGCGGCCGGAGTGGCGGTCTGCCTGCGCGGCGCCCGCCGGGAGCTCGACGACCGGACGGCCCCGATGGCCGGGCTGGTCGCCGCCTTCGTCTTCGCCGTCCAGATGCTGAACTTCCCGGTCGCCGGCGGCACCAGCGGCCACCTGCTGGGCGGGGCGCTGGCGGCCATCCTGGCCGGACCCTTCACCGGGGTGCTCGCCATAGCCGTGGTCCTGCTGGTGCAGGCGCTGTTCTTCGCCGACGGCGGGCTGACCGCGCTGGGGGTCAACATCATCCTGATGGGCCTGGTCACGGTGCTGGTCGGCTGGGGCGTGTTCCGGCTGGTCACGCGGGTCGTGCCGGGGCGGGGCGGCGTGACCGCGGCGTCCTTCGCGGCGGCGCTGCTGTCGGTGCCCGCCTCCGCGCTGGTGTTCACGCTGCTGTTCTGGATCGGCGGCACCGCGCCGATCGACCTCGCGACCGTGGCCGCCGCGATGACCGGCGTGCACGTGCTGATCGGCGTCGGCGAGGGCCTGATCACCGCGCTGACCGTGGCCGCGGTGCTGTCCGTCCGTCCCGACCTGGTGTACGGGGCGCGCGAGCTGGCCGCGCCGCTGGTGCTGCGCGGCGCCGACGGGACCAGCACGGTCACCGGACGCGCGCCGGAGCCCGCGGCCGGGGTCGGAAGGCTGCCGTTCCTGCTCGGCGGGCTGGGGGTGTCGCTGCTGCTGGCCGGGATCGTGTCGTTCTTCGCCTCGCCGCACCCTGACGGGCTGGAGTCGGTCGCCGAGGAGCAGGGCTTCCTGGGGCAGGCGACCGACCACGTGTTCGGCGGGTTCGCGCTGGCCGACTACGGCGAGGTGGGCGGCATCCCGGTGGGCGTCGCGGGCATCGTCGGCGTCGCGCTGACGCTGATCGTGGCGGGCGTGACCGCCTACGCGGCACGGGCGCGCGGCCGGGCCTCGTCCGGCGAGAGGGTCTGAGCGGGCACCGATGGGCGTGGGGCGCCGGCTCTATCTCCCGGGCGGCTCGCCGGTCCACCGGCTGCCGCCGCAGTGCAAGCTGCTCGCCGTCCTGGCGTTCGCGATCGTGATGGTGGCCACGCCGCGCGAGTGGTTCTGGGCCTTCGGTCTGTACGCGGGCATGCTCGCCGCGGTGGCGGCCGTGGCCCGGATCCCGCCGGGGCACATCCTGCGGCGCATGGTCGTCGAGCTGCCGTTCGTGCTGTTCGCGTTCCTCATCCCGGTCATCGGGCTGGGGGAGCGGACGGAGGTGCTCGGGCTGTCGCTGAGCGTCCCCGGGCTCTGGGCGGCCTGGAACATCCTGGCCAAGGCGACGCTCGGGGTCACGGCCTCGATCCTGCTGGCGTCCACCACCGAGCCGCGTGACGTGCTGGTGGGGGCCCGGCGGCTGCGGGTGCCCGACCTGCTGGTGCAGATCGCCATGTTCATGCTCCGCTACCTGGACGTGATCCTGGACGAGATGCGGCGGATGCGCGTCGCCAGGGAGTCGCGGGGTTTCCAGGCGCGCGACCTCCGGCACGCGCCGGTGATCGCGCGCTCGGCGGGGGCGCTGTTCATCCGTTCGTACGAGCGCGGTGAGCGGGTTCACCTGGCCATGCTCAGCCGCGGATATTCAGGCCAGATGCCGATAATTCATGATTTGTCGGCCACCGCGCGACAATGGGGGACAGCGCTCGCTCTCCCGCTCGCGGCTCTGGCCGTGCTCCTGTTGGGACTCGCCGTATGATCCCGAACTCGCTCGAAGTCAGCCGGCTCGCCTACGCCTACCCCGACGGGACGCAGGCGCTGTTCGGCGTCGACCTGGCTATCCGGCGCGGCGAGCGGGTGGCGCTGCTCGGCCCCAACGGCGCCGGCAAGACCACGCTCGTCATGCATCTCAACGGCATACTCACCCCCGGCCACGGCACCGTGACGGTGGCCGGCACCCCGGTGCGCCGCGACACGCTCAAGGAGATCAGGCAGCGCGTCGGCCTGGTCTTCCAGGATCCCGACGACCAGCTCTTCATGCCCACCGTCCGCGACGACGTGGCGTTCGGCCCGGCCAACGCGGGCGTGCGCGGCGAGGAGCTCGCGGCCGTGGTCAAGAACGCGCTGGAACGGGTCGGCATGCTCGACGTCGCCGACCGCCCGCCGCACCACCTGTCGTTCGGCCAGCGCCGCCGGGTGGCGGTGGCGACCGTGCTGGCGATGGAGCCGGAGATCCTGGTGCTCGACGAGCCCTCGTCCAACCTGGATCCGGCGGCCCGCAGGGAGCTGGCGGAGATCCTGCGCTCCCTGGACGTGACGGTGCTCATGGTCACCCACGACCTGCCGTACGCGCTGGAGCTGTGCGAGCGGGCGATGATCCTGTCGGACGGGGTCGTCGCGGCCGACGGGCCGACGCGGGAGCTGCTCGGCGACGCCGAGCTGCTCGCCCGCCACCGGCTGGAGCTGCCCTACGGGTTCGCTATCCCGGCTGCGGCGGAACGTGGATGACCACCAGTTTGTCGCCCTGGCGCAGCTCGGCGGCGCGCGGGTCGGCGTAGGTGAACATGCGGCCGTCCCTGACGACCGCGACGGGCAGCTCCTCGCCCTTGACCGGCGGGCCGCCCACCTCCTCGGGACGTACGAGACGCTCGCGCAGGTCGACGCCCTTGCCGTAGGTGAGCAGATCCTGGATCAGGGCGCTGACCGCGGGGCTCTGCGTGGCCACGCCCAGCATCCGCCCGGCCGCCTCGGCCGAGGTGATGACCACGTCGGCGCCGCTCTGGCGGACCAGCGGGTCGTTCTCCGCCTCGCGGACCGCGGCCACGATCGTCGCCCCCGGGTTGAGGCTGCGCGCGGTGAGCGTGACCAGGGCGGTGGTGTCGTCGCGCCGGGTGGCGATGATGACCTGGCCCGCGGTCCTGATCCGGGCGCGGCCCAGGACGTGGCTGCGGGTGCCGTCGCCCAGGACGCCGGCGAAGCCGTCGGACGCGGCCTCGTCCACGACCGCCGGGTCCGGGTCCACGACCACGATGGACTCCTTGGGACTGCCGTTGTCGAGCAGCGTGCGGGCGGCGGCCCGGCCCTTGGTGCCGTAGCCGACGATCACGGTGTGGTCCTGCAACCTGGCCCTCCAGCGTTCGGTCAGGATGGCGTCCCTGGTGCGCCGGGTGAGCACCTCCAGCGTGGTGCCCACGAGCACGACCAGGAAGGCGATGCGCAGCGGCGTCACGGCCACGATGTTGACGACCCTGGCCGGCGTGGTGACGGGGGTGATGTCGCCGTACCCGGTCGTGGAGATGGAGACGGTCACGTAGTAGAGCGCGTCGAGCAGCGACACGTCGCCGTCGACGTTGTCGCGGTAGCCGTCGAGATCCATGGCGACCAGCGCGAACATGGCCAGCAGCATCGCCAGCGCGATGGCCATCCTCCGCAACACCGCGCGCAGCGGGCTCAGGCGGACGGACGGCAGGCGAACGCCCAGCGCCGTCTCGTCCTCATTCATACTGCTGATCGTAGTTTGTGGGTGCCCTCTACCCGGGCAAGTCGAAGTACAGTGGCTCATCGAGGAGGGGCCAATGAAGCTGCGGCTTGCGCGACATTCCCTCGGTGACGCCGTGGTGGTGGCCGTTGCGGGAGAGCTGGATCTGTTCACCGCGCCGGTCCTCCGTGACGAGGTACGTGATGCCATCAAGCAAGACGGCGCCCGGCTCGTCCTCGATCTCCAGCAGCTCTCGTTCATGGACTCCAGCGGCCTGTCGGTGCTGATCGAGGCCTGGCGGCTGGCCACCGGCGAGGGCGGCGGGGTGTCGCTGGCGGCGCCCCAGGCCCCGGTGGCGCGCATCCTGCGGACCACCGGTCTCGACCGGCGCATCAAGGTCTACTCCGACGTCGACAGCGCCGTGGGGGGAATTTGACCCCACCCCGAGTAGAACTTCATTCGGTTGGGGGTTAGGGTCCGTGCTATGGACGTGAACGGATCCTCAGCAATCATTTCCGGCGGCGCCAGCGGCCTCGGTGAGGCCACGGCCCGCGAGCTGGCCCGCGCCGGCGCCACCGTGGTCATCGCCGACCTCAACGAGGAGCGCGGCAAGGCCGTCGCCGACGAGCTCGGCGGTGTCTTCGCCAGGACGGACGTGTCGGACGACGCCCAGGTGCAGGCCGCCGTGGACGCCGCGGTCGCCACCGGCAAGCCGCTCCGGGTGCTGGTCAACAGCGCCGGCATCGGCTGGGCCGAGCGCACCGTCAACCGCAACGGCGAGCCGCACAACCCGGCCACCTACCGCAAGGTCATCGAGGTCAACCTGATCGGCACGTTCAACCTCATGCGCATCGGCGCGGCGGCCGTCGCCAAGACTGAGCCGGTCGACGCCGACGGGCAGCGCGGCGTGTGCGTCAACACCGCCTCGGTGGCGGCGCTGGAGGGCCAGACCGGGCAGCTCGCCTACAGCGCCTCCAAGGGCGGCATCGTCGGCATGACCGTCCCGGCCGCCCGCGACCTGGCCGCCGTGGGCATCCGGGTGAACACGATCTGCCCGGGCATCATCGACACCCCCATCTACGGCTTCTCGGCCAACGCCGACGAGTTCAAGGCCAAGCTGGTGGCGCCGGTGGTGTTCCCCAAGCGCATGGGCCGTGCCGACGAGTTCGCCCACCTGGTGCACTCGCTGATCCAGAACGACTACATGAACGCCGAGGTCATCCGCTTCGACGGCGGCATCCGATTCCAGCCCAAGTAAATGAGGTCCCGTGTCTGACGAAGTGCTCGTCGAGGAGTCCGACGGCGTCGCCGTGATCACCATCAACCGTCCGAAGGCCCGCAACGCGGTCAACGGGGCGGTGGCCAGGGGCGTCGCCGAGGCGCTGGACGCGCTCGACGCCCGCCCGGAGGTCTCCGCCTACGTGCTGACCGGCGCCGGCGGCACGTTCTGCGCGGGCATGGACCTCAAGGGGTTCCTGTCCGGCGACTTCCCCGTCGTGGAAGGACGCGGGTTCGGGGGCATGACCGAGGCGCCGCCCAAGAAGCCGATCGTGGCCGCCGTCGAGGGGTACGCGCTGGCGGGCGGCTTCGAGCTGGCCCTGTCCTGCGACCTCATCGTGGCCTCCTCGGAGTCCAAGTTCGGCCTGCCGGAGCCCAAGCGGGGCCTGGTGGCCGGCGCGGGCGGCATCATGCGGCTGCCGCGGCGCATCCCGTACCACGTGGCCATGGAGATCGCGCTCACCGGCGACCACTACCCGGCCGCGCGCCTGTACGAGCTGGGCCTGGTCAACCGGGTCACCGAGCCGGGCGAGGCGCTGGCGGGGGCGATCGAGCTGGCCCGCAGGATCGCCGCGAACGCGCCGCTCGCGCTGGCCGCGACCAAGCGGGTGGTCATCGAGTCGCAGGACTGGTCGCTGGAGGAGATGTTCCGCAAGCAGGGGGCGATCGTCCAGCCGGTGTTCGGCTCCAAGGACGCCATGGAGGGCGCCGCGGCCTTCGCCGAGAAGCGCGCGCCCCGGTGGAAGGGCGAATAACCCGACTCCGCGCCCCCTCCCGGACACCGGGAGGGGGTTCTTTTATGCGCGCTTGCGGTAGTTCCTGCGTACGGTAAAAGGACGACGTCATCTGGGAGAGGCATGAGCGACTACTCGCGGCCGCGTTTCGAGTCAGCCAAGAGCGGGCTGGCCTCGCTGCTCTCTGGCGCCCTGGCTTCGCTGCTGACGATGCTCGCGATCGTGGGCGTCATGTGGGCCGTCGAGATCTTCGACTACCTGACGCCGGGCACTCCCGACCTCGCCTACGGCATCAGGGGCTGGGACCCGCAAGGGCTGGTCGGCATCTTCACGGCGCCGTTCCTGCACGGCGGGTTCGGCCACCTGATGGCCAACTCGCTGCCGCTGCTCGTGCTCGGGTTCCTGGCGGGGCTGCGCGGCATCGGCAGGTTTCTGGCGGCGAGCCTGCTGATCATCGTCATCGGCGGCATCGGCACCTGGTTCGCCAGCGGCCCCGGCACCGTCACGGTGGGGGCCAGCGGGCTGGTGTTCGGCTACTTCGGGTACGTCGTCGCGCGCGGGTTGTTCGACCGGCGGGCGCTCGACATCGTCATCGGCATCGGCGTGGTCATCGCGTACTGGTCGATCCTGGCCGGCGTGCTGCCGAGCGACCCGTACATCTCCTGGCAGGGCCACCTGTTCGGGCTCATCGGCGGCCTGGTGGCCGCGTGGGTCCTGCGCCGGCCGGCCGGGGCCATCCGCTAGCGGACGGCCCCGGGGCGGGTCAGAGGCGTCCGACCACGTGGTCGACGCAGGCCGTCAGCGCCTCGACGTCGGCCGGGTCGATGGCCGGGAACATCGCGATGCGCAGCTGGTTGCGGCCGAGCTTGCGGTAGGGCTCGGTGTCGACGATGCCGTTGGCGCGCAGCACCTTGGCCACCGCCGCCGCGTCGACGTCGTCGGAGAAGTCGATCGTGCCGACCACCTGGGAGCGGAACTCCGGGGCGGCGAACGGGGTGGCGAAGGACGACTTCTCGGCCCAGGTGTAGAGCCGCTGCGCCGAGTCGGCGGTGCGGGCCGTGGTCCAGGCCAGGCCGCCGTTGCCGTTCATCCAGTCGAGCTGGTCGGCCAGCAGGAACAGCGTGGCCACCGCCGGGGTGTTGTAGGTCTGGTCCTTGGCCGAGTTGTCGATCGCCACCGGCAGGCTGAAGAACTCCGGCACGAACCGGCCGCTCGCCGCGATCTCCTCGACGCGGGCCAGGGCGCGCGGCGACATCAGCGCGATCCACAGGCCGCCGTCGGAGGCGAAGCTCTTCTGCGGGGCGAAGTAGTAGACGTCGGTCTCGGACACGTCGACGGGCAGGCCGCCCGCGCCGGAGGTGGCGTCGACCAGGACCAGCGCGTCGTCACCGCCGACCCGCTCGATCGGCATGGCGACGCCGGTCGAGGTCTCGTTGTGGGTGAGCGCGTAGACGTCGACGCCGTCCTCGGCGACCGCCACGGGGTGGGTGCCGACCTCCGACTTGATCACCGAAGGGTCGGAGAGCCACGGCGCCTTCTTGGCGACCGTCGCGAACTTCGAGGAGAACTCGCCGAACGACAGGTGCTGCGACCGGTCGCGGATGAGCCCGAAGGCGGCGATGTCCCAGAACGCGGTGGTGCCGCCGTTGCCGAGCACGACCTGGTAGCCCTCGGGCAGCGAGAACAGGTCGGCCAGGCCGGAGCGGACGCGGCCGACCAGGCTCTTGACCGGCTTCTGGCGGTGGGAGGTGCCCATGACGCTCGCGCCGGACGAGGCGAGCGCGGCCAGCTGCTCGGTACGAACCTTCGAGGGCCCGCAGCCGAAGCGGCCGTCGGCGGGCTTGATGTCAGCGGGAATCACGATGTCAGCCACCTCACCAGGTTACTGACGTGCGGGGACTGGCTCGTCCAGGGTCCGGATTGTGAGACGTCGGGCGCGGCGCGCGTGAAAGTGCCCGGTCACCCGGGTCGTACGGCCGTACGAGAACGGCCCGCCGGGGGCCGGCGGGCCGTTGTCGTGATCAGGTCAGATCGTGCCGGCGACCTCGGAGGCGCCGGGGACGTCGGACAGCGGGCGGGACGTCGGGCCGGTGTAGTTGGCGCTCGGGCGGACCAGCCTGCCGGTGCGCTTCTGCTCCAGGACGTGCGCGGCCCAGCCGGCCGTGCGGGCGCAGGTGAACATCGAGGTGAACATGTGCGAGGGAACCTCGGCGAAGTCGAGCACCACAGCGGCCCAGTACTCGACGTTGGTGGCGAGCACCCGGTCGGGCTTGCGGGCGTGCAGTTCCTCCAGGGCCGCCTTCTCCAGGGCCGCCGCGACCTCGTAGCGCGGCGCGTCCAGCTCCTTGGCCGTGCGGCGCAGCACCCTGGCGCGCGGGTCCTCCGCGCGGTAGACGCGGTGGCCGAAGCCCATCAGCCGCTGGCCCTTGTCGAGCTCGCTCTGCACGTACTTCTTGGCGTCGCCCATCTGCTCCACACCTTCGATCATGTGGAGCACCCGGGCGGGAGCGCCGCCGTGGAGCGGACCGGACATGGCGCCGACCGCTCCGGACAGCGCCGCCGCCACGTCGGCGCCGGTGGAGGCGATGACGCGGGCGGTGAACGTGGAAGCGTTCATGCCGTGCTCGGCCGCGGAGGTCCAATAGGCGTCGATGGCCTTGACGTGCTTGGGGTCGGGCTCACCGCGCCAGCGGATCATGAAACGCTCGACGATGGTCCTGGCCTCGTCGACGCGCTGCTCCGGCACCATCGGCAGGCCGAGGCCGCGCGCCGACTGGGCCACGAAGGACAGCGCCATCACAGAGGCGCGGGCGAGCTGGTCACGCGCCTCCTCGTCGGAGATGTCGAGCAGCGGCTTGAAGCCGTAGGCGGGGGCCAGCATGGCCAGCGCGCTCTGCACGTCTACGCGGATGTCGCCGGAGTGAACAGGAATGGGGTAAGGCTCCGCCGGGGGGAGGCCCGGTTGGAACTTGTTGTCGACCAGCAGGCCCCAAACGTGCCCGAAGGGGACACGGCCGACCAGCTCTTCGATGTCGACGCCCCGGTATCGAAGGGCGCCCCCTTCTTTGTCCGGTTCCGCGATCTCCGTCTCGAAAGCTACGACGCCCTCGAGGCCGGGTTTGAAGTCGGACACGTCGGCCGCCTCCCTTTCCTGCCATGTTCCGGCAATTGCTTGATGTCGAGATACCGGCGGGTCAATTTAACCCTCTCCCCTCTCGTGGCCGGTCGCCGGACCCGCCGATAGACCGAAACCGCAGGTAGGGGGCCTAGTATGGGCTTCTCCACCAAGCGCGCAAGAATACCTTCTCGTGGATGCCACCTCGCGACCGCCCTCACTGGCGGGGCTTCGCCGCTCGTACGTGGGCGAACCGCTGCTCGAGACCGCTGTCGCCGCCGATCCCATAGCCCAGTTCACCACGTGGTTCCAGGAGGCACTCGACGCCGGCCTGCCGGAGCCGAACGCCATGGTGCTCGCCACCGCCTCCGCGGGCGCCCGGCCGAGCGCCAGGACCGTCCTGCTCAAGGAGTACGACCAGCGCGGGTTCGTCTTCTACACCAACTACGAGTCCCGCAAGGGCCGCGACCTGGCCGAGAACCCGTGGGCCTCGCTGCTGTTCCCGTGGCATCCGATCCGCCGCCAGGTGCGCGTGGAGGGCACGGTGACGCGGCTGCCGCAGGAGGAGTCGGCCGCCTACTTCGCCTCCCGGCCGTACGGGTCGCGCATCGGGGCGTGGGCCTCGCGCCAGTCCGCCGTGGTGCGCTCGCGGGAGGACCTGGACGCCCGTTACGAGGAGCTCGCGAGCCGCTGGCCGGAGGATCCGCCGGTGCCCGACTTCTGGGGCGGTTTCCTGGTGACGCCGCGCGAGGTGGAGTTCTGGCAGGGGCGGCTGGACCGGATGCACGACCGGCTCCGGTACCGCCGTAGCCCGGCCGGGTGGGTGCTTGACAGGCTTGCGCCCTAATCTGACCGCTTGTGTCATTCGGGGAGTTCGTCAAACGTCATCTGGTAGACACCCGGCCACTGAAGGTGCCCGCCTACCGGCGGCTCTGGATGGGACAGGCGGTCTCGCACGTCGGGCTCGCGGTCACGGTGGTCGCGGTCAGCCAGCAGGTCTACGAGCTGACGGACTCCTCGTTCTGGGTCGGCATGCTCGGCCTGGCGAACCTGCTCCCGCTGGTGGTGTTCGGGCTGTGGGGCGGGGCCGTGGCCGACGCCGTGGACCGGCGCAAGCTGCTCGTCGCCGGGTCGCTGGTCGCCTGGGCGGGCACCGTACTCCTGCTGGTGCAGTCGATCGTCGGCGTGCCGAGCGTGTACGCGCTGCTCGCCACGGTGGCCTTGAGCGCGGCCGGGTTCGCGGTCAGCTCGTCCACCAGGGGCGCGATCATCCCCAGGCTGCTGCCTCCGGAGCTGGTGCCGTCGGCCAACGCGCTCAACTCGCTCGTCTACAGCCTCGGGGCCGTCGGCGGGCCCATGGTCGGTGGCGTGCTGCTGACGCAGGGTGGGTTCGCGGCCGCGTACGCGGTGGACGCGGTGCTCTTCACGGCCGGTCTGTACGCGGCCTTCCGGCTGCCGTCGCTGGCCCCGCTCGGCGAGGTGTCCAGGCCGGGCTGGCGGTCGGTGGCGGAGGGGCTGAGCTTCATCGTCACCAGCCCGATCCTGCTGATGTCGTTCGCCGTGGACATCATCGCCATGGTGTTCGCGCTGCCCAGAGCTCTCTTCCCGGAGCTGGCCGACCAGCGCTTCGGCGGCTCGCTGATCGCGCTGGCCTGGCTCAACTCCTCGATGGCCATCGGCGCGGTGCTCGGCGGGCTGTTCTCCGGCTGGGTCACCCGCGTCAAGCGCCAGGGGCTGGCGCTCACCTTCGTCATCGCGCTGTGGGGGCTGGCGGTGGCGGCGGCGGGGCTGGCCGACCAGCTCTGGCTCGTCCTGGTGTTCATGGCCGTCGGGGGAGCGGCCGACGTGGTGTCGTCGGTGTGGCGGCAGTCGATCCTGCAGCTCTACGCGCCCGACGAGATGCGTGGGCGGCTGCAGGGCGTCTTCATGGTGGTGGTCGCGGGCGGGCCGCGGCTGGGCGACGTGCGCGCCGGGGCCACCGCGACCGCGTTCGGGCTGACGACGGCCTGGGTCGGCGGCGGGCTCGCGTGCGCCGCCGCGGTGCTGGTCGTCGGGCTGTCGGTGGCGAGCTTCAGGAACTACCGGTCACGCTGACCGTACGTCCGGGGTCAGCGGGTGTGCCCGGCCGTTCCGGCGGCGACGCGCAGGTCCGCCAGGAAGCCCGCGTACGCCGCGTCACGGTCGGGGGCGCGCAGCACCGCCGACGGATGGATGGTGGCGACCGCGAGCGCGTCGCCCATCGGCACCGGCTCGCCGCGCTGCCTGGTCACCCGGAACGTCCTCCCGAGCAGCGACCGCGCGGCCGTGGCGCCCATCACGACGACCACCCCGGGACGCACCGCGGCCAGCTCGGCGTCCAGCCACGGCCGGCAGGCCTCGATCTCGGCCGCCGTCGGCTTCTGGTGGATCCGCCGCTTGCCGCGTTCGGTGAAGGAGAAGTGTTTGACCGCGTTCGTGACGTACACCTCGTCGCGGTCGATCCCCGCCTCCTCCAGGCCGCGGTCCAGGATGCGCCCGGCGGGGCCGACGAACGGGTGGCCCTGACGGTCCTCCTGGTCGCCCGGTTGCTCGCCGACGAGCATGTAGCGGGCGCGTCCCGGCCCCTCGCCGAACACCGTCTGGGTGGCGTTCCTGAACAGATCGCATCCTTCACAGCCGGCCGCCGCGCTACGCAACGATCCCAGATCGTGACTCTCGGGAAGGAAGCGGGCTGCGGAATTGTTGACGTTGGTTGTCATCGCCGGTCGTTCTCCCCATAGGCTTCGAGCCTGATCCTGTGCCCGAAGCGGAAGGGCTCAGTCCCGAGACGACCGGCTAGCATGGCATGAGGGAGGAGCCTTGACCGCACACGGCCTGATCGACACCACGGAGATGTATCTCCGGACGATTTACGAGCTCGAGGAGGAGGGCATCATCCCCCTCCGCGCCCGCATCGCCGAGCGCCTGCAGCAGAGCGGCCCGACCGTGAGCCAGACCGTCGGCCGCATGGAGCGCGACGGCCTCGTCCGCGTCGAGGGCGACCGCCACCTGGCGATGACCGACCTGGGCCGCGCCCTCGCCACGCGGGTGATGCGCAAGCACCGCCTCGCCGAGTGCCTGCTGATCGACGTGATCGGCATGCCCTGGGAGGAGGTGCACATCGAGGCCTGCCGCTGGGAGCACGTGATGTCCGAGTCGGTGGAGCAGCGCCTGGTCAAGCTGCTGGGCAACCCCACCTTCTGCCCCCACGGCAACCCCATTCCCGGCCTGGCCGAGCTGGGCGCCGAGGAGGCCGCCGACGCGACCGAGTCCCAGCTGACCCCCATGACCGAACTCGCCGGTTCTCAGGGTGTGTCCGTGACCGTGCGCCGAATTAGCGAACAAGTGCAAAGCGATCCCGCTCTCATGCTTAAACTCAAGCAAGTTGGGATACAACCCGGACGCGAGGTGACGCTCGCGGCGAGCGACGACGGTGTGCGGGTGACAGGTGACGGTGACGCGAACGACTCTCTCGCGGAGATCCCGCGTGATGTGGCGGTGCACGTCTTCGTGTCCAGACGCTGATCCCATCCGGGAGATCCTCCACTCCCCCCCGGCCAACACTGTTGCAGGAGCGCCCGTGGTCTTTTCCCGCACGCTTCCCCGAGGAGTGGTCTCCGGATGACACGCTGGGGGGATCTGTCTCACGACGCGGCTGATCGCCTTGCCGCCGAGTCCGTTCTCGACCATGCCGACATGGCCGTGGTGGTGACGGACCGGTTCAGCAATCTCCTCTACTGGAACCCCTTCGCCGAGAAGCTGTTCGGCCGGCCTGGCAAGTCGGCGCGCGACTCCTCCGTGCTGTCGTTCGGCATCATGGAGAAGGACCACCCGCAGGCGATCGAGCTGGCCAAACACGTGCTCAAGGGCAACGTCTGGGAGGGCACGTTCGACGTGCGCCGCGGCGACGGCGCCATCCTCTACGTCCGCGCGCAGGCCGTGCCGCTGCGCCACCCGTCGGGCTCGGTGACCGGCGTCGTCATCACCGCCCGCGAGGCGCTCCGCAGCAACGAGCGCGAGAAGGACCGCTTCGGTCTGCTGGAACGCATCGGCGAGCGGCTGGCCGGCTCGCTGTACGTCGAGGAGACGCTCAAGCGGGTGGCCGAGATGCTCGTCCCGCAGTTCGCCGACCACTGCTTCATCGAGCTGATGGAGGGCGACCGGCTGGTGCGCCGGATCTCCCAGCACGTGCAGGGCTGGGAGCCGCCGGCCGGCACCTGGAAGCCCGTCGGCGCGGAGATCCGCTACCCCGCCGGCCACTACGCCGACGCCGCGCTGCGCCGCCAGGAGACCATCCTGGTCGACGACTTCTCCGGCAACAGCTTCCCGTCCCCGAGCGAGGGCAGCGCGCGGCTGTGCGGCGAGATCGGCATGACCTCCGCGATCGTCGCGCCGCTGACCGTGCGCGGCGAGACGCTGGGCCTGATGTACCTCGGGCTGTCCAACCTCACCGACCGCCGCAGCCCTCACTACGACGCCTTCGACCGCGACTTCGTCGGCGCCATCGCGACCCGCGTGGCGGTCGCGATCGACAACGCGCTGCTGTTCGAGGAGGAGCGCCACACCGCCGAGTCGTTCCAGAAGCACCTGCTGCCGCGGGCGCTGCCGCAGCTCGACGGGCTCCAGATCGCGGTCCGCTACTACCCCGCCGCGCCGCTCGCCTCCCACGGTCAGGGCATCCAGACCCAGGTCGGGGGCGACTGGTACGACGTGATCCCGCTCTCGGCCGGCCGGGTCGGCATCGTGATCGGCGACGTCGAGGGCCGGGGCGCCAAGGCCGCGGCCATCATGGGCCAGCTGCGCGCCGCGCTGCGGGCCTTCGCCCAGGACGACAAGTCGCCCGCCGACATCCTGGCCAGGCTCGACGAGTGGACCCGCATCATCGCCACCCCGGAGAAGGACGACTCCGGGGCCGACATCAGCATCCCGCCCATCGTCACCTGCCAGTACCTCGTCTACGACGCCTGGTCGCGCCAGCTTTCGTTCGCCAACGCCGGCCACGCGCCGCCGCTGCTGCTGAGCGACGGCGAGTGCGTCGAGCTCGACATAGAGGAGGTCGGCCAGCCGCTGGGGGTGCGCGCCAAGGGCCTGCACGCCGACCTGGTCTACAAGGAAGAGACCCGCACGCTCCCGCCCGGCGCCGCGCTGCTGCTCTACACCGACGGCCTGGTCGACCGCCGCCCCACCCGCACCGGTCCGGCGCAGGACGAGGAGGAGACGCTCGGCCTGCTCTGCGAGAAGCTCGCCACGATGACCAAGGCCGAGGTCGAGCGCATCGCCGAGGCCGCCACGGTCGCCGTGCCCGGTGAGATCGACGACGACATGGCCATCCTGGTCATCCGCTCCAGCGACGAGGACCTCGACGTCGAGGAGCGCACGTTCCCGGCCCAGCCGATCATGGTGGGGGAGGCGCGGCGGATGGCCTCCGACGCCTTCGCCGACTGGAACGTCCCCGAGGAGCGGGCCGAGCTGGCCTGCCTGCTGGTCTCCGAGGTCGTCACCAACGTCGTGCTGCACGCCTCGACCGCCACCGTGCCGCGCAGGGAGCTGGTCGTCGACGGGCCGCCGCTGCCCTTCGAGGAGTCGTGGGACGTGCCCGGCTTCGACAGTTTCGACGACGATGTGGTCGGCGACAAGGAGTTCACGCTCCGGCTGCGCCGCGGCGACGAGTCCGTCTGGGTCGAGGTCTTCGACCAGGACCTGCGGCTGCCGCGCATCCGCAGCGCGGGCGAGAACGACGAGGGCGGCCGCGGCCTCTACCTCGTCGACCAGTTGGCCAAGCGCTGGGGCTCGCGTCCTACCAGGGAAGGCAAAGCGGTCTGGTTCGAGATTCCCACCAGGGGCCGGTGAGTGGTTCACTGCCTGCATGGAGCTGGCCTTCGAACGCCGCGGCACGGGCGAGCCGCTGATCCTCGTCCACGGCATCGGTCACCACTGGCAGGGATGGCTGCCGGTGATGGACCGGCTGGCCGCCTCGCGCGACGTGATCGCCGTCGACCTGCCCGGGTTCGGGCGCTCGCCCGGACTGCCTGACGGCGTCCCGTACACCCCGGAGTCGCTGGCCGACGCGGTCGAGTCGTTCTGCGCGCTGCTGGGCGTCCGCGAGCCGCACGTCGCGGGCAACTCGCTCGGCGGCTACCTGGCGCTGGAGCTGGCCTCGCGCGGCACCGTACGCACGGCGACGGCGCTCTCGCCCGCCGGGTTCTGGTCCCGCTCGGAGCTGCTCTACTGCCAGGCGGTGCTCAGGGCGACCCGGAAGACGGCGCGCTCGCTGCCGCCCGAGCAGGCCGCCGAGCTGGCGGAGAACCCCGTCGGCCGGGCGCTGTCGGTCGGCCTGATGGTCGCGCACCCGTCGCGGATGACGCCGACCGCGCTGCTCGCCGCCACCCAGGCGCTCGCCTCGGCGAGCGGGTTCGACCAGACGCTGGAGTCGTTCACGAACGTGATGCCGCCCGCGCCGCCCAAGGCGCCGATCACCATCGCCTGGGGCGAGCACGACCGGCTGCTGCCGCGCCGCCAGGCCGTGCGCGCCGCCAAGTGGTCGGGTCAGCGGGTCAAGCTGCTCAAGGGCTGCGGCCACCTGCCGATGACCGACGACCCGGCGCTGGTGACGCGGGTGCTGCTGGAGGGCAGCAGCGGTTAGCGCATCGTCTGCCCCCACAGCAGCAGCATGACGATGATGAAGACGATCACCACTCCGGCGTAGCCGACGGGTCCGAGCCGGATCGCCCGGCGCACCCGGTTGAGGCCCCAGGCGAACAACAGGGCCAGGAAGACCAGGAGGATCAGGCCGCTGTCCATGCAGTCCAGTATGCGCCGCCGGCTCGGGTTCCGCGCGGGTCAGAAGCCGAAGGACCGGCCGATGATCTCCTTCATGATCTCGGTGGTGCCGCCGTAGATGGTCTGCACCCGGCTGTCCAGCCAGGCCTTGGCCACCGGATACTCCATCATGTAGCCGTAGCCGCCGTGCAGCTGGAGACACCGGTCGATGACCTTGGTCTGCAGCTCGGTCGTCCACCACTTGGCCTTGGCCGCGTCGACCGCGGTGAGCGTGCCGGCGTTGAGCGCCAGGACACACTTGTCCACGTAGTGGCGGGCGATCTCCGTCTCGGTGGCCAGCTCGGCCAGGACGAACCGGGTGTTCTGGAACGAGCCGAGGTTGCGGCCGAACGCCTGGCGGTTCTTGCAGTACTCGATCGTCGCGGCCAGCACCGTCTCCGCCGCCGCCACGGCCGCCACCGCGATCGACATCCGCTCCTGCGGCAGGTTGTTCATCAGCTGGAAGAAGCCCTGGCCGTCCTCGGGGCCCAGGCGGTTGGCGACCGGCACCCGCACGTTCTCGAAGAACAGCTCGGCGGTGTCCTGCGCCTTCATGCCGATCTTGTCGAGGTTGCGGCCCCGGCCGAAGCCCTCCATGCCCCGCTCCACCACCAGCAGCGTCACGCCCCTGGCCCCGGCCGACGGGTCGGTCTTGGCGACCACCACCACGAGGTCGGCGTTGATGCCGTTGGTGATGAACGTCTTCTGCCCGTCCACCACGTAGTGATCGCCCTCGCGGACCGCGGTCGTCCTGATGCCCTGCAGGTCGCTGCCCGCGCCCGGCTCGGTCATCGCGATCGCGGTGATCAGCTCCCCGCTGACGAACCCGGGCAGCCAGCGCTGCTTCTGCCCGTCATCGGTCAGATCCACCAGGTACGGGGCCATGACGTCGTTGTGCAGCGAGAAGCCCAGGCCGGAGGCGCCCTTCCCGATGAGCTCCTCGACGATGACCGCGTTGTAGCGGAAGTCCTTGATGCCGGCGCCGCCGTACTCCTCCGGCACCGAGAACCCGAACATGCCGACCTCTCCGGCCATCTTCCAGACGTCCCGCGGCACGATGCCGTCCTTCTCCCACTGGTCGTGGTGGGGGGCGACCTCGCGGGTCATGAACTCGCGCACGGTCTCCCGGAAGAGCAGGTGTTCCTCGTCGAAGAGGTCTCGCTCCATGACGCCTCCTAGGTGGGGGTTCTCCGGACACCAGAATACGATTCTGGAGACCTGGACACGGGTTCATCACAAGTGCAATGAGATGCACCTGTTGTCTGGGTTGCCGCCCCTAAGATCTAGCTTCGGTTTCGTGTGTGCGTGATCGGAGAACGCCGTGAGTCGGTGGCGTAGGGCATGGATAGCCGCATCAGTCGGCTTAACGGCTTCGGCCGGGCTGCTGACGATGCCCGCGGAGGCGCAGACCTTCAATCTGGTCGTCGACTACAGCTGCACCAATGGGGTCGCGGGCAGTGCTCCGGTGACGCTCAGGGCTCGTGTGCAGATCCCGACGACCATGCAGACGGGCAGCATGCTGTCGCTCGGCTGGACCGTCGAGTACACCGGCACCCGCCGGTTCATGTCGCCCGACTACTTCCCGGCCGGGGCCAAGGTCTCGCTCGTCGGCAACGTCAAGCTGGAAGGCGCCTGGAACGGCGTCCTGCAGCCGCGCGGGGTCGAGGAGCAGGGCGACCTGCAGCCCAACATGCGGCTGGAAGTGCCCGAGGGCATGTCCTCCGAGGCGCACATGACCGAGGAAGGCGTCATCCAGCTGACGCCCCAGGGGCTCACCGTGGACTTCGTCCCGCCTGAGGGCGAGGAGATCGTCAACGACGACGAGGTCAGCCGGATCACGTACAAGGGCGGCTGGTACCACCAGGGCTCCCTGCCGATGCAGTACGGCGACTACGGGCGTGACCTGCACACGACCGCGAACCGCACAGACGAGGCCGTCATCAAGTTCCACGGCACCGGGTTCGAGGTCATCGGCCGCCGGATGCCGGACGTCGGCAGGATCCGGGTGATCATCGACGACGACCAGTCGGCGATCGTGGACACCTCGAAGACCGAGAGCGGTGAGCCCACCAACGTCATCGAGGGCAACTCCACTCTGTGGCGGCGCGACGACCTCCCCTACGGGTTCCACAGGCTGGCGGTGCGGGCCCTGGACGACGGCAAGGACGTGCACCTCGACGCGTTCAAGCTGCTCACCGCGGATCTGATCAACCCGCCGACGCTGCACCGGTCGACCTGCACCATCACCAACAACCCGGGCACGGTAGAGATCAACGTCGGCGGAGCCAGCCCCGATCCGACGGACACGCATGACCCTGACCCGACGGACACGAACGACCCCGATCCCACGGACACCGGGACGCCGACCGTAACCCCCACCACGACTCCCACCACCACGCCGCCCGGTCATCACGACCTGCCGAACGACGGCGGGCGCCACGTGAGCGTGGTGGTGCCCGGAAGCACCACCACGCCGACGCCGTCCGCCAACCCCACTGTCACGAACTACAAGGCGCAGGTCGTCGCGACTCCCACCGGCGGTGTGGACACGGGTGAGGCTCCGGAACGGGAGGCCGGCTCGCACGGGCTGCTGCTGAGCGGCAGCCTGCTGTTGATGGGCAGCGTCACCGGTGGCCTGCTGATGCGGCGCCGCCGGGCCGAGCATGCCGGAGGGATGGACCGATGACCCAGCCGCAGAAGTCACCGACGAGCCGGGCGATGCCCGCGCTGCTGATCGCCGGTTCGCTCGGCGGCGTGGGCGTCATCATGGTCGGCCTGCTGTCGTTCATCCCGCCGGTGGACGACGGCTCGGGCTCGGTCCCGCTGGCGCAGGGCGAGCCCACGCCGGTGCAGTTCCAGAACGCGGGCGCCTTCCAGCTCGCGCCCACCGTCGGCCCCGGCGGCGACAACGTGCCGCTCACCCCGGCCCGCCTGGAGGCGCCGCCGCCCCTGGCCGCCGTGCCGACCGTGGCGGCGATCCCGCCGGTCAAGTCGAAGAAGGCCAAGGCCAAGACCCGGCCGACCCGGATCCGCATCCCCAAGATCAAGGTCAGCTCCAGGATCAACCCGGTCAAACTGACCAAGACCGGCGCCCTCGGCACCCCGCCGCTCAGCAAGCCCAACGTGACGGGCTGGTACAACAAGAGCCCGCTCCCGGGCGAGCTGGGGCCCTCGATCATCAACGGCCATGTCAGCACCAAGAAGGGCGCGGCCGTCTTCAAGCGTCTCAACGAGCTGGCCAAGGGCGACCACATCTACGTGTACCGCTCGGACGGCAAGGTCGCCCGCTACACCGTGAGCGGGATCGAGCAGGTCAGCAAGAAGACGTTCCCGACGAACCGGGTGTACGGCAACACCAACGACGCCCAGCTCCGGCTCATCACGTGTGGCGGAGTCTTCAACCAGAAGGCGCACAGCTACACCGACAACATCGTGGTGTACGCGACGTTGTCGAAGAAGAAGGGCTGACGGTCTGGTTTTGGTTGTTTACAGAAGCCTGACAGGATGAGTCCGTATGCTCTTCCCCAACTGTGACCGATGAGACCACGCTGTATTGGAGAAGGACAGTGCTGACGTCCCAGGCGAGGCGCCGCCTCGTCCAGAAGACCTCCTCGGCCTTAGGGCTGGTGGGCACATTCGTCCTTCTTGCCGGCTCGCTGGTCGTCAGCGCCGCCCCCGCGAGCGCGGCGGCCCTGGCGGTCGAGAAAGACATCATCTTCACCTGCACCGGCGAACGTTTCACCAACACCTCGATCACGGTCAAGTTCAGCGCCCCTGATTCGGTGCCTGCGGGCTCGCCCTTCAACCTGACTTTGGGCATCCCTGCTCTAACTCTCGGACAGGCTGTGACGACGGCGACGACCGTTTCGGTCAACGCCCAGATGACGGTGACCGGCGGCACGGTTACGCCGGGCGTTAAGCCAGGGGCTCAGGTTCCCGTGAACACCACGGCGATTCCGGCAGGCAACGTGACGTACCCCGTCGCGGTGACCGCGGGCGCGACCGGCAAGGTAACCATCAAGCCCACGACCCTGACCCTCGGTCTTACTTCGCCGGCAACGCCCGTGGAGACCTGCACTCCCTCCACCGCCACCGATGTCCTGGAAGTCCCGATCGGCACGGGTGGCGGCGGCAACACCGAGGAGATCGTCAGCTACACGTGCACGGCCGGCACCGAGACGCCCGCCACCGTCGACATCAAGATCACGCCGACCATGCCGACGGGCGCCAAGGCCAACCAGGACGCCTCCATCACCTGGGCGGCAGCCGTCCAGACGACCGGTGACGAGCTGAAGGTGCCGACGACCGGGTTCCCGACCGGCAGCAAGTACTTCGCCACGGTCAAGGCCAGCGGCGCCGGAGCGCCCGCCACGGCGACGGGCGACGCGGCCATCACCGGGACGGCTGGGCAGAGCCTGACGACCTTGCCCAACGTGACGATCAAGGTGAGGCCCACGACCACCGGCACCGTCACCATCACCCCAGGCGACCTGGCCTTCGGTACGAGTGCGACCGCGGCGGCCCTCAAGTGCACGGCTCCCACGACCGGTCTGCCCACCTTCACGTTCCAGGTCGCCGCCGGCACGCCGACCGACGATCCCACCGACGACCCGACCACGACCCCGACCGCGACCCCCACCAAGACGACCACGGTGATCGTCACCGAGACCCCCACCACGCGGACCACCAGCCCGACGGCGCGCTCGTCCAAGACGCCGAAGGACGGGGTCGCCACCGGGGCCGGTGGTGACGCCGGGCCCGACGGGCGGATGTTCGTCCTCGCCGGATCCATGCTGATCCTGGCCGCCGGGGGTGGCGGGCTGCTGATGCGCCGCCGCGCCGCCAGAGGGTGATCGGCCGTGGTCAACCAGTATCCGTACGGCTCACCCGTACCGCCGCCCCCGCAGCCGGACGACGGCGGGAAGGTGCTGCGCACGACGCTGCTGGTCGCGGCGATCGCGGGGGTGGTGACCGTGGTCGCGGGGATGCTGATCGTGCTGGGCGCGCCCGAGGAGTACGGGCTGGCGAGCGATCGTGACTCGCTGGCCCTGACCGCGCAGCCCGAGGGGAAGGCGGGGCAGCCGGAGCAGGCGATGTTCCAGGCCGCCCCGGACGTGCCGCCGCCGCTGCCGCAGATCCAGCCGGCCCCGGCGATGCTGCCGTCGAGCCCGGTGAAGCTGAAGATCAAGCGGCTCGGCATCGACGCGCCGATCAAGTCGGTGGGCCTGGCCAAGGACGGCACGATCCAGGTGCCGCCGTCGGACAACCCCAACCTGGTCGGCTGGTACCGGAACATGTCCACCCCGGGCGAGGCCGGCCCGGCGGTGGTGCTGGGCCACAAGGACACCCGGACGCGCAGCGCCGTGTTCGCCCGCCTGCCCGAGATCCGCAACGGCGACCAGATCGAGGTCAAGCGGCAGGACGGCGTCACGGCCGTGTTCACGGTCGGCGGCGTCGAGCAGGCGGACAAGAAGACGTTCCCGACGCAGCGGGTCTACGGCCCGCAGCAGAACGCCCAGCTCCACCTGATCACCTGCGGTGGCGTCTACAACCGCAACACCGGCCACTACACCGACAACGTCATCGTGTACGCGACGATGACGAGCTCCTATCGAAGCTGATCGCGGAGGGCGCGCAATGGGCTGGATGGCGAAGCGGAGACTGCGTACTGGCCCCACGGCGGCTCTGCCCGCCAGGCCGGACCGGTCGGAGCTGCTGCGGCTGGTGCGGCTGGCAGACCCGGGCGCGCGGGAGGACGGGGACGACGTCGTCGCCGTCGACGTCCGGGTGCACGCGCCGGTGGAGGCCGATCCCGGCCTGGTCGGCGGCGAGCTGGAGCAGGTGTGGGCGTGCCGGGTGACCGCGGAGGGCCCGCTGCCCGTCGACTACTTCGACCGCTTCCTGGCGGAGGGGCTGGCGTTCCGGCTGGGCGGGCTCGCCGTCTGCCGGGGCGAGGTCACCGATCCCGCCGACGAGAGCCTGCCGGGCGGGCCCGCGGTCATCCTGCCGGTCAGGCCCGCCGCCGAGGAGCTGATGGAGCTGCTGGAGGGTGAGGTCGAGCAGGAGGAGGAGTTCGTCTTCACCGCCGGCGGCGTCCGGGTCCTGGTCGTGCCGGAGAAAGGGCAGCCGCCCGCGGCCCAGGAGCTGCTGCCGTTCGCGGCCGAGCTGACCGCCCTCGAACTGCGCGGCGACGACCAGGCGAAGCTGGCCACGCTGGCGCTGTCGCTGTCGGACGCGCTGAACGGGCTGGTCGTGGACCGGTGGCGGTTCCGCGTCGACCGGGCGGAGGACCTTCTGCCGCCTTCGTCATAGGCACCCGAGCAACGTTCTGTTGTACTCTCGGGGAGAGAACCGAATATTGCTCGGTTTACAGGAGGAACAGTGGCAGAGGCGTACATCGTCGGGGCCGTCCGGACCCCGGTCGGAAAGAAGAAGGGCGGCCTGTCCACCGTCCACCCCACCGATCTTGCCGCGCACACGCTCAAGGCACTGATCGACCGCACCGGTGTAGATCCCGCGGCGGTGGAGGACGTGATCATGGGGTGCGTCATGCAGTTCGGCCCCCAGTCCCTGGACATCGCCCGTAACGCCTGGCTGTCGGCCGGCCTGCCGGAGACCACTCCCGGCGTCACCATCGACCGCCAGTGCGGCTCCTCCCAGCAGTCGATCCACTTCGCCGCGCAGGGCGTCATGTCCGGCACCCAGGACCTGGTCGTGGCGGCCGGCGTGGAGTCGATGAGCATCGTGCCGATGGGCTCGCCGGTCTCCGCCGCGCTGGAGAAGGGCATGCCGTTCCCGTTCGGCGAGACCTGGGTCGAGCGCTACGGCAAGCAGGAGATCTCCCAGTTCCGCGGCGCGGAGCTGATGTGCGAGAAGTGGGGTCTGGAGCGCGCGGAGCTGGAGCGCTTCGCCCTGGAGTCGCACCAGCGGGCGGCCAAGGCCATCGCCAACGGCTACTTCAAGGAGCAGATCGCGCCGATCAACGGCGTCGAGGACGACGAGGGCCCGCGCGCCGACACCACGCTGGAGAAGATGGGGTCGCTGAAGACCCTGAAGGAGGGCGGCCAGATCACCGCCGCCACCTCCTCGCAGATCTCCGACGGCTCCGGCGCCGTGCTGATCGCCTCCGAGCAGGCCGTCAGGGACCACAACCTGACCCCGCGCGCCCGCATCACCCAGCTCACGGTCGTGGGCGACGACCCGGTCTACATGCTGACCGCGCCGATCCCCGCCACGCAGAAGGCGCTGAGCAAGGCCGGGCTGTCGATCGACGACATCGACGTGGTGGAGATCAACGAGGCGTTCGCGCCGGTGCCGCTCGCCTGGATCAAGGAGCTCGGCGCCGACCCGGCCAAGGTCAACCCCAACGGCGGCGCCATCGCCCTGGGCCACCCGCTGGGCGCCACGGGCTCGATCCTCATGACGAAGCTGCTGAACGAGCTGGAGCGCACCGGTGGCAGGTACGGCCTGCAGACGATGTGCGAGGGCGGCGGCCAGGCCAACGTCACCATCATCGAGCGCCTCTGAGGCCCGTCGGGGCAGGCGGCGGGGACCTTGGCGGGCGACCCCGCCCCCGGCCCTGACGCGAACGGCGCCCCGCTCCCCGCGAAGGGGGGCGGGGCGCCGTTCGCGTCAGGGGAGCTCGGCCCCGTCGTCGGGCAGGGGCGAGTAGTAGACGGTGACGTAGGGCCAGGGGTCGCCGTCGTCGTCGGTGTCGCTGTGCAGGATCAGGTCGCGGATCTCGATCCCGCCCATCTCCTCCAGCGTGCTGGCCAACCGGCGCAGCAGCATGGGGACGTCGCCCTGCTCCTCGCCCCGCGGGTTGTTCAGCGAGAAGTGCTGCGACTCGAATCCGACCCGGTCTGCCATCGTTATTTCCCTCGCCCTCTCTTCTGCTTGTTCCTGTCGCCTTCGAACTTCTCGGCCTTGCGTATCTTGCCGGCGGCCCTGTTGAAGACGCTCCGGTCGTAGGGCTGACCGTTCTCCTTCGCCTCCACGGCCTCCAGTTCCTCTTTGTTGAGGTTGGCCTGCGACTCGGGACGGCCGCGCCCGCCTCCGCGCCCGCCCCGGGCCATCTGCATGATGCCGGGCATGTCGTCCATGCGGTTGCGGAACCCGGAGACCGGGATCCGGCCGGGCCCTCCGGCGCCCGCCAGGGCGGTGCCGCCGGGACCGCCAGGACGGCGCAGGTTCTCCAGGATGCGCCGCATCGGGTCGGTGACGCGGCGCGCCATGCCGGGCGCGAGCTCCCTGGTCGCGCCCTCGAAGGCCTCGCGGTAGATCTTCGTGCCGGCCCGCCTGGTGGCGAGCAGCGTGGCGAGGGACATGACGCTGCCGTGGGGCGGGGGAGTGAGCCTGGACAGCGCCAGGCGCACGGTGGCGACGGCCGCGACCGTGCCGACCGCGACCTTGGTGGCGGTCACCACGTTCGCCATGCCGTCCAGCGCCACGGGCGCCACCCGCATCGCCGTCGCGGCCTGGGCCAGGTGGCCGGAGTCGGCGCCGGTCGCCTGCCAGAAGCCCTGTAACTGGGTGGCGCTGCCGCCCCGGTAGACGGCTGAGGAGGACAGGACGGTCGCGTCCGCCTCCGATCCGGCCGTGGCCGTCCCGCTCTCGACGGTGCGGACCGCGTCGGCGTCGCCGCGGATCAGGTCCTCGTCGACGTTGGGGAACGGGACGCCGGCCAGATCGAGGGCGAAGTGGAGCTCCGGCGGCAGGACTATGCCCATCGGTCCGGCTCCGGTGCGGTGAGCGCGGTCTCCACGGCCCCGATGTTGGCGGACGCCGCCACCATGCCGTCGCCCACGCCGTTGATCGAGCCGGACAGGCCGGGCACGGCGGTGAGTATGACCTCACGGCACTCGGTCCAGGCCAGTTGCAGGGCGGCGAAGAGCCCGTCGTCGCCCCACTGGCCGCCGCCCTCGCGGAGCCGCGCCACCGCCGCCTCGTAATCTTCCCCGTGCTGGTGCACCCGCGTCGCCTGCAGCCGCAGGGACTCGGGCGCCATCTCGAACCCCGTACTCATAGATGTGACGATAGCGAGGAAAGGTGACTTATGTGGTTGTTGTGAGTCGTTGCGGTTGTCAGCCGGGCCTGTTCAGTTGTTCGTTCAGCGCGGCGAGGTCGAGGCCGGGGACGGCCTCCTGGACGGCCGCGCTCAGGAGCGCCTCGGCCTGACGCCGGGTGTCGTCCTGTGCGCGCCGCACGGCCAGGAGGATCTCCTCGGCGAGGACGTGGCTGCCCTCGCGGGCGGCCTGGGGGCCCAGGACGACCTCCAGCACGCGCCCGTCGACCGCCGCGGACGCCTTCACCTGGACGCGGTCGCCCGTGCCGGTGCCGACGATCCCGGCCAGCCTCTCCTCCTGCTCGGCGAGCAGCGCCTCCAGGCGCCCGGCCTGCTCGGCGGCCATGTCGACGTCCTGCTCGCGGATGTCGCCCGGGTCGAGGTCGAAACCGAACATCACAGCCCTCCCGAGTAGAGGTCGCGGGCGGCGGACTCCACCCGGTGGCGGACGAACGTCTCGTCGAGCGGCTCGGGGAGGACGCCGACGCGGGCGGTCGCCTCGGCGACGATCTCCTCGGTGCGTTCGGCGGCGGCCTCCTGCGCCTGCTGGATCGCCTTGGTGACCTCGGCGCCGAGGGTGCGCGGGTCGAGGCGGAGCGCCCGAGGGTCGATGTGCAGGCCGCGCATCGCGCCGTGCCCGCCGGCCCGGGCCCTGATCATGCCCTGGGCGGCCTCGCCGACGCCTTCGACCTCGGCGATCAGGCGCTCGGCCCGGCGCAGGTCGCGCACCGCGGCCTGGGTCCGCTCGATGACCTGATCCAGGTAGTGGGTGTCTTCACTGGGGTCCGATGGCCAAGACATGCCGTGGATCCTAACGTCCCGGGAAAGGCGCGTGCCCCGCCCCTGTCGGGAGAGGCGGGGCACGCGTGGGTCGCGGCGACGCCGCGGACTACCACCATCCTGGTAGTGGCTTCAGCGGCCCTTGAGCGGGATGCGGCGGGGCGGCGCGATGGGGCGCTGCGGCATGCGCGGCATCTGCTTGGGGGCCGGAGGGCGCTTGCCCGACTTATCGGATTTGCTGGAAATATGGGCACGCATAAGAAGGCTCCTTTACGTAATGGCAGGGATCGGCTTCGTGGGCCGGGCCGTTCGACGGCCCCGGCGCATTACTGGTAAAGGCGCATGACTCGAAGGTAGATGTCCCGTAAGGTGCGGCACAACCGATTTATCGACGGGGGTGCCCATGGACGAGCGACGACTCGTACGCGTCTCCAAGTACGTGGCCAAGCACCTGCGTCACCAGCCCGAGCGCATCGGCATCGCGCTCGACGAGCAGGGCTGGGTGGACGTCGAGACCTTCCTGCGGGCCGCCGCGGCGCACGGCTTCCCGATCGGCCGCGAGGAGCTGGAACGGGTGGTACGGGACAACGACAAGCGGCGCTACGCCCTGGACGGCGACCGGATCCGCGCCAACCAGGGCCACTCCGTCACCGTCGACCTCGGCCTTCCGGTGACCGTGCCGCCCGCGTACCTCTATCACGGCACGGTGGCGCGGAACCTGGACGCGATCAGGGAGCGAGGGCTGCTGCCGATGGACCGCCACCACGTGCACCTGTCGGCCGACCGCGAGACCGCCACCCGGGTGGGCGCCCGCCGCGGCCGGCCCGTGGTGCTGCCGGTGGACGCGGGGGCGATGCACGAGGCCGGACACGAGTTCCGGGTCAGCGCCAACGGGGTGTGGCTGGCCGAGCGGGTGCCGCCGGAGTACATCGCGTGGCCGTCAGGAGCCCACGGACGGCATTGATCCCGGGGTGGCCTGAAGGTAGGCCAGGACCGCCATGACCCGCCGGTTGTGGTCGTCGGACGGAGGCAGACCGAGCTTGGCGAAGATGTTGTTGGTGTGCTTGCCGATCGCCTTGTCGGTCACCCGGAAGCGGGCCGCGATCGCCAGGTTGGACATGCCCTCCGCCATCAGCGCGAGCACCTCGCGCTCCCGCCGCGTCAGCGTGGCCAGCGGCTCGTCCCGGCCCCGGTGAGTCAGGAGCTGGGAGACGACCTCCGGGTCCATCGCGGTGCCGCCGCCCGCGACCTGGCGGACGGCGTCCACGAAACGGTCGACGTCGCCCACCCGGTCCTTCAACAGGTATCCCACCCCGCCGGAGCGGTCGGACAGCAACTCCCTGGCGTAGAGCTGCTCGACGTACTGGGACAGGATCAGCACGGGCAGCCCCGGCACTTGGCGGCGTGCCTCAAGCGCGGTGCGCAGGCCTTCGTCGGTGAAGCCGGGCGGCAGGCGCACGTCGACCACGGCCACGTCCGGGCGGTGCCGCACCAGAGCCCGCAGCAGCATGGGAGCGTTGCCGACGGCCTCCACCACGGTGCAGCCGTGGGCCGACAGCAGGCGGACCAGGCCGTCCCTCAGCAGTGCGAGATCTTCGGCGATGACAACGCGCACGGAAGCTCCATGGTCAGTTCGGTGGGGCCGCCGGGAGGGCTGCTCACGGTGAGCGAGCCGTCGAAGGCGGACAGGCGGTTCTCGATGCCGCGCAGGCCGGTGCCCCGGTCCAGGCGGGCTCCGCCGTGACCGTCGTCGCCCACGCCCACGCGCAGCACGCCGGCCACGTGGCGGAGCCGTACCCAGGCGTGGGAGGCGCCGCTGTGCTTGGTCGCGTTGGTCAGGGCTTCGGCGGCGGCGAAGTACACGGCGGACTCGACGGGCGGCGGCAGCCGGCCGGGCAGGTCCAGGTGGAGCTCGACCGGCATGGGACAGAGCAGCGCGGACGCCTCGATGGCCCCGGCCAGGCCGCGGTCGGCCAGCACCGGGGGATGGATGCCGCGCACCAGGTCGCGCAGGTCCGTCAGGGCCTCCCCGGCGGCCTCCCGCGCCTCGTCGATCGCCCGGTGCAGCTCGTCGGGGTCGCGGCAGCCGCGGGCCAGCGCCAGGTGCATGCGGATGGCGATCAGCTTGGCCTGGGCGCCGTCGTGCAGATCGCGCTCGATGCGGCGCACCTCGGCCTCACGCGCGTCCAGCACCGCGGCGCGGGACGCGGCCAGTTCCCGGATCCTGGCGTCCGGCGCCGGGCGGGCGTCCAGGAGCAGCCGTGCCAGCCGTGCCTGACCGGTGCGGAACAGGGGGACGGAGATGAGGATGATCACCGCGATGGACGCGACCGACATGGACAGGGCGAACGTGCTCAGGCTGCTGTTCTCCATCGGGCGCAGCCTGAAGAAGACGTGGTCCAGAGCGGCCAGCATCGCCCACATCACCGCAAGGGGTGCCGGGCCCGTGACGCTGTGCACGGCCAGCCACAGCAGCGTCCGCCGTGCGTCGTGCGGGGCCTGAAGCGAGGCCCCGACACCGCCCCTGGCGTTCGTGTCGCGGTTCCTGCCGTGTGTGTCGCGGTTGCTGCTGTCTGTGTCGCGGTCCCTGGCGTTCGCGTCGCGGTTCCTGGCGTTTGCGTCGCGGTCCCTGATGTCCGTGTCGTGGTCTCTGCGGTTCGCGTCGCGGTTCCTGCTTTCCGTGTCCCCGTCCCGGGGTAGGACCCGGCCCGCCCAGCGGCGCTGGAAAGCGGCCAGACGGTGGGCGAGCCCGAGCGAGCGGGCCAGCGGCGCGGCCAGGGGGCCGGCCACCGGCTCCAGCGCGGCGCTCACCGTGACCAGCGCGAGCAGCGCGAGCGCGGCCAGCCCGGTGACGGCGTTGAGCGCGAGGTCCACCAGCCCGGCCGCCGTCCTCAGAGCCTTGGCCGCCAGGCCGGCCGCCGTCTTCAGGGCGCGGGCCGCCGGTCCGGCCGTCTTCAGGGCTTGAGCCGCTAGTCCGGCCGCCGTCAGGGCCTGGGCAGCGGGCCCGGCCGCCGTGTTCCGGGCCTGGGCCGACGGCCTGTCGGCGGGCTTGCGCAGGGCGTCGCCGGGTGCGGGTCGTGTCCGGGTCACGGTTGCAGTCTGCCCTGTGCGTGGGTCTGTGACGGTAGGGCCGGCCCCACCGGCGAGGGTGGGGATTCTCCACCCGCCCTGGTGGGCGGGCGCCCATGGAGGACGGGCTTTCCGGCCACCAGGCTCGATCACGTCTGAATCCACGTACGAGGGAGCGATGTGATCGAAGTGAGGGGCCTGACCATCCGGTACGGCAGAACGCGAGCTGTCGACGACCTGACCTTCACGGTGAGACCCGGCCTGGTGACCGGCTTCTTGGGCCCGAACGGGGCGGGCAAGTCCACGACCATGCGGGCCGTGCTGGGGCTGGAGCCGCCCGACGCGGGTGAGGCGCTGGTGGACGGGCGCGCGTACGTGTCGCTGCGCCGGCCTCTGCGCACCATGGGGGCGCTGCTCGACGCCGGGGCGGTGCACGGCGGCCGGACCGCCCGCGCCCATCTCGGCTGTCTGGCGCGCAGCAACGGCATCGGCGCCGGACGGGTGACCGGGGTGCTGGAGCAGGCCGGTCTGGCCGGGGTCGCGGACCGGCGGATCAGCGGGTTCTCCCTGGGCATGAAGCAGCGGCTGGGGATCGCGGCGGCGCTGCTCGGCGATCCGCCGGTGCTGATGTTCGACGAGCCGCTGAACGGGCTGGACCCGGAGGGCATCCGCTGGCTGCGCGACCTGCTGCGGTCGCTGGCGGGCGAGGGCCGTACCGTGCTGCTGTCGAGCCATCTGATGAACGAGACGGCGCTCACCGCCGACCACGTCGTCGTCATCGGGCGGGGCCGGCTGATCGCGGACACCGCCATGAACACCCTGGCCGGGCTCTTCCGTGGCGATGTGCTGGTCCGCACGCCCGACCCGGAGCGTCTCACCGCCGTCATGCGCGCGCGGGGGGCGGAAGTGGTGACCGAGGACGACGGCGCTCTGTCCGTCCACGACCTGGACGCGGCCGAGATCGGCGTGCTGGCGCTGGCCGAGGGGATCCCGCTGGCGGAGCTGTCTCCGCGCGGCGCGTCCCTGGAGGAGGCGTTCATGCGGCTCACCGAGGACAGCACCGAGTACCACTCCGGAGGACGCTGACCGATGATCGACGTGATCGCTTCTGAGTGGATGAAGCTCCGCTCGCTCCGCTCGAACCTCTACTTGCTGGCCTGCTCGGTGGCGGCCGTCCTGGCCTGCGCCGGGATCGCGTTCATGATCGGCCGCGGGTTCGACAACCAGACGATGGACGAGAGGATGGCCTTCCCCGGCAACGGGGACGGCGTCGGCAACGGGATCGCGGTCGCCTACTTCGTGTTCGGCGTGCTCGGCGCCCTGGCGATCACCTCCGAGTACCGCACCGGGATGATCCGGACGAGCTTGGCAGCCGTGCCGCGCCGCTCGATGTTCCTGCTGGCCAAGGCGCCCGGCCTGGCCGCGGTCGCCCTGGTGGCGGGTCAGGTCCTGGCGTTCGCCATGCACGCGGCCGCCATGGCGGTGCTCGGCGACCGGGCCGGGCAGGTGCTCCGCGACGGGGTGACGCTGGGCACGCCGCTGTCGGAGCCGGGCGTGCTCGCCTCGGTGATCGTCGCCGGACTGTCGATGGCCGCGGTCGCGCTGATCGGGCTCGGCGTGGGGGCCGCCGTCCGCTCCACCCCGGGCGCGCTGGTCGTCATGACCGTGATCATCGTGGTGCTGCCGACGGCGGCCAGGACGCTGCCCATGCCGCTGCGCGCGCAGGCCGGCTCGTTCATGATCGAGAGCCTGCCGCTCCAGATCGCGGGGGCCGGCGGCGGGGTCCTGCCGCCCGTCGTCGCGGCGGGGCTGCTGGTCGCGTACGTGGTCGCCGCGCTGACGGCGGGGGCCACGGTGATCTCGCCAGGACGGGGCCGGGTCAGAGCGCTGGCGATCGGCGCGGCCACGACCGTCCTGGTCTCGGCGGCACCCGCCGCCGTGGCCGCTTCGCCGGGCGCCGGCCCGTCGGCGGCGGCCTGGGCGGACTGCGCGGACGAGAACCTTCACAAGGAGATGCGCTGCACCTCGATCAAGGTGCCGGTGGACTGGGCGGAGCCCGCCGGGCGGCAGATCGAGCTGACCGTCGGCCTGCTGCCGGCGACCGGGGCCCAGCGCCGGACGGGCACGGTGTTCGCGATCCCCGGCGGGCCTGGCGGCTCGGGCGTGGCGGACCTGAGCAGGAGCGCGGGCAGCTTCGCCGAGCTGCGCGACCGTTTCGACGTGGTCAGCGTCGAGCCCCGCAACACCGTCGACAAGGGCGTGCTGCCGTACGACTGCCTCATCACCGGCCCCTGGATCACCCGGCCGGACACCCGCGAGGAGTACGCCGAGCTGGGCAGGCGCAACCGGGCGGCGGCGGAGCGATGCCGCGCCGCCGACCCCGAGTTCTTCGACCACCTGGACTCGGCCTCCGTGGCGCGGGACATGGAGGCGATCCGCGTCGCGCTGGGCGAGGAGAAGCTGAGCTTCATCGCCACCTCCTACGGCGGCGTACCGGGGATCGCCTACTCCCGGCTGTTCCCCGGGCGGGTGCGCGCGATGGTCTTCGACGGCTCGGTCAGCCCGTACCTGGACCGCGTGCGCGGCAGGCTCCCGCATGAGGAGTCCTTCACCCGCTTCGCCGCCTGGTGCGCGGCGAGCACCACGTGCGCGCTGCACGGCCAGGACGTCGGCGAGGTCTGGCGGGCGCTGGTGGCCCGGGCCGACCGCGTCCCTGTGCCGGTCAAGGGTGAGCCGCCGCGGGCCGCCTACAGCGGGTTCGACCTCCAGGTGGCCGCCGCCCCCAGCATCGTCTCACCGGGTCCGGAGCCCGAGTTCCCCCGATGGGTGGAGCTCGCCGACGCGATCAAGCGGGCCGCCGGCGGTGACGCGTCGGGCTTCGCCGACTACGTCCGGCGGAGCACGGAAAGCCCGAAGGTCCCCGCGTTCACCGGGATGAACATGACCCACTGCCTCGACGGCCTCGGCTTCCGCGACTACGAGGAGTATCAGGAGATGCGCCGGGAGGGCGAGCGCCTGCTGCCGAACCTCGCGGGGAACGAACTCTGGCGCCCGCTCGCCTGCGTCGGCTGGCCGGCCCCGGCGACCAACCGGTCCGCGCCGCTGCCCGCCGGGGAACTGCCGCCCTACCTGGGCGTCGGCTCCTTGACGGACTTCGACGGGTCGGCGGACATCGTACGGCGGGTGCCCGGCTCGGCCGCGGTTCAGCGTCAGGGGTACGGTCACGGCCTCTACAAGAGCGGCGACTCCTGTGTCATCGCCCACGTGAACCGCTACCTGATCAGCCTGCGCCTCCCCGCGCCGGGCACCGTGTGCGGCTAGGCCGGGTCGGGCAGCCGGGCGGGGGCCGGGTCGCGCACCTGCTGAAAGATCACCGAGGTGCGGAAACCGGAGATCTCGCGCCGCTTGCTCAGCCGGTCGAGCAGGAAGTTGTGCAGGTGGTCGAGGTCCTGGACGGCCACGTGCAGCAGGAAGTCGTCGCCGCCGGCCAGCACGAACACGCTCAGCACCTCCGGCAGCGCGGCCGTCGACCGCTTGAAGGTGTCGATCACCTCCCGGCTCAGCGGGCGGACCTGCACCATGACCATGGCCTGCACGCTCCGGTTGAGCGCCGCGGGGTCGATGTCGGCGTGGTAGCCGCGGATCACACCGCGGCGGGTGAGCGCGCGTACCCGCTCCAGGCACGTGGAGGGGGCGACGCCGAGGCGGCGGGCGAGTTCGCGGTTGGACAGCCGCGCATCCGTTTGAAGGAGTCCTACGATCGCCGTATCAAGTTCGTCCATGACGGGATTCTGGCAGCGGAATCGAACGTTCGGTCGGTGGAACGCCGAGACTGCCGATCGGATGCGTAGCGTCTGTCGGCATGAATGGGCGAATGGGTGCCGGACAGGGCACCGCGATGCTCCTCGGCGGCGTGCTGGGACCGGGCATGCTCGTGCTGCCCCAGCTCGCCGCCGCCGCGGCCGGGCCGGCGTCGGTGCTGGCCTGGGCGGGACTGCTGGCGCTGAGCGTGCCGGTCGCGCTGACCTTCGCCGCGCTCGGCGCGCGCCACCCCGACGGCGGCGGCGTGGCCGCGTTCGCCGCGCGCACCTTCGGCCCGAGATGGGCGGCGATGACGGGATGGTGGTTCTACGGTGCGGTCCCGCTGGGCACCGTGGCCGCGGCGCTGGTCGGCGGGGGGGTACGTGGCCGACGCCTTCAGGGTCGACCGGATGGCCGCCGCCGCGCTGCTGGCCGCCGCGTTCCTGGTCAACGCGGCCGGGCTGCGCACCTCGGGGCGGCTGCAGCTCGCCCTGCTCGGCGGGCTGGTCGCGCTGCTCGCCGCCGCCGTCGTCACCGCCGCGCCGCACGCGGAGGCGACCTCCTTCACCCCGTTCGCCCCGTGCGGGGCCGCGGGCGTGGCGAGCGCGGCCGGGGTGCTGCTGTTCGCCTTCGTCGGCTGGGAGGCGGCCAGCCACCTGTCAGCCGAGTTCGCCGACCGGCGCGGCCTGGTGCGGGCCACGGCCGTGGCGCTGGTAGTGATCATCGTGCTCTATCTGGGCGTCTGCCTGACCACGATCGGCGTGCTCGGCGACCGGGCCGGCACCACGGCGGTGCCGCTCGCCGCGCTCCTGGAGATCGGCTTCGGCCCAGGGGCCCGGCCGGTGACCGGCGCCGTCGCGGTGCTGCTCACCTTCGGCGCCATCAACACCTACATCGCCGGCGCCTCCCGGCTCGGCGCCGCCATGGCGAGGACCGGCGCGCTGCCCGGCTGGTTCGCCAGCGGAGGTGAGCCCGGCCGGACGCCGCTGCGCAGCCTGGCGCTGCTGGCCGCGCTGAGCGTGCCGGTGCTGTTCCTCGCGGGCGACCTGGACGTGCTCATGCGGGCCACCGCCGCCTGCCTCGCCGCGGTCACCACCGTCGGGGTGGCCGCCGCCGTACGGCTGCTGCCCGCCGGAAGGCAGCGCGCCACCGCGGTCGCGGCCACCGCCCTGTCGGCTGTGTCGCTCGCCTGTTGCGGCTTCTACCTGCTGGTGCCCGCGACGCTGGGCCTGCTCGCGACCGTCCTGGTCGTCGAGCTGCCGCGCCGGCCGCTTTCTCGCTGAGTCGATTCGGCGTACTGTCGGCGGGAGGATGCCATGAGCGAGTACGCCAAGGCAAGGGAGCTCGGCGAGCAGGCCCGCGAGCAAGAGTGGACCCGCCCGAGCTTCGCCAAGCAACTGTTCCTCGGAGATCTCCGGCTGGATCTGGTGCATCCGGTGCCGTCCGTGCCCGACGAGGCGGCCAAACGCGGCGAGGAGTTCGTCCGGGCCGTCCGCCGATATCTCGACGCGCACGTGGATCCCGCCCGGATCGAGCGGGACGGGGTCATCCCGGACGAGGTCGTCAAAGGCCTGGCCGGGCTGGGAGCCTTCGGGATCACGATCGGTGAGGAGTACGGCGGGCTCGGCCTGCCGTACCTGTACTACTGCCGCGCGCTCATGCTGGTCGGCTCGTACTGCCCGGCGCTGGCCACGCTGCTGTCGGCGCACCAGTCGATCGGGGTGCCGCAGCCGCTGAAGCTGTTCGGCAGCGAGGAACAGAAGCGCGAGTTCCTGCCCCGGTGCGCGCGCGGCGAGATCTCCGCGTTCCTGCTCACCGAGCCCGACGTGGGCTCCGATCCGGCCCGGCTGTCGACCACCGCGGTGCGTGACGGCGACGCGTACGTGCTCGACGGGGTCAAGCTGTGGACCACGAACGGCGTGGTCGCCGACCTGCTCGTGGTGATGGCCCGTACGGGGAAGAAGATCAGCGCCTTCGTGGTCGAGGGCGACTCGCCGGGCATCACGGTCAGGCGGCGCAACGCGTTCATGGGGTTGCGCGGCATCGAGAACGGGGTCACGGAGTTCTCGCAGGTCAGGGTCCCGGCGAAGAACCTGATCGGGCGGGAGGGCGAAGGGCTGAAGATCGCCCTGACCACGCTCAACACCGGCCGGCTGTCGCTGCCCGCCAGCTGCGCCGGGCACGCCAAGTGGGCCGTGAAGATCGCCCGCGAGTGGGCGAACGCCCGCGTCCAGTGGGGCCGCAAGGTCGGCGAGCACGAGGCCGTCGCCACGAAGATCGCCTTCATCGCCGCGACCGCGTACGCCCTGGAAGCCGTCTCCGACCTGACCGCCAGGCTGGCCGACGGCGAGGGCAGCGACATCCGCATCGAGGCGGCGCTGGCCAAGCTGTACGCGACCGAGATGTCCTACCAGGCGCTCGACGAACTGGTCCAGATCAGGGGCGGGCGCGGCTACGAGACCGCCGAGTCGCTCGCGGCGCGCGGCGAGCGCGGCGTCCCGGCCGAGCAGATGCTGCGCGACACCCGGATCAACCGCATCTTCGAGGGCTCGTCCGAGATCATGCGGCTGCTCATCACCCGGGAGGCGGTCGACGCCCACCTGACCGCCGCCGGCGAGCTGATCAACCCGGACTCCTCACGGCAGGAGCGCGCCCAGGCGCTCAAGCGGGCCGGCCGCTTCTACGCCCGCTGGCTGCCGTCCCTGGTCACCGGGGCGGGGCACCTGCCGACCGCCTTCTCGGAGTTCGGGCCGCTGGCCACGCACCTGCGCTTCGTGGAGCGGACCAGCCGCAAGCTGGCCAGGTCCACCTTCTACGGCATGTCCCGCTGGCAGGGGCGACTGGAGCACAAGCAGGCGTTCCTCGGCCGGATCGTCGACATCGGCGCCGAGCTCTTCGCCATGACCGCGGCCTGCGTCAAGGCCGCCGAGGACGAGGGCGACCTCGGACGCCGGCCGCTGGAGCTGGCCGACACGTTCTGCCGGCAGGCCAGGCGGCGGGTGGACACGCTGTTCGACAGGCTCTGGGACAACAGTGACGACCACGATGTGCGGCTGGCCCGATACGTGCTCGACGGCCGTTACTCCTTCCTGGAGGAGGGCATCCTCGACCCGTCGATCGAAGGACCGTGGATCGGCCGGCCGGAGGGTGGCGAGAACGTCCGCAGGAAGATTCGCTGACAAGTGGTCTAGACCGCGTGTGCAGAACTCTTCCCCTTACTGTTGCCGTTCTGCAATTTACCGGTATAGACCGCCAGGCGAACCCCGGCTTACGCTTGCGCAAACGCGTGGGGCCGTGACGCTCGCGGCCCCATACCCCTGGGCAGGGTCTGGCAGCTGGTACGGACCAGCACGACCCGTCCGATGAGAAGGCGGTACTTACGGTGAGAATGAGACTTGTGGGCGGCGCCGCTCTCGGCCTGGCTACCGTGCTGGTCCTGTCCAGCTGTGGCTCCGGCGCGTCGGAAGGCGGCGGCGACCAGGCGGCCGACGGCGGCCAGGTCACGCTGAAGATGGTCGCCGCCGACTACGGCGACGGCCCCGGCAAGCCCAACTCCGGAGAGAACTTCTGGAAGGGCGTGGTCGACGAGTTCCAGGCGGCCAACCCGAACATCAAGGTCGACGTCCAGGTCATCAACTGGAACGACATCGACAAGCAGGTCGCCACCATGATCCAGAACGGTCAGGTGCCCGACATCCTGCAGACCGGCGACTACTCCGGATTCGTCGCCGACGGCCTGCTCCACAAGGTCGACGAGGTCCTGTCGCCCGAGGTGTCCGGCGACATGCTGCAGAAGTTCGCCGAGTTCGGCAAGGTCGACGGCACGGCCTACGGCATCCCGTTCGTGTCCTCCGCCCGCGCCCTGTTCTACAACAAGGACCTGTTCGAGAAGGCCGGCGTCGCCGAGGCACCCAAGACCTGGGACGAGCTCAAGGCCGCGGCCGAGAAGCTCAAGGCCTCCGGCGTCAGCCAGCCGTTCGGCCTCCCGCTCGGCCAGGAGGAGGCGCAGGCCGAGTCGTTCCTGTGGATGCTCGGCAACGGCGGCGGCTACAAGGACGACGCCGGCAAGTGGGCGATCAACTCGCCGCAGAACGTCGAGACCTTCACCTACGTCAAGGGCCTCGTCGACGCCGGACTCACCACCCCCAACCCCGGCACCAAGGACCGCAAGACGGTCTGGGAGGACTTCGGCGCCGGCAAGGTCGGCATGGTCAACGGCGGACCCATGTCCATCCCGATCTTCGACGCGGCCGGCCTGAAGAACTACGGCGTCGCGCCCATCCCCGGCAAGACCGGCCCGCTCGACACCACCCTCGGCGTCATGGACTGGATCATGGCGTTCAACAAGAACGGCCGCGCCGAGGAGATCAAGAAGTTCTTCGACTTCTTCTACACCGGCTCCGCCGCTGAGAAGATCAGCGAGACGTACAAGCTGCTGCCCGTCACCAACGGCGGCATCGAGAAGCTGTCGGGCGACGAGAAGCTCAAGCCGTTCCTGGACGCGCTGCCCAACGCCAGCTTCTACCCGTTCCAGGACGAGAAGTGGGCCGAGCTGAACCCGGCGATCAAGCAGACCATCGGCGGCGCCGTCAAGGACGACCCCGCCGCGGTCCTCGGCGAACTCCAGAAGACCGCCGAGGCCGGCTGAACGACGGGGGCCCGTACGGCCGGCGTCTCACCTGAGGCGCCGGCCGTACCTCCACGGAGGAACTTATGAGAAGGTTGCGCGCCCTGGAGCCGCTGGCCTGGATCGGGCCCGCGGTGGTGCTGATCGCCGTCGTCGTGCTCTGGCCCGTCGTCGAGATGATCCGGTCCTCGTTCCTGGAGATCAGCCGGGTCGGCGTGGTCCGAGGCTGGAACGGCTTCGACAACTACGACAAGCTGTTCGCCGAGAAGGACTTCGCGGACATCATGGTCCGCAGCGTGGTCTGGGTGGTGGCCGTCGTCGTCCTCACCGTGGTGATCTCGCTCGCGCTCGCCCAGCTGTTCAACCAGCGCTTCCCCGGCCGCAAGGTCGCCCGCTGGGCGCTGATCGCGCCCTGGGCCGCGTCCGTGCTGATGACCGCCATCGTCTTCCGGTGGATGCTCGACCCGGAGGTCGGCGTCATCAACCAGATCAGGCTCAGACTCGGGCTCATCGACGCGCTCGGCGGAGCCTCCGCCGACCAGCTCGGCGACGCCTCCACCGCCATGCCGTGGCTGGTGTTCGTCGCGGTGTTCGTGTCCGTCCCCTTCACCACGTACGCGCTGCTCGCGGGCCTCGCCACCATCCCCGGTGACGTGTACGAGGCAGCCAAGATGGACGGCGCCTCCCGGCCGCGCACCTACTGGTCGATCACCCTGCCGCTGCTCCGGCCCGCGCTGACCGTCGCCGTGCTGATCAACATGATGAACGTCTTCAACAGCTTCCCGATCATCTGGGCGATGACGCACGGCCAGCCCGGATACTCGACGGCCACCTCGACCATCTTCATGTTCATCCTCAAGAGCTCCGACATCGGCGAGTCCGCCGCCATGTCGGTCGTCAACTTCGGAATGGTGCTGGTGATCACCGCGGTCTTCCTCAAGATCTCGCGCTGGAACAGGGCGGTGGCGTGATGGCAGTCGAGACGGCGCCCAAGGCGCCCGCCCGCCCCGCCCGCCGCCGGCCCGCGCCGGTCGGGCACCGCGCCATGCCCAGGCTCAAGACCACGGTGACCGCGGCCGTCGCCTACGTGGTCGCGTTCATCTTCCTGTTCCCGTACCTGGTGATGCTGCTGACCTCGCTGCGTCCCCAGGAGACGCTGCGCGATGCCACCATCCTGCCCACGCAGTGGGAATGGGCCAACCTGGTCAACTTCTGGAGCAGCGGCCTCGCGGGCAACCTCGTCGTCACCCTCCAGGTGGCCGCCGGCTCCACCGTCCTGGTGCTCCTGGTGGCGCTGCCGGCCGCCTACTACTCCGCCCGGCACAACTTCAGGGGGCGGACATTCTTCCTGATCCTCGTGCTGATCACCCAGATGTTCCAGCCGACGGCCATGCTGGTGGGCATCTACCGCGAGTTCTCCCAGCTCGGGCTGGTCGACTCGATCTGGTCGCTGATCCTGGTCAACGGCGGGTTCAACCTGGCGTTCGCGGTGTGGATCCTGAACGCGTACTTCTCCTCGATCCCGCGCGAGTTGGAAGAGGCCGCGTTCATCGACGGCAACGGCCGGTTCGGCGCGCTGTTCCGCATCACGCTCCCGCTGGCCATGCCCGGGGTGATCACCGCGCTGATCTTCACGTTCATCGCGGCCTGGAACGAGTTCGTCGTCGCCCTGACCCTGACCACCACGCCGGAGAACCAGCCTCTGACCGTGGCGCTCAACTCGTTCATCGGCCAGTACCAGGTCGACTGGCAGAACCTGTTCGCCGGGTCGGTCATCGCCACCATCCCGGTGATCATCCTGTTCGCGTTGATCGAGCGGAAGGTGGTCGGCGGGTTGACGGCGGGGTCCATCAAGTGACGTCCGGCTGAGGACCCTCCCGAAGGTCCTCAGCCGGAGGCTCAGCCCAACTTGCATGGCCCTCGCGGCAGACGCGCTCCGCGCGATCCCAGCTCGGGCTGTGTTGTGCGGGGGCGAGCCCCCGCGCCCCCTGGTCAAGGGCGTGGTCTTCGCGGTGGGTGGCGCTTCGCGCCGATCAGCTCAGGCGTGTAGTGCGGGGGCAGGCCCCCGCGCCCCCGAGCGAGAGGGCTACCGCCCCCTCGCGCTCCCCGGTCCTTGCCGAGTTCAGCGCCCTTTCCTGTGCGTCCCAGTTCAGCGGCGTTCGGTCCTTGCCCAGCTCGGTGCTCTGTCCCGTGGGGCCCGGTTCAGCGGTGCCCGGTCCTTGCCGAGTTCAGCGCCCTGACCCGTGCGGCCCAGTTCAGCGCCCTCCTTTGCGAGGATCGGCGGGAGCACGGGATAAAGGGCAGATTGGGCGCTCGGATCGCCGATCAGCCGGACCCGTCAAGGGCCGCGAGACCATGCTCCAGGAGCCGGTACAGATCAGCGACAGGCTGGACGCCGGGGACCGGCGGTCGGCCGTCGACCACCAGGCTGGGCACGCCGGTGACGCCGTGTTCGGCCGCGCGGCGCCGGTCGGCGCGGACCTCGTCGGCGTAGCCGTCGCCGGCCAGGACGGCACGCACCTCATCGCCATCGAGCCCGGCCTGGTCACCGAGGCGACGCAGGACCTGCACATCGGCGACGTTCAGGCCCTCGGTGTGGTAGGCGTGCAGCAGCAGTTCCATCATCTCGTCGGCGCAGTCGCGGTCGGCGGCCAGCTTGACCAGGCGGTGCGCGTCGAAGGTGTTCACCGGGCGAGCCAGATGCAGGTTCAGCTCCAGGCCCTCGGCCGCGCCCAGCGACCGGATCTGCTCGACGCGGGCGGGCGCCTGCTCGCCCCACCACTCGGCCATCGCCTCGGCAGCGGTCGGGCCGGGGGTGCGCTCCGCCTCCGGCGCCAGCTCGTAGCTGCGCCAGGCGACCTCGACGCGAGCGCGGCCGGAGTGCTGCGCCAGCGCGGCCGTCAGGCGTCTCTTGCCGATGTAGCACCACGGGCACAACACATCGGCGTAAATCTCAAGCTTCATGAATGACCTGCGCAATCGATCGTTACTGATGAGATGGGGTTCGCAGTGTCGGCAGGCATGGCCGCAAGCTGCCGGGCGCGATCACGGGTCCAAGCGCTGAGGGCCGGGACCGATCTCGCGGACGACGGTGTAAGTAGGGACTCCGGTCATGCGTGGTTCGGCCCTGCCGGCCAGGCTTTCCAGCGCCTTGCCGATGGCGGCCATCCGGCCCTCGGTATCGGAGGTCTCCACGAAGTGGCGGTAGTCCGCCTCGCTCGCCCAGTGCACGATGTTGTACACGCGTGTGCCGTCGGTGCTCACATGGAAGCGGGCCGAGTGGTATCCGGGATGGAAACGCACCCACCGCTCCTGGATCTCGGCGAAGGCCTCCACCAGCTCGCGCTGTGTGTCGACGCCGTCAACGGTGTAGTCGATGATCGAATAGAAAGCAGAATCCGCGCTCACCTCCTCAAATCGCATACGAGGCAGGCCTCAGCGGCCATCGTGCAATCTCAACTGCGGTTGAGGTCAACCACATCTCGTCGCCATGTGCGGCCGATACGCCCAGATGGCGGGATCGAGCTGCGGCGCGGGCGCTGGACGGCGACTATCGGGCCGTTGAGCCGATGAGCTACGCCGGGGATCAGGTCACGGCTGTCGGCCATGTCTGCACACCTGTCCACGGACTTGGGGTCCCCTGGGGTTCCGATCAACCCGGTGAACCAATGCCACCGTCTTTCTGGTCAGCTATGGGGATGCCCGCGCGCCGCGTGGGCAGGGACCGGGGAGCGCGAGGGGGCGGTAGCTCCCTCGCCCGGGGGCGCGGGGGCTTGCCCCCGCACAACACGTCTGAGCTGATCGGCGCGGAGCGCCGCCCATTGTGAAGGCCGTGCCTTTGACCTGGGGCGCGGGGGCTTGCCCCCGCACAGCGCAGCCCGAGCTGGATTTCGCGCGGAGCGCGTCTACTGCGAGGCCCATGTCGCGCGGTTGCCCCGCATGCTGTGACCGCGGACTACGGCACCGGTGTCCACCTTCACGGATGCGCTCCGTACTCTCCGCGGAAACAGGCCAGCGCCACCTCGTCCTCGCGTGCGAGGTTCTCGGCAGCAACCTCCGCTGGCCGACATCCTGATCGGGAGGAAATGGCGAGAGCTGTGTGCGAAGGTTCCGCGTCGGCGCACCGCCACGGCGTGCAACCCTGACAGCGACGGCAACGACTGCGCCCCCGCGGAAACGATCTACGATCCGGACAAGGCCACGGGCTTCCTGCGAGCCGGCCGCTGAAGGGCTCTCATGGACTGGAAAGAGCGCGCCGAAGCACTGGCCGCCATCGCGACGCCGCCAGGGTCCCGCTGGCGGGCGCCGGTCGCTCGCACGCCCCGGCACACGTTCGTGCCTAACTGGTGGGAACCGGTGGAAGGCGGGTGGGCGCGGCGGGATGGCACCTCTAACCCCGGACAGTGGCTGAAGGCGGCCTACACGAACGCCACACTGGTGACACGGATCGGGCCGCTGCACGCTGACCATGCCGATCCGGGCGCCCGCGCGTCAGGCCGCCCCACCTCGTCGTCCACCCTTCCCGGGCTGGTCGCCCAGATGTTCAGGCATGCCTCGATCGACGACTCGTGCACCGTCTTGGACGTGGGCGCCGGCAGCGGATACGGCACCGCCGTGCTGTGCGCTCGGCTCGGCGACGAGCGGGTGACGGCGATCGACGTGGACCCGTACCTCGTCGGAGCGGCACGGCGGCGGCTCGGGGAAGCCGGGTACGAGCCGCGGCTGATCGCCGGGGACGCGACGCGCCCGCTGGACGGGCAGTGGGACCGGATCGTCGCCACGGTGTCGGTACGGCCGATCCCGCCGTCCTGGCTGGCAGCTCTGCACACCGGCGGACGGCACCACGATCTCCGGCATGGGGGTCATCCTCACGGCCGAGAAGAAGCCGGACGGCACCGCGACCGGCCGGATCGAGCGCGACCAGGCCATGTTCATGGGTACGCGGACGGGCGCCGACTATCCGCAGGCCGAGCACGCGCTCCTGGACCGGGCCCGCGTCGAGGAGGGCGAGCGGGTCGAGCGCGGCCGGTATCCGGTGGTGCCGGACGTGGTCGAGGCCTGGGACGTACGGACCATGCTGGAGATCAACGCCCCAGGCATCACGCACCATCACACGCGGGAGAACGGCATCCGGATCGCGATCATGGTGCATCCGGACGGATCGTGGGCGCGGGCCGAAGAGCGCGACGGGGAGGTCATCGTTCACCAGAGCGGGCCGCGCCGCCTGTGGGACTATCTGGACGAGGTGCGCGATCACTGGATTCGGCACGGCTTGCTGCCGTTCCATGGCGCGAAAGTGTTGATACGCCCAGATGGCGGGATCGAGCTGCGGCGCGGGCGCTGGACGGCGACCATCGGGCTGTCGAGCCGCTCCGGAGATCAGGCCACGGCTGTCGGCCTCGGGATCCCCTGGGGTCCCGATCAACCAGGTGGACCCATGCCACCGTCGTCCCGATCAACCAGGTGGACCCATGCCACCGTCGTCCTGATCAGCTATGGGGACACCCGGGCGCCGCATGGGCAGGGACCGGGGAGCGCGAGGGGGCGGTAGCTCCCTCGCCCGGGGGAGCGGGGGCTTGCCCACGCACAGCGCAGCCCGAGCTGGATTTCGCGCGGAGCGCGTCTACTGCGAGGCCCATGTCACGCGGCCGGGCATGGTTCGCACGGAGCAATCAGCCCGGCGAGCACCGCCGCAGAAGCGGCACCCGCACCGAGGAACCACGCGATGAAGAACGGTCAGCCGGGGACGCGGGCCACGCAGAAGACCGTCTGCCCGAACGGCGGCCGGATGAAGCGCTCGATGAGCCGCGTCATCGGCACCACCGTCCGGTCGTAGATCTTGACCAGCCGCGGGTCCGGGTAACCCACCCCACCCCGGCGCACCGCCGCCCACCAGGCGATGCCGCCCAGGAAGTTGATCGGCTTGAGCACCTCGATGTCCAGCCCCGCCTTGCCCACGGTGGCGGCCAGCGTCTTGGGCGTGTAGCGCTGCACGTGGCCGACCTTGCGGTCGAAGTCGCCGTACAGCTGCATGTAGCCCGGCACCCAGATGACGATCCGTCCGCCCGGGAGGGTGACGCGCGCCAGCGAGCGCAGCGCTTCGGCGTCGTCCTCGATGTGCTCCAGGACGTTCATCATGACCACGGTGTCGACCTTGTCCTTGAGCGGGATCTCGGTCGGCAGGGCGAACTGCAGCACGTCGATGTCGTCGCGGTCGGCGAAGCGCTTCTTGAGCTGCTCGACGCAGTAGGGGTCGAAGTCGCTGACGACCAGCCGGTCGAGCCGCGGCAGGAACTGCTCGGCGAAGTGGCCGAGCCCGGAGCCGATCTCCAGCAGGGACCGGCCGACGTGGGGGGCGACCATGTCGAACTCGTACTTGCGGTAGTTTCTGGCCTCGTCACCGCCGAGGTGGTTCTCCAGGGCCTCGTCACCGGCTGCCGGTTGGACTACACGGTCATAACCAGAGGACATAGTCGCCGATCCTTACGGGTTCGCGGGAATGGGCCAGAGTCTAGTGCCCGCCTCGCGCCGAAGGTCACGGAACACTCTTCCGTACCCGCCACGAATGCGGTGGAATCAGTCACGCCCATGGATGACGACGAGGCCATCGCCCGCTCGCTGGAGGGCGACCTGACCGCCTACGAGGTGCTGGTCGCCCGTTACAGCGCGCTCGCGCACCGCACCGCGGTCCTGTTCGGCGCCCGCGACGAGGCCGAGGACGTGGTGCAGGAGGCGTTCGTCAAGGCGTTCCGGCATCTCAGGACGTTCCGCCGCGACGCGGGTTTCCGCCCGTGGCTGCTGCGTATCGTGGCCAACGAGACGCACAACCTGACGCGGGCGCGCGGCCGCAGGTCGGAGCTGACGGTACGGCTGAGCGCCACGGCCGAGGCGAAGGCCCCCGACGACCCCGAGGGCACGGCCGTGGCGACGGACCGGCGGGCCCGGCTGCTGGAGGCGGTCAGGGCGCTGCCCGAGCGGGAACGCAGAGCCGTCGTCTGCCGGTACTTCTTACAGCTGTCCGAGGCCGAGACCGCCCAGGTGCTCGGCTGGCCGGTCGGCACCGTCAAGTCCAGGACGCACCGCGGCCTGGCGAGGCTCAGGGAGGAGGCAGGGCATGAGCTCGGATGAGCGCTTCGACGACATCGAGGCCGAGTTGCGCGCCCTGGCCGGCTCCCTCGACGTGCCGGCCCCGCCGCCCGAGCAGGTGGCGGCGGCCGTGAGGACCAGGCTGGAAGCCCCGCGGCCGGTCAAGCGGCGGCGGCGGTGGCGGATCGTCGCGGTGGCGGTGGTCGCCCTGGTCGCCGTCACGGCGGCCACCCCGCAGGGCAGGCAGGCGGTGACCGCGATCCTCCGTTACGCCGGGATCGAGCTGCGGCTCGGCGGCGACACGCCGGCTCCGGTGCCCACGCCGGCGCCGCTGCCGGGGGAGCGGGAGGTGCCGCCTGACGAGGTCGCCGGGCAGGTCGCGTTCCCGGTCAGGACCCTGGCCGCGCTGGGCGAGCCGGAACGCGTGACGGTCGCCGACGGCGGCCGGGTGGTGTCGATGTTCTGGCCGGACGGCATCCGGCTGGACCAGTTCGACGGCCGGATGGACCCGTTCTTCTTCAAGCGGCTCGGCCCGCCGTTCCCCGACGAGGTCGAGGTCGACGGCGTCACCGGCTTCTGGCTGCCGGGCTCGCACCCCCTCGGCTACATCACCCGCGAGGGGGGCGGGGAGGTGCCGCTGCGCCAGGCCGGGCCCACCCTCATCTGGCAGTCGGGCGACGTCGGCCACCGGCTGGAGGGCGCCCCGTCGATGGCGCGGGCGGCCGAGCTGGCCGGCTCACTCCGGTGAGGCCAGCCAGTCGTCGACGCCCTTGATCAGCTCCTTGCGGACCGGCTCGGGCGCGGCCGACGACCTGATCGACTGGCGCGCCAGCTCGGCGATCTCCACGTCGGTGAACCCGTACACCTCCCTGGCCAGCTCGTACTGGCGCAGCAGCCGGGCCCCGAACAGCAGCGGGTCGTCGGAGCCGAGCGCGACCGGCACCCCCGCCTCGAACAGCCTGCGCAGCGGCACGTCCGCCGCCCGCTCGGCCACCCCCAGCCCCACGTTGGAGGTCGGGCACACCTCGCAGCAGATCTGCCGCTCGGCCAGCCGCTCCATCAGCCACCGGTCCTCGGCCGCGCGCACGCCGTGGCCGACCCGGTCGGCGTCGAGGTCGTCGACGCACTGCGCGACGCTCCGCGGCCCCAGCAGCTCCCCGCCGTGCGGCACGGCCAGCAGCCCGGCCCGCTTGGCGATGCGGAACGCCCGGTCGAAGTCGCGGGCCTGGCCGCGCCGCTCGTCGTTGGACAGGCCGAACCCGACCACGCCCTTGCCGACGTACTGGGCGGCCAGCCGGGCGAGCGTGTTGGCGTCGAGGGGATGCCTGGTGCGGTTGGCGGCCACCACCACCGCGAGGCCGGTGCCCGTGGCCCGCGAAGCCTGCTCGGCCGCGTCCAGCACCAGCTCCAGCGTGGCCGTCAGGCCGCCGAACATCTGCTGGTAGCCCGACGGGTCGACCTGGATCTCCAGCCACCGCGACCCGGCCGCCGTCTCGTCCTCGGCGGTCTCGCGCAGCAGCCGGTAGACGTGCTCCGGCCGCCGCAGCACCGACCTGGCGATGTCGTACAGCCGCTGGAACCGGAACCAGCCGCGCTCGTCGGTCGCCCGCAACCGGGGCGGCCAGTCCTGCTCCAGCGCGTCGGGCAGGTGCAGGCCCTGCTCCCTGGCCAGCTCGATCAGGGTCGAGTGGCGCATGGAGCCGGTGAAGTGGAGATGCAGATGGGCCTTGGGCAGCGAGAGCAGGGACCTTGCCATCGCCATATTTTGCCACCGGACCGGGCCGCGACTTGCCGTGTCAGCACGGCTGTTGTAGGAGACTAGGGTCCTTCTTCCCGCGTTCCGGCCCTGGAGTGGTGATGCGGCGCCTGGCGACGGTGCTCCTGACACTGAGCCTTGCCGCGTGCGGCCCGTCCGCCCCCGCGCCGCAGATCGGCCGGCCCAGCCCGGTCGCCGCCGTGACGGGCCCCACGCTGTCGTGCGGCTCCGCACCCGTCGGCGTCGCCGCCATGCCCGTCGGCACCACGAGATCCGGTACGTTCCGGCACGTCAGATCCCTCACCCGGAAGCTGAAGGTCAGGGGCGAGACCTGGAGCCGGGGCGCCGAGCGACTGCACGTCGGCGTCGTCTGCGGGGTCAGGACCGCCGAGGAGTTCGCCACCCTCGTCGGCCGGGCCACGCTCGGCATGCACCACGGCAAGCCCGCGCTGAGCTGGGAGACCCGGGGCGACCTGCACAACTTCATGTGGCTGGAGCGCCCCGGCACCGCCGTCTACGTCGCCGCGACCCCCGGCCTGTCCACGGAGATCGACCGCATCGCCGACGAGGTGACCGGGTAACCCCCCTCGTTGCGGACGTCGCCGTGATCGCCCCGCGCGTTGCCGGGCGACGCGGTCAGTGGGCCTCGGCCAGCAGCTTGGCGAGGCGGCTGACGCCCTCCACCAGGTCGTCGTCGCCCAGCGCGTACGACAGGCGGAAGTAGCCGGGGGTGCCGAACGCCTCGCCGGGCACCACCGCCACCTCCGCCTCCTCCAGGATCAGCTCGGCCAGCTCGGCCGACGACCCCGGGCGGCGCCCGCGCAGCTCCTTGCCGATGAGCTCCTTGACCGCCGGGTAGGCGTAGAACGCGCCCTTCGGCTCCGGGCACAACACGCCCGGGATCTCGTTGAGCATCCGCACCATCGTCTGGCGGCGCCGGTCGAACGCCTCACGCATCCGCGCCACCGCGGACAGGTCGCCGGAGACCGCCGCCAGCGCGGCCATCTGCGAGACGTTGGAGACGTTGGAGGTGGCGTGCGACTGCAGGTTGGTCGCCGCCTTGACCACGTCGGGCGGCCCGATCAGCCAGCCGACCCGCCAGCCCGTCATCGCGTACGTCTTGGCCACGCCGTTGAGGATCACGACCTGGTCGCCCAGCTCGGGGACGGCCGTGGCGATGCTGGTGAACTCGGCGCCGCCGTACGTCAGATGCTCGTAGATCTCGTCGGTGACCACCCACAGGCCGTGCTCGGCCGCCCAGCGGCCGATCTCGACCGTCTGCTCGCGCGAGTAGACGGCGCCCGTCGGGTTGGACGGCGAGACGAACAGCAGGACCTTCGTGCGGTCGGTGCGGGCCGCCTCCAACTGCTCGACGCCCGCCAGGTAGCCCGTCGTCTCGTCGGTGACGACGTCGACCTGGACGCCCCCGGCCAGCTTGATCGCCTCTGGATAGGTCGTCCAGTAGGGGGCCACGACCAGGACCTCGTCGCCCGGGTCGAGCAGCGTGGCGAACGCCTCGTAGACGGCCTGCTTGCCGCCGTTGGTCACCAGCACCCGCGACGCGTCGGCCTCGTAGCCGGAGTCGCGCCGCGTCTTGGCGGCGATCGCCTGCTTCAGCTCGGGCAGGCCGCCCGCCGGGGTGTACTTGTGGAAGCGGGGCTCGCGCGCCGCGGCCACGGCGGCCTCGACGATGTAGTCGGGCGTCGGGAAGTCGGGCTCGCCCGCGCCGAAGCCGATGACCGGACGGCCGGCCGCCTTCATCGCCTTCGCCTTGGCGTCCACGGCGAGGGTCGCGGACTCGGAAATCGCGGAAATCCGTGTGGAGACACGGCGTCGGGTGGACATGCCTCCATGCTCCCACGCGCGCCCCCACGCCATGTGACCTGCGCGATCAGGTTTGGGTTCGACGTGGCGGGCAATCTTCCGTACACTTTCGCCAGGTCCTGCAGCCGCATGTCGATGTGGCGTTCGGTCCAGGCAGTAAGTCGATCAGGGTAGTGTGGTTGACGACATAGGGCACTGGCGCAATTGGTAGCGCACCGGTCTCCAAAACCGGCGGTTGGGGGTTCGAGTCCCTCGTGCCCTGCGAGTGCGGTCCGCGCAATAATGGCGTGTAGGCGCCGCATAACTGCGTTGGATACGACCGATTTCAGGTGAGGACTGTGGCGATCGACACGCGCGGCGAGACCGCAGGCAAGCCCAGTGGTGAGAAGAAGCGTACTTCTCCGGCCCTGTTCTACCGTCAGGTCGTGGCCGAGCTGCGCAAGGTCATCTGGCCGACGCGCAAGGAGCTGGTCACGTACACCACGGTTGTCATGGTGTTCGTGCTGATCATGGTCGGCATCATCTACGGCCTCGACGCCGCGTTCGGCTGGGCCGTCCTGCAGATTTTCGGCGGCTGATTCTGACGCAGACGGCGCGCGCCTGACGGAGCCGCCGTTCGATACCGACGAAAGAGGAAGAGTCACCGTGTCCGAATCTTCAGTGCCGGCCGACGAGCCCCGCGAGAAGTGGGACGCCGAGCCGGAAGAGGCCTCCCAGGCCGCTGAGGAGACCGTCGAAGACGTCGTGGACAGCGACGAGGTCGACGAGACCGCCGAGGCGGCCGTCGTCGAGGAGGACGGTGACGTCGAGCCCGACGTCGACCCGGTCGAGGAGTTCAAGCGTTCGCTCCGCGGCCTGCCCGGCGAGTGGTACGTGATCCACTCCTACGCCGGTTACGAGAACCGCGTGAAGTCCAACATCGAGAGTCGCAACGTGTCGCTCAACATGGAGGACTACATCTACCAGGTCGAGGTGCCGACGCACACCGTCCAGGAGTTCAAGAGCGGCAAGAAGGTGCCGGTCAAGGAGCGCGTGCTGCCCGGCTACGTCCTGGTGCGCATGGAGCTGACCGACGAGTCCTGGGCCGCGGTGCGCAACACCCCGGGCGTGACCGGCTTCGTCGGCCTGTCCAACAAGCCCAGCCCGCTCAGCCTCGACGAGGTGGCCAAGCTGCTCGCCCCGGAGCCGACCGAGGAGAGCAAGAAGACCGCCGCCAAGACGCCCTCCGGCCCCGCCGTCGAGTTCGAGATCGGCGAGTCCGTCACCGTCATGGACGGCCCGTTCGCCACCCTGCCCGCCTCGGTCAGCGAGATCAGCCCCGAGTCGCAGAAGCTCAAGGTGCTGGTCTCGATCTTCGGCCGGGAGACCCCGGTGGAGCTGTCGTTCAACCAGGTCTCGAAGATCTGAGACGATCACCTACAATTAAACGTTCGGTCGGCCGCCTGTCGCGAAGGGCGGCCTTCCGACATGTCCGGGCGCACCCGCGTTCCGGAAGGCATCACCATCAGGACCCGGAGAAGGACTCATGCCTCCGAAGAAGAAGATCGCGGCTCTGGTCAAGGTCCAGCTTCCCGCTGGCCAGGCCACGCCCGCACCGCCGGTCGGTACCGCCCTCGGTCCCCACGGCGTCAACATCATGGACTTCGTGAAGCAGTACAACGCTGCGACCGAGGCCCAGCGGGGCAACATCATCCCCGTCGAGATCACCATTTTCGAAGACCGCAGCTTCACCTTCGTCACGAAGACGCCTCCTGCGCCCGAGCTGATCAAGAAGGCGCTGGGTCTCGACAAGGGCAGCGCGACCCCGCACAAGGACAAGGTGGGCAAGCTCAGCCGCGAGCAGCTGCGCAGCATCGCCGAGACGAAGATGCCCGACCTCAACGCCAACAGCGTCGAGCAGGCCGAGAAGATCATCGCCGGCACCGCCCGTTCCATGGGCATCACCGTCGCCGACTAAGCACTTCCCCACCCGTGGGAGGGCCGCCCGCCGGCCCGCACACCACAAGGAGACAGACATGCAGCGCAGCAAGGCGCACAAGGACGCGGCGGCCAAGGTTGACCGCGACAAGCTCTACAGCCCGGCCGACGCGGCCAGGCTGGCCAAGGAGACGTCGACCACCAAGTTCGACTCCACCGTCGAGGTGGCGCTGAGGCTGGGCGTCGACCCCCGCAAGGCCGACCAGATCGTGCGCGGCACGGTCAACCTCCCGCACGGCACCGGTAAGACCGCCCGGGTCCTGGTCTTCGCGACCGGTGACCGTGCTGAGGCGGCCCGCGAGGCGGGCGCCGACATCGTCGGGGCCGACGAGCTGATCGACGAGATCTCCAAGGGCAACCGGCTCAACGAGTTCGACGCCGTGGTGGCCACGCCCGACCTGATGGGCAAGGTCGGCCGCCTGGGCCGCGTCCTCGGCCCGCGCGGTCTCATGCCCAACCCGAAGACCGGCACGGTGACGCCCGACGTGGCCAAGGCCGTGACCGAGATCAAGGGCGGCAAGATCGAGTTCCGCACCGACCGGCAGGCCAACCTCCACTTCATCATCGGCAAGACGTCGTTCCCCGAGCGCCAGCTCCTGGAGAACTACGCGGCCGCGCTCGACGAGGTGCTGCGGCTCAAGCCGTCGGCGGCCAAGGGCCGCTACATCAAGAAGGTGACGTTCTCCACGACCATGGGCCCCGGTGTCCCGGTCGACCCCAACGTCACCCGCGGCATCGTCGGCGAGCTCGACGCCGTCTGACGAGTTTTTCTGGAAAGGCCCCGGCGTGCTCCGCGCCGGGGCTTTCCCATGTCCGGGGCCTTTTTCCCGGGTCCGGATATTCACGGCTTCCTTCGTACGGAACGCCTCTCAGGGACATCCCTGGGTTTTCCATGAGAAGCTGCGGGAAAGCGCTACGAGAAGCCAGCTGACACGTAGGGTCGATACATGTTCAAGCGCAGGTTTTCTCTCGCCATCGCCGCGGCCGCGGCCGCTCTGGCCGCGACAGCGGTCGCCGGCTGTGGAACTAACGCGCAGCCCATTCAGGTGAATCTCGCCGCCTCCGAGGTGCTCGCCCAGGCGGCCCAGAAGACGACAGAGGTCAGTTCTTACACGGTTGACGCGGTCGTCGACGTCTCGCACCCGCAGGAGGGCGAGGGCAAGGTTCAGGGCCGCATGGTCTACCAGAGCCAGCCCCAGCTCGCCCTTGACCTGACCGTGGACACCGCCGGCGTCGGCGGCAGGGAGCTGCCCGGCGGCGCCCGGGTGATCCTCCAGGGCGACACGGCGTACGTCAAGGTCGAGACGCTCAACAAGGTGCTCGGCGCCACCAAGCCGTGGATCAAGGTGCCGCTCGCCGAGGCCGGCGACCGTGCCCAGGTGGACCAGATGCTGGGCCAGGTGCAGCAGTTCGACCTGGCGAACGTGACCAAGATGATCACCACGTCGCAGGACGTCAAGGCGGCCGGCAACGAGAGCGTGGGCGGCACCGACACCACCCACTACAGCGGCACCTTCCCGGTGGAGGCGGCCGTGCAGCAGCTGCCCGCCGAGGAGCAGGACCAGGCGCGGAAGAACCTGGCCGAGCTGAAGGACGTCAAGTTCGACATCTGGGTCGCCGCCGACGGCCTGCCCCGCAAGCTGACCCTGAGCGGCGCCAAGGAGGGCGGCACGCTCGACGCGACGCTGATGTTCAAGGGCTACAACGAGCCCGTCGACATCCAGGCCCCGCCCGCCGACCAGGTCGGTGAGCTGCCGAAGGGCACCACCAACTGAGAACGATTTGGAAACTCGGCGGCCAGCACGTAGTCTGGTCGTTGCCGAAGACCGCCGGTCGTCGCCAGGTGCCTCAAAGCCTGGCGACCGAAGGATCCACCTCAGGTGGACGGCCCGCGCAGGTGTGATGCGAGTTTCCCATATGGTGCATTCCATGTGTGTGAGCCCCGTGTGCGCCCTGCGCCCGGGGCTGTTCTCATGTCAGGGCCCTTCACCGGTGGCACACCTGGAAGGAGGCCCATGGCGAGGGCGGATAAGGCGACAGCGGTTGCCGAGCTCAAGAGCGAGTTCGAAGGCAGCGCCGCCGCCGTTCTGACCGAGTACCGCGGTCTCACCGTTGCCCAGCTCAAGCAGCTGCGCGTCTCTCTCGGTGAGAATGCGAAGTTCGCCGTGGCGAAGAACACCCTGACCAAGATCGCGGCCAACGAGGCCGGTCTCGCGGGTCTCGACGACCTGCTCACCGGGCCGACCGCGATCGCCTTCGTCAACGGCGACGTTGTCGAGGCCGCCAAGGGTCTGCGTGACTTCGCCAAGGCCAATCCCCTTCTGGTGATCAAGGGTGGTGTCCTCGACGGCAAGACGCTGGACGCCACTGAGATCACCAAGCTCGCCGACCTCGAGTCCCGCGAGGTTCTCCTCGCGAAGCTTGCTGGCGCGATCAAGGCGAAGCAGAGCGCTGCCGCCGCTATGTTCGCCGCGCTGCCCACCAACATGGCTCAGCTGGCCGACGCTCTTCGCGCCAAGCGCGAAGAGGCGGGCGAGTAGCTCGGGGATTGCCGCAACACCGCGGTCCCGTTCCTAAATTTCGCAAGTCCCTTACGGAGGAAACATCATGGCGAAGCTCAGCACCGACGAGCTGCTCGACGCGTTCAAGGAGATGACCCTCCTCGAGCTTTCCGAGTTCGTTAAGCAGTTCGAGGAGACCTTCGACGTCAAGGCCGCCGCCCCGGTCGCGGTCGCCGCCGCTCCGGCCGCCGCCGGTGGTGGCGAGGCCGCCGCCGCTGCCGAGGAGCAGGACGAGTTCGACGTCATCCTCGAGGCCGCCGGCGACAAGAAGATCCAGGTCATCAAGGAGATCCGCGCCCTCACGTCCCTCGGCCTGAAGGAGGCCAAGGACCTGGTGGACGGCGCTCCGAAGAACGTCTTCGACGGCAAGGTCAACAAGGAGCAGGCGGAGAAGGCCAAGGCTGCCCTGGAGGGCGCCGGCGCCACCGTCACGGTCAAGTAAGACCGAACGCTTCGAAAGGGGCGGTCACACCCAGGTGCCGGGTGTGCCGCCCCTTTCGCATGCCCGACCGCGATCCATGCCATTCGGGTCCGGTTCGTACCGTGTGGGGCGATTGGCAGGTCCCGGAGAAGACGGGCGGGTTATGATCCCGGCGACCGGCCGGGAGGGGGGTGAGCGCGGATGTCCCGCATGGTCGTCCCGGTGCTCGCCGTCCTGGCGGCGCTGCTCGCGGCGGCGGCGGTCTGGCTCGGCGTGCAGGAGCGCGACGCGCAGGCCAGGGCCGACGACCGGCAGGCGGTGCTGCGCGCGGCGGGCACGCACGCGATGAACCTGCTCTCGCTCCACCACGAGACCGTCGACTCCGACGTGCACCGCATCCTGACCAGCTCCACCGGCGCCGCTAGGGCCGCGTACGAGGCCGCGGCGGACGAGATGATGCGGACCACGCGCAAGAACAAGGTCATCCAGGAGGGCGTGGTACGCGCGTCAGGGCTGGAGTCGATCTCCGGGGACACCGCCAGGGCGCTCGTGGTGGCCGACGTGGTGATCCGCTGGGACGGTTCCGACGACGCGCCCCAGGAGCGCTTCTACCGGTGGCGGATGGACCTGGCCAAGGTTCAAGGGGTCTGGCTGGTGTCGAAGGCGGAGCAGGTCACGTGAGGGCCGTGCTGGTGGTGCTCGGCGTCCTGGTGCTCGCCCTGGGCGCGGCGGCGGGCGTGCTCTGGTCCGACTGGCGGGCCCTGCGCGGCGGCGAGGCCGCGGGCGCGGAGGCCATGGCGGCCGCCAAGGCGGTCGCGCCGGAGCTGCTCTCGTACGACTACCGCACGGTCGAGCGGGACCTGGCGCGCGCGGGGCAGCACACCACCGGGGCGCTCACCCGGCAGTACGCGGAGCTGTCGGGGTCCCTGTCGACCAGAGCCAAGGAACGCAAGATGGTCCAGACCGCCTCCGTCGTGGCCGCGGCGGTGGAGCGGGCGGAGCCGGACAGGGTGGAGGTTCTTCTGTTCGTGAACACGGGTACGATCACGGAGGCCGCGGGGAAGGCCGGGCCGCGCCAGCAGGTCAGCCAGACCCGGGCCAGGTTCGTCATGATCAGGCAGGGCGGCAGGTGGCTCGTCTCGGACCTGTCGACTCTGCTCGGGACCGCCTGAGAGGGCCCCCGGGCGCGCCGTGTCCTTCAATTGTTACCAAAAACTAGGTTTAGTGAGTCCTTTGTCGCGGGTATCTCCGTCACTGCTACACCGGTTGTCGGCCTGGGTTCGACCCCCGGTGTGACGGAGCGTTAACCGCCCCCGTTCGCGGGTATCGTCTTGGGCCTGGCGGTAGGCGATCAGTCACACAGGGGAGAAAACCCAGCGTCTGAGCCCCTAGGCGGCTAAAAGTCGGGCTTGCGGGCTTGACGGATTCGTTCAGACGAGCGATGCTGCGACCAACGTGAAGCATGCAGCGAGAGCGAAGTGGACAGGCGTGTGCCGTTCGGCTACACTGCCCCTTTGCGCTGCCCTTTGACGACCCGCTCCGCTTGCTCACGTTGCGAGGTTGTCTGGCGTGCGTGTAGTCAGTCCGCCGCGAGCCCTCGGAAGGACATCTGTTGGCAGCCTCGCGCAACGCCTCCGCCGTACCCGCTGGTCCCCGTCGCGTCTCTTTCTCGCGTATCCAGGAGCCGCTCGAA
>NZ_JBFAPV010000011.1:0-5242 GCF_040676925.1 Nonomuraea sp. NPDC049486
CCGCCTCTTGAGGTGCTGAACGAGTCCCTTTCATCCCGATCAGCCGCATAGGCTACGACCATAAGACGGCTGTCCGGAATCACCGCGGCCCCTCAGATGCTCGGTGGGCTCGTCATCCCAGGAAAAGCGGTGTCATCGCCCTGAGTGACCCGCACCAGGCCGTACAGAGGTCCCGGAGAGCATCGGTCACATAAGACATGACCATCCGGGCCTCACGCCCTTCATGGGAGATGGTGACCACAGCCCACCCATGCTCCGGCGCTCCATAGGAGAACTCGATCCTCGACATGGTGGTTATCGTCGCCGAACCGCTAGTCACTCAGAAGATCACAAAGGCCCTTCCCGATCACCCAGAAGGGCCTTTAACCTGGGTGGGGTGTTCACGAGAGCGGATGGCCTGGCGGAATAGGCGCCGTTTGAAGATCGCTTCCCGCGTGCAGGTTGATCGTTTCCCAGTGCTGTCGGTGGACTTGCACGTACAACGCGAGCGGTTCTCTCGGCAGGTGCCGTTCCCGTTCGGGACATCAGCGGGGGCGCGGGTCTGCGTGTGTCCGAGTACGGGTTCAGGGTTCGAAGCCAGGTATGGACGGGACGGTAACGAGGTTGTGTGCCGCTTCCCTGACAGGCGATGATCAGCTACTGCACCGCGGAGAAAGGGAGCCTCATGGGAAATGTGCTGGTGACTGGGGCCACCGGAGGGATTGGGACGGCACTGGTCAGCGCGCTTGTGGAGGCGGGGCACCGGGTGATCGCCGTGGGGCGCGATGTCGGGCGGCTGGATGTGCGCGGCATCGAGGCGGATTTGGCCGAACCCGGGACCCTGGCTGCCGCGTTGGGAGCACTGGAGGATGCGGGAGAACTGCAGGACGTGCAGGCGCTGGTGCATTGCGCGGGAATCTCTCCCGTCGAAGCCGTTGCCGAGGCAGTCCCCGAGACGTGGCGGCGGACGCTGGCGGTGAACGTGGCCTCCGCCGCCGAGCTGGTGCGGCTGACGTTGCCCGCGTTGCGGCGGTCCAGGGGGCATGTGATCTTCGTCAACGCCTCGCCCGGGATGACCGGTGTCCCCCGCTGGTCGGCGTTCGTCGGCAGCAAGGCGGCACTGCGGGAGTTGGCCGATTCTCTGCGCGAGGAGGAGGCAGCCCATGGGATACGTGTCACCACGGTCTATCCCGCAGCGACGGCGACCGACCTGCTGGGAGAGGTAAGGAGCGCCTTTGGGCGCCCATATGATCCCGAGCTGTGCATCCGGCCGCAAACGCTGGCGGCGATGATCGTCTGGGCGCTGAGCGCGCCGGCTGACTCCTACGCCTGCGAGCTGTCCGTCCTGCCGTCGCCGCGCTGAGCTTCTTGCCTGGGAGTTGGGCTGCCGCTTTCCGCGACAACGTCGATCACGTCTGCCGCCACGGCGTCCGCTACATCGCCGAGCCGGGTGGTTCGATCCGGTCCGGGGAGGTGCACGACGCCTGCCGGGAGCACCAGAGCGCGCTGGCCGCACCGGCCTTCGAGTGTTCCGCCATTGAGGATGCATGGCCTGAAAGGATCTTTAGGCCCTATAGTGACTGCCAGTGTTTCGCCGTTTACAGTGCGGAGTTATTGGCTGCATGGCGTGAATGCGGCAGGCGCGTACGGCTGCTTCTCCTGTGGGAGGCGATGGCGGGTGTCACTGTTGGAACGCGTGGCCCTGCCGAGACGGCTGCGCTACGGCAGGCCGAGGACTTGCGGGCGCAACTGGCCGCGGTCGAGGAACGACTGCAGCGTTTGGCCATCACGCGTGAGACGCTGGCCTGCCCGCTGATGCCCGCCAGGCTCGCGCAGGCCACCACCGGCCTGGACGACGCGGCCATCCGAACACCATCGGGAGAACTCACCGCGCTGATCGCCTCGCGAGAGTCGTACTTGCTGCGTCTCAAGCAGAGAGCGAACGCAGGCGGCGCGATCCGCTTGCAGTGCCGGGCAGCAGGCACCTTCCCGTCGCTCACCTGCCCCGCTTCGACCACCTCTACCAGCGCGGGCCCCGCCGGTCCACCGCGGTCGATCCGACCGACGCCCGGCAGCGAGCCGCCCACGCCGCGGCCAAACCTCGTGTCCTGCCCTCGACCCCTGACCACAAGACCGGCGACCTGCCGAAGATCTACCACCAGCAGACCATCACCCTGCATCCCGGCGACCTCGGCCACCCCGACAAGTTCCGCCAGGACCTGCCTTACCTCAGCCCCTCCTGGCGAGGGACGTACTCCACTGCCAGGGCTATGACGGAGGGGCTGAACGGCCGCCTCAAGGGCCACGACCTCGACCTGAGTGACCCGAAGAACCGGCTCACCCACGGCCGCGTCGCCCAGACCATCCTGGTCGCTCTGCTCGTCGCCGTCGCCAACGACCACTTCCTCGACCAGTGGCGCCACACCCACCAGCCCCCAGACGAGCCGGACACATCCACCGACATCTTCGAGATCCCGGCAGAGCGCCTCGACCGCTCGCCGCTCACCGGCCGGAGCAGGCCACCACCCGTCCCATAACCTGAACGTCAGATCACCTTGTCGCAGCACCCAGCCCGGAGCCGATTTCGCCATGCCCGGCTACGCGAACTCCGGCCTCCACCAGCGCCTCGACACCACCCGGGCCTCCCCAGGCACCTGCTCCGCGGCTCCCGAACCAGGACGAACCCGATTCGGAAACCCCTGAAACGACGAGATCCCGCCCGATCGCGATGATCAGACGGGATCCCGTCAACTTCAGTCCGGCCGTTTCAAGAACGGCCTCTGGTGGAGATGAGGGGATTCGAACCCCTGACCCCTTCGATGCGAACCCCGGTGGGGCGTCTCGCTCGTGGTCGTCGGGTGCCATCCGGTGCCGTCAAATGCTACAGCGATGACGTCCGTTGATCTCGGTTGCCCTCCTGTGTCAGCGGATCCGCTGACTTTTCGCTGACTCTCGCCAACCCTCTCCGCGGGGCTAATCAGCCGACGTCCATCGCCTTCCCCTGCCGCCGACGAATACGGCGGATGCGCTTCCAACCAGTTCCAGGATCGAGGATGCCCCACCTCACCCGACGTTCGATACACCCCTGCAAGATCTCGCCAAGGGGTGCGTCGCGGACCTTCTTCCAGCGCTTCGGCCGCCTGACGTATAGACGCTCTTCGACAACTCCGCTCGACTGCTCGTCGGCGGCAGCCCGGGCAGCTCCGAGAATCTGATGATCACGATGGCGGTTGGCCCGATGGGGCATCCGCTTGCTGCGCCGGATGCTCTTGCGCGAGCTCTTGTCATTCTCGCCATAGTCGTTGCGACGATCTTTCGTGTAGCTCAGCCGCTTCTTCTCCTGCGGAGTCTTCCCGCGCTTCACCCGAGGCGTGTTCAAGCCCATGACCCCTCGCTCCGGCCACTCAATTCGGGATCCACAGTGACAAGCATCCCGTCAGGCCAGCAAGCCGTTATCGCCCATGCCGACCTTCACTAGTCACCCGGCCCACGCGAAAGGCGTTCTCAATCACTTGGAAGACCTCGTCTGGGTGGAGGTGAGGGGTTCGAAACCCTAACCCTTCGAACCGAAGCCACTTCACTCAACGTAGGACCACCTCTTGATGCCCCACAAAAATGGTCGCGATCTCCAGCATTCGAGATTGTCCAGATCTGTTCGTAGTAGTTGTCACTCAGTTCGCCATTAAGTCCCCATACACCTCAACACTAAATAGCTTATGACTAGTGGGGCATCTGCCAAAATTACCATGAAAAAATTCAGAGATCGAGACTCTTAATCGCTTCGGACAGATTTGCGGCAGGATAGTAAACGAATTTTTTGTCCACTCTGCGCTTCTCTAGGAAATCATGTCGCTCCAACTCAACAAGGTCCTGGCGCGCAGTCTCGGCCGAAACTCGATGCGAAGTCCGATGCGATTGAACCGTATACTTGGCACCAGGATTCTTCAAAGCGTTATGCAGCAGGGCGAGCTGCCGTGAATTGAAGTGGCTCGTATCGCGCCGCAGTCGCAGTCGAAGCTCTCTGACTTCATCCATCTTCCGAGCCAAGTACTTATTCAGGCCATCTATAGCCCGATGCAGGACCTTCAGATTGAATAGCAGAAAGTATGTGAGGTCGTTATCGTCGGACTCTACGTAGAGGAACGCCCTCCCGTATTGAGCGTGAGACTTCTTGATGATGCTAGAAATAGATATAAATTCAGTCAGCCAGTACCCCTGGTTCAGCATCGACCAGTAAAATAGTAGGCGGGCTGTCCTGCCATTACCGTCCTCAAACGGATGCTCATAACCGAGCATAAAGTGAAGAATGACCGCCCTAACAACACCTGGAAGATACCCTTCTCCGATCTTGCCGTTGGCGAAATCACATAGGCGCGCAATACGCTCAGGCAGCAACTCAGCTGGCGGTGGTGCATGCAGCAACTGGCCTTCGTTATCATAAACACCCACTCGCGGTTCGCTAGGCTGCTGGAAGCGCCCCCCGCCTGCCGGATTATCGAGCGTCCCCTCAGTAGCTATACGTTGGATACGACATATAATCTCTGGTGTTAGAGGCTCGTTCCGAATCTCCCCCACAAATTCCATAGCATGGAAATTATTGAGGATCATCCGTTCGCTTCTGTCTCGAGGTTCGCGGCCAGAACGAATCATCTCGGTCGCGACTCTTTTTTCCGTTCGAGCACCTTCGAGCTGACTTGAGGTGATAGCTTCCTCAATCAGCGAGTTGATCAGGTATCTATCACGCGTTGCTGGATTAGTCACCTCTTCACTAAAGCTTATTCGTCCACCGGTATGGATGCTGATGAACTCGGTTTCTCGTAGAACTTCATCAGGAAGGGAATAGGTGAAGGGAGCATCCTTCTCATCCAGCAGCGGAATAGCTCGTGCCGTACTACGACGGGCAAGCTTCGTTAGCGCCCACCACTCTTCACGACTAAGGTCTCCCGGGGCTGGCCGATGCCGCATTTGATCCCAATGGAGATATTTCTGACTGTTCACCACACCCAATGGATAGTTCTCAACTACCTTTGAGAGAAACCCAGAGGAGGTTGTGGTCTTGATCAACTGATCGAGAGGTGGCGGGGACTCAGGCTTTCGCATTAGACCTCCATAACCACAAGCTTACCATTTGTACTTTTTGTCCAAATGGAGTGCACTAAATTCAACTAAGTTCCATTCAGGAAGCGATCCTGCAAAGCTTAAAGCGCTCTATCGTAAACCAACTTCAACGAGAATCGCAGAATGCCAAGTTGGCTCAACTCCC
>NZ_JBFAPV010000011.1:5341-319031 GCF_040676925.1 Nonomuraea sp. NPDC049486
CAGCCAACTCCCAACATCTCCCAGCGCTGGGAGTTGGCACAGAGAGGCCACCTACCCGCCATCCCAACTCCCAGCCAACTCCCAACATCTCCCAGCGCTGGGAGTTGGCACAGAGAGGCCACCTACCCGCCATCCCAACTCCCAGCCAACTCCCAACATCTCCCAGCATTGGGAGTTGGAATCTAAGAAGCTTACCCAAGGCGGCAAGTCCTGCTATGGGTGCCGCTCTCCAGCTGTCGAATCTTCAATGAACGAGTGCTGTATACATGATCTTGCACGCGTCACCTAGCAGATCTGCAACAGCGCTGTCTGATCACCTCGTACGCCGTCGACTCACCGCGTAGCGGCAGCGGGCCGGGGACGGAGTGTCAAGCTCGGCTTCGCGTGTGCGTTCGCCGGTCGCCGTTCCTCGATCATTCGTTGCCCTGCGGCCACAGCCGAGCTTGATACGGAGGAGCCGGTCTGCTGGGCTTGCCTGAGTCGATGGTGTGCGAGGTGATCAGCCCCCAGCCACCCCATCAACGTGCAGGGCCGTGTGGCGATCACCTCGGTGCCGGAGCGCTCCCGCCGGAGGCATGCTTTGACCTCGTCGGCTCTGTCCGGCATTCCGCGTCCTACACGGTGCTGGTGCATGCCCGCTTCGTCGTTCTGGCTGCGTTCGTTGGTGCGGCGGGGTGGCCGGGCGGGACCGGCCCGGAGAGGCCGCACGCCCGCCCGGACCGCCCGGCCGCCCGCCGCCCATCGGGCGGCGGCTTGATGACGTAGGGAAGGTATGAATCACGTACCACTCTGCCCGGCTGTCGATCTTGCCTCGCTACTGCTGTTCGACCAGTTCAGCCATGCTGCCGGTCACCGCATCGGCCCCGGCCTGGGTGAGCCTGTCAACCTTTCCCGGCTCGTTGGCATAGGCGATGCTGCGGGTTCCAGCGTTGTGCGCGGCCTGCATGTCGAAGTCGGAGTCTCCGATCAGCACGGCCTTTGCTGGCTCGACGCCCAGCGCCTTGCACGCCCACAGAACTGACTGCGGGTGTGGCTTCATCTGCTCCGGTACGCCGATCGGGCGTCCGGAAACCGCGGTGACCCACTCCCCCAGCTCGGCCACGGCAAGGAAGGTCTCGATGGCGGGTGCGGAGTTGTTGCTGACGATGCCGACCGGCTTGCCGGCCTCTGCGCACGCTTCGAAGAACTCCCGAACCCCCGGCGTGATCTCAGCGCAGGTCGCGGCCTCGATCTCGTTGCCCATGAGCGCGGTCTCCACCTTGTCGACCAGTTCCGGCACGATCTCAGCGATATGGCGCAACACCTTGAGCGGGTCCTCTAGCGCCTCGACGTCCTCCGGCAGTTGCACGCCTTCCTTGACGAGCACCTGCTTGAGCCGGGCCGCGACCACGGGCGCGGGTAGTCCGGCAAAGATGCTGCACACCGGACCGTCGAAGTCGAGCAGGACGGCGTCGGCCTGGCGGATGAGGTCGGCTGCGGTGGTCATAGCTCGATCTCGCGGCTGATGGTGGTCCACATGCTGTCGAACCAGCGGCGGGTCTCGGTGACGTACTGCGAAGCCATCGAGGTGGGGTCTTCGGTGATCTCGTAGTGGAAGAGCAGGGCGTCTTTGCCCATGACGTCGTACAGCTCGTGGGGCTCGCCCTTGATGCGGACCGTGTGCTTGACGACGGGGTAGAAGCCGAAGAACACCCGCTCGCGGTTGATCACGTAGAACTTGAACGCGGGTGCGGTCTGGTGGACGCGTACCTGGACAGTGGCGGTCTTGACCAGGCCAAGGTCTGCCAGCTCGTGGACGGCGTCGGCGATTGCCTGAGTGCTGCGCTGCTGGATGCGCAGGGCGCGGGTCCGGATCACGGGATCGTCGGTGAGGTCTTCGGCGCGGCAGGGCAGGGACATGGGGCGTTCCATGTCGGGGACCAGGATGCGGATGGCGATGGACTCGGGCGTGAGCCGTCCGAGCCGGATCTTGTCCAGGGGCTCCTGAAGCATCCCGTTGAGGGTTTCGCCGGAGAAGCCGGCGAAGTCGATGGAGACGTTGGGCTCCTCGAAGGCCCTCTCGATGTGAGGGCGCAGCTCGACCGGCCGTTCGGTGCGTTCGCGGACGAACACGCCGCTGCCTTGGCGGGAGACGACCAGGCCCTCGTCGCGTAGCAGGCGGATGGCCTGTTGGACGGTCATGCGCGCCACGCCGTACTTCTTCGCCAGGTCGTGGCCTGAGGGCAGCTTCTCGCCCGGCTCGAACTTCTTGGTCAGGATCGCAGCGCGCAAGGCGTTGGCGACCTGCTGGTACGGCGGGCGGGGGTCGTCGGGATCGAGACTCATCACGCAAAACAGCGTAGTTCTCCTAGGTTGCCTAGTCCAGTTACTCAGAGATGCTTGACATGGCTAGCCATGCTGGTCAACATGGACTCGTCAGCAAGATGCCTAGCCAAGTTAGGCAACCTTCAGAGGAGTTCAGCATGCGTAACATCCCCGTCGACATCACCGGCCTGGCCTTCATCGTCGCCGGTGAGCCCGAGCCGAAGATCGTCGATCGCGCCACCGGCGAAGTCAAGCGCGACGCCGAGGGGCGCGAGCTCTACACCATCCCGCTGCTGCCCAAGCCGAACGACGACCGGCGCAACCCGGTGATCGTGGTGACGTTCCCGAGCGAGACGTTCCCGCAGATCCCTGAGGGTGTGCAGGTTCGCCCGGTCGGCCTGGCTGCCTTCTTCTGGTCCATGAACGGCCGCTCCGGGCTCGGCTTTCGCGCCGAGACCATCACCCTGGCCGCGGCGAAGGCAGCCTGACCCGTAGGTACACCCGGGAGCGGGCGCATCGCCTGGCAGCTACCCGCCCGCTCCCGGGATCACCCCTTTTCGAAGGTTCGAAAGGAACGCTCCAAGTATGTCCGACTGGCTGATCCCGCTGGCCATCACCGTGGCCTCGGTCTGCACGGTCCTGCTGGTGTGGCGCATGCTGCACCCCGTCTCGTTCTGGCTCGTCGTCGGCTACCCGCTCAAGACCGCTCACGTCTACTTCACCTGGGGCAACGTCGCCCTCGGCTGCTCACTCACCCGCAAGCGGCGCCGCTGGCGCTACACCCTCGACGGCCTCCCGGTCGTCGGCAACGCCACCATCGCCCTGTCTCAGAAGCGGAAGGTCCGCAGGGTGCAGATCGACAAGCCGCCCCGGCTCGGCCTCGTCCGGCCCTGCCGTCTCGGCTTCCGCGTCAACATCAAGCTCATGGACGGTCAAACGCCGGACGACTACACGGCCCGGCTGTCCAACCTCGCCCACGCCTGGCGCGTCCACTCCGTCCGGCTCATCGCCTCCCGGCCCGGCCGGGTTACGCTGCTGGCCACCCGAGGTGATCCGCTGTCCGAGGTCCGCACGCCTGTGCTGTCGGAAGGGCTGTTGCGCGTGCGTGTCGGGCTGCTGGAGACCGGCGCACCGTGGGTGGTCGACTTCCGTACGGTGCCGCACTGGCTCAACACCGGAGCCACCCAATCCGGCAAGTCCACCCTGCTCAACGCCCTCATCACCGGCCTGTCACCGCAACCGGTCGCCCTGGTCGGCTTCGACCTCAAGGGCGGCGTCGAACTCACCGCCTACGGCCGACGCCTGTCGGCCATCGCCACCGAGCGGGCCGAATGCGTCGGCCTGCTCAACGATCTGATCTGCCTGGTCAAAACCCGAATGGCGCTGTGCCGGGCGAACAAGGCGCGCAACGTCTGGAAGCTGCCCGAGGACCTGCGGCCGACGCCGGTCGTGGTCCTGGTGGACGAGGTGGCCGAGCTGTTCCTGATGGCCCACAAGGGCGAGAAGGACGAGATCGCTACCACCGCCACCGCGCTCCTCAGGTTGGCCCAGCTCGGCCGGGCGTTCGGGGTGTACCTGGTGGTGTGCGGGCAACGGGTCGGCTCCGACCTCGGCCCCGGCGTCACCGCCCTGCGCTCCCAGCTCTCCGGCCGGATCTGCCACCGGGTCAACGACCCGGAGACCGCCACCATGACCCTCGGCGACACCGACCCGGCCGCCCTGGACGCGGCCCGCCAGATCCCAGCCAGCATGCCCGGCACCGCCATCGTCGTGGCTGATGACGGCCGCTGGTACCGCGCCCGCTCCGTCTACGTCAGCGAAGAAGCGGCCGAAGCCGCCGCCACCGCCCATGCCCAGCTCGCGCCCGCCTGGACCGACCTGCTCACCGGCGCCGACACCATGACCGTCACCGACGCCGAGCTGGAAGCACTCGCCCGCGAAGGCGAACCCACCTAACCACCTTTCCACCTCGGCCCGGCGCGGGCCTCATCGCGCCAGATCCCTACCCGCCCCATGCCCGAAACCGAAAGGAGGTGCCACCCATGGGACGCATCCGCGCCCGGCTGCTCGACACCGGCCCCGTCGTCGTCCTGGCGGTCATCGCCGCCGTCGGCTCGTTCACCCACATCAGCGATCTGGCCGCTGCGCATGGGCAGCACGGCTGGCAGGCGTGGGCGGTCGCCGTGTGCATCGACCTGATGTGCGTGATGGCCGCCCGCGAACTCCAGCGCGACAAGCGCACCGGCCGCCACCGCCACGGGCTCATCTCGTGGCCGGCACTTGTGCTGACTGGCGGCATCGTCCTCACCTTGGCCGCCAACCTGGCCACCGCGCATCCGAGCGTGTGGGGCTGGATCACCGCTGCCACACCCGCTGTCGCCTTCCTGGTCGCGGTCTCCATGCTGGAGCGCCGCGCCTCCCACCGCGCCCCCATCGACACGGCCGAGCTGGTGGACGACGACGCCGACGGACAGCTCGATCCTGCCGAGACGGGAACCGCCGAGCTGCCACAGCTCGACTCCGCCCCGTCGCCCGTCCCCGGACCGGCAGAGCCCGGCCAGATCGGGACCGGCCCGGCTGAGCCAGGTCACGCCGAGTCGGGTCCGTCGCCCGCGCTGCTGGCCTACGCCCGCCGCCTGGCCGACGACCACCACACCAGCCATCAGCGGCCCATCACCGGCGACCAGCTCGCCACCCGCATGCACGTCTCGCCCGACCTGGCCGCCGACCTGCTCACCCACCTCCGGAAGGAACCCATCGCATGACCAAGAACCTCACCCCCGCCCACCTGATCGACGCCGCCCGCGCCTGGGCGCGCGGCTCCTACGCCCTGGAAGCCGCCGTCGAACTGCTCGTCCAGCATGACGTCTGGCTGCACCGGCCGGAGTTCCGCCGCTACGCCGTCGACTACATCACGGCCACCTACACCCGCATCCCGTACGCGGTCATCGACTGGCAGGCCGCCCACGCCGCCCTCAGCCGGGGCCGCATGCCCTGCTCCGGCAGCGAAGCCGCCGTCCTGCGCATCGCCCTGTCGATCGCCGACGGGGTGCCGGTCGAACTCGGCCCCGCCATCACCTGCCTGGACGCCACCAACCTCGCCCGCGTCCTGGCCGCCATCAACCACGCCCAGGGCAACCGCGCCGCCTGGCTCGCCACGAGAGGAGACGCCACGTCATGAACTGGCCCTACTGTCGCCGCTGCCTCGGCTTCGGCACCATCACCGCCTACCGCAGCCAGCCGCAGCCCACCGGCCCGACGCTGGTGATCGAGGTCTCGGAGACCTGCCCCGTCTGCCGGGGGACGGGCACCCGATGACCAGCAAGCGGCCCCGTACCCGAAAGCCCGTCTGCCGGACCTGCAACGGCGAAGGCCAGGTCGAGACCTTCCAGATCATCGGCCGGGGCAAGAACGCCACCCGCGTCGACACCTGGGCCTTGTGCCTGGACTGCTGCGGCGCCTGATCGTGACCCGCTTACCGTGCCCGTTCTGCGTCTGCTGCGCCCGCTACGGCTGCGACTTCGACGGCGACCCGCCCGACTGCGACACCACCACACCCGACCAGCCCTGCCCCTGCACCCGCCAAGGAGGTGAACCCGAATGATCCACTTCTACGCCTGCGCCACCTGCAACGGCACCGGCCTGCACGACGACGCCACCTGCCGCGACTGCTCCGGCACCGGCATCGACCTCGACAGCCGCGACTAGCTCCGGCGACGCCACCACGGGACGGCTCAAGCCTGGCAGCCACGCCGTCCCCGTGGGGCGTCACCCTCCGCTCTCACGAAGGAAGTCCAGTATGCGCCACCGGCCCTGTCCGGAATGCGGCGGATACGGCTCCGTCCGCATCCGCCCGACCCACACCCACCACCTGATCGACGTCAACTGCCCGTGCTGCGAAGGCAGCGGAGAGGAGGCTCAGTGACCGAAGCACCCGCCCAGCTCGGCGACCTCATCGGCCCCGTCATCCGGGACCTGGCCCGCCGCTCCCACCACGACATCACCCGCTGGCTTCACCAGGTCGACCGGCTCCGCGGCTGCACCGACCCGATCCGCCTCACCGGCGAATCCACCACCCTGAACGCCACGACCGGCGAACTCCTGCACACCTACACCACCCGCGACGAACCACACGGCCAACTCCTGATCCGCTGCGGCAACCGCCGCGCCTCCCGCTGCCCGGCCTGCGCCGAGACCTACCGCCAAGACACCTTCCACCTCATCCGCGCGGGCCTGCTCGGCGGAGACAAGGGAGTCCCGGAGATCGTCCGCACCCACCCGAGAGTCCTGGCCACCCTGACCGCCCCGTCCTTCGGCCCCGTCCACCGAGGCCCCGGCAAGGACGGCACGCTCAATGTCTGCCACCCGCGCCGCACCGGCCCGTCCTGCTTCACCCGCCACCAGAAGGGAGACCCGACCATCGGCCAACCGCTCGACCCCGACACCTACGACCACACCGGCCACGTCCTGTGGAACGCCCACGCCGCCGCCCTGTGGCACCGCTTCACCATCTACCTCCGCCAGCACCTGGCCGCCGCCACCGGCCTGACCCGCAAGGAGTTCGCCCGCACCACCCACCTGTCCTTCGCCAAGGTCGCCGAGTACCAAGCAAGGGGCGTCGTCCACTTCCACGCCATCATCCGCCTCGACGGCCGCGACGGCGATACGCTCACCAGCCCGCCCGCCTGGGCCACCCTCGACCTGCTCACCACCGCCATCACCTCGGCTGCAAAGGCCGTACGCCTGCCCGCCCCGGAGACCGGGCAACCGCTCACCTGGGGCACCATCGACGTCCGCCCGATCCAGTCCGCCGGCCTCGACGCCGATGCCCTGTCCGAGGCCGCCGTCGCGGGCTACATCGCCAAGTACGCCACCAAGGCGGCAGAGACCTCCGGCACTCTGGATCGCCGCGTCACCCGACAAGATCTGGCCCGCCTACACACCCACGGCGTCACCGAGCACGCCGCTCGCCTGATCCGCACCGCCTGGGACCTCGGCAACACCGACGCCCACCCGGACCTGGCTCAGCTCCGGCTGCGCCAGTGGGCTCACATGCTCGGCTTCCGAGGCCACTTCTCCACCAAGAGCCGCGCCTACTCCACCACCCTGACCGCCCTGCGCCGCGTCCGCCTGGAGTACCGCGAGGCCCAAGAGCTGCAACGCCTACGCCACGACCCGACCAGCACTCTCGTCCTCGCCCACTGGAAGTACGCCGGACAAGGCTTCACCCCCGGCGAATCCGCCCTGGCCGCCACGATCAACGACCACAACCCGGCAGGAGGTAACTAATCCATGCATCACCTGATCAGCACCTCACGGCACGCTCCTGCCGAGTCCACCTCGGACGAGCGGCGGGCCGTCTACACCGTCATCGAGGCAGCACACCTGCTGTCGCTGTCTCGGGGCAGCGCCTACGCCCTCGTCCGCAACGGCACCATCCCAGCCATCCGCATGGGCAACCGCTGGGTGATCCCCAAGCGCCGGTTCCACTCCTGGTTGGACGGCACGCCGGAAAGCGAGGCGAACTGACATGGGTCACATCGTCAAGACCAAGGCCGGGACGTACCGAGCCAACTGGCGTGACCAGACCGACCGCCAGCGCTCGAAGACCTTCACCACGAAGCGGGAGGCGACGGCATTCCTGGCCGAGATCAAGAGCGCGCTCAACCGCGGTTCGTACGTCGACCCGCACGCGGGTAAGACCAAGTTCGGCGCGTACGCGAGTAGCTGGCTCGCGTCCCGCAATCACGAGTTGGCTACCGCCGCGCGCGACCAATCCATCATGCGCAACCACGTCCAGCCCCGCTGGCAGGACCTCCCGCTCGGCAAGATCGAACACTCTGCCGTACAAGCATGGGTCACCGACCTCGGCAAGCGCCTCTCCCCCGCCACGGTGATCGAGTGCCATCGCCTGCTGTCCGGCGTGATGCGCTCGGCGGTACGGGATCGACTCATCGGCGCGAACCCGTGCGAAGGGGTGCGCCTGCCCAAGCGGCGCCGCCAAGACGACGATGACCGCACCATCACGCGGGAGGAGTTCGCCACGCTCCTCCCGCACGTCCCCGACCGGTACCGCGCCGTGGTCGCCCTGGCCGCCGGAGCGGGACTGCGCTGGGGTGAGTGCGCCGGGCTGCGATGGGACGCCATCGATCTCGAAGCCGGTACCGTCCGGGTGCTCCGCGTCGCGGTCGAGGTCAACGGCCACGTCACGATCAAGCCCTATCCCAAGTCCAGGGCGGGACGACGGGAGATCCCGCTCCCCGGCTTCGCGCTCGACCTCCTCACCGCACACCGGAATGCATTCCCGCCCGGTCCGCTCGGCGAGGTCTTCACCGTCAGGAGCGGCAACCTGATGAGCCGCCACACCTTCCGCGCCCGAGTCTGGCGGCCGTCGCTCGTACGGGCCGGTCTTCTCGGATCGGTCACACCGGCTGTGGAAGGGTTCGTCGGCACCTGGACGACCAAGGCCGGTATCGAGCAGAGCAAGCGCTTCACGATCAGAGAGGAAGCCGTTACCTATGTCGCCCAGCACGCCGGGGAAGGGCTCCGCTTCCACGACCTGCGACATTGCTACGCCACCTGGCTCGTCTCCAGCGGCGTGCCGGTCAACGACGTGGCCGGGCTCATCGGCCACGAGCAGATCTCGACCACGCTCAACCGCTACACGCACGCCTCACGCGACCGCAACAGCAGGGCTCGGGCGGCGTTCGCTGACTTTTCGCTGACTCCCGCCCTGAATCAGCTCCCCGGGCCGGACACCGAGCAAGAGCGATCAGAAGACACCGGGTAGCCGAACAACCCCTCTGAACAGCACGAAGGCCCGTCCGATCACCCGGACGGGCCTTGCTGTGTCTGGTGGAGATGAGGGGATTCGAACCCCTGACCCCTTCGATGCGAACGAAGTGCGCTACCGGACTGCGCTACATCCCCAAGACCTCGACCAGGTTAGCAAACAACCGAGGGTCCTCGCGCCACAGTATTCAGTCACCCACCGCTCGCCGAGGCGGTTCGGCGTACTGGTCGAAGAGAACATCCCCCTGCGCCCCCGTGAACTCGATGACCTCTGCCTCCCTGGCCGCGAGTTCCTCGGCCCGGCGGCGGGCGCGGATGCGGCGGGTGCGCTCGCGGGCCTGGAGGGCGCGCTGGCGGCGTTCGCGGTCGACCTTGACGGCGATGCGCAGGAACACGAGGTAGAGCAACATGACGGCGCCGGACGGGGCGACGCCCCACCAGGGGATCATCTGGACCGAGGCCGTGACCACCGAGGCCACCACCAGCAGGATGGTGAAGAACAGCAACCGCCGCCGGCGCGCTACGATGATCGCCCGCCGCCGGTAACGGAACTGGCGCGGGTCGACGCGTTCGGTCTCCACCGGCTCCTCGTCGGGCGCGGTGGTGAGGTCGGGGATCTGGTGTTCGCCGGTGTAGTGCTCTTCGAGCTCGGCCAGTTCGGCGAGGTTGGATTTGTCCCGGCGCAGCCACATGGGCACCAGCACGCAGAGCCACATGATGACGATGGCGAGGTAGAGGAGAGCACCGCTCACAGGCACCTCCGGGCAGCACGAGAACGCCTCGGTGCGTCGGGCGTTCTCATTGTGCTCACGTCACGCACCGTAAGACCGCGTGTCACTGATTGACGAGCATTCGATGCGGTGTGTCGCGAGATCGTCAAACCTCTTCCACGGACGACCGGGCGCGACGCCACTGTACGAGCAGGCCGCCGGGGACGTCCTCCGCGGTCAGCGCGTAGCAGATGTGGTCGCGCCAGGCTCCGTCGATGTGGAGTTGGCGACGCCGAATGCCTTCTTCCCGGAAGCCCAGTTTCTCAACCACTCTACGGCTGGCTTGGTTCTCGGGGCGGATGTTCGCCTCGATCCGGTGCAGGCCGGTGGTGAAGAAGCAGTGGTCGACGGCCATGGCGAGGGCGGTCGGGGTGATGCCGCGGCCGGCGAGCGCGCCGTCGATCCAGTAGCCGACCTGGGCGGATCGGGCCGAGCCCCAGACGATGGCGCCGATGGTGAGCTGTCCGGCGAAGCGGCCGCGGTAGGTGACTACCCAGGGCAGGGCGAGGCCCTGCCGGGCCTCGCGGCGCAGGGTGGCGACCATGGTGAGGTACGGGCCGAGCCCGGTGCGGAAGAGCGGTGTCTCGGGGTTGCTCGGCTCCCAGGGGCGCAGCCAGTCGGCGTTGCGTACCCGGGTGTCGCGCCAGACGCGTGCGTCGCTCAGCCGGAGCGGCCTGAGGGACACCGGGCCCTCGGTCAGCGTCGCAGGCCAGCCGCGTAGTCGATCCACATCTGACATCATCCCCCGATTCGGCGCGATGCCGCCACGGGTCTGGTGGCGCATCTGAGGTCAGCGTGGGTGGTCGCCGCCGCGGATCTGGTCGACGGCGTGCTTGAGCACGGGGGCGAGCACGGCGACGCCGTCGCGGACACCTCCGCTGGAGCCGGGCAGGTTGACGATGAGGGTGTGGCCTGCCTGGCCGGCGAGGCCGCGGGAGAGGATCGCGGTGGGCACCTGGTCACGGTTGGCGGCGCGGATGGTCTCGGCGATGCCGGGGATCTCGCGGGTGATCACGCGGGCGGTCATCTCGGGGGTCCGGTCGGTGGGGGTGAGGCCGGTGCCGCCGGTCGTCACGATCAGGTCGTACGCCTTGGTGACGCCGTGGCGCAGGGCGGCCTCGACGGGTTCGCCGTCGGGGACGACGAGTGGGCCCTCGACGGTGCAGCCGGCCTCGGTGAGCAAGGAAACCAGGAGCGGTCCTGACTTATCGGCATAAATCCCGGCGGACGCCCGGTTCGACACCGTCACCACCAGCGCCCTGATCACGCCCGCCTCCACTCGCCGGTCTTGCCGCCCGTCTTCTCCTCGACCCGGATGTCGGTGATCACCGCTGCGGGGTCGGCCGCCTTCACCATGTCGAACAGCGCCAGCGCCGCCGTCGACACCGCCGTGAGCGCCTCCATCTCCACGCCGGTGCGGTCGGCAGTCTTGACCCGGGCGGTGATCGTCACCCCCCAGTCGGCCACGTCGAGCGTCACCTTGACGCCGTGGATGGCGATGGGGTGGCACAGCGGGATGAGGTCGGGTGTCCGCTTGGCGCCCATGATGCCGGCGATGCGGGCCACGCCGAGCGCGTCGCCCTTGGGCACGTCGCCGGAGCGCAGCAGCGCCACCACCTCGGGCGACAGCAGCACCCGGCCGGTGGCCGTCGCGGTGCGGGCGCTGACGTCCTTGGCGGACACGTCCACCATGCGCGCGGCGCCGGTCTCGTCGACGTGCGTCAGCTCGCTCACAGCCTGATCACCTCCACCTGCTCGCCGGCGGGCACCTCGGTGACGTCCTCCGGCACCACGATGAGCGCGTTGGCGGAGGCCAGGGCGGCGAGCTGGTGTGATCCCTGGCCGTGCACGGGGGCGACGGAGCCGTCGGAACCGAGCATGCCACGCAGGAACGACCTCTTGCCGGCCGGGGAGCGCAGCGGCGCCGTGGTGCGGACGGTGACGGTGGCGGGCGGCCCCGCCGGGAGGCCGCGCATCTTGTCGAGCGCGGGCCGGACGAAGAGCGTGAACGACACGAACGACGAGACGGGGTTGCCGGGCAGCGCGAAGATCGGCACCTGGTCGTCGCCGACGGTGCCGAACCCCTGGGGCATGCCGGGCTGCATGGCGACCTTGTCGAACCGTACGGTGCCGAGCGGGCCGAGGGCTTCCTTGACCGGCTCGTACGCGCCCATGGACACCCCGCCGCTGGTCACGACGGCGTCGGCGCGGACGAGCTGGGCGTCGAGACGCTCCAGGAACGCGGCCGGGTCGTCGCCCACGGTGGGGGCGCGGAAGCCGTCGGCGCCGGCGGAGCGGGCGGCGGCAGTGAGCGTGAAGCTGTTGGAGTCCCAGATCTGGCCGGGGCCGAGCGGCAGCCCCGGCTCGATCAGCTCGGCGCCGGTCGCGAGCACGACGACGCGCGGCCTGGGCCGGGCCAGGACGCGGCGGCGGCCGACGCCGGCGATGATGCCGAGCTGGGCGGGGCCGATGACGGTGCCGGGCTTGAGCACGACCGCGCCGGCCTGCACGTCCTCGCCGGCCAGGCGGATGGCGTTGCCCTCCCGCACGGTCTCCTCGATGCGGACCTGGACGGTACCGCCGTCGGTCAGCTCGACGGGCACCACGGTGTCGGCCCCCGAGGGCATCGGGCCGCCGGTCATGATGCGGACGGCGTGGCCGGGGCCGACGGCGAGCAGTTCGCCGGCCCCGGCCGCCACGTCGTCGATCACCGGCAGCGTGACCGGCGCGTCCGCGATGTCGCTCGCTCGTACGGCATATCCGTCCATGGCGGAGTTGGCGAACGGCGGGAGCGGCACCGGGGAGGTGATCTCTTCCGCGAGCGTGGCGCCGAGGGCCTGCTCCAGCTCCAGCTCCAGCGGCGCGAGCGGGCGCACCGTGGCGAGGATGTCGGCCAGGTGCGCGTCAACCGATTTCATCGAGGAACTCCCGCAGCCAGGGCAGGAAGTCGGGGGCGAGGTCGGGCCGGTCGGCCGCGAACTTCACGACCGTGCGCAGGTAGTCGAGCTTGTCGCCGGTGTCGTAGCGGCGGCCGCGGAACAGCACGCCGTGCACCGGCCCGCCCTTGTCGGCGTCGCGGCCGGCGAGGGTGCGCAGCGCGTCGGTGAGCTGGATCTCGCCGCCGCGGCCCGGCGGGGTCTCCTCCAGCACGGCGAAGACCTCCGGGTCGAGCACGTAGCGCCCGATGATCGCCCAGTTGGAGGGCGCCTCCTCGACCGGAGGCTTCTCCACCAGGTCGACGACCTTGACGACGTCGTCCTCGCCGGTCGCCTCGATGGTCGCGACCCCGTACAGCGAGACCTGCTCCCTGGGGACCTCCATCAGCGCGATCACACTGCCGCCGTACGCGCCGCGCACCTCGATCATGCGCTGCAGCAGCGGGTCGCGCCGGTCGATCAGGTCGTCGCCGAGCAGGCAGGCGAACGGGTGGTCGCCGACGTGCTGCTTGGCGCAGAGGACCGCGTGCCCGAGCCCCTTGGGCTCGCCCTGCCGCACGTAGTGCAGGGTCGCCAGTGAGGCCGGCTCGCGGACCTGGGACAACCGGTGCTCGTCGCCCTTCGCCTCGAGCACGTCCTCCAGCTCGTACGCGCGGTCGAAATGATCCTCTATGGACCGCTTGTTCTTGCCAGTGACCATCAGCACGTCGAGCAGGCCAGCGGAGGCGGCCTCCTCGACGACATACTGGATGGCGGGCTTGTCGACGATGGGCAACATCTCCTTGGGTGTCGCCTTGGTCGCCGGAAGGAACCGGGTGCCCAGACCCGCGGCGGGCACGACGGCTTTCGTCACAGGGTCGAAGTCAGCCATGCCTAGACCCTAGTGGAGGTACCTGTGGACAAGCCGCACCTGCGTCGCGAACTGCTCGCGGCGCGCGCCTCGCTCACCCCCGATCAGCTCCGCGCGAACGCCACCAAAGTCCGCGAAACCCTGCTCGACCAGCCCTGGGTCCAGATGGCCGGGCTGGTCGCCTGCTACTGGTCGATCGGCGCCGAGCCCGGGACGCACGGGCTGGTGTTCGCGCTGTGGAAGCACGGCGCGACCGTGATGCTGCCGGTCCTGCGCGAGGACGACGACCTCGACTGGGCGGTGTACGACGGGCCTGACACCCTGGCGCCGGGCCGGTTCGGCCTGATGGAGCCGGTCGACACGCGGCGCGGAGTCGACGCGATCCGCACGGCGGCGCTGGTGATCGCGCCCGCGCTGGCCGTGGACCGGCGCACCGGGGTGCGGCTGGGCCGCGGCGGCGGCTCGTTCGACCGGGCGCTGGCCCGGGTCGGGCCGAACGTGCCGACCGTCGCGCCGCTGCACGAGGGCGAGCTCAGGGACGACATCCCGGCGGAACCGCACGATCGGGCCGTCCGCTTTGCGATCACACCTTCGGGACTAATTAAACTTACCTAGACACAGGTGATCAAAGGGGGCCAGATGACGCTGGATGTCTGGCTCCTCGTCAGTGCCGTCATCGTCATCGCCGCCGTCATCTCGGTACGGGTCGCGCACCGCAGCGGGCTGCCCAGTCTGCTGCTGTTCCTCGGGTTCGGGCTGGCCCTGGGAGACGCCGGGTTCGGCATCCCGTTCGCCGATCCCGGCCTGGCCAAGGACATCGGCTTCCTGGCGCTCGCGGTGATCCTGGCCGAGGGCGGCCTGACCACGAACTGGAGTCAGGTCCGCCGATCGGTGCCGCTGGCGCTGATCCTGGCCACGGTCGGCGTCGCGGTCAGCATCCTGGCCGTGGCCATCCCCGTCCGTTACCTGCTGGGCGTCGACACCATCACCGCGCTGATCATCGGCGCGGTGCTGGCGCCGACGGACGCCGCCGCGGTGTTCTCCGTCCTGCGCCGGCTGCCCCTGCCGCCCCGGCTGGCGGGCATCCTGGAGGCGGAGTCCGGCTTCAACGACGCCCCGACGGTGCTCGCCGTGGTGCTGCTGAGCGGCACCGTCCACGCGTCGCCCGACCTCGGCTCGTTCCTCGTCGAGACCGGCAGCGAGCTGGCCATCGGCGCCGCCGTCGGGCTGGCGATCGGCCCGGCGGGCGCGTTCGCGCTGCGCCGCATCGCGCTGCCCGTCTCGGGCCTCTACCCGATCGCGGTGCTGGGCCTCACCCTCTTCTCGTACGCGGGAGGGGCGCTGCTGCACGGCTCCGGCTTCCTCGCGATCTACTTGACCGCGCTCGTCCTGGGCAACTCGAAGCTGCCGCACCGAGCCGCCACCCGGGGGTTCGCGGAGGGCATGGCGTGGCTGGCGCAGATCGGGCTGTTCGTGATGCTGGGCCTGCTGGCCAGCCCGATGGAGATGTCGTCGGCGATCGTGCCGGGGCTCATCGCCGGCACGGTCATGCTGGTGCTGGCACGGCCGCTCGCGGTGCTGGTCAGCGCGTCTCTCGGGCGGCTGATCGGGCAGGGCTGGGTGTCGTGGCGGGAGCAGGCCTTCCTGTCGTGGGCGGGGCTGCGCGGCGCGATCCCGATCGTGCTGGCCACGATCCCGTGGGCTGCCGGGGTCGAGGGCTCCAAGGACATCTTCAACGAGGTGTTCGTGATCGTCATCGTGTTCACCCTGCTCCAGGGGCCCACGCTGCCGTGGGCCGCCCGCCTGCTCAAGGTGACCACACCCGTCGAGGCGCACGAGCTGGAGGTGGAGGCGGCTCCGCTGGAGGAGCTGAACGCCGACCTGCTGCAGGTGTCGGTGCCGCCCGGGTCACGGCTGCACGGGGTGGAGATCTTCGAGCTGCGGCTGCCGCGCGACGCCCAGGTGACGCTGGTCGTGCGCGACGGCAGGTCGTTCGTGCCCGGCGAGACCACTCGGATCAGGGCCGACGACCAGCTCCTGCTCGTCACCACCGCCGCCACCCGTGACCAGGTCGAACACCGGTTACGCGCCGTCAGCCGCCGCGGCAAGCTCGCCGGATGGTACGGGGAGCGGGGATTGGAATAGGCGTTTGACCGCATCGGTTACCATTAGCAGTCGCAAGGCATGAGTGCCAAAGCCTGCTAGGAGGAACGCGTGCCGACCTACCAGTACGCCTGCAACGACTGCGCCGAGCAGCTCGAGGTCGTTCAGAAATTCAGTGACGACGCGTTGACCGTGTGCCCCGCGTGCGAGGGGCAGCTGCGCAAGGTGTTCTCGGCGGTCGGGATCGTCTTCAAGGGCTCGGGCTTCTACAAGACCGACAACCGCTCGTCGTCGGGCTCCTCCTCGTCCTCTTCCTCGAAGTCCGACAGCTCGTCCTCTTCGAAGTCCGAGTCGAAGTCGGACAGCAAGCCCGCCGAGTCGGCCCCCGCCCCCGCCGCCGCCTCCAACTAGCGAGGGCGGTCCACCAGGGCTCCGAGCAGATCCGGAGCGACCCGGTCGAGCAGCTCCTCCAGCTGCGGATGCGGCCCCCAGTCGGCGACCGACCTGCTCAGCGCCTCGCGTGAGCAACGCAGCAGCCGCAGCGCGGCTTCCTGGCCGCGCTCGGTGAGCCGCAGCATCTCGCCGTCCGCCGAACGCTCCAGAAACCCGTCGTCGACGAGCTGGTCGGCGTACGGTCTGCCCTGCTCCCTGCTGACCCGCGCCCGTTCCGCCAGGGCGGCGGCCGACACCCAGCCCTTGCCGCCCAGCCGGGCGATGATCCACACCCCTTCCGGCCTCATGCCCGCCAGCCCGGCCAGATCGCCCATCCGGGTGTAGTAGCCCGTGCGCAGCTCGGCGTCGGCGAGCCGGACCAGGCCCCGCTCCACCTCCTCCAGCGACGAACGCTCGGCGGACGTCGCGCCCAGGCATTCGCCCAGGTCGGCCGCCTTCGTCGTCTCCCTGAGCCGCTGCTGCGGGATGAACCACGACAGCAGGAACGCCACCAGCATGACCGGCGCCGCCACCCGGAACACCATGGCGATCGAGTCGGCGTACGCGTGGAGGAACTCGGCCGCGAGGCCGGGCGGCAGCCGCCGGACCACCGTGGGATCCTTCTGCACCTCGGCCGGGTCGAACCCCGGCGGCAGCGACGACCCGGCCAGCACCTCGCGCACGTCCTGCGCGAGCCGCCCGGTGAAGACCGCCCCGAGCGCCGCGACCCCGAACGACCCGCCGATCGACCGGAAGAACGTCGCCCCCGACGTGGCCACCCCGAGGTCCTTGAACGAGACCGCGTTCTGCACCACGATCACCAGCACCTGCATGGTCATGCCGATGCCCACGCCGAGGATCAGCAGGTAGACCGACAGGGCCGGCATGCCGCTCGACTCGGTCAGCGTCGACAGCAGGAACATCCCCACGGTCGCGATGCCCGTGCCCGCGATCGGCAGGAAGCGGTATTTACCGGTCTTCGAGATGACGAACCCGCTCACGACCGACAGCGTGAGCATGCCCGCCATCATCGGCAGCAGGTAGACCCCCGACAACGTGGCGCTCACCCCGTGGACCACCTGCAGGTAGAGAGGCAGGTACGTGAGCGCGCCGAACATCCCGAACCCGACCACGAATCCCACGACCGACGACGCCGCGAATGCCTGGTTCCTGAACAGGGCGAGCGGCAGCACCGGCTCACGCGCCCGGCGCTCGGCCGCCACCCAGCCGGCCAGCATCACGACCGCCGCCACCGCCAGCCCGACGATCACCGGGTCGGCCCACGGGTAGACGGTGCCGCCCCAGGTGGCGATCAGCACCAGGCAGGACGTCGCGCCGCCCAGCAGGACCACGCCCGCGTAGTCGATGGTGTGGCGGGCGCGCTGGCGGTCGCCGGGCAGCGCGGCGGTGATCACGAGCAGCGCGACGGCGCCGAGCGGCAGGTTGACGTAGAACACCCAGTGCCACGACAGATGGTCGACGAACAGGCCGCCGACCAGCGGCCCGACGACGCTCGACACGGCGAACACGGCGCCGAAGAACCCCTGGTACTTCCCCCGGTCGCGGGCCGAGACCACGTCGCCCACGATGGCCTGGGCCAGCACCATCAGCCCGCCGCCGCCGAGTCCCTGGAGGCCGCGGAAGCCGATCAGCTCGCCCATGTTACGGCTGAGCCCGCACAGCGCCGAGCCGGTCAGGAAGATCACGATGGCGGCGATGAACAGCCGCTTGCGCCCGTACTGGTCGCCGAGCTTGCCCCACAGCGGCGTGGACACCGTCGAGGCGAGGATGTAGGCCGTCACCACCCACGACAGGTGATCGAGCCCGCCCAGGTCGCCGACGATCGTGGGCAGCGCCGTGGACACGATGGTCTGGTCGAGCGCGGCCAGCAGCATGCCGAGCATCAGCGCGATGATGATCAGCCCGAGGCCCCGTTGCCGCATGCGCCGATAATACGCCGCGTATCGTATCGGCCACGTTGGGTGGTCGCGCCTTGTCCACAGCCCTCACCCCGCCCGCCCGCGATATCCACAGAACGAGATTCGGCCTCTTCGACCCCATTCCCCCGCCCGCTACTCTCAGCGCCATGGTCATTCGCGCAGACATCGGCGTCATCGGCGGCTCCGGCTTCTACTCCCTGCTCGACGAGGCGGAGGAGGTGGAGGTCGCCACCCCCTACGGCCCGCCCAGCGACGTCGTCACGGTGGGCCGCATCGGCTCGCGTCCGGTGGCCTTCATCCCCCGCCACGGCCGGGACCACCGGTTCCCGCCCCACCGCATCCCCTACCGCGCCAACCTGTGGGCCCTGCGCTCCCTCGGCGTCCGCCAGGTCCTCGCCCCCAGCGCGGTCGGCTCGCTGAAGCCCGAGCTCGGCCCCGGCGCGATCGTGGTCCCCGACCAGCTCGTCGACCGCACCTCCGGCCGCGTCCAGACCTACTACGACGCCGGCGGCGCGGTCCACGTCTCCTTCGCCGACCCCTACTGCCCGTCGGGCCGCGAGGTCGCCGTCGCCGCCGCCCGCGCCGGCGAGTGGCAGACCGCCGACGGCGGCACGCTCGTGGTCATCGAGGGCCCGCGCTTCTCGACCAGGGCCGAGTCGCAGTGGTTCCAGCGCAACGGCTGGACCATCGTCGGCATGACCGGCTTCCCCGAGGCCGCGCTCGCCCGCGAGCTGGCCCTCTGCTACACCTCGCTGTCGCTGGTGACCGACCACGACGCCGGCGTGGAGGCCGGCGAGGGCGTCACCCACGAAGAGGTGCTGGCGTTCTTCGCCCGCAACGTCGCCCGCATGCGCACCCTCGTCTCCGACACGGTCCAGGCCCTGCCGGAGGAACGCACGTGCTCCTGCGGCTCCGCCCTCGACGGCATCAAGCTTCCCTTCGAGCTGCCGTGATCCGCGCCTGGCTGCGGCGGTGCGAGCGGCGCCGCCGCCTCGTCGCCGCGGTCCTGGCCGCCCTCGGCGTCCTGTGCGGCCACCTCGCGCTGCGCCCGCCCGCGGGCCCGGCCGTGCTGGTCGCCGCCCGCGACCTGTCACCCGGCGTGCTCCGTCCCGGCGACCTGCGCGCCGTGCCCATGCCCGCCCCGCCCGACGGCGCCCTCCGCACGGGCGCCACCGGCCGCGTCCTGGCCGCCCCCATGCGCCGCGGCGAGCCGCTCACCGACGCCCGCCTCCTCGACCGCTTACGCCTGCCGCCCGGCATGGTCGCCACCCCCGTACGCATCTCCGACCCCGACGCCGTGCGCCTGATCTCCCCCGGCTCCCGCATCGGCGTCCTCGCCGCCGGCGACACCCAGACCGCCTCCCTGGTCGCCGACGACGTGACCGTGCTGACCATCCCGTCGGCCGACGACGACCACGGCGCCCTCGTCGTCCTGGCCACCACTCTCACCCAGGCGGAGTCCCTGGCAGGCGCCCAGGCGTCGGGCCACCTGTCCATCGCCATCAAACCGGCCTGAAGGCCCTCGTGTGATCGAGAATGGCGTCGACGACCGTGTCCCACTGGGCGCGAGGGAAGACCTCGTGACCGGTTTGCTCCATCGCCATGAAACGTGCGCCGGGGATCTCCTCGGCCAGGGCGCGTCCGTGCTCGATGGGGAACATCGGGTCCTCGGTGCCGTGCAGCACCAACGTCGGCGCGGTGATCTGCCCGAGCCGGCCCCGCCACGGCTCCCCGGCATCGATCATGAAAGGGTTGGTCAGCTGGGCGGCGATGTTCGTGGTGCGTCCGGCCACCCGGGCGGCCATGGCCCGCATGCCCGCCTCGTCGAACGGCCTTGAGGCGGCGGCGAACGGTCGCTCGGCCTCCACCAGGTAGTCGATGACGCCTGCCCGGTCGGACCAGTCGGGCCCGGGGTCTTCCTCCGCGAACAGGGCCTGGAGGTCCGCCGACATCCGCGGCAGGTCCGGGTGCTCGTGCCCGGGCCCGCCGGGCGTGGCGGAGGCGAGGGTGAGCGAGGCGACCCGGCCGGGGTGATCGAGCGCCAGAAGCTGACCGATCGCCGCGCCCTGCGACATGCCGACGACGTGGGCGCTGGTCAAGCCGAGGGCGTCGATCAGGCAGGCGGCATCGGCGACCAGGTCACGCAGCCCGTACGCCGGCGCTCCCGCCGGATAGTTCGTCGACAGGCCGGCGTCCCGGCTGTCGTAGCGGATGACGTATCGGCCCCCGGCCACCAGTCGCCGGACGAAGTCCTCTTCCCATGCCAGCAGTGAGTGACCCGCGCCATGGACCAGCAGGATCGCGGGATGCTCCGGCCGGCCGAAGGACTCCGTGCTCAGCTCGACCCCGTTGACCTCGATCATGCGCTGCTCGAACGACATCACGCCTCCGCTCTTTGGTTACATGTAACGAAGACGATAGAGGAAGTCTCGTTACATGTCACGAAAATTCCTTACACTGATCCCCATGACGAGACCGCGACCGCAAGAAGAGACCGCGCGCCAGGCCTGGGCGGCCTACCGCAGGCTGCACCTGCTCGTGGACGCGGAGATCGCGCGCGACCTGGAGCGGGACACCGGCCTGTCGATGGCCGACTACGAGGTGCTGGACGCGGTGGCGGCGATGTCCGACGGCGAGCACTGCATCCGGGTGAACGGCCTCACCGCCCGGATGAACTGGGCCCACAGCCGGCTGTCCCGCCAACTCGGCCGGATGGAACGGCGAGGGCTGATCGCCCGCCAAGCCTGCGAGCTCGACGGCCGCGGCGACGACGTCGTGCTCACCGAGTCAGGCCGGCAGGTCTACGCCGAGGCCGCCCCGGCCCATCTCGCCTCGATCCACCGCCACTTCACCGCGTCGCTGTCCGCACAACAACTGGAAGCCCTGATCGGCATCGAGCAGACCATCGGCGCGTCGGCGACGAGCATGCGTGAAGAGCTCTAAAGCACCGAGTCGGCCTCGGGATCGTACTCCCAGTGCCACGGCTCGAACGGGCTGCGGTAGGCCCAGTCAGGGTGGATCCACCCGTACTTCTTGCCGTACTTCTCCAGCCAGTTGAACTCCGCCGACCGGAACCTCTCCACCCCGCCACACAGGTCCACGGCCAGCCCCAGCCCGTGGTTGCTCTTCCCCGGCACGGCCGCGAACCCCGGCCGCCGGTAGTAGACCGACTGCTGCTCCGCCAGGCTCCGGTAGGCGTCCGTCACGCACATCGGCCTGCCGAACTGCTTGCGGTAGGCCTCGTTCAGACTGACGAACGCGATCGCCGCGTCCGCCCGCAGGCTGTGCCCCTTCTGCTGCAACGGGCAGAGCATGCTCGTCGGGATCAGCCCGTTGGGGTAGTCGTTGGCCGTGGCCGCCCGCAGCGGGTTGCACCCGAGCGCCGCCTTCTCCACCTTGTCGATCTTGATGCCGAGCTTCACCAGCTGCTGGGTCAGCGACTTGACGACCTTGTCGGACTTCTTCCTGAGCAGGTCGATCTCCGCCGCCATCTGCGCCTCGGCGAGCAGGTTGCCCGCCCGCAACTCCTGCGCGTCGCCGGCCAGCCGCTGCGTGTGCAGGGTGAGCGTGCTCGTCTCCTCCACCGCGTGCTGCCGCACCGTGACCATGTGGTTGACGTTCGCCAGCGCCCGCAAGGTATCGCTGTTGGAGTCACCGGCCAGGAACGACGCCACCCCGTCGGCGCCGACGGGCTGCTGGTAGAGCAGCTCGGCCAGTTGCGACACCGGCCGCCGCACCTGCGCGAGCTGCCGCTCCGCCACCTCAAGGGCCTTCAGCTTCTCCTTGAGCTCCTTCTCGGCGGCGGCGAAGTCCGTGCGGCGCTTCTCCAGAGCCTTGGTGGCGTCCTCCAGCTCCTGGGCGGAACGCTGCGCTTCCTTGCGCAGCGCGGTGAGGTCCTTCGGGTTCTCGTTCGCCCTCTTGTTCGCCTTCTTGTTCGCCGCGGCCTCGCGTACGGACTGCTGACCGGCATGCGCGGCCTGCCCGGCGGCCTGGGCCGCCCCGGCCGCGGGCACGCCCGCCAGGGAGGTCATCGTCATGACAACCGCGATCAGACCTGCTGACCGAGGGGCTGGCACGTTCGACTCCTCCGCTTTGCAAACTCGTGACGCGGGTCCGGCACGCACGTTACTACAGCCCTCTGAGTGTCCGGACCGAACTCCGGAGAGCCGTTATGACATGAACGACGCTTTTGCCCCTTCAAGACGACCGCTGCCCTTGTCTGTCAGTACGCGGCGGACAGGCTTGCGGTTCTATGGCGAGCGGGATTCAGGGCGGCTGGGCTTCTCGACTTCTGGGCTTCTGGACTGCTGGGCTTCCGGCAGGTTGGGCATTCGGCACCCTCGGCTTTCGGCACGCTTGGCTTGCGGCGCCCTGGACCTCCTGCGCCCTGGGCCTCCTGCACCCCCGGCCTCCTGCACCCCGACTTCCGGGAGGCTCGGCTCCGGGCACCTGGGCTTCCGGAAGGCTTGGCCTCGGGCACCTGGGCTTTCGACGTGCCTCGGCTTCTGGCACGGCGAGACTTCTGGGGCAGGGAGTTTGCTGGGGCTCAGGACGCGGCTCCGAGCCCCAGCCACCCCCACACCGGGAGTCAGTCACGGCGCCGCGACCCGGCCGCCACCCTCCGCTCATGCTCCCGGCAGAACTCCCACAGCCACGTGTCCTCCCACTCCTCCGGACACGCCTCCGCAGTCGGCGACGGCTTGCCCCGTGACGTCTCCCTCACCACGTCCTCCGGCTCCCGAGTCCGCGACCGAACCTTGGGCGCCACCACAGCTCTCACCACCGGCGCCTCCTCAACGACCGGAGCAGGTGCCACCTGAGCAGGCACCGGCGCCGCGAACGCCCGTACCGGATGAGCCGGCGCAGGCGCGACCACCGGCCCGAACAGGACCGGCCTCTCCCCCGCCACCACACCCCGCCGACCACCCACCCGCTCGTCCCGCCCCGCTTCCCCGGCCGCCAACCCAGCAGCGAAGATCGCCGGCGCCAGCAGCGCCGCAAACAGCACCACCGGCCGCCGGCGCGCCTGCCTCCGTCGCCTCGCATCCACAGGTGGGACGGTATCCGCGTCACCTGTCCCGAAAGGTGATCACTTGCCAGGGCTTTACCGCAGCTCACACCACCCATGACGTGGGCTCCGGCAAGTCACCGGGGCCGGGTGGCACACGGAGGGCCGGACTTTCGCTAGGCTTGGTCTGTCCGCCTCCGTAGCTCAGGGGATAGAGCACCGCTCTCCTAAAGCGGGTGCCGCAGGTTCGAATCCTGCCGGGGGCACTCATCTCCACCAGGCTTTTCGTACGCTGACCTGCGGTTTTCCGACCGCAGGTCTTTTGCTTTCCAGACCCTTGGTAGGCCGCCGAAGGCACCCGTATGCAGCCGTAGGACCTTGATCACGGGAGATATACGGGATGATCTTGGAGGTGTTTCCCAAGGTCACCACCGGATTCTCGGGGCACTCTGTCGCTACCGAGATGCTCACGCCTAGGGTGACCACGTGCAGCGCCTCGCCCTCTTTGACCTTGACAGGACCCTCATCGATCTCGACACGGCGTTCCTGCTCTGGACGGAGGAGTTCGCCGAGCAGCGACGATTGGGTCCCGAAGGCGTTGCCTGGCTCGTCTCTCTGGATCGAGACGGCTTCCCCCATCGAGAGGTCTTCTTCGGCAAGGTGCGGGAGCACTTCGCGCTGCCAGAACCAGTCGACGAACTGTGGGCCGCCTACCGCCGGCGCATGCCCCACCTCGTCCGGTGCTACCCCGGCGTCCCGGCCGGATTAGCCGAGTTGCGCGCCGCCGGGTGGTGGGTGGGGATCGTCACCAACGGCATGGCCGACAACCAACTCGGCAAGCTCCGGCAAACCGGCCTGACCAACGCGGTCGACGGCTACGCGGTGTCGGGAGTCGAGGGCATCAGGAAACCCGAGACCGGCCTGTTCGAGATCGCCGCCCAGAGGTGCGGAACCAGCCTCGCCGCAGGTGGGTGGATGGTCGGCGACAACCTCATCGCCGACATCGAAGGAGCGCAGACAGCCGGCCTTCGTACAATCTGGATCGATCGAGGAACGTGGCCAGGGAGCGAGCACCGAGCCGACCGCGTCGTGGCCGATATCACAGAGGCCATCGCCATCATGCGCGACGGGTACAGCTGAATGCGTACCGGTCGAAGGAGCGCAACCAAAACGAGCATTTCAGTGCATAGCAGGCATACGAGGTGTACGTGGGACTAGGGGTTAGGTAATGTCCGGAGCGTGCGCCCCGAAATTCGCTGGCTGTCTGTCGCCGCGGTGCTCGTCTTTCTCGCGGTCGTAGCGGGTTGCACAGGAGACCCCGAAAAGCCCACATTGGACGCTGCCACGAAACAACTCGTCGCAGACAGCGAGAAACTACTGACCTCTCGCGAAGTAGCCACCTCTGGAAAGGTGGCAGTGACAGAACGAGCGGACAAAGATACGGAATCAGGATGCCCACCTGGTGAGGTGCGGCGAGTCCTCCGCGCTCAGGGGGATCTCTCCGGTTCCCCTGCCGCGCAGATGCCGGGCAACTCCGCCGGTCTGATGCAAGGATTGCTGGAGTTCATGGGGTACGACGAGGTCGTGAGTGATCGCGATCTTCGCGATGAGAACCTGGGCGTGTCCGTTGTGCACAACCCGAAGGCGGGATTGACGTTTGTGCTGACCGTGCGCAACGGTCAGAAGCCCAACATCATGATCGTCGGCAAGACCGGTTGCTACGCTCGCGACAGTTGATCCGCCGCGTTCAGCCAGGTAGCTGGGCCGCCTCCGTGCGCAGGAGTTCAGCCTGTTTGCGTAGGCGCTCGGCTGTGGCCACGCAATCTTCCCGGAGCATCTTGAGCTCACGGCCCATCTGTGCGGCCTGGGTGTTGAACCGACCTGCGGCAGGCCCCTTCCAGAACGCGTCAACGGTCTGCGGGTTCGCCAGTCCGCCGACGAAAACCCCTTCCAGGGCTTTGGCGTATCGAATGAGGTTAGTGGCGAGCAGTTCCTTGTCGGCGGCCTGCCGGAGCAGTTGCGTCGGGCTAGGGAAGGTCATGGTCAGCCTCCCCGTCTCTCCAGCGCGTCCACCAGAGCTTTGTAGAGCCGGCCACTGAACGTTTTTTCGACCACGTCTTCATCCCAGACCGTCAGCGGCTTCTGCTTGTGCTGAGCCAACGAATCAATCACCCAGCGTGTCTGCTGATCTACGATCTTCTTTGCGACGGTGTCCGCCGTACCGGGTGTCTGCTTGTCCAGGTAGTCCTTGATGAAATCCTTCAGTACGTCCTTGCCGTCGTCCTGTAATCGGTCTCGCGCGGTCGCCGTCGTGGGGTCGTCGATAGGCCAGTATTTGTTGGAGAGCCAGTCGACGGGCAGCGTCATGACACCGGCGATCCAGTCGGCATACTCATCGTCGCTCCACTCCGCATACGTCGAGCCCGCCAGCAGAAGATTCGCAACCCCGCCCGCCAGGGCGCTGTGTGCCACATATCCGGCACGAACATCGTCGTCGCTGTCGAACGGCTGAAACCGGCCGATGTCCAAGCCCACCGTGTACTCATGCGACGCCTTGAACAACGCGTCCGCCGCTACCTTGTCCTGCATCAGAGCGCCCACGAACCGCGACGCCACATCAGGGTCGAGCTTGTCCCACGGTGGTGCGGGATACAGCGGGGTGAGCTTGGGCGAGGACTCTTTTGCCTGACCACGCGCGAGCGCATCAAGATAGGGCGTCACGTTCCTGGCCAGCGCTTGACTGATCGGCGAATCCTGGAACGCGCGACCCCATTGGCCGCCGAGCCACGGGCTGTCCTCCGCCCCCACGCCGCCGATGACGTTGAGCCAGGCTCGATCACGTGTGCCCTGATCACCCGCGCCCGGTTGCAGCGCCTTGTCCAGCACACCCGCAAGCTTCGTCTCGAAGTCGGGGATACCGGTTCGCAGGAACCGTTCCGGATGCAGTAACCAGCCCGCGGCCTCTTTATGGTCAGCCAGCAGCGTTCGCAGCGCCTGCGGGTCGGCGTCGTACGCCTCCACCAGTACGTTCAGGTTCCAGTTCTGGCTGGTCGGGAGATCGGCGGCCAGCGGACGGCCCAGCACGCGTAGTGCGACCTGGTTGAGGAGCCCGCTCGACGGTTTGGACATCGCGACCAGCGCCGTCAGCACGCCTGGCTGGGTCGTCTCCATGAACTTCCCGCCCCACTCCTCACCCAGCCGTCCGGCGCGTTCGGCATTGGCGTAAGCCTCGGCCAGCGGCCCCAACGTCTCGCTCCCCTGCCGGAGCACACCGGGCGGAAGTCCCTTGTCCATCGCCGGACCTTTGTCCCGTAACCAGTGCATGAACAGCGCACGGAACTTGTCCGGCCCGAGAGTGGTCAGCAAGGCGGCGGCATAAGCGGGATCGTTCAGCTTTCCTTTTGCCGCCGCGGTGGCTGCGGTCACCTTACGCCAGCTCTCCACCGAGTTCTCGACCTCATGCTGCCGGAGCGCCTCGGCGACAGGCGCCGCGTCCGCTTTCCCCTGCCGAGCGGCCTCCTTTTCGCTGTCGAACGCGAAGGACGCGCTCAACATGCCGGTTCCCGCGGTCGGGACCATCTGCTTGAGGGTGTCCATCCGCCATTTGAGATCTCGCTGCGTCTCATCGAAGAGCGCCCAGGATCTGTGCATGGCCGCCACTCCCTGAGAACCGGTCCACGAAGGACCGGCCTCGGCGATGGCCGCCTCGATCCCATGCCGAGTACGGGCCAGGACGTCCTTGCCGGCAGCCATCTGGCGCACCAGTTGCTCTGCCCCGAGGGGGTCGATCCCGACGAACTCCCCCATGGCCCCCTCCCCGAGGGTGTGGCTACAAGGGACGAGTCAAACACACCAGCCCATCCCGGTAAACGTCTCATACATCCCTATAAACAACCGGAATTACGCTGACGGTGGCAGTGATCGTGTTCGAGGCGGGCACAGCAACCCATCTACACCACGCGCGCCCAAGGATCGCTGGCTTCTGCAACTAACCGTAAATCTGATGGCACGCCTGGTTGCGTACGCGAAAAGCAGGTCGAGAAGGTGGGAAGAGCTCGTCACACTTCGCGGCGATCACCGAGACGGACCCCTTCTTGATGCCGGCTTTGGGAGCTTTGGTCTTTCTTCCTTTGTCTACGGGCGTCACGATCGCCCGACGCGACTCCATAGGGACGCGCTGAATCCGGTGACGTAGAAGGGCCGAGCCCCTTGCTCGGTCACGCTTCCTGCTCTTCAACGCTTCGGAGCGTGGGACAGACGTGATCGAGGGCGATGCGCTCAGTGTGGCCGTGGGCAGCGGAAGCGAAGGGAGCACGACGGCACGCCCCGGCGTGCTCAGATCAGGCGCCGGCCCTGCGACAGTTCCCGGCCCTCGGGAGACGCTCTCGGCGCCCCAGGCACTCGACCATATGCCCAGGGCTGCGCAGGTCAGGAAGCCGGCAACGATCGCCGCTCGGGTGCGGAGATCTCCGTTTCGTAGCGGTGGCTTCTTCGGTGGCGTCGGGGCCGCGTACCGTCGCCCGAAGCCCTTGGACTCGTTGAGGAGCTTGGCGCGTCTCCGGCGCGGCAGGCCGTACGGCGGTCGGTACAGCGGGCGGAGGTCTTGGGCCGAAGGGATGGGGCGGTCGTGTTCATCGTGCATAGGATCCCCCTGATCACTACCCGTACTTTCAGAGTGGCGCAGCGTGGCGCCATCCAGTGGGAGCCACTCGGCATGGCGAGCAGCGCGGAACGAAACGGCCCCGGTATGGCCGGGGCCGTGAGTGGAGGGACGTGGGCTACGTGTCCAAGGCGTCGTTGATCTTGCCGTTGATCTGCTCTTGCTGGCCGTCCATGCACTTCGCGTAGACCCGCAGCAGAACGTCCACGCTGTGACCGGCCCGCTTGGCGACTTCGGGGGCCGGGACTCCCGCGTTCAGCCAGAGCGAGACGGCGGCGTGGCGGAGGTCGTACGGGCGAGCAGCCAGCGACGAGGCGACTTGAGCGGGCGTGAGGGCGAGCTTTCGAGCCTCCTGCCAGACGTAGGAGTACGCCGAGCTGGAGTAGGTCCCGCCGGTGCCGGTGCGGAAGATCCTGCCGTCCTTGGCGGTCCCGTACTCGGCGATGTGCTCGCGGAGCATGGCGACCAGGGCGGGTGGGATCGGGATCTCTCGCGTTTCCTTGTCCGCCCGGTGCTTCAGGCTGCGTGACTCGTGGGTCTCCCCGGAGTTGGTCCAGCGCTTCGTGCCCTGGGGGCGTGCCCTCTCCAGGACGATCAGGCCCCAGCCCGCCTCGGGCAGGGTGCAGTTCTTCACCCGCAGGTCGGCTGCTTCCTCCGGCCGAAGCGCGGCGTAGTAGATGCAGGCGAACAGCGCCCTCAGCCGAGGACCACGCTTGCGGCCCACCTTGGGTACGGCGTCGAGGAGTTGCCGTGCTTGAGCCGGGTTGACCACCGTGCGGGGGTCGACGACCGTCACGGCCTTTGGCGCTGTCCATTTGATCTCGTTCAGCGGGTTGCTGCTGAACACCTTCTGCTCGACCGCATGCTCCAGCAGGTGATGGAGGATGGCGCGCTTGCGGCGAACCGTGTTCGCTCCCGCCGGGGCACCGGTGAAGGTGACCGAGATGGCGTCGAGGGCCGTACGTACAACGTGGGCCTCTCCCAGAGCTGACAGCGGGAGGGACGCTCTCTCCAGCCAGCTCAAAGCCGCGGCTTGTGCTGTGGTCAGGTCGGCCCGCCGCTTGTCCGGAAGCAGCGCGTGAGTCCGGAGAACCTCCCGCAGGTCCTCGGCGGAGGGACGGCGCGGCGCGTCGGTCACCAGGGCGGGGATGAGGGTCAGAAGTGCGTACGCGTCAGTCTCACGGGTCCGGGCGGCTGAGGTGTTCCAGCGCCGAAGGACGTACGCCTGGGCGAACTCCAGGAACGACGGCCCGGAAGACCGCGATTCGAGCATCGACACCGGCAGGCCGGTGGCAACGTCGAACTCCTCCCCCGCCTTGGTCGCCTGCCTCAGGTCGGATACGAAGGCGTTGGCCAGGCCCTTGGTCCGGAAGCTCTTGGACCTCTCCTTGCCGGCCACCCGCCAGCGGGCGACGTAGGTGACCGCACCGCCGCTGGAACGCTGCTGGATCTGGGCGAGCTTCACGTCGTAAGTGGTGTTCACGCCGCCTCCCGTCGCGAGTCGAGCCAGGCCATGAGGTCGCTCCGCCAGACACGGAGTTCGAGGTTGGGCAGTTGGATGCAGACCGGCGCACGGCCGAGCTCGCGCCAGCGATAGAAGGTGCGGCGAGAGACGCCACCCAGCTCATCGAGGACCTGAGGAACGGTCAGCAGTTCGTCACGCCTGCTCATCGAGCACCACCTCCCGCAGATGGGAGTCGGGTGCCGGTGATGGCGGCGGCGAGGAGTTGGTCTCCGGCGGAGAGTCCTTGTCCGGCGTACGCCCAGTGGGCGATGACGAGGACGGTGTCTTCGTCGAAGAGCGGGAGGCGGCCCGTGGTGATCTCGCTTTCCTTCATGTGTTCTTCGCGGGCGGCGCGGAGGGCGCCCAGGGTGGTGGAGTAGCGGCGGCTCTTGGTGGAGAAGTGGCCGCGGAAGCCGAGCATGTGCGCCCACTGGATGAGCCGCAGTTCGGCCAGGTCGTCGAGGGCGCCGAGGCGCATGCACGCGGCGATCAGGTGTCGGGCGTGCTCACGGATCGGGAGTGCGGCCAGGTCGTCGAGGGGCTGGATGCGCCGGTCCAGGGTGCCGACGCATTCGGCGGCTTTGGTGGCGTACTTGGCGATGTAGGCGGCTACCGCCTGCTCGGTGAGGTCGCCGGTCATGGTGATGCGGCGGACGTCGAGCTGTGTGCCCCAGCGGAAGGTACGGCTGAGCGGCTTGATCTCCGCCGTCACGACCGAAGCCGCGTGTTGGACAGCATCGGCCAGGGCATCGGCCGTTGCCCAGGCCGGTGGCGGTGCATCGGGGCCGTCCGGTCCGTCGAGGCGGATCACGGCGTGGAAGTGGACGACTCCGCGCCGCTGGTACTCGGCGACCTTGGCGAACGAGATCGTTGCCTGCTCACGCAAGGCTTTGAGCGTCAGCCCGGACAGCTTGGCGAAGCGTCGGCGGAGGGCTTCGGTGAAGCGTCGCCACAGTTCGGGGCTGATGGCGTTGAACAGGACCGAGCCTTCGTAGTCGTAGCAGTCTGGGCACAGCGGTTCGCCCAGCCGGGGGTCGTCGGAGCTGTGTCGGTCGGTGCAGGACATGATCTGTCCGTGCGGGCAGGTGGCGGCGTCGCGGCGGGGATGGCAGGGCAGGATCTTGCCGTTCTTCTCCCTGCGTACGTGGACGGTGCCGAAGGAGGGGGCGGTGAGGGTGACGAACAGGCACGGGTGCGTGCTGACCGTCTCTGGGACGCTCTTGCCGCCGATCAGTCCGGCGCGGATGAGGTGGTAGGTGTCGGCGCGGTAGGTCTCGGCGCAGGCGGGGCAGCGGGTGGCGCGGCGGGTCTTGCAGGGGACGCGCAGGATGCCGTCGGGTTCGGTGTTGGTGGTGTAGTGGTGCAGGAGTTGGCCGGTGGCCTGGTCGTAGTGGTCGACTTTGCCGCGTAGGTGGATGGGCTGTCGGCAGCCGCCGGCGCGTTTGATCTGGGTGGCCCAGCGGTCGTAGTCGGGGTGGTTGAGCCGGTCGATCATTCCGGCGACGGCGTGGGAGCGGGCAGAGCAGGGCAAGATGGGACCGTCCTCTCCAGTGTTGCTGGTGTGGGATGGCCCCCGGCCTGGCGCGGATCTTGGCGGATGTGTGGCCAGGCGGGGGGCGCTACAGCGCGGGTTAGGCGCCGCGGTTTTCGATGCCGGTGCCGGAGCAGTCGGCGCAGGTCTGGTTGTCGGTGAGGCCGGTGCCGCCGCAGGTGCAGCAGCGGTAGTAGGTGAAGGTGTCGTCCATGATCAGCGCTCCTTTCGAGGGGTGATGCGGACGTAGACGCGGTAGCTGCGCGGACGGGAGCGGTCGGGGTAGGCCCGCGACATCGCGGTGACGTCGAAGACCTCGCGCAGGTGGATCAGGCCGAGGGCGAGCTCGGCGCGGTTTCCTTCGAGGCGGATGCGCATGATCGGGTCTCCTCAGTGGGTGTCGGGTGTGATGCAGCCGTAGTAGCTGTCGTTGGCGGTGTGCTGGGTGCGGGCGTCGGCGAGGATGGCTACGGCCCGGTATTCGACGGGTCCGAAGAACCGCGAGGTGCCGTAGTGCCCGCCTCCGGCGTCGATGTCGCTGCCGAGCAGGGCGGCCAGGTGGTCGAGCTGGGCGCGCATCTGATCGTCATCGGCGTTCGGGGTGAAGTGGTGGACGGTGACCCCGCGAGGGGTCGGCACGTCGGGGTTGGCCTGGAGGAAGGCGGCCAGTTGGATCAGGCCGTGGATGAGGGCGGTTCGGTCGTCGGTCATCGGTGATCTCCTTTCAGTGGGTGGTCAGGGTGTGGAGCAGGGTGGCGGCAAGTTGGTGGGAGACGCCCAGGCGAGTGCGGAGCTGGTCGCGGGTGATGGGTTTGCCGTGGGCGGCGTGGTGTTCATCGGCGACACGGCGGGCGTAGTCGAGCAGCGCGGGATCCGGCGCGGGACCGTCGCCCTGGCGGTCGTCGTCCTGGTGGGCGGGGACGAGCGCGGGACGGTCCGCCGCCGGGACCGCTGGCGGGACGGCTTGGGGACGGTCGGGGACGGACGGGGACGCCGCCGCCCAGGACGGGGACGTCTGCGAGACGTCCGGGGACGATTCACTGGTGCTGGTACCGGCGGCGGCGCGGCGTTCGAGCATGGAGACCGCGACGAGGAAGGCGGCAGCCGGGGTGGCGGCGGTGATCCAGCCCCAGACGGTCGGGTCGGCCTGTTGCAGGTTGGCGGCCAGGGACAGGACGATGCCGCCGGTCAGCACGAGGACGGGCCAGGACAGCGGGCCGCGCCGGATGCGGCCGGTGTGCTTGTCGCGTTGGCGTTCGCGGGCGGCCATGACGCAGGTCAGGTCGATGCACACGGCCACGGCCCAGGCCATCCAGCCGTGCTGGCCGTGCTCGGTGGCGGTATCGCGGATGTGGGTGAACGAGCCCGCGCCGGCGATGAGGGCCAGGACGAGAACGGGGCCGGTGTCGAGCAGCCAGGCGACCAAGCGGCGCATCAGCGTTTCCTCCCTTCCGGTGGGTCAGGCGGTTCGGGAGTCGGGGGTCTCGTATGGTTGTGCGGTCATCACGTCGGCCCAGGCCGGGGCTTGGTCGGCGTAGGTGCGGGCGGCGTGTTCGGCCACGGCTTCGGTGACGTAGAAGGAGCGGGCGCGGTACCACTGGCCGTCCTGGCCGGCCACGATGGCCACCCCCGGTGTCTCAGACGGGATGGCGCGGGCGGAGTCGAGCGCGGCCGGGTCGAGGTCACCGAGCGTCATGGTCGCCGTCTCCGGATCGTTGACCCGGTGGCAGATCCGCCCGGAGCACTGGGCGCGCAGCGCGGTGACGCCGGGGCCGAGGTCGGAGCCGATCCGCTGGCCGCAGCAGAACAGGTAGATGCCGAACGCCCGGCCAAGCTGGGCCACCCGCAGCAGTGCCGTGGAGGTTCTGGCGATCTCGTCCTTCTCGCTCTTGTCGGCCATCAGGTAGAGCTCGGCCAGTTCGTCGACCAGGACCACCACGGGGACCGGTCGCATGGTGGGCGGGAGTTGCCAGATGTTGCGCGCAGCGGCCATCCGGCATACGCCCATCCGGTCCGTCATGAGCGCCACCAGGTCATCGAGCAGGGCGCCGCATTCGGCCCGGCTGGTGGCCAGCGCCGACAGGCGCGGGCTGTACGGGGTGAACTCCACCCCGCCCTTGAGGTCGAAGCCGACCAGCGCCACCGGCTGCGGCGCCAGGCCAACGATCAGGGCGTTGGCGAGGTTGGACTTGCCGGATTGGGTGGCTCCGGCGTTCAGCCAGTGCGGCACGGTGCGGAAGTCGACCATCCACGGCCTGCCGGTCTCCAACCGGCCGACAGTGACCTTGAGCAGTTCCGTAGACGGCGGCAGGTCGTCGACTTTGACGAGGGGGTCGCGGATGGTGGCGGCCAGCCGGACCCGGCCGGGCTTGTCGGAGGTGACCCGGACGGCGTGCACCCCCCACGAATGCGCGAGCCGTTCGGCGACGTCGGCGTAGTCGGCGGGGATCTGTCCTTCCAGGGTGTGCAGGGTGACCCGCCAGCCGTGCCGGGTCGGCATCGGCAGCCACATCCACGGTTTGGTGTCCACGGCGATGCGCTGGAACTTGCGCTTGACCCGGACGACGCCGGTGGAGGCGACCAGGCCGGGGACGGTGGTGAACCAGAAGCGCTGCCGCTTCTTGGTCAGCCCGCAGCCGAGCGCGACCTTGCGCCAGGTCGCCATGACGGTGACGGCGGTGATCGGGTAGCCGAGCACCAGCCAGAAAGAGCGATAGTGGAAGCGGCGCCAGGCCCACAACCCGGCCGCCACGGCGGCCAGGACTGTGAGCGTCCAGTAGTGCTGGTCAGACATCGGCGGCCTCCCGCAAGGGCAGGAGGGCGGTGGCGCGGTAGGAGATGCCCCACTTGCCGGCGATCTCCCAGACGTAGCCGAGTAGGCCGACCGCGTTGACCGGGTCACCGGCCTTGATCGGCGGCTCACCGGTGATACCGATCTTGACGAGTTCGATCCGGCCGAACTCGTCTTCGACGGAGACGGTGACCTCGTAGACGGTGTTGCCGTTCTTGTCGGTCTTGATCTCACCGGTGTCGCGGTTGAGGACGCGCGGACGCGGGGCCTTCACGCAGGTGATGGTGAGCTTGTTCGTGTCGACGGGGATGGGGACGGTGCGCATGGTTGGTTCCTTTGAGTAGTTGAGGTGTAACGCTATGCATACATAGAACGCTTGGAATTCTAAGTTGTCAAGGGCTTCCACGCAGACTTGGTTGGCATGTCGGGGTGGCTGTGCTCAACTGGAGGTGCACGCACCTCACGGAAGGCATTGGATGGTCGAGAAGTCCGGTCGGCCCGGCTACCTCCAGATAGCCGACGACCTACGCGCGCAGATCAGAACGGGCTCACTCGCGACCGGCGCCGCGCTGCCTTCGACCGCCCAGCTCTGCCAGCGCTACGACGTCTCAGCCAGCGTGGTCAAGGCGGCCATCAGCGTTCTCCGTACCGAGAACCTGATCATCGGCCAGCAGGGCAAGGGCGTGTTCGTTCGCGAAGACGCGGCGGCGGCCCTCTCGGCCGAAGGGCCGGCCTCGTCCGAGGTCATGGAGCAGCTCGCTCAGATGCGCAGCACTCTGGCGGTTCTCGGCGACCGGATCGCCGATCTGGAGAAGGCCGTGTTCCCAGAGCCGAAGCGATCTCGCTGACCCGGCAGGCCAACTCCTCCATGTCAGACCGAATGGCCTGAAGCTCACTTATTATCCGCTCATTTGTGGTCACTTCGGCACCCCTTTTCTGGCTGGTCGTTATCCCGGCGGGGATGCCGTTAGTTCACCGCGGATTCGCGCTGGCGAGTATCACAGAGCGTTAGCTAAGCTTCATCACTGCTGCCTGCACGGCGGTTACACATGCGCTTACACACGCCCGCCCCTCAAAGTGCACAAAGGATGCGATGAAGACAATTCACCGTCCCGGATGGCAGCCCTTGGTCCTGCGCCAGCACCGCGAAGCGCACGGCCTCACCCTCGAAGCCGCAGGTGACCAGCTCCGCCAAGTCGCCCACCGGCACGGCCTGACCGCACCAGCCGCCAATTTCCAGACACTCTGGTCACATGAGCAGGGATCGGTATATCCCGGACCCCACTACCGGCGCGCGTATTGCCTCCTATACCAGGCAAATGAACCGGCACTTGGTTTCCGCCTGCCGCTACCCGGCGAAATAACCGAAGTGGAAAACTCCATCTCGGATTTGCCCCCATCCACCGACCCCGCCACCGACAACGCCGCCGCCCAGGTCATCGAACAGACCCTCGTCAAAGTCTCCGGCGCCCCCTCCAACGCCGAACAGAACGCCCTTCATAACCGCGTCGTGGACGCCTGGCGACGCCGCCACGGCCAAGGCAGCCCCAAACCGATCCTGACGATCGTGGGCGGTTACGCCGGGTCGGGCAAGACGGAGTTCTCCCGGTTCCTGTCCGACATCACCGGCTGGGCGTTCCTGGACAAGGACTCCCTGACCCGCGCCATGGTCGAACGCCTGCTCGTCTCCCTCGGCGGTGACCCGCACGACCGGCACACCGAGCTGTACCTGAGCGAGGTCCGGCCGCTGGAGTACCGGTGCCTGATGGAGACCGCGTTCGACAATCTCAAGGTCGGCACCTCGGCCATCTTGTCCGCGCCATTCGTCGCCGAACTCGTCGACCCCGACTGGGTGTCACGGCTGACCAACCGATGCGCGGCCCGGGGCATCGACGTGGCAGTGGTCTGGGTGCGCTGCGATCCGGAGTCCATGCGCGAGTACATCGAGTTCCGCGGGGCCCCTCGGGACGTGTGGAAGCTGCAGAACTGGGAGACCTACGTCAGCGGCCTCAACACCGACACCAGCCCCGAGACCGCGCACATCACCGTCGACAACCGCCTCGGCTCCGCGATCAGCCTCGCCGACCAGACCCGCCAGACGCTGAAACGAATCCTGACGTGACGGGCATCGTGCTGTATGGGCCACCGGCCAGCGGCAAGAGCACTGTGACCGCTGCACTGACCGCGCTGGATCCGCGCCTCGTGTTGCTGCGCAAGCTCAAGGCCGGCACCTGGCGCGGCGGCGAGTACGAGTTCGTCAGCTTCGAGCGCCTGGCCGAGCTGCGCGCGGCCGGGCGGCTGCTGGTCGAGACTCGCCGGTACGGCAACGTCTACGCCGTCGACCGCCATCAGGTCGAGCAGACCGCCATGGCCGGGCAGGTGCCGGTCGTGCACATGGGCAACATCCCCGATGTCGGGCGTCTGATCGAGGCCGGGCGGTGGCTGCCCGTCATGCTGTGGGTGTCGCGCGCGGTGTGCGAACAGCGCTCCCGAGAGCGCGGGGACAATGACACGGCTCAGCGGTTGCGCGCTTGGGACGAGACCATGGCCGACCTGCACGCTCACGATGAAGGGCTGTTCGTCTGCCGCTTTCACACGGATGAGGTCACGCCTGTCGAGGTTGCTCGCCGGATCGCATGCGCTTTCGTCGACCGAAGGGCGGCAGTGTACGGTCACCGAGCCTGACCAGTCAAAATCTGCGCCCACAGGATCTGGGCAGCGTGGACGGATGTCCAGGGACTCTCGACGGCGACGGCCGGGCTCTTAGCCGTGTAGCGCCGGATGAACCACAGTCCAGCCTCCGTGCACAGCTCGAAGTACGGGAACGTACAGGAGCAGGTGTGTGCGCGGACCCGTACCCGGAGCGCGCGGGAAGAGCTCGGCTCCCAGTCGATCGGCTTAGCCCCTGGCAGGGGCGCGGCGGCATGCTGGTTGTCACACGGTTCTGGATCGGTCACAACGCCACCCCCTCAGGCTCTGCTCGTGCAAGAGCGCTTCGAATGTCGCCACGTCGTCAGCACTCACTGTCTGCTGAAGGCCCGCCTTGATTTCGGCATCGTTGAGCCGGACGCCGCGCCGCGTCGCATAGAAAGCGCCCGTGTCGCTTCGAAAGAAGGACCAGCCGGGGAACGAAGCGCGCAGAGCGCCAAGGTCGTAGCCGGATGTTTGCTGCATGTCCGCAGGCTACGGCAACCTTCCTAGTCCTGCCTAGGGGTACCCGAAGGAACCCCTGGGAATGAATGGGAACCTTTGGGTTCCTACCGTTACACTATGGACTTCAAGCCCGATGAACTGCGCTGGCAGGCGATCGTCAACGAGATCAAGCGCAGGATCGAAGCCGGCGAGTACCGACCCGGCATGCCAGTCCCCGGAGAGCCCCGCCTGGCAGTCGAACTCGGCGTGTCCAAAGGAACAGCCCGCCGAGCGCTGAACGCCCTCATCGCCGACGGCACTCTCTACACCGTCCTTGGCAAGGGCACCTTCGTCAGCCACCCTGGCGACGACTCCGACGAGGCATCCACCAGGCACGACCAGGACTAAAGATCATGCACGTCCTGGGACAGCACACAGAGCAGGACAGAGCAGTTAGCCCGTTGCCAGGGCTCAGGACCCGTGTGGATGAGAACTTTCTCCACGGTTTCAAGGGCGGCCCGCTAGGCGGTCCGCCAGGCGCGCCGAGCGGTCTGCGTGCCCGGCTGCGGCTCTCCGGCCGGTCCGGGCACGCACCGCTCTGCACGCCTGGAGAATGCAGTAGAAGTCGTAATTGCAGACCGTGACGATCGCTCACTTCGCTACTCGCCATGCATGGCCAGGGCGATCGGCTGCCGCGGGCCTCCTTCGTCGGCCCTTGCCATCGCATCACCATCTGAAGGTTTGCGCATAGCCCGCAAGCAGCTCGATGCCTGTACGGCCACGGCCATATCCGATACCGGACGCGGCGATACTGTAATCCAACAACGTGAGCATCGCTCGGCCGTCAGGCTTGAGACGCTCTAGGGCAGCAGGCATCACTATTTAGTCACCTGCTGGCGCATATAGAAGCACAATAGACTCGTGGAGAAATTCATTGCAGCCATCACAACTCACACGCACCGAACTCCAACACATCGGGCCACAGCGACCAGGCGAATCTGGGTTTGCCGCAAGAGCTCGCTTTCACCAGTCATGGTACCGATATTACGTCTTGGGGCTACGTGACTACGGAGTAACGTCACACCATACCGCAAACCGTCCCCTCGGCTGCATCCTCACCTCCGACGATGCGGCCGAGGGGTACAATTTTCTGTCCGATGCGGCCAAAAAGCTCTATTCAGACAGGCGGAAGCAAGGATGGGGAATCGACCCCGTCCGAACCACTAGCAATATGACCTCAAGCCAAGCGTTGACTCTAAATATTCTTGGCCCGCTACAGGCTGACACCCAATGGGCAACCAGAGTATTCGCCGCCCTTCTCGGCGAAAATCTGGACACGGTCGATCAACTACTCGTTGAGTATGATCCACCCGACAAGCTCAACCTCACAGGAGATAGAACCATAATAGATGGCTGGATCACCGGAAAAGTTGGGGGTAGCTATGTTTCGGCAGTGATTGAGGTAAAATACATTGATAGATTCAGTAGTAGATACATCGACATTACTACGAGACCGCAATATCGACAGCTTGCGGATTCCACGGGGTCATGGGACCTTGATGTGGATTTGGCCAAAAACCGTGCCATAAATCAACTCGTTCGTTGTCATGGCATTGGGATAGCAATGACGCTGCGGGATCAGCATGAAAGCATGCCGAAGCTACTCATCTTTCATCATCCAGAAGACCCGCGTACAGGAACAATAGTCCACCTTTACAAGAAGCTTCTGCGGGACCCGGAGGCGTGTATTCCGATATCACTCGACACACTATTCAACTTGATGAGACGCCTGGCACTGTACGAGGAACAGCGCCAACTAGCGGCGACCCTGACATCGAGATATATCAGCCATGGTCTAAGCGAGGAAGCATGGCGGCTTCATCGAGCTCATAAATAACGTCGTTTGACGTCGTGTCATGGCACCCCGTAACCGCGCTTCCCTTTCTCCACCAGGCCTACGAAGGGCGGCCCAGGCTCCGCTAGTTCCTCTGGAGGCAACGCCAACACACTGGCTATCCAAGCTTCCAAATGGTGCGTATTTCCAGGTAGGAAGGGGATCGCTCCGATTCCAAGCACATCCAGAGCCTCCTTGAGCCGTGAAGCGTTGAAATTGACTGACTCGGAAACCGAAAGAGGATACAGAGCCGCCCCCTTAACAACGGGACGATAAAGAGTCCCACCGGCTTGACTTCCTACCACAATGGCGTCTCTATACCGGTGAAGGACGTTTATCGCGTCAAGAGGAGGCCCCGCGCATCCGAATCTCTTCTGAAAAGAAGCTGACGCGTCTAGGCGATATTTGGCATCGAAGATAACATAAAGATCCGGCCATCCAGCGTGACGAAGTCGCAGCACGATATCTGGCTTCTGCTCGCCAGTTAGACCTCTATAGGGTTCATTGTATGAAAGAGTGATATCCAGAGTTCCGGAACGGCATTTAACCGAGCCTCGTCTACCTGGGCGCATGCGTACCCGGATACCGGTGTTATCAACCGAGATGATCGATGACAGATCCGCCTGCGCGCCCGCGTAAGTTACAACGATACGTAGCACTTCAATGAAGCACCATGTTTCATACAGGGCATGAACATCCATCGTAGAGAACTCGACAGTGCCTTGTTCAATTGTAAGCCCAAGCCTCAGAGTGCTTATGGCTTGATAAGCGTCGCCATATCCGACGCCAGACATGAGCGTCAAAGACGTAAAGCCAGGTGGCGGTGCCTGAGTCACGCCATTAAATAGAGGTAGGTTTAGCAGATCGGATATGGACTCGACGAACCTATCAACCTCTGCTATTTCGGCCATCAGTCGGCGCTTGCTCTGCGTCATCGACCGCTGTCTGCCCGCTTCAAGCTTCAGGCCGGCCTGCACATCAGATAACTTGGTTCTTATTAGCAGCAACCCCATTCGCAGCCATCTATGTTCAGGGGTGTCTAGTGTCTCCACACTGCGACTGGTAGGCAGTAGACTCCTTGCTGCGCCAATACCCTGAATATTACTCCACCCGCCGCTACCCTTACCTCGACTAACAGCCTTACGCGTATAACCGTCAGCCTTCTTCACGCGCTCGACTCGGACATTCGTAATTTCACTGGCAAGAGAGCGATATGGACGTTGGTTGATTTGAGCTATTGCACGCGAAAGCCGATCAATTTCGTGACGCAAAAGAACGATCCAGTCAAAGTTCGCCTGGTCAGTTACGCTATTGGGCTTCCCTTTCTGATAGGTTGCGCGCAAATATTCGAAGGCCAAGGTACGGGAGGCTCTCGATATATCACCCAAAATGTTCTGATAGTCAGTCTTATAGTCAATCTTGGCTGGAAAGATCTCCAGCGTTAGCCGGAGAGCCTCATGACCTACGGCGATATCTAGTGTCGTCAGACCTACCTGGCGCCCGAAATTCAGCGTACCTGCACACATATCATCGTCGGGGTAGGAAACAATTGACCCCAGTAGAAGTGGATCTCGATGATTCAGGACGGGCGTTCGACCTGGCACCAAGGACTTCACGCGTATTCGATAAGTTGTATCTTCATAGAAGGGAGGCCCATCCCACTCATCGAAAGTTTTCCGAGTAAGCGTTCCTTGATGGGTGGAGACTACAGTGCTGCTCCGGACATTCGGGGAAACCACCATTCTGAGATGCCCTTTATTGGGACCACTCCCCGGAAGTACCCAGCGCGCTTGCTTGGGGCCGTGAATGTCTAGGGTTACAAAGGGCAAAGAGACCCTTAGAAGCAGATCGTTAGCACTCATGCCTACAACCAGAAGTTCGTGAAGCCGACTTCGTCTAGTCGCCGGCGCATCAACTCGAGACGGTCCGAACTGAATGGATATTGACTTGTAGCACCAGAAATCTCCTCCGGCTGCGACTCCGTTTGTTCTGCCGTCGGTGAGGCCCAATGGCTAAGCTCTTCCAGAACCATCCGGGTTGTAGCACCACTCCCCTGAATCCGTGGCAGAACTTTCATAGCTACAGCCAGATCGAGTGGGCTAACGGTGCCGGCATCGTTCGTCACAAACGAATCGAAGTAATCCTTAGCCGCCAAGCAGAACATCGCTATCTCATCTCGGACTCGATAGCCAAATTGTAGTTGTGCCTGCTTGAGGATTTCGTTGACCTCCGTAAGCACCTCGATCGTGAAGGAGACCTCCTCCGAGCCGCAGAGCGGATGACCGCTCAAGGATAGAGCTGCAGGCCGCCATTGGGAGCTTAGCCACTTCGTTGGATCAATTGCCTCCTCGTTCACAGGGCGAATAGCAGACAGATCAATATCAGAGAATTCTATTACAAAGGCGCGATCGAGGACCTTCTTGGAGAAGCCAAAGGTCGTTTCATCCATGTTCACGGAGCCGACGATGCATAGATTGTCCGGGAGGCACACATTCGCCCAGTCGCTGTGCTGAGTGTCCTGCAGTGCCGGAACTAACGGACCTGATTGGATACGGCCGTTCAGGCTAGGTCCCCGAGTCTCGAGGTGACTAAGAACCTCTGCGAGATAGTACTCCACTCGCGCGATATTCATTTCATCAAGAACGAAGAAGAATTGAGTGTCAGGTTCGTTCATTGCCTCTTTGGCGGCACGGAGGAGTGCCCCTGGCTGGAAAGTACCATCCAAACGTTCGTACCCGAGCAATTCACTGCTGTCGTTCCAGTCAGGTCGAACGGGGACAATGTTGCATCTCGCCTGAGTCGCTTCTGCAACAAGAACTGGCAACTTCGTCTTCCCGGTGCCAGATATGCCGGCAAGAATAACAAAAGGCTTCGTCCTTACAGCCGTGATGAAGGCAGCCACTTGCCACGGCTGGAAGACAAAGCCTTTTGCTGTAATGAACCGTATAACTTGATCAACTTCCTCTGCAGACAAGTCCGTTGGAGCTGCAACTTGAGCCGCTTTACTCGTCCTCCTTATCTCCGGTTCAACATGACGCGACCGAGCGTGCGGGGCAGGCGGAAGATAATCGTCCGGGTCTGCAGGAAGCTCGTCGAAGGCGACTGTCACGTAAGGTCCTCTTCTTCTTCCAAATCCATACCAGGTAATTCAATGTTCGAATTATGGTCCGCAAGAGCGAGATCGTCAAGGTCTGTTTCAAACAGAGCCTCGACTTCTATCGCGCTTAGGCGCAGGTCATCTGTTACTGCTTCCATCAGCTTGGCAGGACTAGGCGCCCCTCCCATCCTCGGCTCTAGATCTGTGGACCTGAACCACCAAATGGCTAGGTCGAGGAGGTGTGGTCTATGCCCCGAGAAGTTATTCTGAGCATGTTTAACGATGAAGAAAGTACGTAGCTCCTGGGCACTTCGCTCTACAATTGCATAGGTTTTAGGCTTGCGGCCAGGTACTAGCACCAATGGGGGAGCGCTACTACGTGACTGCCATCTGCCTACCGTATCCGACGGCCCGTTCGAGGGAAACTTTTTCGTCCTGTAGCCACGTGTCGTGTCCCTCGTCGCACCGAACGGTACGAAATAGGGGTTGTCGTCTTCTTTAGTGCCCGGTCGCCTTAGAGCAAGTTCATCGATCGCCTGAATATAGCTTTCCGAGCGCAAGCCTGTAGTAACAGCGTTGCGATATGAATCATCCACTTCTGGCGAATTCATTTTAATGACTATCGCGCGCTTGAAGATGAGATAATCCCCTAGGCTCGATTGAGACGATGAAATTCCCAAGCGCCTCACCGCCTGCGTCAGCGTGGAACGAGAAATATAGGTGGTCATTCAAGATCCTCCCCTAGTGCCAGTTGACCATCAAGCTCCTTGAGCCTGCTTGCCGCCTCCTCAGAGTATTCCTCATTTAGGTCTATGCCTATAGATCGAAAACCGAACTTCTTAGCCACGTAGGTAGAAGTACCGGATCCATTGAATGGATCAAGGACAATTCCGTCAGGTGGCGTTGACCCTAGGATTGGTATCCGGACGAGTTCTTCTGAGAAAGTGGCGCGATGCCGACTTCCATTGCGCTTCGAAGTTGGTAGCGACCAAGTATCAAGGGGGGGTAGTATTTTCGTTTCACCTTTTTTCGTAACGGTTATACGCCCGACGGGAGTTCGATCGAAGTAGTACCATCGACTCTTCGTTAGGTGGAAGACGTACTCGTGAGAGATCGAGCAGCGATCGCGAACCTGATCCGGGACTGGATTAGGCTTGATCCAGACATTGTCGTTCCGAACCAGCCATCCTCTTTCTTGGAGTGCGATGGTGAGGCGATGTGGAATCAATAGCAGCTGCTTGGGGCGCGCCCATAGTCCATCTCCAGGGCGATCTTGGGGCCGAATTCCGAAGCGGCGTGCCTTCTGTTTCGCCTCGCCACTTTTATGCGCCCCTTTGCCGCTCCAATAGGTGTCACCAATATTGATCCAAAGCGAACCTTCATCGCTGAGAACCTGCCAGCAGAGCTGGAAGATTTCCACCAGATTGTCGATAAAATGCTGAGGATGCTCCTCTTGTCCAAATTGCCCTGGCACCTCATAGTCCCGTTGGCCATAATATGGCGGCGAGGTGACGATACAGTTTACTTTAATTCCTGCATCGATAAGTTTCTGGAGACCCGTTCGGACTTCGTCGTGGATGATTATAGATCTGTCATCAGCGTAGTAGGCGCCTTTTGTGAGAAGATCCGAGGTGAACACTTCGGCCGAAGCTACATCGGGATTCAGGGCACGGTTCGCAGGCGTGTCTTTGAGCCTGCCATTCATTATGGAAGCGCGCCCTGGAGGTATGGGACCTGTGGGCACGAGTTGCTCGTATTCGGGCACGTCGTTGGCATATGCGCCATCCGTTCCCTCTATCTGGCCCACGTATAACTCCCCGACTTCCTAATGCAGCCCTTTCTTGCCCTGGGCTGCGGTGGTGCAGTGGCGTGCCTCTTGAGGCCACGGCTCTACAGAGTACCGACTTGCGTCCCCACATCAGGACCGCCTGTGGTCACCTGTGGATAACTGAGAGCTGCCCCGATCTACGCAGCCTGAGTCGTCAAGACCGTACGGCATGGCGCCGACAATCCTCGGGGGATCTAGATGACTAGATCCAACTCCATGGTGTGCCATGGTGCATAGGACTTGTGCCCAGCGCAAGGTGCTCGACCAGGGCCGCGGCGAGGTATCGGTAACAGCCTGAGTGTCCGTTTGGTGGCGTGACCGTTCCGGGCTGCAGGAGCGGTCTGAGGACAAGCACAGGCACGACCTTCGAGATCATGAGGTTTTCGACGCAGACGGCCGGTTCGAGCACACTCCGTACGAGGAGTCCAACGACAGGTACGACTTCCAGGACGAGTTGGAGGTGAAGGCTGTGGAGGCCCTCACCCAGGAGGGGGCGGGTTGACGCGCTTCTGCGCGAGCCAGCGTGTCGTTCCCGCCATCGCGGTCGCAGGATCGTGTCGGTTTCCTCGAGGCAGAAGGCGGACACCCCCGCACGAGCGGGTTGTCGCCTCAGTGATCTCACAGCCGGAGTTCCCGGCGGCATACTGCTCGGCAACCGCTGCGGCGAGCTGTGCGCGCTTGGCGCCGACGATGCGGACGCGCTGAGCAGCCCTACGGTCCAATTCGGGGACATGCGCGGGATGATCTTACATGACTCAGGTGGCGCATCGGCTGTTTGCCCAGTTCAGGGTGCCTGAAAAGACGGAGAAGCCTCCACTCTCCTAAAGCGGGTGCCGCAGGTTCGAATCCTGCCGGGGGCACTCTCTTCGACCAGGGTTTTCGCCCGTTGACCTGCGGTTTCTCAGCCGCAGGTCTTTTGCGTTCCTGATCCTTCATGGCCGCCGAAAGCACCCGTATGCAGCCGTAGGACCTTATTGATTCCGTCGCCCCTCTCGGGCGCCGCCCCAGGCGTTCGACCAGATGCCGAGCACGACGCAGGCCAGGAACCCTGCGGCCAGCACAAGTCTGGCCCGACGGTCCGAGCCGTTCAATGTCGATCTCGTCGGAGACGCCGGAGTCACGGACCGCCTCCACCGGAGATCGGCACTCACATCGACGGGGTGGACTCGCTTCCGAAGCGACATGCCGTACGGAGGTCGTCGGCGCGCACGCACAGGTGACCGAACAGCCCGCCCGGCACCGATACCGGTCTCCGTGTTCACATCGACGGAATCCCTGCGCGATCCACGCACATGGGGCCAGAATGACGGGCATGGAAACAAGATCTCATTAGAGGGGGTCTCATCTGGCGGCCGGAAGATCAGCAGCTACCGGCACTCATGGACCAGGTCGTCGCCGCCCTGGCTGTGGGCCTAGTGCTCGACGTACGCCGCTTGCTGTGCGACGTACCCGCGACGGAAGGCTTCGCAGCTTGATCAATTCGAAACGGGGAGTGGGCGCATGGCGGATGGCGCCGGCGAAAATATAGATGAAAGCAAAAACGATGTCCTGGACGTGATCTGGATGATCCTAGGGGCTATCGTCGGGGTGGTCCTGGTGACAAAATATGTGCAATTTGCCCGACTTACCCATGGGGAGAAAGTGTCGGTCGAGCAGGGCATATTTGCTTTGGGGCTATTTGTGGCTCCTTGTATTCTTTCCACTCGGATCGCAGAGATCTTTCGCATCGAAGCACTGCGAGGGAGAATGTCTTGGGGGACATATTGGACCGTGTTGTCTGGCATGGCGGCGTCCATATTCACATTCTTGGGCGTCACAGGCATCGATGACATTGTTCAAGTACTGGAGTACTGGTCCTCGCTGCCGAAGGGATCACCGTGAACCCGGCCGGGATGGGCTGCGACCGACCTAGAAGGGGACGCATCTAATCCGTCGCGAGCACGGAACCACTTCCGCCTGTGGCGGAGCCCTGTGGCCGGAGGCTCCGGCCGCCAGAAAGTCGATGGGGATGGACGGATCCGAACCGTCACCGCCGCCCCATTTCGCCCCGGAGGCCAAGCCGAGGGTGCTCGGGGGAAGAGTGCTGCTGCCTCACCTCACCCCCAGGGCTCTGCTGACTGCACGCCTGAGTGCTCACAGGCTTCCCAGGAAGCAATGAGTGCCGTAGCAGCGGCAGCTCGCGCTCCACTCCACTGCACAGCCGTGCGGCCTTCGCTCCCGGCCCACGTGATCGGCCGCACTTCCGAGATCACGATCATGTTGAACCGGATGCGGGCCGGTGCAGGTGTCGGGACGCTGCCCTGTGTCGATCACGGAGCTGTTGGCGGTCGTATTTCCGCATCTTGCCGCCGTTCGTGTCGAGCGGGTGCATCGGATAGGCGTGACCGTGCAGGTGAAGGCCGCGACGACGGAGCCGAAGGGTGAATGTCCTGCCTGCGGATGGGAGTCGGTGCGGGTTCACAGCCGTTATGAGCGGTGCCTGCCGGATCTGCCGGTGGCCGGGCAGGAGGTGCTGGGTCAGGTACAGGTCCGTCGCTTCTTCTGCGACAACACCGCCTGGGCCAAGCGCACCTTCGCCGAGCAGGTTCCCGGCCTGACCAGCAGGCACGGTGGGCGCGTAGTGCCACTGCCGTCCATGCTGCGGGTGGTGGCGCCGGCTCTGGGAGGTCGCCCCGGTGCCCGTTGGCGGGGTCAGGCCGCCACCATCCGGATACCGCATCCCATCGGCATGGTCACCGACCGGCCGAAAGGCACGCAATCACGCCGAGGAACCTCAACCTCTGTACCGCGATCCATGTACGTGAAGGCGCCTACAGACATTTGTGTCCCAGAGCGAATCCCGAGGCTCTTCGCCTGAAATGCGAGCACAGCATCCGCCTTTCGATGAACGCCTCCGGCCGCAATCACTCCATGTAATACCTCAATGACACTAGGAACCGACTGGAACGTCACTTAGAGCGACTTGTGAACAAGTTTGATAACTCACCGCCGACATCCCGTCGCAGGCTGTTGATGTCGAGTGGCTCTGACCTGGGCATTCACGAATCCTTCGGTGTTTACCGGTTGGACGACACTTGCAACTGACTGCCAAAAAACTCGCCGCCGACGCCATTCATCTCCAAGACAGTTCCAAGTCGCCGTACCTATACCTGAAGCCGGTCAGACATCGGGGCGTACCTGTCGATATCTGCGGTGGGCCGGCGGATTAACGCCGACGCCCGCCCCGCTTATCGTCCGGCGGCTTCGCCAAGGGATGACGCATGTGGGGGTACGGCATGGACGGGCGCAAGGCGCGTGAAGACGAGGTCGACGTCGATCGGCACGTGCTGGAGGACATCGCCAGAGCGGCCTTGGCACGAGCGGACCTGGCGGCGGTGGACGGCGAGGAGGGCGCCGCCACTTGGGAGTTCCGTCATCGCCGGCCGTGGATGTACGTGACGCCGGACGGCGTAACACGCCAGGCGCAGGGCTGGAAGCTGCACGTATCGGCGACGCCGCTGTCGGCTCCCGTGGTGCTCGCCCGCGTGGTGGAGGTGCTGGCTCGGCGCCGTTGCCCTTTCAAGTTCGCGGCGACGCTGGCCGAACTGTCCAATCTGGTGTCCAGGGAGCAGGATCGCGGGGCGGTGGGCAAGTTCGTCACCGTCTATCCGCCCGACGACCGGGCCGCGACCGTGATCGCCGAGGAACTGCACGAGGCCACCATGGGTCTGCCCGGGCCGCGCATCCTGTCCGATCGTGTCTATAAGCCGGGCAGCCTGGTCCACTACCGCTACGGGGTGTTCTCGGCGCCTCTCGTGCTGGACAACGACGGCTCCTACGCCTCCCGGCTGACGGCTCCCGACGGCACGCTGGTGACCGACAAGCGCAACCCCTGGTACTCACCACCGCCGTGGGCGTCCTGCCCCTTCGAGTCGGGCGAAGCTCCGGTCCGGTCGGCCGCGCCGGAGGCCGTGCTGCTCGCCGACCGGTTCGTGGTGCGCCAGGCCGTCCGGCACAGCGCCAAGGGCGGGGTGTTCCTGGCCGAGGACCGTGACACCGGCGGGAACGTGATCGTCAAGCAGGCCAGGCCGCACATGGGCGCCAAGATGAGCGGACGCGACGAGCGCGACAACTTACGTCACGAGTGGCGGATGCTCGGCCTGTTCGGGCCGCTGGGCATCACCGCAGGCAGGGTGGCGCTCTTCGACAAGGACGACAGCCTGTTCCTGGTGCAGGAGCGCGTCGAGGGGACCGTGCTCACCGCCTGGGCGGGCGAGCGCCGGCGCGAGACAGTGCTGCGTCTGGTGAGGCGGCTCGTCGACCTGGTCGCGACGGTGCACGAGCAGGGCTACATCGTGCGCGACCTGACTCCGAACAACGTCATCGTCACCGAGGACGGCGACGTCCGGCTGATCGACCTGGAGACCGCGGCGGTGCCCGGCACTCCGGTCGGGCGGGCCCGCACCCGTGGGTACGCGCCCCCGGAGCAGGAGCGGGCCCCCGCCCATGGGCCCTGCCCCGGCGTCGAAGTGGACCTGTACGCGCTGGGCGCGACCGTGTTCTACCTGGTGACCGCATGCCAGCCGATGTTGGCGCCCGACGAGGGAGAGCAGGCCAGATCGTGGGACTCCCGGGTCCGTACGCTGGTCGAGGTGGCCGTCTCAGGCGATCCCCTGGCCACTGAGCTGGCTCCCATGATCCTGGGTCTGATGGCGGAGGATCCTGCCCGGCGGTGGGATCTCGCCAAGGTCCGCGCGTTCCTGTCCGATCTGGGTCCGCGGTCGCCCGCCGTGACGGGAGGCCGTCACCGGCTCGGCGCCGCCGAGCAGGACCGGTTGCTGCACGACGGACTGGCGTACACCTGGCGCAGCATGTCCGCAGAGCCCCCGGACGGCGGGACAGGGCCGGAAGCGCGGCTGTGGCCCGTCGGCGCCGGGTACGGCGTCAGCGCCGATCCCTGGGGCGTCCAATACGGTGCGGCCGGCGTGCTCCACCTGATGGCCTCCGTGGTAGGGCCCCATGCCGCGAGCCTGCCGCAGGAGCTGCGCGTCCCGCTGACGACGGGGCTGCGCGACGGCGCCGGATGGATGATCGGCCGTCTCGCGGGTGAGCATCGCCCGTCACCGGGGCTGTATTTCGGCCGGGCGGGCATGGCCTGGGCCCTGTACGAGGCGGGCAGGGCGCTCGACGACCACGATGTGCGCTCGGCGGGTCTCGGCCTCGCGCTCGAACTGCCGGTCAGCTGGCCGAACCCCGACATCTGCCATGGCCTGGCCGGGACGGGGATGGCGCTGTTGCACCTGTGGAGCGCCACCGGTGACACGAGGCTCCGCGACCGGGCGAGCGGATGCGCCGACGAACTGCTCAAGGTCGCCCAACGTACTCCCGACACGGTGCTGTGGCCCATCCCGCGCGATTTCGACTCCGCGCTGGCGGGGGTGGTGCACTACGGGTTCGCCCACGGCGTCGCCGGGATCGGCGCGTACCTGCTGGCGGCCGGCGTCGCGCTCGGACGCGAGGACTGCCTGGAAACCGCCGCCTTGGCCGGTCGTACCCTCATGGACGCGGCCGACCACCAGGGCGCGGCCGCCTTGTGGGCGGAGGGCCCGCGCGGCGGGGCGAAGCTGACCCACTGGTGCAACGGATCCTCGGGGATCGGGACGTTCCTGGTACGCCTGCACGCGGCCACCGGTGACCGGCGCGCGCTGGAGGTGGCGCGGGCCGCCGCCGTCGCCGTGCACGGCCACCGGCTGCGCTCCGGCACCGCTGCCTGTCACGGACTGGCCGGGGACGGGCAGTTCCTGCTGGACATGGCGGATCTGACCGGCGAGCCGGTCTACCGCGAGCAGGCCGGGGAGCTGGCGAGCATGCTGTGGGCGCGCGCCACGATGCGCGACGGGCTGCTCGTGGTGCCCGACGAGAACGGCCTTGAGGTGACGTTCGGCTGGAACACCGGGCTGGCCGGCGTGCTCGCCTTCCTGTGGCGGCTGCGCCACGGTGGGCCCCGCCCGTGGATGGCCGACGCCGCGATCGGTACGGCCTCCGCTCGCGAGGCGTTCGCGGCCGCCTCCGGGAGGGCGTCATGACCCCTATCGCCACCACCGGCCTGCCCGCGGAGCTCAGACGGATCAACTTCCGGTTCTCCGCCACTGGGGAGTACGCCGCCTGCCTGGCCGCCCATGGCCGCGCCCGGCTCATGCCGGAGTTGTGGGACCTCACCGGCCCCGTGCCACGGCCACGCCTGCTGCCCACCAGGGACGGTGAGGACTCCTGGACCTTCCCGCTGCCCGCAGGGGACGTCGGTGTGCTGCTCTGCCGCCACGGCAAGCAGTCCGCGCGGCTGCTGCTCGCCGTCCCCGGGACGGACGGCGCGCCGGCCGAGGAGCACGAACTGTTCGCCTCGCGCGGCCCGGGGCTCGGGCTCGTCGGTGGCATCGCGCCGGGCACCGCCGCCCTGCTGTTCGAGAACGGCCAAGGCCGCCGTACCAAGGTGTGGCGGGTGTCAGGGCATGCCGAACCTCCTGAGCCGGTCGCCGAGCTGACCGGCGCGGCCGGCGGCGGAGTCTGGCTCGACGCGGACGGCCGGCGTCTCGCGCTGGCCCGTCCCGAGCCGGGGGCAGGTGGCGCGTTCGTCCTCGACCTCGTCACCGGTCTCCCGGCGCCGCTCGAAGGAGTGGCGGACGGCGAACACCTGCTCATGGCCGCACCTCGTACCGGAGTGCTTCTCACCGCGGCACGGCGGGACGGCGCGTTCCGTCTCGGTGTACGGCACCGCGACGACCCGGCGCCGACGGTGTTCCCCGAGCGGTTGAACCGCATGGAGGGCAGCGTCACCCCCTTGGCCCTGGATCCCGGCGGACGGTGCCTGGCCCTGTCGGTCGCCCGCCGGAGCCGCTCCCACCTGCTGCTGCACGATCTCGTGGCGGACACCACCGTCGAGGCGGAGCTGCCGGCCGGGACCTTGCAGCCCACGGCCCGCTGGACCACCGGCGGACTGCACCTGCTGCACACCACGCCGGACCGCCCGCTCAGCGTGGTCACCCTGCCCGATCCGCTCCGGTCCCGGGTACGGGCAACCGCCGAGGAGCAGCCGGGACGCTGGACATCCGCGCGAACGGTGGACTATCCAGGGCCGGTCGAGGCCATCGTGTACGGCGATCCGGTGGCGAGCGAGCGGGTGGTCCTGGCGTTGCACGGTGGCCCGGAGGCCGCCTGGCACTTCGGTTTCGAGCCGTTGTTCCAGCGGATGGCCGCGGCGGGCATGGCGGTGGTCGCGCCCAATCAGCGAGGGAGCACCGGCTACGGCGCCGCGCACCGTGACGCCCTACGCGGCGCGTGGGGCGGCCCGGACCTCGCGGACATTCTTCATCTCGGGCGCACGCTGGCCGACGCCCGTGGCCCGGGCCGGCAGCCGCCCATGCTGTACGGCATCAGCTACGGCGCCTACCTGGCTCTGCTCGCCGTCGCCGCGGAGCCGGACCTGTGGGCCAGAGCCGCCGTGATCGCCCCCTTCCTGTCCGGCGGGGAGCTGTACCGGGACGGGCCGCCCAGCGTACGCGCGCTGCTCGACCGCCTCGGCGGCCGGGTGGAGCTCGACGACGAGCTCGGCCCGCGCGACCTGGCCCGGCTGGCGGATCGCATGCGGCTGCCGATCATGATCGTGCACGGTGAGCAGGACCCGGTCATCCCGGTCGCCCACTCCCGGCGGCTGCACAGCCGGCTGCTGGCGGCCGCCCACCCGGTGGCACCGGTCTACCTGGAGATCCCCGGAGCCGGCCACGACCCGCTGGTCTCCAGCGAGGGACACCTGGTCGCCGACCGTCTCATCGACTTCCTGAGCGAAAGGGCCACTCGAATCCTGCGCGAGGGCACGTCCGTACCCGCTTAGCAGGCCCACAGGCTCCGGCCTCGTCGTTGTGACGAGGCCGGTGGACAGGCCGTCTCGAAACGAGCGGCACAACGGTTAGGGAAAGGAAACACGATGGAGCTCAACATCGACGCCCTGGACATGCTGCCCGCCGACCAGGAGTCGGAGCTGTACCCCTGTGTCAGCACCTGGCTCTGCGACTGGACCTGCTACGCCACCTTCACCTCCTGACGAGGCGGCGGTCGTGACCAGCGTGCTCGGCCCTGATCGGGGCTGAGCACCGGAGGTGGTCCCGTTCCTGGACGTTCGTCGTCCCGGAACGGGACCACCGTTCATCGAACCCTCGCGAAGAGAGCAACGCCGCGTCAGGCGACGAGGAAAGGACCACGCCATGAGCACCCCACAGGGGCCCAGCGACGTCATCTGGGACATCACGTACGCCTGCCCGCTGCGCTGCGTGCACTGCTACTCCGAGTCCGGCAGACGCCCGGCCCGGCAGCTGAACCGTGACGAGATGCTCAGGGCCGCCGACGCGATCGTCTCTCTGCGCCCGCAGGCGGTGGAGTTCGCCGGTGGCGAGCCGCTGCTGGTCAGAGACCTCCTGGAGGTCGCCGAGCGGATCAGCGGAGCGGGGGTGGCGGTCAACCTCTACACCGGCGGATGGACGTTCGACCGCCGGTGGGCCGAAGAGGCGTCCCAGGTCTTCTCCCGGATCACCGTGAGCGTCGACGGGGCGAGCGCCGGGGTGCACGACCGGATCCGCGGACGGGCCGGTTCGTTCGAGCGGGCGATGCGTACGCTGGCCATCCTGGACGACGTCTCCGGGGAGCGCGGTGCCGACCCGGTGGAGTTCGGGGTCGACTACGCGGTTGTGCGGTCCAACCTCCATGAGCTGGAGGAGTTCTGCCGCGCGGTCGCGCCCCGGTTCCCGAATCTGCGCTTCCTCACCTTCGCCGCCGCGGTGCCGTCCGGTCTCGCGAGCAGGAAGGAATTCGCCGAACACGAGCTGCTGGACTTCGGCCAACTGCGCACCCTGGTGAGCCGCGAGCACGTCGAACGGCTGCGTTCCCTCGCCCCCCGCTCGGTGCAGCTCATGACGTCGAACAACATGATCTTGATGATGCACCCGGACCTCGTGCAGCGGCACGGCTTCCCCATGCTGCAGGTGGAGCCGGACGGCGAGGTACGCGCGATGCCGATCTACGAGGGCACCGTCGGCAACCTCCTCACCGAGGACGCCGGCACACTGTGGGAGCGCGTCAAGGAAAGATGGAGCGACCCGTTCGTGGTGGAGGCCCTGTCGGCGGTCCGCTCGATGGAGGGCTGGGCCGAGGCGACCCGGCGCATCGACTACCACTTCGGCACGGACGAGGTCCGCCGGCGCATCGACCGCCGCCCGCTGTACACCTTGGACGACCGGACGAGTGGCCGAAGGCACATCGCGTCAATGGCCGGCCCTGCCTCTGGTCACCAGCTTTGAACGGCCAATAGCTCCACAGCCACCGGCGTTCTGGGTGATTCTGTGCCCTTTCGAGCACGAGGGCCTCATATGGCCCGCTGGACCCGCTAATCGACTTCGGACGGGAGAAGGGTTTCAACCGGAAGGCGTTCACAGGCTTTTGGTTCTGATTGATACTCACAGAATTGTGGACCACCAGCGCAATAACCCACAGATGTGGCCGAACATCCGCGAATGTACGACTCCCTTGTCGGCAGAACGCGGTTGGCATATGTGTGGGACATCGTCCGCTGGAGGAGACCTTGCCACCCAACCGATGGCCGACCGGCACCTTCATGCACCGTCTGACGGACGAGCTGCGCGCGGAGCTTCTTGAGCTCGGGACCTTGCGTACGGTCCCGCCCGGGCACGTGCTGATCAGGCAGGGAGATCGCGGCACATCGATCTGGATCCTCCTGGACGCGCTGGTCAAGGTGACCGCTGGTGTCGAGAACGGCGTGGAGGCGACTCTGGCAATCCGTGTTTCGGGTGACATCGTGGGTGACATGGCCGCCATGGACGGGTCGCTACGGTCGGCAACCGTGACCACCTGCGGGCGCGCGGTGTGCCAACACGTCAAGGGCCCGGTGTTCCGCTCGTTCGTGAGCCGGCGCCCGGCCGTGGCATTGGCGCTGACGCAAGTCGTGGCCGAGCGGCTACGTTGGGCCAATCAGCGGCGCCTCGACTTCGCGGGGTACGAGACGAAGATATGCCTGGCCCGCGTACTGATCGCGTTGGTCTCGAGGCACGGCCGCGCGACGGATGACGGCGTGAGCATCGGCGTCCCGCTCACAAGAGCCGAGCTGGGCATGTTGGTGGGCGCCAAGGAGATCACGACGCAGAAGGCCCTGCGCGAATTGGCCGCGGAAGGAGTCATCCGGCGAGGGCATCGCGACGTGGTGGTGAAGGACCTGGAGAGGCTGACCACGCTCGCCGACCTCCCATTCCTCGCCAAGCCATATTTCTAAGGCTTCTCCCACCGGGCCGTGCCTCACCGTTGAGCCCACCCGCTCATTGGAGATGCCATGGTCACACACGATTACCGTGTCCTGCTCACAGCCGACATCGAGAACTACGGCGGCCGCACCGACGCTCAGCAGCGAACCCTCCAGTCAGGCCTCATCAGCGCTATCGAGACAGCGGCGGACAGCGTTCAGCTGGACCATCAGTCATGGTGCCGTCAAGTTGCCGGTGATTCGATGACCGCCGTCCTTCCCGCCGAGCCCGGTCCTCTCGTCACGATTCCGCTCCTGCTTGACCAGTTCCTGACCGAGCTGGACATGGCGATCGCAGCGCACAACAGCCGGCGCGCCGATCCCACCTGGGCTCGGATGCGGCTACGGCTGGCCGTTCACGTCGGGCCGCTGCAGTTGGACGGCGCGGCCGGATGGCCTGGGCAACATGCGGTGCAGCCTGCGAGGTTGCGTGATTCGGCGCCGATACGGGCCGCGCTCGACACGTTCCGCGACGCCGACCTTGCGCTGATCATCTCGCGCGAGGTGTTCCGCGACTACGTGTCACAGGGACCAGGACGGCCGAGGCCATCGGAGTTCCTGGAGGTCGCCGTAGCGGAGAAGAAACAGAAATATCCGGCCTACCTGTACGTTCCGCACTTCGACGTTCATGACATGGAGATTCCGGAGCCCAAGCCGTCCCGAAAGGAGGCTCCGTCACAGCCGCCGCCGCGGAGCGGGTCGATCACGAACCAGGTCAAAAGAGGCGACATTCTCTTCGCGCAAGGGGACCTCAACATCACTCATGACTCGAAACGGAGGAAGAAATGAGCGACTCCCCACCTGAGAAGTCGAATTCCGAGACCACGCCACCGGATGAACCCCAGGTCGAGGACACATCACCTGAGGAGGAAGACGAAAAATTCGACGAACCGGACAGGCGGTCAATCCGTCATGAAATGACCGTCTCCCGGCAGGAGTGGCAGGAACGCCGGCAGAGCTTGGACGACCTGTACGCCGACGAACTGCCGAGCTCCGGCGCCCGGGACCTGATAGGCCGGGTGAGCAACCGAGTCAAGAAGGGAAATATCTGGTTCGCCCAGGGCGACATACACGTAGGCCAGGGGCGGCCGCAACCGACAGCGACGATCCACGAACTGACGGAAAACGAGATCGAGGACCTACGGCGAACGCTGGTACCGACCCAGTCGCAAGCCGAAACGCTCAGGCTGCTCGACAGTCAGCGCCTGGTCCTGCTCAGTGGCGCGGCAGAGACGGGAAAGGCGACCACGGCCCTGGCGGCGCTGCTCGACTGGGGTGGCAGGGCGAGCTGGATCATTCCGCATGGAGCAAGCACGCCGAATCCCCGCGACTGGAAACTGGAGTCGGGGCACGGCTATCTGCTGGACCTGATCGATACGCCCGATGACGTGGACAGGGTGGCCACGAGTCTTAAGCGTGCCGGCGTCAACGCGAACTGCAGGGTGATCGTCCTGGTGCCGGAGCACGTCCGATCGTCCATCGCGCCCGTGGTCGACCACGATCCACCGCCGAACCGCCGAGTCTTCGCCAAGCATCTGTCCGCTCAGGCATCGATCGCAGGGCTTGCTCGGGACGATCAGCAGATCCTGGACGAGGAGATTCGCGCCCTTTCCGCGCCCTGGCAGGTAGTTGAACTGGTCAGGCAGGTGGTCGGCGCAGTAGAGTCCGGCAGCTCCATCGAGACCATGCTGAACCGGCGCTTCCATCGCATGCGCGCGAAGGTGGGCGAAGACCTCGAAAAGCGCAGGCCGACTCTGGGCCGGTGTTTCATGACCAGCATCGCCGTACTTCACGGCCTGCCCGAGGCGGAAATCTCCGGCGCGGCGCTGGCCCTGGCCGAACGGCTCGACGAGAAGTGGCGTCGTGATCACTCGCCGAAACCGGTCCAACTGTGGGAGAAGCTGCCGGCCTGGCTGAGTTACGTGGATGCCGAGGCCACACCAGCCGGGCCCGGCGGCGGGCGAAGCATAAGGCTCAGACGTCCTGAGCTGGCGGCCGTCATGCTTCGCGTGATCTGGGAAGACCAGCCGACCATCCGCGACTCGTTGGTCGACTGGCTGATCTGGCTCGGCAATGAGGGATCTTCGCATACGAGGATCAAGGTCGGGCACGCGGTCGGAAAGCTCGCGACCTTCGACTTCGCTCTCGTGAACGAGCGGTTCCTGGAGGTATGGAGCCAGTCCCGCCGATCCCGGGACCATCAGCTCGCGGCACTGGCACTGGAAGCCACCGCCGAGGACCCCTCGATGACACGCCGAGTCCACCTCCATCTCGATCTCATGATCCGAGGCAACGATGCGAAGAAGGCGATCGCCATCCGCGCCTACGCCTCGTCCGTCGGTCTCTCCGCACCTGACCAAGCCCTCGCCGCGTTCCGGACCCTGGTCCTGAGCAGGGGCGTCAAGTTCCACCACGACGTGGCACAGTCCATCGCGTACCTCTATCGCAGAGACACCGCGCCCATCATCATGAACCATCTCGCCGACTGGGTCCGTGAGGGAGGATCGGCTGGTCGTCGCGGCGCCGCCCTCGCCTTCGGACGACTGGCCGCGCTGCCCGTTTCGGGCCCCGAACGGCAGCATCTGAGCGAGCTCGATCCCCATCCCTCTCTGGCGACACTCTGGCGCAACGCGCTCAGCTACGAGGAAAAGGGGCGCCTGGCCGTCCCCGAGTCCTGGGATTTGTTGCTGAACGAATGGCTCCGCCATTACGACAAGCGGCCCACTGTACGGGAGATCACGGATCAGATCTTCAGCCTGACCGATGGGCGGAACGCCGAGCGGGCCCTGCTCTACCTCCGGTTCTGGCGGCACCATGGCGAGATCTCCGCCGAACTTCACCATCACCTGCGTCAACTCGTTCACAGGAGCTGATCTCATGCGTAAATGGCTGGCACCCAGGCTCTACCACATCCAGCAGAACCAGCCCGAGCCCGAACCGCCCGTGAACATCGAGCCGTTCATTCTGGCCTCGCCTGCCAAGGGCGACGCTTACAACTTCTCCGTCACCCTCTTTCGAACCGCGACCTCGGGCGGAGTACGGGCCCGAGCCGTCTTCAACGATGAAGTACCGGAGGTGGAGGCGGTCCTCCAGCGCGCGTGTCAGGAGGTACGGTCGACCACCCGGCAATTCGAGATCACCGCGGCGGGCGCGGCGGAACAGGCCACGAACGACAGGCTCCAAGCGATCTCAGGCTCGACGACGGGTGTCTACCGGTGGGCGGTCAGAGCCGAGGTCGACGTTCCCGAGGAGATACGCCAGCTCAACCGGGATGCCTACAGGAAACAGCATGACATCAGAGCCGACGCCGCCGCCGCGCTGCTCCGGATCGAGAGCACAGACGAGGTCCGGCAGAAATGGCAGGACTTTCTCACCGCTGTGGTGGGCAGCGCCCAAGTGGAGCACGCGATCAAACTGGCAGTCTCACCGGACCACCTACCTCAGATCATCGCTGAACTCGTCGAGCAGCGGCAGCAGGGAGCTCAACAACTGCTCGGCACCGTCGACACGATCATGCAGCGGTACGAGAGGGAGGACATGCTCAACTTCGTCGTCAGCAACGAAACGGTGCTCCGCAGGACCTTGGAACTTCTCGGCCTGCCCGTTCCGCCGCTGGAGGACGACACGCTGCTGGTAGGCCGAGCGTGAGGTGCTCGCCAGAGTGCTGTCATTCGGCGGCGACGCGGTCAGGGAGGGGACTCAGTGAGCACGACGTCGATGAGCGCCGCGCTCACTGTGGCCGCCATTCCACCGAGGAGTAGCCAGAACCCCCACCGGATGAGGCGATACTTCTGCCCGACTATGTGGCTGACCCGGTACAGCTGATCAGCGATCCGCTCCAGGTCCAGTGCCGACGACCGCATGAGAGCGTTGGCGACGGTCGCCGGGGAGTCAAGGTGAAGGATGTCGGCGTAGTACATGGCGGCGCCGTGCATCTTTCGCCGATCCAGCCGCGGGTAGACCGCGCTGGCGAGCACGATCACGGACGCAAGAGCAGCCGCCGCCCCTGCCCACCACAGCCACTCGATGGCATTGGACAACGTAAAAGGTGACCAGCTTCCTGCGAGGAGGCCGCCAATGACGGCGCCGAGGCCAATGCCCACGATGCCGAGAAGAACCTGGGCCTTGGTGTCCGCCCGGTTGAGTTCCTCGCGGGCCTCACTGAGCAACTGCGTTCCGTAAGCGCACGCATCGTCCTCAGCTGCCTGCCGTTGCTCTACAGCAGTTCGGGTGAGGGCTCGCACCATCTTTTGGAACACGCCGAACCTCCCGACCGTGGTGATCGCACGCAGAGCATTCCACGATCGCCGTGGGTTGAAGCTCCGTGATGCGCCTTGCCACCATTGGCCGACCCGCAGAAGTGTCGCCGCCGGAGGCGTTTCCGAAGAAGGAAGGTCACCGTGGGGCGGCGCACACTCTTGTGAGGGCACCCGGATCCGAAGAGCGGGATCGCAACGCCAGGGCGGCACCCTGCTGGCGGCGGGTAGCCGAGCAGGACGACGGAGGGCCGTGGCGGCGCGGATCAGTCTGATTCGCCGGCAGCGCTGTCGAGGCTCTTTCTGATGTGATCGCAAAACTTGTCCGCCGTGCGCGCCCATAGCCGCATGATCATTTGCTCGTGATTCGTCAGGCCTGCACACAGCGATTCGTACTTGTACGTACGCCTCTCGCCCTTCGGGTCAAACATGTTGGGAGGAATCTCAAAAAGGTTGGTTACCGAGGCAATTGACTCGTACGGGGTTATCGTCAGTTGGGGCCCTTGACAGCTGTACGAGGAGATCGGCATGCCTGGTCCTGATCGTGAGCTCATGCAGGCAGCGGTGCAACGCATTCAGAAGCTGTCCGACGACAACTGGTGGACTCTGCACGCTTCCTGCCAGCTCATGGAAGCCGACGCCTGGGTGGGGCCGACGGGCAGCCGATTCGATCAGTCGGTGCACAACTCTCAGCGGGAACTGCATGCGATGCTCGCCCAGGCCGTCGCCATGGCCAGGGATGAGCTGGTGAAGACGAGATGAGCTTCAGCGGAGTCAAGCTGCCGGAGTTCGACATGCTTGTCACCCGTCACACCGCAGCCGCCGCGCAAATGGAAAAGCTGGCCTCCCTGTTATACGGAGAGCTCACGAGCGCAGGGCTCGACACCACTCCCGCGGAACGAATCAGAAAGCTCGCGACACAGGTTGGCCAGGAAGCAGATGATCTTCGCAAACGGCAGCGCATCGTCCGTGAGATCGAGCGGCACAAAATCACCCTTGGAACGTCCGTAGCGACGGGATCCCTTATCGCGGTGCCGGACTCGCTCCGCCAGGCCCAAGGACAGCTCGACGGCACACTGGCTGCCAAGGCGGCGGCCGCCGCCGGCCGCGGTGACCGCAAGGCGATGGCGGAGCTTCAGAAGTACGCGGGAAGGGTGAACAATCCGGAGTTCGTCAAGACCTTCCTCGCCAAGCTGGGAGCCAAGGGCGTCACCGAACTTCCGGCCGCGCTGGGCCTGCAGGTGCGCGCCAATGTCAATTCCACGCGTGATCCACAACAGGTGAAACAAGTCCAGCAGGTCATGAAACTGCTGGCCACCACACTGGCGAAGGGGACCGACCCCCAAGACGAGGCGTTCATGGGAGAGGCCTTCCTGAATCAGTTGGTCGAGGAAGGGCGGGCCGAGCACAAGGCGCTCGAAGTGACCTACGTCGGCTACCAGGCTCAGGCGCTGATATGGAGAGCCAGCGACGGCAAGCCGCCTTTCTCCGAGCGGTTCATGGAAGTGGTCGGCAGAGACGCCATCGTGCACCAGAAGGAGCTGTCCGACTCGCGAACTCCTTACGCCAACAGCATGGACCTGGCCACGGTGCTCGGCATCAGCGACTCCATGCAGCCAGGCGGGCCGCGGATGGGGCAGCCGGGAGAGCCGATCAAAGCGAGCGTCATCGATGACCTGGCCCAGGCGGCCCAGTATTCGCTGCCGGCCGCGCAGGCATTGCTCTTCCACACCCCGAAGGGCTGGAACAAGTCGATCATGGCGTACCTGCTCACCGACCGACTGGACGGCTTCAACAAGACGGGGAACCACGCCCCGTTCGCAGGGCTGCTGCGGACGGCGTTGAGCAGCAAGGACAAGGAGTCGCTCAAACACACGAACGAGGCGCTCATCATTCTCAAGAACGAACTCGATGGCGTCTTCGGACGTGGCGGCGATGGCAAGCTTCAGATCACCGACACAGAGAAGCTGAAGCGACTGTCATTCCTGGCCGGCCCGATCGGATCAGTCATGGCCGCGCACATCGACAAGGTTTTCACCGTTTTCGATGAACGCAAGCCAGACCTGAAAGGCATCAACCATGCTGAGATGGATCGGCTGCTGGCCTTCGTGGGATCCGACGCAGCTGCCACGAAATCGTTGGTGGAGGCCGAGGTCCAACGGATGCTGAGCATGGTCCACGAGTCCTACCGGCGGGACGGCGGGGAGCAGATAGAGGACGTACTCATTCCGGAGGCGCGCTTCATGGGCCACATCCTGGAGACCCGGCGACTGTACTTGTTGGCCCAAGCCAAGACTGATGAGCAGGTCAAAGAGGAGATGAAAGGAATGATCAACAGTGTGCTCAGCGAGCTGACCGGACCGGCGGGGAAGTTCGCCACTCGCTTCGGGTTCTTCGGCGACAAGGCGCATGAGAAGCTCACCCCGACGGCGTTCGAGAAGCTCTCGGCGTTATTGGTTGACCGGATGCTGCGGGACGGCATGACCACAGGGTCGGCCATGCAGCAGGCGAGCAACGATCGCACGATGACCATGTCGATGATTGAGACAATGATGCTCAGCGCCAGGATCGCACACGGTCAATGGAACACCGAGGCCCGAGCGGATCTCAAGGGAAAAATATTCGCCACAGACGGCCAGCCTCCTGCTCTCAAGCCGCTCGACGAGATCGTGGCGGACCCGGCCATGTTCGATCAATTCATCAAGTGGGCACGCTGGCACGCCAAGATCGAGAGTGATTTGCAAACCGTGAAAGAGGCGATGGACAACAGTGCCGGCGTGGATGTTCACGAGAACCTCGGCATCGACCGGAACTACTGATATGTCTACACGTACTCTGGCCACGATCCTCGGCACCCTGCTCGCGCTGGCGCTGACATCCGGCTGCAGTAAGCAGAGCGGTCCCCCATCTCCGCCCCCGGCGACGGCGGACCTACGCCCGGTGAGTGCTTCAGGTCCTTACTGGTGTGATGTCATCCCGCAGCAGGCAGTGCGCCTGATCAGCGGCTTGTCCATACCGCTGGAGGAGAACAAAGACGGCGTGCCGACCACCCATGGTGGATGCTTGCTGAGGAATGAGTACACCCGCTTCTCCCTCAACTGGTCGATCCGTGGGGGCGATAACGCGCTTGACCTCGCACAGGAGAACTTCGGTCGCCGGCGACTGGCAGACCTACCGCCTGACCTCGGAAAAGGGTTGATTGCCTACACTGAGGGCGAGCCCAGGACAGGCCCTTACGTCGCCTTCATACTGTTCCGATGCGGCGACAAAAGACCCTGGATGGGCATCGACTTCTCAGAGGTGGCCAAGGGCCGGAACGTGGTCGCAGACCTGGTCGCGTTGCTCCGCATAGCGCGCGACCGATTTGGCGAAATACATCGATGCAGCCCCGAAGCGATGTAGTGCAGGACACTGGCCGACCAGACGCGTAGGACAGTCCAACCAGCTTAGGAACACAATGCGGAGGCTACTCGTCCGATGTGCTGAGACCCAACTTCGCGCGAAGGTATCCGACACCGGCGTGGAAAACTGGAGGCACGGTTATCAGGGCCACGATTGCGTCACCGAGACTGTTCCGTGCGATTTCCATGACCACCCAACCCAAGAACAGGGCCAGCGGGGCCCATGTGCGGGAATTTGAGCGCAGTATCCAGTGTGACACCGCCAACAGCCAGGTCTTCGATGTCCGCCCTGGCGAGCGGCGTAAGGCCAAGGCGAGGGCGGGCATGCCATACAGGAGCCCGACCGCGAACCATGCACGAGCCTGGCGGCCCCGTAACTGTTCAAGATCGCCGAGCCATTCCTTCCGATAGCTCGCTCTGAACGCCGCAGGGAGGATCATCGACGCGAGGGCGAGAACGCGGCCCGCCAGGCCGGTGTCACTCGGTAGGTGTTGACGAGCGATCGTTTCGAGTTCATCCGCAATAGCTTGCAGGCCGAGACGTCTTGCGGCCGGTGCTACGAGATCCACTGTTTCCCGGCTCTTGCGCTGTCGCTTGGCCAGAGGCAAGGGCTGAAGTGTCCGCATGTTGTGCAGTCGATCGAGCACTTTCAGCGTGAGGACGCGATCGTCAGCGCCGTCGATGGCGGCTTGATCGTACTGGCGGTCGAGGTCGCTCATACCCTGGACCAGGCCGGTGATCTCGTCACCGAACTCGGCGCGGAGCCGCGCGGAGGTGCATTCTGTGTCCGTGATCACGTCGTGGAGCAGAGCGGCGCAAACGCTGTCGCAGTCCAGACCCACCTCGGCGACGATTTCCGCGACGGCGACCGGATGGGTGATGTACGGATCGCCGCTCTTGCGCACCTGGCCCGCATGGAAATGGGCGGCAAGTTCGTAAGCGCGCTGGATCCTGCCGAGTTCCACGGCCGTGAATCCGGCGCTCAGCTCGGTCGACAGCGGGGTTACCGGGTGAGTCATGACATCGCCGTCCGGAAGCTCACGACCGTGCGCGACCGCTCAGCCCGATCGAGCGCAGCGCGCGCCTTCACCGCGCCTTTGTCGGTCAGCAGGTAGTAGTGGCGGGCACGGCGGCCTTCGGCCAGGTGCTCGGCCGGAGATTCCTCGTGCCGCTCAAGCCAGCCGAATTCACGCTCCAGCCTCGCCAGGATCGGGTAGACCGTACCGGGATGCTGCTTGGTCTTCTCGCACAGTTCCAGGCCATAACGGCGCTTGGCCGGATCGGAGAGCAGCACTTGCAGCACCAGCATCGTCGGCAAGGTCATCCGAGGGCTATCAGCCATGTATCGAACTCTAAATATCGAGTACGGAGCGTGACATTACTTCAGCGGTGACACCAGTCTGACCTGCCGTTCCCGGGCACCGACCGGACATAGATTCCGTCCATGGAATGGGCACGTCGGCATTCCACCATCGAAAGCAGCTCCAACGAGTTGGCGAACACCATGCACACGGCCCGTGACAATACGCACGACAACCTCAACATCACTGGATACTGACATGCCGTTTCGAACTGCCCGACAGTCCCGCAGCACCGTCGCCGGGCTGTCACTGTTATTCGCACTGGCCGCCGGCTGTACCGATGCCCCTTCGCCGCCGTCGCCCGGTCCAGAGGCCAAAGCTTCGACCAGTCCTGTCGTCGACTCCTCACCCTACTGGTGTGACTTCCTCCCCCAGCAGGCAGTCCGGGCGATCACTGGCCTTACTGTGACGGTCGAGGAGCGCAAGACCGGTGTGCCCACGACTCATGGGCAATGTGCGCTTCGCAATGATTATGACCGACTCTCCCTCGTGTGGTCGGTAAGAGATGGTGACGGCGTCTTGGACATCGCACGCGAGAACTTCGGCAAGAGTCAACTGGCTGCACTTCCGGAGGATCTCGGCACCGGGCTCACCGCTTATACCGCTCGATTGCCGCGCACCAGACCGTACTACACGATGATGTTGTTTCGATGCGGGGACGAACGACCATGGATCAGCGTTGATCTGTCGGAAGTGGCGAAAAGGCGTGACCCGGTGAACGACTTGACGCAATTGCTCACCATTGCCCGCAAACGCTACGGCGAACTACATGAATGTACTCCCAAGCCCAACTAACGCTCTGTACGGCAATTACAGGTGCGCATGCTGACATAGGCGACGCGATGGATCAACGTGATGAGTTGATCAGGCCCTGGAGCTCGTTCCGAACCAGCATCTCGTTGGCGAACATCACGGTCTTGGTGCCGCTCAGGGTGAGGACGGCTCTCAGCACCACGTGATCGTCCGAGGTGATCCGGTCGTGCGCGATCTCTGGGGCGTACGTTCCGAAGGTCCCGCCGTCCCGCATCTTTCCCTCAGGGGTGAGGCGGGTTGTCAGCGCGCGTTCGACGTCGGCGGCGGCGGGTGCTGACGGCAGCACGCAGATGACGTTGACCGGCCGGTCGTCCAGGCTGGCCGGGCGGCGCAGCCCGACGCCATACAGTGTGACCGCGCCGGGAGGGGACGGGGCCATGATCGTGGCGGCGGCGACGTCGCCGAGGCAGGCGGCCACGGCGGCATGCGCGGGGTTGTCGGCCAGAGTACGCTCCCCGCCCAGGACGGCCTCCAGCGGGCCGGGGGTGGAGGCCGCCGCTGCCAGGGAGTCGGTGACCACGACCTGGTTGAGCTGGTTGGTCAGTCCGGGAACGATCAGACGGGACAGGTCTATCTCGGCTCCGGGGGAGAAGGAGAGCCCTTCGTGGCCGCCCATGGTGCGAGGCTTGGCGCCGAGAGCGGTCAGCTTCGTCCGTACGGCCTCCGAGTCGACGTCGCCGTCGAACCGGAACGCCTGCTGCGGAGGCACGCCGATCGAGATCGCCCGGGTGCCGGTCGCGGGAGCCATGCCGGTGGCCTGTGGCAGGGTCTGCCAAGCGGCGCCCAGGCTTCCGAGACCTGAGACCGCCGCGGGAAGCCAGCGGCGATCCCCGCCGGAGCCGGCATCGACGCCGAGGTCACGCCACCAGGCCGGCTCGCCGTATTCGAAGTACGCCGCGGCGGGTCCCTCCCCCGAGACGCTGGCCATCGCGTCCAGCAGCCCGTCTTCACCAGCCTGCTGCGTACAACCGGTCAGGACCAGCAGCGCCATCAGCGCCACGCTCGTTCTCCGCACGAGCGTGAGCGTAGACGGCAAACTTCGGATTCCGTGCATGAATGGGCACCTTAGTTGATCCACCCCTGAGGGACCGGCTCACCCACCGCCGGCATGCCGAGTCCTCTTCGGCTACGAGCGGTTGGCAAGCGTTTGGCAAGTACGCTCGACCACTCTTCCTGCGGAAGGGAGAGAACTTCATGAGCGGATTCCTCCAACCTCCGAAGGTGACTTCGGAGGTACGGCGACTGTTCGACGATGACCTGGCCGAGTGCGGCTATGTCATGAACCTCACCAGGCTGTGGGCCCACCAGCCGGACACCATCGCGGGACTGTTCGACCTGCTACGGCAGTGCGTCGAGGCAGGCGGGCTCGACCTGCGCACCCGCGGCATCCTGGTGACCGCCTGCGCCTCGGCCATGGGGGACTCGTACTGCTCGCTGGCCTGGGGAAACAAGCTGGCCGAGTCCGCCGACGCCCGTGTGGCGTCGGGAGTGCTGCGGGGCGACGACGACGGATTGACGCCCCGGGAGCGAGTGCTGGCGGGCTGGGCGCGGAAGGTGGCACGCGACCCCAACGGGATCGGCCGGACGGACGTGCGCGGGTTGCGGGACGCGGGGTACGACGACTGTCAGATCTTCGCGGTCACCGTCTTCGTGGCACTGCGCATCGCGTTCTCGACCGTCAACGACGCGCTCGGCGCACGTCCCGACGCCGCCCTCCGCGACACGGCGCCGCGATCCGTGCTGGAGGCCGTCACCTTCGGCCGCCCGATCGAGGATCAGCCAGTCTGACCTGTGGCTTCTCAGCCGCAGGTCTTCATCCGCCAGACTCGCCCATGAGCAGGCGCGCGCCCTCGGTCGCGGCTCACGCCGGTTCGAATCCTGCCGGTGGCACTCGATCTCGACCAGCCCGCAGACACGGGCGGGCCTCCGGTCTCACGGAGTCCCGCCCGCTCTTCTTGACACCCACTGGTCAAGCACCGGTTGTGAACAAAGTAGCGATCTTGTACCGTACCTGGCATTTCCCCGCCGATCACCTACCGCCAACCCGTGGTTCACCCCCCGCCGTTAGCATCGCTGCCCTCATTCCTGATCTTCGAAGGACACCCCTCAATGAATTCTCCGCTCGGACGCACCCTCAGCCGACGCGGTTTCCTCGGCGGCGCCGGCGCGGCGGCCGTACTCCTCGGCACCAGTGCCATCCCCGACCCGGCCGGGGCGACGCCGCTGCAGCGCGGTCTGCCGGACAACCCGTTCAAGCTCGGTGTCGCCTCCGGCGACCCGCTGCCGGAGTCCGTCGTGCTGTGGACCCGCCTCGCCCCGGATCCGCTCGCCGCCGACGGGTCGGGCGGCATGCCGCGGCGGCGGGTCCCCGTCCACTGGCAGGTCGCCGAGGACGAGGGCTTCCGCCGGATCGTCAAGCGCGGCACCGCCGTCGCCACGCCCGAGCTCAACCACTCCGTCCACCCCGAGGTGTGGGGCCTGCGACCCGGCCGGCACTACTTCTACCGGTTCAAGGTCGGCACCGACATCAGTCCCGTCGGGCGGACCAAGACCGCCCCGGCCCACGGCGCCCACGTCAGCTCGGTCTCCCTGGCGGTCGCCAGCTGTGCCCTGTGGCAGCAAGGTTTCTACACCGCGTACCAGCGGATGGCCGAGGACGACCTCGACCTGGTCCTCCACGTCGGCGACTACATCTACGAGAACGGCGTACCGGCGAACGGCGGCACCCGTCAGACCACGGTCCCGGACTACCTGTCCCCCGAGACGGTCACGCTGGAGCGCTACCGCCTGCAGTACAGCCTGTACAAGAGCGACGCGGACCTGATGGCGGCGCACGCCGCCCACCCCTGGGCGGTGACCCTCGACGACCACGAGGTCGACAACGACTGGGCCGACGACATCCCGCAGAACCCTGCCGACATCCCGGGCTTCATGGACCGGCGCGCCGCCGCCTTCCAGGCCTACTACGAGAACCTGCCGCTGCGCGCGTCGGCCCTGCCGAACGGTCCGGACATGCAGCTGTACCGGAGGCTCGCCTACGGCGACCTGCTCGACATCAACGTGCTCGACACCCGGCAGTACCGCGACGACCAGGCGGCCGGCGGCGGCCTGGCCGCCCCGAACCCGGACAGCCTGGACCCGAACCGGACGATGATGGGCTGGGAGCAGGAGCGGTGGCTCCTGGACAACTTCGAGCGCTCCCACGTCCGGTGGCAGGTGCTGGCCAACCAGGCGCCGATGGCCGAGACCGACATGGACGACACCGCTGCGGTCTCCGTCTTCATGGACCCCTGGGACGGGTACGACGCGAACCGCCGCCGGGTGCTCGACGGCGCGCGGAACCGCGGGGTCGACAACCTCGTCGTGCTGACCGGCGACCGCCACCGGCACCACGCCGGCGACATCAAGGCCGACTACCGCGACCCGGCCGCCCCGGTGCTGGCCAGCGAGTTCGTCTGCACCTCGATCAGCGCCGAGGGCAACGGATCCGACATGGACTCCTACTCGCAGCTCTCGGTACGCGCCAACCCGCACATCAAGTTCGCCAACTACCGGCGGGGATACCTGCGCTGCACGGTGACCGAGGACCTGTGGAGCACCGACTTCCGGGTGCTCCCGTACGTCGACCGGCCCGGCGCTCCGGCATCCACCCGAGCCACGTACGTCGTCGAGAACGGCCGCCCCGGCGTCCAGCTCGCCAGCGAGGGTCCGATCGTCTGACACCACCCGCACCAGGAGGTGGGCCCGGGTGGGCCCACCTCCCGGGCATGTGTACGGACGGAGCCGTCTGTCGGAGGCGAGCGGCCTCCGACGAAGGCAGCCCCATGATGGTGGGAGGACACCCGGCTGACCGCATCTGAGGGAAGAGGGCCAACGTGAGCGAGGCGCTTTTCGGCTTAATCGGAGTCCTGGTGGGCTCTGTCATCACGGCGATCGTGACGATCTATGCGGAAGTCCAGAAGGGCAAGCGTGAGACGGACCAGAGCGACCGTCAGTACGAACGGGAGCGACGGACGGCGCGCGACACGTTCCAGCGGGACAGCATCCTCACTCTCCAGAGCGCGATAACGGATCTGGTCCAATCGGCGTACGCCGAACTCGACAGGCTCATCGCGGTCTCGAAAGAGACAGGGCAGTGGCCGGCACGGCGATGGGAGACGCCCACGGCCGTCGGATGGTCCACGGCCTTGCTCCTGTTGAAGTCCTCCCGGGCCCGGGTTTTCGATGACGGCATTCGCTCGCTCGCCGCGGAGGTCGAAAAAGTGGCCGGCGACTCCATCTGGGCCGGCAGCCTTGACGAGGCACGGCAGCAGAGCAAAGGTCTCGAACCGCTGCTCGACCGCTTCAACGACGCGGTCGCGCGGACGCTGCCTTCGCTCTACTGAAGTCCAGCACGACGATGGTCACCGCCACGATCGCCATCAGCACCGCCACCAGCGCCACGGGGAAATGTGACCCGTCGACCGGGAAGAGCTGCCAGGCCAGGTTGAGTGTCATGTGGAACAGCGCCATGGCCAGGACGCTGCCGCCCATGTGGGCGAACAGCCACACCATGATCACGCGGGCCGCCACGGTGCCGAGCGACCACCAGGCGATCCAGGACACCGGGCGGCCCACCTGGAGCAGCGCCGGCCAGTGCCAGACGGCCCAGACCGACCCGAGGATCAGGGCCGCCCACGCCGGTCCCCAGCGAGCTTGCAAGGGCCGGGTGGCGTAGCCCGACCAGCCCAGTTCCTCGCACAGCGCGCCCACGAAGAGTGCGGCGGCCAGCGACAGCGCCGAGGCCAGGGAGAAGTGCGCGTCCGGCAACGGGGTGCCGGACAGCCGTAACAGCACGTACGACAGGGCCACCACGGCCGGGTACAGCAGCAGGGCGGGCACGAACCACGCCTTGCGGCGAACCCGGCCGGCGTCGAAGGCGCGTCCGGCGAGCGCTCGCACCCCGTCCATCCCGCCCTCGCGGTGGACGAGCACGGCCGCGGCCAGAGCGGGGCAGACGAAGGCCAGCCCCGACAGAGGCACGCCCGGTACGATCTGCGCGCCGGACAGAGACCCCACCACCACGAACGGGACGCTGAACAGGAATACCAGCGGGAAGAACACCGCCACACCACGATTGGAACTTGGGATACCATGTCTCATGGCTCGAAACTACCCGCCGGATCACGACCCGTCGAGGCCCACCGGCCCCGCCCGGCGCCGCGCCCGGCTCAGCGACCAGGAGACCGAACGGCGAATGCTCGACACGGCCGTGGCGATGATTCACCGCGACGGCCTGACCGTGGGGCTCGACCACCTGGGCTTCGAGGACGTCATCCGTGACGCCGGGGTGTCCAGGACAACCGTCTACCGCCGCTGGCCGTACAAGGACCTGTTCTTCAGCGACCTGCTGCGCGAGCTGGCCCGCGGCGCCGCGCCCGCCTCCGCGCCGGCCCTGGAGACCACCGGGGAGGTGCTCAGTGAGGTCCTGTCCGGCCGTTCCGAGGACCTGGCCTCGCCTCAGGGCCGCCACGACCTGGTCACCGAACTCCTGCGGGTGACCGCGGTCAGCGACTTCGAGGCGGTCCACGGCTCCCCGGAGTGGCGCACGTACCTGGCCTTGCAGGCCACGTTCCTGAGCCTGCCGGAAGGGGACCTGCGGGCCGACGTGCAGGCCGCGCTCGCCCGCTCCGAGCGGCGGTTCGTCGATCGCGTGGCGCGCGGCTGGGAGACGGTGGCGACGGCGCTGGGCTACCGGCTGCGGCCGGGGACGGGCGGCAGTTTCCCGCTGATCGCGACCCTGGCCTGTGCGGCGATGCGCGGCCTGGTGCTGATGTCACTGTCCGACCCGGACCTGCTCACCCGGCGCGTGCCCGCCAATCCCACCACGGCGAGCGCCGCCTCCGACTGGTCACTGCTCGGCATGGCGGCCGCGAGCATCGCGGTCACGTACCTCGAACCCGATCCGGACGTCACGTGGGACGACCTTGCGTGAGCCCTGCCAGGAGAGCACGCAGTCCTTGAGCTCGCCGAACGGTACGGGGACGGGAACGATCGTCCGCAGTGCCGCCAGCGAGATCTGCGTCCGGTCGCCGAACGCCGCCTCCAGCGCCGCCGTCGAGGTGACGTAGAACTCCCACTGGTCCAGGTTGAGCGGGTCGATCGTCCGCTTGTCCGTGTGGTGAAGGAGGCAGAAGACATACACGTCGCTGGGCCGCTCCGGCGTGGCCGCCACCACGTTCGTCCGCGCGTCCCAGCCCTTGGCACGGGCGATGGTGAACTTGATGGCCGACGGCTGCCGCTGGCTCCATGACTGCAGGTAGGCCGCCGACTTGACCTCGACCTTCAGCTCGTTGGGCAGCACCAGGTCGACCGCGTCCCACTCCGTACGGACACCGTCGTGCACTTCCAGGGCCAGGGCGACGATGTACTCGGCGAGCACGCCGCGCAGCCTGTTGCCGACCACGTCGGAGCACGCCCATCCCCAGAAGTCGGCCAAGGTGGCACCGGCCGGGGCCCCGGCCTCGGTGAACGGCTCGGCGCCCGACCTGCGAGGGACGTCCAGCGCGTCGAGCGGCACCCTGCCGGAGGTGGCCACGTCGGCCGGTGTCGCCGAGGCTTCTGACGTCATCTCCGTGCTCGCCCCTGGTCTCGTCCGGAACTCGGCCCCGAAGTACGATCTACGCCACACACTATGCGGCCCACCGCGTCACCGCCATCGGCGTCTTCGAGGCTCTCGGTGCGTCTAACCGGAGGTGCGTCTAACCGGCGGCCGCGAGGGCAGGGCGTCCGTCATGGCAGCGCTTCCGGGAGTGCCCGAGTCGTACTGGGTCGAGTCGACCCCCACCACCTCGTTCCCCTCGCTTGAGCAGGACATCACCGCCGATGTCGCCGTCGTCGGCGGTGGGATCGCCGGGTTGTGCGCGGCGTGGGAGTTGTCGCGGACGGGGCGCTCGGTCGTCGTGCTCGAAGCGGACCGCGTCGCCGGGGCCGTCACCGGCTACACCACCGCCAAGCTGTCCGTACAGCACACGCTCATCTACGCACGGTTGCGCAAGTCGCACGGGGAGCAGGCCGCCAGGCTGTACGCGCAGTCGCAACAGGACGCGGTCGAGCACGTGTTCGCGACCGCCGCCGAGCTGGGGATCGACTGCGACCTGGAACGCCTGCCCGCCTACACCTATGTGGAGTCCGGCGGGGAGACCGAGCAGATCACCGCTGAGGTGGAGGCGGCCCAGCAGGCCGGCCTGCCCGCCTCCTTGGTGACACGGACGGGCCTCCCGTTCGACGTCGCGGCGGCCGTCCGGGTGGAGGACCAGGCCCAGTTCCACCCTCGTAAGTTCCTTCTCGCCCTGGTGCGGCGGATGGCCGACGACGGCGCCCGGGTGTTCGAACGTACCCGGGTGATGGGGCTGGAGGAAGGGCGGCCGTGCCGGCTGGCGTGCGAGAACGGCACCACGGTCACCGCCGGCGATGTCGTGGTGGCCACGCACTATCCGATCTTCGACCGGGCGCTGATGTTCTCCCGGCTGGAGCCGCGGCGTGAGCTCGTGGTCGCCGCGCCGATCCCACCTGAGCAGGACCCGGGCGGGATGTACATCACCTCGGAGCACAACACCCGGTCGATCCGCACCACCCCGTATCGGGACGGGCAGCGCCTGCTCATCGTCACAGGGGAGACCGCCGACCCCGGCTCCGGTGACGCCGGCGAACGATTCCAGCGCCTGGCCGCCTGGACCCGCGACCGTTTCACCGGCACACAGATCAGCCACCGGTGGGCGGCACAGGACAACACCAGCACCGACCACCTGCCCTACGTGGGCCACTTCCACCCCGGCGCCAAGCACGTCTACGTCGCCACCGGATTCGGCGGCTGGGGCATGAGCAACGGCGTCATGTCCGGCAAACTCCTCTCCGCTCTCATCACCGGTCACGATCTGCCGTGGGCCGAGCTGTACGATCCCCGGCGGCTTCACCCGCTGCGCGAAGCCGGCCCCATCGCCAAACTCCAGGCCAAGGCCGCACGCCACCTGATCGGCGATCGGCTGCGCCCCTCCCACGCCGATTCGGTCGACGACGTCGCTCCAGGATCGGGCGCCATCGTCCGTATCGGCGGGCGGCGGTGCGCGGTCTCCCGCGACGCGGCAGGCGTCGTCCACGCGGTCTCCGCCACCTGCACCCACCTCGGCTGCGTCGTCGCCTTCAACCAGGCCGAACAGACCTGGGAATGCCCCTGCCACGGCTCCCGATTCGGACCCGACGGGGCTGTCCTGCACGGTCCGGCCACTCGGCCCCTGGAACCGGTCGACCCGGACAACCCGTAACCTGGCCGCGCAGTTCAATGAAAGATCAGCGTTTACGCTTCTTCCGGCGACCTCGGGCTCCCGGCGGCCGGGTGGGGACGAGGCGGAGGGGGTGGCGGGCGGTCCTGCGGAGCGGCTCGGCCACCAGCTCGTGTAGCTCCCGCAACCCCACGACATCAGGATGCCCCGACGCCAGGATCGCCTCCAGGAACTCGTCCGCGTCCCCGCCCCCCATTCTCCTGAGCTGCTCGACAAGCCCCTCAGGCCCCGCGAGTTCCAGCACCGACAGAAAGTTCTCCGCCCCCAGCAGCAGGTTCTCCCGCTCGCTCAACGACCCGGGCTTCATCTCCCCCGCATCGATGAGCTGCGTCCACACGGCGGGCCCGAGGATCGGGTCGTGCCGTAGGTCCTGCAGCAGCCGCCTTTCGGGAAGGGCCCCGGCCAGCACGCGCAGCATCGCCCCCACCCGCGTACGGAACGGGCAATCCCGTACGGCCTGCACCAACATCTCGACGTCCTGCCCCGGCCGGGCCAGCCACCCCTGGAGCTCCGCGACGGCGTCCTCCGGTGGATACTGCTGGGCGAGCACCCCGAGCAGCTCGGCCGGCGGAGCGGTGGCCAGTTCGCCGACGAGGGGAGCGTCGCGGCCCTCGGCGAGGAGGCGGTCGCGGACGCCGCGCACGCCGAGTGGAGTGAGGCGGACCAGCGGGAGGTCGGACTCGGAGAGGGCGGCGCGCAGGCGTTCGACCGCGTCCGGCGGCAAGGGCTGGTCGTCGTGGTCGAGGTCGCTCGCGTAGAGGGGGCCGGCGGGGCCGTGGGTGAGCTCCACGGCCCCGAGGTCGGACAGGACCTCGAACATGCGTCCCAGGTCCCGGGCGACCTCGCGGCGCAAGAGATCAAGCCGGTGCTCCTCCTCGTCGAGAACGACGTACTCCTGGCAGGCCAGCCACACCGTCTCTTCGAGCCGGACCACAGGCATCTCGTCCAGCCCGTACATGGAGTTGAGCACGTCCGGGAGAATCTCGTCGAAGATCTCGGCCAGGATGGGCTCGGGCCGCCACGTCGCGACGGGCACGGTGACCACGCGCCCCAGCTCCGGCAGGACCTCGAACGCGCGACCCCACAGCGTCTCCGGGTCGCGCAGCAGGGGTACGGCCTTGGCCACGCGGAGCAGCCGCCCCTTGCTGGTGCGGGTCAGCCGCAGCTTCCTGGCCCAGGCGAGCAGCAGGTTGAGCTGCGGCAGGTCGGTGGCGCTGCGGACGCGCAGCTGGTCCTCGCCGGTGCCCAGCAGGGCCGACACCTCGAGGGCGTCGGCGACGCGGAGGTTGCCCGCGTCGGTGAGGGCGCGGCCGTCCTTGCCCACCCAATCGGCCAGGGTGATGAGGCGCTGGACGGTCCGGCTGCGCCCGGCGGCCTCCGCCAGCTCGGACGCGGGGGGCAGGGAGACTGGCGGCTGAGGGAAGGCGCGTTCCTCGTCGATGCCGCCGTACACCAAGCGGTTCTGCATGATCTTGTCGAGCACCTGCTGGTCGTACGGGACGCGTCCGGCGTCGAGTTCGCGCTTGAACCGCTCGAACGCCCCCGGGACGGTGAGATCGAATCCCTGGTCGAGAGCCGTGTGCGCCCAGAACGTCGCCAACCCTCGCAGCGTGGGATCGTCGAGCGCGGACGCGTACTCCGCCTGCGCCCCGGCGATGATCTCCTCCGCCTCCGCGAGCGTGGCGCCGCGCGGGTCGCGAAGGCCCGTGACGTCGAGATAGCGCAGGTACGTGCGCAGCACCTCCGGAGCGAGGTCGAGCTCCTCCCGCGAAGCCGTCACCTTGTACGGCACGTACCGCAGCAGGAAGAACCTGATGCGCGTACCGTCCCAGTACGCCAGCCGGCCGTCACGGCTCTCGTGCCGCGCGTCGGCGGCGGCGGAGAGCAGCAGGCCATCGGCTGGATGCCCGTGCTCCTTCGCCCAAGTGACGCACCGCCGGATCAGCAGGTCCTTGGTCGCCTCGAACTCCTCGGCCTCTTCGGGCTCGAACCAGGTACGCACGGTCCAAGCCTCCCATCCCCGCAGGGTCGCCGTCTCGCCTGTCAGAAGTCTCGGCGGCCAGACGGACCTCTTTCCCAAGAGATGTTGGAAAGCTATGATCCCAACATGTCTTGGGAAAACGACGACGATCTGGTACCGCTGCGAGCACTGGCCAACCCGCTCCGCATCCGCATCGTCTCGCTGCTCACCGGCACGTCCATGTCGGCCACCGAGGTCGCGGAGGAGCTGGGGATCGCCCACGCCTCGGCCAGCTACCATCTGCGCCAGCTCGCCGAGGCGGGTTTCCTGGAGCACGTCGACGAGCAGCCGCCGCGAGGAGGCAGAGGCAGACCCCGGAGGCGCTACCGTTACGACCCCTCCAGCGGAGCCCGCCTGGATCGGACGCAGGGGCGGCAACTCCTCCACGAGGCGCTCAGCGTCGACCTGTCACGACGTCTCACCCAGGCTCAGGTCACGCGCACGTCGATGGACGCCGAGGTGTGGCTGGACCGGTCCGTGTGGGAGGAGGTCGTGGGGCTGGTCGACCAGGCGGTCGCTCTGGTCCATGGCAAGGCGGGGCCGCCCCGGTCCAGCGACAGGATCAAGGTGAGCATGACCGCCCTTCTGCTGGAACTCGACGACGCGCGATGACCCGCCTGCTGCTGTGCACAGGAGCGTGCTTCCTGTCGCTGGGGCTGCTCATACCCGTCATCCCGAGGTACGTCACCGGCCCGCTGGACCAGGGCCCGGTCCTGGTCGGCGTCTGTCTGGCGATGACCTCCATGTTCGGCCTGCTCGCCCGGCCGGTCGCGGGCAGGCTGGCCGACCGCCGGGGTCGCAGGGCGACCGCGTGCGCCGGCGCCCTGCTGCTGGCCGCCGGTTCGTCGGCCGTGCTCCTGGCCGACTCGCTGCCGCTGTTCCTTGTTTGCCGCGCCGTCGCGGGGGTCGGCGAGGCTCTGACGTACGTCGGCCTGGCCGCCTCGGCCAGCGACCACGAACGGCGCGGCGCGGCGATCAACCACTTCTCCGTCGCGGTCAACGCCGGTCTGCTCGCGGGGCCGCCCCTGGCCGAGGCCGTACGCGTCGCCGCCGGTCTGGGGGCCGTGTGGGCGTTGTCGGGAACGGTGGCCGTCGCGGCCTTCGCCGGGTGCCTGTTCCTGACCGGGCCCGCGGGCGGCGAGCCGTCCCGCACGAGGAAGGCCGGGCCGCTCGTCCACCGGGCGGGCCTTGCTCCCGGATTCGCCTACTGGGCGTCGGTGTGGGGATACACCGCCTTCAGCGCCTTCCTGCCGTTGCACGTCGCGGCGCTGGGCGGCGACGACAGCGGCATCCACTTTCTGCTCTACGGCTGCGTGCTGCTCACGGTACGGCTGGCCGGTCATCGGCTGTCGACCCGGATCGCCCCGCGCACGATGGCGGCGGCCTCGCTCATCCTCACCGCGGCAGGGCTGGCCATGCTCGTCGTCTGGCCGTCCGTCACGGGAGCGCTGTTCGCTGCGGCGGTGCTCGGCACCGGGCAGGCGCTGGGCCTTCCGGCGTTCCTGACCATGGCGGTGACCGGCCTGCCCGCCGAACAGCGCGGCTCGGCGCTGGCCACCACGACGGCGTTCTTCGACCTCGGGTTCCTGACGGCCGCGCTCGCGCTCGGCGCCATCGCGCAGTCCCTCGGGCTGACGTACGGGTTCGCCGCCGCGGCCGCGGTGGCGGCACTGGCGCCCCTGCTGTTCCTCCCCCTCGGCCGCAAGCCTCGTGAGGCCTCACCCCAAGGAGACATCCATGACCATTCCCCCCGCTGAGCTGGCCGGGTACGCCGACGTCGTCTTCGACATCGCCGTGCCGGTCGACCGCGACGACCGGGTCCTGATCAACGCCGAGATCGAGCATGCCCCGCTCGCCCGCGCCCTGGCGGAGGCCGCGTACGCCCGAGGCGCTCGCTATGTCGACATCTGGTACTTCGACCCGTACGCCAGGCGGTCACGGGTCCAGCACGCGGACGAAGCGACGTTGGGCGAGGTTCCTTCCTGGCTGGACGCGCGCAATGAGGAGCTCGCCCGCCACTGCGGCGTCCTGGTCAACATCCGGGGCACCGCGACCCCGGACCTCCTGGTCGGGCAGGATCCGATCCGGGCGGGTCTGGATCGGATGCCCTACCTCACGTCGAGGCAGCGGCTCCAGCTCGGCAACCTGGTCCGCTGGGCCATAGTCCCCGGTCCGACGGCGGAGTGGGCTCAGGCGATCTTCGGGGAGCCGGACGAGGCCCGGTTGTGGCAGCACCTGCGCCCCATCCTCCGGCTCGACCAGCCCGATCCCCGGGCCGCCTGGGAGCGGCGGATCGCCGAGCTGCTCCGCCGCGCGGAGGTGCTGGAGGACCTGCGCCTCGACGCCGTACGGTTCGAAGGGCCGGGGACCGACCTGACCATCGGCCTGCTGCCCGACGCCCACTGGACCGCGGCGCGGCTCGAATCGGTCAAGGGGCACGTCTTCCAGTGCAACCTCCCCACGGAGGAGGTGTTCACCACTCCCGACTACCGCCGGGTGGACGGCACGGTTCGCTCGACGCGTCCGCTGATCCTCAACGGAACCGTCATCCGCGACCTCGAACTGACCTTCACCGCAGGTGTGGTGACCGAGGTACGAGCGAGCAGCGGCGCGGACGTCGTCCGCACCCACCAGGCGACCGATGCCGGGGCCGCCCGGCTCGGTGAGCTGGCACTCGTCGACGGCTCCTCACCAGTCGGACGATCGGGGATCACGTACCTCGAAACGCTGCTGGACGAGAACGCCACCTGCCATCTGGCCTGGGGCGCCGGGCTGCCTCCCGGCGTGCCCGCGCACCTGCGCGCGCGGGAGGCCGCCGACCTGGACGCGGCCGGGGTCAACCGTTCCCGCGTGCACGTCGACTTCATGGTGGGCGGCCCCGACGTCACCGTCACCGGAGTCCGCCACGACGGCGGCGCGGTCGAGCTCCTCCGCGACGACGAATGGCAGGTCTGACCGGCATCGAACCCCCCGGGGCCGCAGCCGAGAACGTCGAGCCGGCGTGACGGGCCGCCGCCGGGTCGTGAGAGGTCCGGTAACGAGGATCCGGCCTGGGTCAGAGCTCAGCCGCGTCGTGCGGCGGGGGTGGGGTGACGTTGGTGGAGAACGTGAGCCCGCCCCCGTTCGCCGGCTGGAACCCCAGTCCTCGAAGCTCGGGACCGTCGATCGCGGTGACCACGCGCAGAGCACCGGCCTCGGTCACCACGCGGACCGCCCCGTGCGCCAGCGCCGCCCCCACGTCCGACGGGACGCCGGGCTGGAGGTGCACCAGCTCCAGCCGTGCGACGGTGTGCCGCGCGTCCTCCCAGGACACGACGGCGTGTCCGACGTGGGGTTCTGCGCGGGCGTTGTCGACGTAGGCCTGCACCCAGCAGGCCAGCCTGTCCTCGACGACCAGCTGCCGGGGAAGGCTCACGTCCATCCCCTCCTCGGCCAGCCAGGAGCCCAGCTCGGACGGAGGCAGCGGCACCAGCGCCTCCGGCGACCCCCACGTGAAGAAGGTCCCCTTCCGCTTGGGCCCCGACGAGCGGGGCACGCCGACGAGGGGAACCGACGCGACGTAGTACCCGGCGGGAACGACGTCCACAGGATGGCGCGAGTCCAGCACGACGTGGCCATCGCGGATCGTCCGGCCGCCCCAGCCGACCAGCCCGGTCGCGAGGTTCTCCGAGAGCCCGGCCATGACGTCCGCGGCCCACTCGTACGCCGAGGTCACCGCCAGGCCGGTCCACGGACTGGCCGGATCCGTCGGGAACGCGACCTCGACGGCGTAGACGTTCGGATCGAGCCGCCAGCGGAACGTCACGAGCATGGTGTCCGGCTCCGCGATGACGTCGAGCCCGGAGTACCCGTCCTCCGTCCCGCCTCTCCGGAGCGCGCACGTTCTCAGCGCTTCGACGATCTCCCCTCGCGACCACTCCACCGCCATTCGTCCATGCTGTCACGGCCACGGTGTCCAGGCTCACCGTGTTCTGCCGGGGGCTCCAGTACGAGAACGTGGTCGAGGATCGTGTCGATGCCGATCACCAGCATGGCCAGACCGGTCTGCAGGCTGCTCCAGCCGCGCACCTCACGCCGATCGTGCCCGCGAGGCCGTCGCCGGGATGCTCAAGCCGGACCACGCCGTACACCAGCAGCAGCATCGCGCCGGTGATGCTGAGGGCGCCGGCCAGATCGAAGCCGCCGCAGGTCGGCCGCCCGGCCGCCCAGCAGCATGAAGCCGCCGTAGCCGAGCACTCGACCGGCGCAGCCTGCGCTTCACCGAGCTGCGCCGCATGATCGACGGGGTCAGCCGGCGCATGCTCACCCGTACGCGCGGCACCTGGACCGAGACGCACCAGAACGAGATCGCCGCCGCCCGCACCGCCTACGACGCCCGCGTGCTCGCCGAGAAGCGTGCCCGCCGAGGCCCACCGGCCCCAGCCGGCGCCGCGCCCGGCTCAGCGACCAGGAGACCGGACGCGGATGCTCGACACGGCCGTGGCGATGGTCCACCGCGACGGCCTGCTGCGGTTCGGCCACAGCGTCCCAGGGACCTTCGATGACACCACATCACATTCACCCAGGAAACCGGATGCTTCTTATTAATTCCGGCAACACTGTGGGCTTTTGTTATGGACGGGCGGTAAGCATAAGCCCATAATCCGCGAATGCGGCGACCCTGCGAACGGTGCAGCATACGAGACGGCCCAGCACAAGAGGTTGCTCGCCGGCCATCAGCATGAGTGACTCCCCCACGCCGGCGCGGAAGACGACCACCGCCACGTACAGCGTCTGGCGGAAGAAGACCACGTTTGTCCCGAAAGAAGAGAAGCGTGACCGCGTGGACCCCGTGGCGCGTTGGCTGGTACATCAAGCAAAGGTGATCCGAACATGACGATCCGACAGGTGGCGCCTCTCCTGATCTCCAGCACCCTCGCACTTTCGGCGGCGGCCTGCGCGGCATCACCTCCAGCCGATCCGGTGTCGGAGCCGCGAGGCGCCACCTCGTCGGCCGCCCCGGCCGGGACCGCGGTCGCCACGCCATCACCTCTCCGCCTGCCGGGCATGGACGCCGGCACGAAGACCGTCCTCAAGGCGGGGCCGAGGAAGGGATCCATGGTCGTCGGGGACATCCCACCCGGCAAGGACGATCTGTGGGTGCTGTTCAATTGCCGCGGGCAGGGCAAGGTGGAGATCGTTCTGGAGCCGGGCATCAACATGCCCTTCACCTGCCTCGACGACGTGGTCAGCCCCATCATGAACCGCCTCGACCTCGGCGAGAGAAAGACCCTGACGGTACGGATCCAGGCCACCGACGCGGTCGAGTGGGCCCTTCGCATCACTCGCTGAGACGTGCCGGGAGCCTGGAACCCAGGGTCAGGAGGCCGACGCTTCGGTCGAGGGCTGGTCGGTCTCGGTGCCGCCCGGGGCCAGGGCGACCTCGGGGGAGCCGAAGGAAGAAAGGCCGCGCCAGACCCAATCAGCGGGCGCCGAAGGCCTGGTACAGGGTGCCGGCGACGACCGCCCATGCCACCGTCGCGATCCCCAGCACCAGTGGAGCGGGCAGCCGGAGGGCCAGCGCCCATACGCACGCGGCGAAGGCGATCATGCCCGTCGCGCCCAGCACCGCGCCCCGCGCGTCCTGCTCGGCCGGATCGCGCCGGTGCTCCTCCTCCTCGATGAGGGTCAGCGTGGCGCCCAGGATGGCGGGAAAGGCCAGGAACACGCCCCCTGCCACCGGCCCCCAGACGTGCCCGACCACCCCGGCGACCACCGAGACGAACGCGCCGAAGACGAAGCGCACCACCAGCCCGCGCACCGGCGTCTCCCGCAGCTTCGACGGCCGCAGCCGGATCCCGCTCCAGGCTCTCATGTCAGCAGCGCCCAGCCCGCGCCCGCGACGGCCCCCCACACGGCGAGCGCCGCCAGCGAACCCGCGAAGGCGCCCAGGCGACCCACGAGCGGCACGGCTGCCACACAGTACGCCACCAGCGCCACCGATCCGGCGATCATGCCGAGCGCGGACTCCGCGAGCGGGCCATGCCCCTGGTGCAGCACCGTCACCGTCATCCCCGCTATCGCCACGGCCGGAGCGGCGGCGAAGACGCCGGCGAAACGCTTGGGCGTCATCATCTCGCCGACCACCGCGAAGACCATCACGAGCAGGCCTCCGAGCAGTCCACGCCCCGCGATCCACCACAGCTGGCTCATCGAACGCCGGTCCGTCGACCCGCAGTCTCATCCCCCATGAATCATCAATACCACCGGGCGTCCCCGGCACCCTCGAAGGCCGGACGGTCCGCCGCGTATCCATCCAGGAACGACGGCGGGCGCGGACAAGGGTCATGGGTTCCGAAGCCCGGAAGGGCGAAGCTGCACGGTCGCACCGTCGGACGTCAAACCGCGGCGCGAGACCGCCGCGGCCTCCTCGGCGCGTTGCGTTCGGGTCAGCAGGAGCACGATGAGCGGCAGGGCTTCGGCGTTCCCGCAGCACACGACGGCCTCGCGCAACAGGCTCAATGCCACCTCCGTCCACCCCGCGTTGAAGAGCAGCACGGCGGCCTGCCGCACCGAGTCGGCTCGGCCTGCCCGCGAGGCTGCTCTCACGATGTCCACGGCTTCCGCCACGTGGCCGTCCTTGAGCAGCCGCCGCACGAGCTCCTGGATCGCCGCGTCGACTCCTTCCGCCGCCGCCGACCGCAGCAGCCGGTCGGACTCCTCGTGCCTGCCGAGGTCGCGCAGCGCCTGCGCCAGCAGGTAGCGGGCTCTGGCGCCATGTGATCCGACCCCGGCCTGGAGGACCTCGACACACTCCTCCTGTCTGCCCGAGTTCGTCAGCAGGTCGGCGAGAGCCGCGAGCGCTTGGTAGTCGAGATCGACCAAGCGGCGCAGGAGCTGCTCGGCTTCGGCCTGGCGGTCGCCCTTGAGCAGCAGCTTCGCCAGCAGCAGACCAAGTCCCGGATCCTTCTCCGGAGCGGCTCGTACGTCGTCCAGGGCTCGAACGGCCTTGCCCCTCATCGGCTCGTCGCTGAAGAGACCGGTCAGTTCGTTGCCCGCGTCGAATCTGCCGGCCATCATCCGCCGTCGCAGTCGCTCGGCATCGAACCTGGGATCCTTCTGGCGCAGCAGGCGCAACAGTGCGCTCACCGCCTCGGGGAACGCCGTGGCCGCCCGCATGTCGCGTTCGAGCAGTTGCCATCCCGACAGCTGGGCCCGGCGACGGGAGGGCGTCGCCATCACCTGGTCGTCGAGGAGCCGTCTGAGCTCTTCCGCCTCGTTCGTCCGGCCGGCGCGCCGGAGGAGGATGAGCAGCAACCTGGCAGCCGACCGGTCCCCTCTCTGGAACGCCGTCCGGAGCAGTTGCTCGGCTTCTCGCCGGCGTTCACCGTGGTGCAGGAGGATCGCGAGTTCGCGTTCGGCCTGCGGGTCGCCGTTGGCGGCCATCCCACGGAGCGCCTGCTCTATTTCCCCGCCGCGGCGTGCCCGCCGCAGCAAGGCGAGCAGCAGGCGCTGCGCATGGACGTCCCCGGCATCGGCGGCCTGCCGGAGGACGTCCTCAGCCTCGCGTGACCTGCCCATCTGTCCCAGCAGTCGCCACAGCGGCGACCATGTGGACAGCCTGCCCCTGGCGAAGGACGCCCGCCACGATGCGAGTGCCTGGAGGTAGCGTCCACGGCTCGACGCGGACGCCCCCAAACGCTCGAGGTCGTCCGCATCGCCGCTGTGAACGGCCAGTGCTCGCCACATCTCGTCGGAGACCGGCGAGCAGCGGCGCGCCGCGCGACCCTGCTGGTGGATGAAGTCCGCGAGCACGTAGCCTTCGACGCGGTTCTCCGCCCGTGATGTCGCTGTCAGGAGGGAGATGCCGCCTCTGAGGGGCTCGCACGCGTACCCCAAGGAGTCCTCGAACCATCCTGGCGGAGCGGCGGCCCGTTGCGGCCCGTTCAGCGACGCGGCGCTGAGCTTGTGGAGCAGTTCGGCGGACAGCGGGCTGAGGTGTCCCAGCCGGCGTGCGTCGATCGCGGCGTTGACCACCGCCCGCTTGTACGGGTCCGGAGCGTCCTCCCATCGGCTCATGAGATCGGGCCCTCCGGCCAGGGTCTGGGTGACCCCGTATCCGTTGTCCATCGCCGTCAGGGCGGTGGCCAACCGGGAATCGCGCTCGGCTACCTGGTGAGCGTTCCGCAGTTCGGTCGGGGTGAACGCGTCCGGGACGGAGATCTTCGTCGCGTTGTCCAGCAGCGCCCGCACCTGGTGGTGAGGATCGGGCACGCCAGGCCGCGGCGTCCTGGTGTAGGCGAACCAGTATTCGGGCCACATCGAGCCGATGACGACGACGTCCGAGGTCATGGTGAGGAGACGACGTGTTTCTGTCGCGACGGCCTCACCCTGGTCGCCGTCGAAGTAGATCTGGCTCTCGTTCAGCCACAGCACGGTGCGCGGCTCGACTCCTCCTTCCAGAGTGGTGAGCAGGTCGGTGGCGTGCAGGGGATGGAGGATCGTCCAGCCGGGCAGGCAGTTCAGGACGGCCTCGTACGCGCTGCGTGTCTTTCCGGTCGAAGAAGTGCCGACCAGCATCACGAGGGTGGGATGCTCCGGGTTGTCCAGGAGACGCCGGAGCAGCTGGTCGTGATCGCGCTGCACGTACGTGGGGAGCCTCCGGGACAGCTCCGGCCTCCCTGCCGCCGGATCCAGCGCGATCGCCGGATGCACCCCCAGGGCGATCGGGTCGCTCTCCTCGACAGTCGACGCGGACGTGGCCGTGGGGGCGCCGTGTCCGGCGGGGCGGGACTGCGCGATCTGGCTCACCACGGCCGCTCCGACGAGCAGAGCGGTCACCGTCCAGGTGAGCGGGACCCACCACCACGCCTCTATCTCCACGGTGCTGGTCGCCAGGTTCCCCACGAGCCCGATCGCCACCGGGATCGCGACCAGCGCCACCGGAGACGCCGCCCAGCGCCTCCCACGGTTCCCGTCCATGTGACTCATCATCAGGGCCCGCTCCCTTGAAGTCACAGGTTGCCGGCGACAGGCGTCAGCAGCAGTGCCACTCCGGCACGTCGACGACGATGAGCCGTGCCCCGCCGAGGACGAGGTCGTCCCGCGTCTGCTGCACGATGTCGAACGCGTGCACCTCGCCGGGCTCGCCCTCGCAGCCCATCACGAAGACCACCGGTACGAGCTCTCCGGGCCTGATGGTCAGGCCCACCGACTGGTCCCGGCCGTTCACGGTGCGGAGCTCGACATGGGCCGGGTGTTCCGCCGGGCGCAGGGGTGTCGCTTCCGGCAGGCCGCGCAGCACCAGCCGCCCGCCCTGGGCCAGCCAGGTGCGCTCGCGCGGCTCCTGCTGGCATGCCGCGGGCACCGGAGGGGGTTCGGGCTCGCCGTCGACCAGGTCGACGAAGGCTGTCATGAGCAGGTGCTCCTGCTCCACCCGGCCCATCGCCGTCTCGCGGTCGAGCTCCCACGCCCGTACGACGAAGTCGTCCGGTTCCGCTCCCGGGTTGGCCAGCCGGAACGCGAACGGCGTGCGGCGGCCGGCGTTGCGGATGACGGTGATGTTCTTCCATCCGTGGTGCCGATTGTTGATCACGTCGAGCTTGCCGCCGCTGAGCCTGGCTCCCTCGGGCGTCGGCAGGGTCTCGACATAGACGTTCGCCCCGACGCACAGGTGCCCGGTGTCGGCGTTGGGTCCGTTGATGAGGTCCGCAGTGGTCGGACGCCAGGTCACGTGGACCGTGCCGGGCGCGCTCTTCGTCACGGCCGTCGCAACGGTGGCCGTCCGTCCGTTCGCGCCGCCCGAACTCGGCCGGGCCGAGTCCGGCCCGATGTAGCCGGGGGTGTAGTCGCACACCCACGTCTGCACCTTGACGCCGGAGCGCGGGTCGGTGCTCATGCTGTCCACCTGGACGTGGACCCAGTTGTCCACGCCTGTGATCGCGTGAGGGAGGCTGTTGCCGCCCGTATCGGTGAGCCAGATCGAAGGTGAGGCCCAGAACGCCGCTCCTTGGGGGATCACGTCGCTGCCGTCGTCGCCGCTGTCGTACTTGATGTAGAGGTCTCCGGGCACTCTGGTCATGGTGAACGCCTCTCCTTCTGTGGGTGACGGTTACGACGGGACACAGGTGATCTGGAAGCAGGTCAGCGAGACGACCGCGGTCGAGCCCGCGCCGTCGAGCTCCGCGGTGAGGTAGTAGCGGAACTGATCGTTGTCCACCTTCGACGCCGCTCCCGCGGGGGCGACGGCCGAGGAGTCGAAGTTGCCGTTGCTCAACGTCAGGCCGACGAGCAGCTCGGTGGTGGACCCGGCGGCCAGGCTCTGCCGGCGCAGGTTGACCGACAGGTTCCCGGAGTCCTTGCGCCCGCAGGCGCGCAGCTCACGGATCGTCGCCCCGTGCGGCAGCGTGACGGACATCATGCCGCTGGCGTCGGTGGCGCCCGACGGCTTGTCGGCGCCTCCGAAGACGTGGTTCCACGGGTCGGTCAGCGTGATCAGCGTCGGCGTCAGGGTGAACTTCACCGGTTTGGGGACGGGCGTCTGGGACAACGCGTCGAGCGCGTCGCTCACCTTGTCCATGATGTCGGCGATCCGGGCGAACTCGGCCTCCAGCGCGTGGAAGCGGACGTTGAACCCGTTGTCGCCCGCCGCCCGGACCCGGTCGACGTTGTCCACCCAGTCCTTGTGCCGGAACTCGGGCGTGTAGGTCACGGCCATCGTGGTTGTCCTCCTTGGGGAATGCCGCCGGTCATGGGTCCAGCCCGAACGTCCAGCCGGGTGGCCTCGGGCCGTGAGCGCGGAAGTCCGGATAGGTGTACGGCGGGAAGGCGTCGATCAGCGCGGCCTGGAGCTCCAGCACGTGTGCCCGGATGACACGCGTGTCGACCTCGACCCCTATCGGGCACAGATGGCTGAGCACGTTCATCACCAGGTCGTACTGGTCCTTGCGGATGACGACGCGGCCGCCCTCGCGCTCCACCTCACGCAAGCTCTCGGCCAGTTCCACGCGCATCGTGTACGCGGGCGTCGCGTCGTTCCACTGCTGGACGGCCCGTACCTGTACGGTTCCCGCCCCCTGGGCGAGCACCGAGGCCCACGGCCGGGTCGTGCTGGACAGCCGCGCGTCCGCTCCGCCCGTCAAGCGCACCGACCACACGAGGCGTTCGCCGAGCCCGGTGCCGAGCGGCCAGCAGGTGAGCAGCGTGCCGTCCGCGGCGTCGAGCACGGCGACCGTATCGGGCACGTCCCCGGTCGAGGCGACGTAGCAGCGGCCGGCGTCCGCCGTCACGGCGGTGGCGCCGGGCAGGGGCACGGACGCGGGAAGGCCGGGCGGCGCGTGCGCCGTCCCGTCCGGTCGGCGCAGGTGCACGCGTCCGCCGGCGAGATCGACGACGTAGAGGACGTCGGCGGACGGGGCGAGCGCGAGAGCCGCCGGCTCGGCGCCCACGTCCGTGAAGGTCGCCTGCACGGAGGCGGCGGCGAGATCGACGACCAGCAGGGACGACGCCCCGGGCACCGTGACGTAGGCGCGTGCCGCCCCCACCGCGAGGCCGTGCGGCGCCCCCGGCAGGGTCACGATCTGCGCGGCCGTGAACGTGGGGAGGGACACCGCCCGCAACCGGCCATCCTGCGTCGCGGCCCACAGCCGGGCGCCGCCGGGCTCGCAACGCACCGCCACCACGGGTGAGCCGAGGCTGAGGACCCGGGTCACGGTCCGGGTGACGGGGTCCACCTCGGCGACGTCCCCAGATCGCAGGGCGGCATAGGCGCGGGCGCCGCCCGGATGGTACGTCACGTCGGTGGGCGCGGCGGGGAGGACGATCTGCCCGGCCACCCGGTGGTCCGCGGTGCTGACGACGGTGAGCGTGGTGTCCCCGGCGCCCGCGACCAGGAGCCGGGCACCGTCCGGCGCCGCGGCGATCGCCCGCGGGCCCAGCCCGGCTTTGACACAGGCCCTCACCGTGCCAGTCTCCGGATCGACCGCCGACACGCTGCCCGTGCCGCCGTTCACCGTCCACACCTGACCGGCCGCGGCCGCGAGCGCGCACGGCTCCGCCCGGGCGACCCGCAAGGTGACGGACGCGCCCGCGTCGACCGTCACCGGGCCCTCGATCGGAGCGGCCGGGCCGGCCTCCTGCGCCAGCGTGAGTTCCGACCCGTCGTTGGCGACGTAGCCGAACCCTGCCGCGTGCGCCAGAGCTCCCAGCCTGGCGAGCGACGCCGTGGACGTCCCTCGTCTCAGGGTCACCGCGCGGCCGGCGCCCGCCGGTCCGTCGTCGGCGGGATCCCAGGCGGACCGCAGCTCAGGGTGCCCGGAGGGCAGAAGCGTGGCCAGCGCCGCCAGCCGGGCGGCCAGCGCCGGATGCACGCGGCGGGTCCGCGGCTGGCTTCCCGGAGGGCGGCCGAACGCGACCGGCGCGTCCACCAGGTAGACGGGATGGACGCGTTCGTCGTCGCGCAGCGGGCCGGGAGGACTCGGGCCGAGCCGGCCGGACGCCGCGACCGAGTCGCCCGCCGCCAGCTCGGCCAGGCCGATCCGCAGCAGGCGGGACGCCGAGAAGGCCCCGCCGCGGTGGCGGACCTGTACCTGGGCGAGCAGGTGTCCGGGCCGCTCGGCGCTCAGCACGACGTCCCGGAGGTCGCTCTGTCCTGTGATGCGCGCCCGTCCCTCCCCGCACGGCATCACCGACCACCGGACGGAGGCCCCCAGGGGTGGCGCCGGTTCCAGCCGCAGCCCGATGGCCTGGTGGATCAGCAGGTCGAAGCCGTTCTCCGGAGTGGCGTCACCGCCGGGACCGGCCACGATCTCCACGGACGCCGTCGAGCGCACGGCCGCGTACACGTCCCCGCTCGCGAGTCCGGCGCCCGGCCGGTGCGCGACGAAGGCGAAGCCGGCCCGCGCGGCCTGCGCGGCCAGCCGATCCGGCGGCAGTGCAGGATGGGCCAGCACCAGGGCGCGGCCGACGGCCCGCAGGTCCTCGGCCGCGGGATCGAAGCCGGCCAGGACCCGCAACCGGCCGGCGACGCCGCTCGCCGCCAGCGCGCCGAGCAAAGTGCGCAGGGCCACTCGGGTGCCGGTCCGCATGAGCCGTGGATCGCCCGCCGCCGGAGGCTGGGCGAACTCCACCCGTGGGTCGCTGCCGTCCACGAGCAGTTCCGCCGCGAACGCCTTGTCCCGCGCGGGCGGCTCCAGGACGTCCGCTTCGCCGAGCCCGCGCCGTCCGGTGTCGTCCAGCGTGCCGCCCGCCGGGACCGCGACCGGAAGCACGGTCAGGGCATGGGTGGCCTGAACGAGGGTCGCGTCCGCGTCGGTCACCACGAACGGGTCCGCCACCCCGGCGAGCGTGCCGACGACGTCGTTGAGCGCCGCCTGCACCCCGCTCCGCGTCGGCAGCACCCAGCGGCGGAAGATGCGCAGGCGGAGCCGGTACCCCTCGTCGGCCTCGCCCAGCACCGGGTGGAACGCGGCGCGGGCCGCCGACGACAGCCGCACCTCGTCGATCGTCCCCGCGAACGTGCTCGTCGCGTTGACGCCCTTCCTGCCGATGCGTACGGGTTCGGTGTTGGCGAGGGCGCCGGAGAGCGCGGGCAGGCCGCCGGTGGCGGTGAGCGGAGCGGCGGCCACGACCTCACCGTCGACCACGAGGCGTGCCTGCCCGGCGGCGCGGTCCACCACGGCGGCGAGATGAGTGAAGCGGGCGGTGGGGAGCGGGCGGTCGGCGAACAGGTCGCGTGACGCCGTGCCGTCCCCGATGCGCAGGCGCACGTTGCGCGGGATGCCGCGGCCGAACGCGCCGACGCTCAGAGCCCAGCCCGGCAGTGCGGCGTCCGCCGGGTCGGCGTGCTTGGACAGCACCGCGCCGTCACCCGTCATGGTGTCGGGCTTGACGAAACACTCCGCCGTGAGGCTCGCGGTGGCGCCGGTGGACAGCGCGGCGGCGTGCGGGACGGCGATCTCGGCGTCCAGGACCGCGAACCGCATCGCGGTGCCGAAACGGCCGGGCGACTCGGCCTGCACGCCTGCCGTGGCGGCGCCCGGATGCCCGGCGCCCCCGCCCAGATAGAGGGGCCAGGCGTCGCGTACCGAGGCACCGCGCGCGTCGTCGAGGTGGTACAGCGCGACGGTGCCGTCCTCCTGTCCGTACGGTTGCGGCGGGAACCGCGGAACGCCGAGGTCGTATCCGATGCGATCGAGTGTGGCGCCGGTCACCCGTTCGCCCACCCGGGCCAGGGCCCTGACACCGGCCACGTGCCGGTCGAGGACGTCGCGTTCGGCACCGGCCACCCACAACAACGTCGCGAGGTTGCCGAGCAGCGCGGTGACACGCCACTGCTCCGCCACGTGACCGGCGGAGGGCGGCGGCTGGGCGCGCAGGGAGCGCAGCACGGCCTGCCCCTCGTCGCCGGGGCGCAGCACCACGCCGAACGAGGTGCCGGCCACCGTTCCGGCCGGCACGGACACGGTGGCGGTGCCGGTCCGCACGCCGCCGGTGGGCTGGGGCACCTCGTAGCCGATGATGAGCGTGGCCGCGCCGGGCACGTCCGTCACCGCCGTCAGGACGAATCTCGGCTCGGGCTCGACGCCGAACCGTGCTCTGTGCTCGGCGAAGTCGTACAGGACGATGTCCGCCTCGCCCGGTCCGGCGGACGGCACCAGGGCGAGGTCCACGGTGTCGGCGCCGCGGCTGAAGGGAACCGTGAGGCCGGCGGTCATCCGCCGGAGGGAGGCCGTCATCGCGGAGTGACCTCCAGATCGAGCAGCGTGGAGTCGACGGTGAAGACGGCGATCTCCGTGGGGCCCATGGTGAGGCTCTCGCCCGGACCGGCCTCCACGACGTCCGCGGCGAACGCGACCTGCCCCAGCGTGATCCGGCCGAACGCAGGAGGGCAGCGCCGCAACCGCAGGTCCTGCACATCGCTGACGCCCGGCTGCTCGACGAGGGCGCGCATGACCTGGCTGAACAGGACGTCACCGCCCAGCGCCAGGCCGCCGACGTCCGCGGCGAGCCGCTCGGTCAGCGCCCCCACGAGGGCCTGGCTGTCGTAGCCCGGCTGGGTGACGAGCCGGGCCCGCAGCCCGACCTCGATGTGGTCGGCCTCGACGACCTGGGGGTGGATGCCGACCGGCCGCACCCTGTCGATGGCTGCGGTGACCTGTTCGAACAGGCCGGTCACCGTGCCCGGCGGCTCGGTCCGCCAGGGGCGGGCGAACTCGTGGGCGACGACGACGCTGAAGAAGTACGGCTCGCCGAGCCGGCGCTCGTCGCTGAAGAGACGCTGGTCGAAGGGGAACGCGCCGAAGTAGCTCTGCGACACGTCCACACCGCCGAGCGGGTCGGACAGCAGGACGTCGACCACTCCGGGGACGGCGAGCACCGCCTCGCGCACCGCCGCCGGCGTCCACATGGTCCGCGAGCGGCCGAGCAGCCGGCCCCGGTAGGCCTCGTCGCCCTCGTGGTCCGCGCCGCCGGTGAACGGGCGCTGGTTGGTCACCCGGAAGCCGGTCGGCGGAGCGACCCCGAGGTAGTGCCGCTGGAAGTCCGGGTCGACCTCCGTCACGGCGCCGGCGGCGACGTCGCCGCCCGGCCCGGCGGCGAAGGCCCGCGCGGCGACGGTCGCGGTGTCCGCGCCGGCGCTGAGCCGTACGGTCGCGGTGGTGTGGAAGGCGACCACCGGGGCCGGGGCGACGAGGACGGTCCCTTCCGGAAGCACGTAGACGCGCCCCGGCTGCGGGTTCTCGACGGTGATGGTCACCTCGCCGGCGGCCGTCAGGTGCGGCCGGTCGAACCCGAGTTCCTCGCCGAGCCGGTCCAGGTCGTCGCCGATCGCGGAGGACAGGAACCTGGAGTAGTAGAGGTCCTCCAGACGCCGCCACAGCCGGGCGTCCTCGGCGGCGGTCACCTGGAGGATCTTCAGGAGCGGGCTGGTGGGTGACAGGTCGACGTCGTCGCCGAAGGCGGACCGCGCCCGCGCCACCGCCTCGGCGAGCAGGGTGGCGAACTCCTTGCGGACGAACCCTTGCGAGGTCACCCCGAACGCGGCCATGTCAGATCGCCACCTGGAACGGGAGCGTGTGCTGTGCGCCGTCCACCGTCAGGACGGTGACCTCGACCCGCCAGAGCCGGCTCCTGTCGCCGGGCGCCGGATCGAGTACGGCCACGTCGCGGATCTCGCGGACGCGCGGATCGCCGCCGACCGTGCGCACGAGACTGAGCCGCAACAGGTCCTGGGCCGTCCGGGCGCTGGTGGCCTGGGCGAACACGGCGGCGACGTCGAGACCGTAGGTGGTGGCGAACCGGTCGCTGCCCAGCGGTGTCAGAACCCGCAGGGTCAGCGCCTGCGCCAGGTTGGGCAGCCCGGAGACCTGGGCCAGGCGCCCGTCGTCGAGTGCGAGGTCGCCGTCGCGCAGTTCCAGGCTGTGACCGAGGCCTGTCGTGCTCGGCATGTGGTCCTCCTCGGGACGCTCGGTGGGGTTCAACGGGCACGCAAGATCGTCTGGCCGGGCGACAGCACGACGAGCGTGCCCGGCGGGTTACCGTTGGTCAGGCCGGTCACGGTGTCGAGCAGCGCCGCCCGGCCGCCGTCGGAGAGCGTCGCGGCCATGCCGCCGGTCACCGAGACCACCGCCGTGCACGGCACGATCCCGCCCGGTGCCGGCTTGGTGCCGCAGCCGCTGATCGGCCGCCCGTCGAGGTCTCCCGCCACGAGAACCTTGGCCCCGCCCGCGGTGAGCGTGGCTGCCCCGGCGCCGAGCTGGACTGTTCCTCCGTGACCGCAGCCGATCGAGGCGTCGGCGTTCAGGACGTTCGGCATCAGGCCACCTCCACGGAGGAGCCGCGCAAGGTGATCTTTCCGTCGGCGAGGGTGATGGACGCCGATCCGCTCTTCAGCGTGACGGTCCGGCTCCCGGCGTCCACGGTGACCGCTCCGTCGGCGGCGACGGTGACCGTCGTCCCGCTCTCATGCTCGACGACGAGCTTGCCGTCGAGGTCGGCGGGGACGTCCGGACGCTCGCCGACGTCGGGAAGGAGCTTCTCCCCGACGGTGACGCGCAGGCCCTTCGCCTGCAGTACGCGCCTGCCGGCGGCGTCGGTGAGGTCGTTGACCCCCTTGCCCGCCGGCAGGCCCTTGCCGTCGAGTCCGGTGGGCAGGCAGAGCCACCAGTCCCCCGCCTTGTTCTTCGGCGGCGAGTACGCGGGCTTCTCCGGCCAGAGGAAACCCGTGACGACGGCGTCGTTGGCCAGTCCCCTGTTGTGTGCGAGTACGGCCCGCATGCCGGGCAGCACGGGCACCATCAGGCCGCAACGGTGGAAGGCGAAGGGCGAGGCCATCGGGCGGTCGTGCAACTGCGGGGTGCGATCGACCTCCGCCTCGATGCTGGGCGCGACGACCTCCGCGTCCGGCGTCTGCCCGTAGTGGAGGTTCGCCAGGTGCCGGCCGTCCTTGTACCGGGCCACCTCCCCCACGTCGATCGCGGGGCGTTCGCCGCGGACGGACTCGGCGATATCGCGCATGCGCTGGGCGACTCCCTCGGCGCCGGTCGTGCGTACCGCCTTGCGGCCCGGCTCGGCCGCGACGAGCATCACCTCGCAGGTGTACCCTCGGCGGCTGTCGAACAGGTGGCGGACCCGCTCCACACGCAGAGGGCCGGGCAGCGCGTCACGCGGGTCGTCGGGCACGAGGACGGCGGGGCGTCCCGGGCGGACGGCGGGGTCGCCGAGCACGGTCAGCTCCACGCTGGTGCGCGCTTTCACCGGAATTTTCGGCAGGCTTACGCCGGCGAGCGCCGCGGCGGCGGCCGCGGGTCCGCCGCCGTCGCCGGTGGGCGGCGGATGCGGAACGAGGTCCTCCGGGTCCTCCTGGACGTGGTCCAACGCCACGATGTCGTCGGCCGCCGTGAAGCGCAGCGGCGCGCCGGTGCCCACGACAGCGCCGATGCGGATCGTCCTGTCGCCGATGACGAGCGGTGCCCGGGCGAACTCGGAGATGTCCCGCAGCGCCTGCAGCCCGTCTCCCGCGCGCAGGCTGAAGTTCTTCGCCTCCGGCAGCCCGGCTGCCGAGGCGACGATGGTGGTTCCGTCCGTGCTCGCGGCCTTCGCCACCGCCTCCACGCACGCGGCGAGCGACCGGCCGCCCGGCTCGCCCTCGCGCACCGCCGTACGCAGCAGCTGGAACCCGGCGAGTTCCATGCCGCGCAGCTCGGTCTGCAGTTCGCCGGAGCTGCTCACGCGGGTGCGGATCGACGTGACGACACCGCGCAGGACCGGGTCGGAACGCCCGTCCGGGTCGTCGAAGTAGCCGAGGTGGAGCGAGATCGACAGCGGTTCCCCGCCCGCGAGCCCGTCGGCGTGCCGCGATTTCAGGGTCTCGACGACGTCGGCCGGCAGGTTGGTCAGGGTCGCGCTGAACGTGCTGGCCACGGCGCCGCTCAGGAGGTCGAGCCGGATGTCGGCGTCGAGGACGTACTCGCCGCCGAACACGTCGTTGGACACGCGCAGCGGCAGCAACCCTCCGGGTCCGGCCTTGTCGACCTGCAACTGGAACCAGATCACGAAGCCCATCGCGTCGCCACCCCCGCCAGCACCTCTGACCCGAACGTCCCGGCCGATCCCAGGTTGCGCGGGTCGACGACCATCGACAGCACGACGAGGGCCAGTTCGGCACCCTCGTACTCCAGCCCGGGCACCAGTTTGCGGCGCAGCACGATCCGCTCCGGTCCGGGTGACTCGCGGGTCACGGTCGCCACCATGAACGCGCCCGGCATGGGCAGCGTCAGCTTCCGGCCGCCGGCCAGCAGCGTCTCCTCGACCACCGTCACCGTGAGCGCGACCGTGTACGTGGCCGGGCCGAGCGCGAGCCGGAAGGCCTGCGGGAAGCCCTCGTCGGCGTTGACGGGCAGTCTCATGTACCTGGACAGGTCGACGCTCATGGCCTTCACCCGGCCAGGGGGGTGGTCGCGACGCGGGGCATGGGGGCGGCCGGCGGCGCCGGGCCGGACAGGGCCGTGCCCGCCGCGAGCGCGAGATCGGCGGCCTCGCCGAGGATCGCGGTGACGCTCGACCGGGGGACGTGCCGGAGGGTCAGGCTGACGTCGAGCGCCTCCCGCCTGTTGACCGACTGGGTGAACCGCAGATCGGTGATCTGCATGTCGAGGCTCACGGTCAGGCCGGACACCACCGGGATGCCGGTGACGGCGAGCATCGGCGCGGTGGCGGCCACCATCACCCGCGAGACCAGGGCCAGCGCTTCGAGCTGTTTCTTGACGAGCAGCCGGTCGGGGCCCGGCAGTGTGGCCTCGATCGCGATGGTCTTCGTCGTGGGCGCGATCGCCTGCGAGAAGCGGCTGCCCGCGATCCGCTCTATCTGGTATCCCTCGGTGATGCTGAGGCTCTGGACGTACAGCAGCGGCACGGTGCCGATGAGCACCGGGGTGTTCCGGTCGGCCATCTCCCCTCCTTCGGCGGGACGTCGTGGGTGGTCGTCGGCGGTTCACAGCCGGTAGGCGCGCAGGTTGTCGGCGCCGAGCCAGGTCCGGAACGCGGCCTTGGCCGCGGCCGGGTCGTGCCCGGCCACCGTGAGGGCGCGGGTCAGCTCCGGCGCGTCGAAGAGCCGGAGCATGCGCTGCCCGAGGTCGGGCAGCTCCGCGGCGACGTTCGGGTGATACAGGTAGATGAGGTCGGTGTAGCGGGTCGCCGCGTGGGCGGTCAGATCCTTGACGATCTGCGTCTCGGCGAAGGTCGCCGCCCCTGACAGGTTGGTCTTGACCTCGACGCTGACGCGGCCCCGGCCTGGTATCTCGGCGAGGATGTCGACGACGCGGTCGGCGCGCGGCGCCTGGAACTCCAGGGAGGTCGCGCCGAGGTCATGGACGAGCGTGCGGGCCGCGTAGAGCTCGCCCCAGCCGCCCTGGACGGCGTGCTCCATCCGGCCGGCCTTGCCGACGTTGCGTTCGAGCATGCTGTGCAGCACGTCCTCCATGCCCATGAGGTCGCGGGCCGGCAGCCTGCCGGCGATGTCGTCCACCAGCACCAGCAGGTCGGCCCGGTCCGCGGCGGCGAGGTCGAGCGCGCTGTCCCAGGCGAAGCCGCCGGTCTCATCGCTCATCCGGGCCAGGTGCTCCAGCCCTGAGAGCTCCCGGTCCTGCAGCTGCCCCAGCTGGGCGGCGAGCCGGTCGCGCTGGGCGATCCGCTCGGCGGCCTCGGCCGCGCGGCCCTGCTTCCGCAACCGGGCGGCGGCCTCCTCGAACTCCTCGAGTTCGGCCAGCAGACTCCTCCGGCCACCGGCGCGGAGCCGTTCGAGAGCGCTCCCCGCCGCCTGGGAGATCCGGCCCGACAGCTCCTCGAAGGCGGCCGTCTCCCCGCCGGCCAGCCGGTCCAGCAGCCGCTGGAAGCGCGCGGGGTCCGCGATCTCGGCTCTGCGCAGATCCAGGCCGTGCAGCAGGCCGTCGACCGCCCGCATGTCACCGCCGTGGCGGCGCAGCATCGTGAGGTAGACGTCGCCGCCGGTCTCGGCGACGAACGTCAGCGATCGCGGCCAGTACGCGAGCGCCTGCAGCGACTCCGCTCCCAGGCGCTCGACCTGGGCGGGCCGCAGCGCGCCCAGCGCGCGCGACCACGCTCCCAGGCGCTGCGCGGGGACGGCGTCCACCAGGTTCGCCAGCGATCGACGTTCCCAGCCGGTGTCGATCAGCCGTCGCAGGGCCGCGACCATGTCCTCGGTGACGCCGCCGACGGCCTCGGCCCGGCGTTCGAACCGGCGCGCCAGGGACAGCGCGTCCGCCAGCCGCTGCACGTCGGGCATGACGTTCCTGGCCTTGGCGAGGTCCCGCAGCACTTTGCTCCTCGCGCCGGCCGGGACGTCGACGAGCTCAGCGAGGCGGACGATCTCGGCGAGGTGCCCCTGGGGGAGCAGTCGCAGGGCCCGCGCGGCGGCGACCTCGTCCTTGAGCATGGCGAGCTTGGTCAGCGCGGACACGAACCGCTCCAGCTTGGACAACTGGCCCGCCGCCTCGGCGGTGTTGCCGAGGCGGCGCAGTGACGACAGCACCTTGAGCAGCGCCGCCAGCCGTTCGGTCAGCCGGACGCCGCCGAGCGCCTCCTTGATCTCGCCGATGCCGACGAACCAGCTCAGGATCTCGATCGCGAGCGCGGTGGCCAGCGTGTTGGCGAGGTCACCGGTGATGCGGGCGCCGCCGCCCCGGCGCCCGTACGGCGTGCCCAGCTCCTCTGCGTACTCCAGCCCGGCCATCGCGGTGCGGATGGCGCCGTCGGCCTGCTCGGCGAGCAGCCGGAGCATCTCCAGCGCCTTCGGGTCGGGTGGGATGCTCGTGGCCCGGTCGACGACGAGCGCGAACTCGATGAGGTGGCCGATGCCCTCGATGAGCTCCGCCGGGGAGTGCGTGAACAGGTCCACGACGCCTTCGATCGTCGAGCGCACCCACAGGCTCAGACCGTTGGCGGCGTTGCGCAGGCGGCGGATCGGGTCGGGAGCCCCCGGGTCCGCCCCGATCTCCGGCAGGAGGCCCAGCTCGCGGAAGAGGGCCACCACGAACCGCGGGCTCATCGGGCCCGGCGGGCGGGCGCGTCCGAGGATGAGCAGCAGGTCGATGACCGAGCCGTCGAGCGTGGCGAACAGCCGCCCGTAGGCTTCCTTCTCGCGCAGGATGGCTGCCATCGCCTCGAGTTCGGTGCGGCTGCCGGCCGAAGCGATCAGCTCGACCATGGTCCTCTTCTGCCGGGCGCTCGGCCACAGCAGCCCGGACAGGGCGGCGAGGAACGCCGCGCGCCGTTCCCACGGCATGACGGCGAAGATTTCCCGGTCCATGGTGACGATGCGCTCCAGCATGACCTCGTCGTCGGTCGTGCCGGGCTCGGTGCCGGTGCCCTCGGCCGTCAACCGGGCCGCGGCGACGTGGGCGGCGACGGCCGGATCGACACGCTCGCCCGCCGGTGTGCGTGCGAGTTCACGGCTGATGGCCGAGGGCCGCCAGGAAGCGCCGCGGCTGAGTTCGCACACGAAGCGGCCGTCGCCGGTGACGGTCATGACGACGCGGAAGTCGTTGAGCGGCAGCGTCCTGCCGCGCTCGGTGGCCTGCAGGCCGGGCACCGCCTCGGCGTCGTCACCCGCCATGACGGGAACGGTGCTGCCGAATCGGCTGATCAGCAGGTGCTCCGCCAGCGGCACCATGACGAACCGGTCGGCGGGGTGCCGGCCGCGGCGTTCCATGACGGTGAAGCCGTGCGCCCCGTAGAGTGCCCGGCCCCACTGCAGGGCTCGGGCGAGGGACGGCGAGGTCACGTAGGGGTCGTCGCCGGTCCAGATCCATACGTCCAAGGACAGCTTGATGATCGCCATGGCGGGGAAGGCGGACCGGACGAGCACGTCGCCGAGCGGCAGCCGCTCACCGCCGTCCGCGGCCTGCCGGATCGGGATCGCGACCGGGGCTCCTCCGCCGTTGTAGCCGGGCATGACCCACCATGCTCCGTCGGCGTCGGCGCCCCACGGCTCTCCGCCCGTCCCCCGTCCGCCGGCGGCGGGCGGGGCCGGGCGGTCCGCGCCGCGTGTCCCCAGCGCGCGGCGCACCCCCGCGGCGACGGCCGCCTGGACGCTCCTTCGCGTCCGCTCGTCGCCCTCGCCCGTCCAGCTGACGATCACCGGTTCGGACACGGTCATGGCCGGTTCGGCCGGATGGGTGCTCATTCGGTGACCCCCGGGGTGGGCCGCAGCCCGAACTTCACCTGGACGGTCTCCCGGTTGCTGTTGGGGTTGTGGAACTGGAACGTGAGATTGTCGGCGTCGACGGCGCGACGGTAGTTCTCCGCCAGCGCCTTCTCCAGGTTGTGGTCCAGGCTGACGCGCCGCTCCTGGATGGGGATGTCGGCGGCCTTCGGCAGGTCCACGAGGCCGGGGGGCGGGTCGGCCACCTTGAGCAGCGGCGCCTTGCCCTGGAGCGGGAACGCGAAACCGGCCTCGTCGAGGAAGCGCGCCGCGCCGGGGTCGGCGCGTGCCAGCGTCCAGAACTCGTCGCGCACCCTGTTGTAGAGGTCGAACATCTCCTGCCTGCCGGCATGCGCCAGGGAGCGGTCGCCGACCACCTTCGCCCGGGCCCGCTCCCATATCGGCCCCAGGGGCGTCTGGTCGAGGCGGCGGCCGATGACCCGTCGCACGCGCGCGAGCGCCGCCCGCGACGTCTCGCCCGCGGCGCGCGCGATGTGCTCGAGATCGACGCGCACGCGTTTTCTGCCGGGCACACGGATGTCGTCGATACGCGGAGTCTGTCCCCCCGTGACGCCCGGCCGGCTGGCCCGACCCTCGATGGCCCCGGTCAGTTCGGCCACTTCGTCCCCGGTGGCGAAGAGGTCGGCGACCTCCTGCCCGGGCCGTCCCGCGTGCCCTTGCATCGCGCTCTCCGCGGCGCCGGCGCGCAGTTCTCTCGCCGTCGCCCGATCGGTCCAGCCCATGTCCTTGAACAGGACGTCCAGCTCGTTCAGGCGTTTGGCGTCGCGTACCGTACTGCCCGCTCTGACATCGGCGACCGCCGACTCCAGCACCCGCGCGCCCGCCGTCCCGGGCCTCACCTGGGTGAGCGCCCGGTAGGCGACGTCGGCCTCGCGTGCCGAGAGCCGGTAGTCGCGGGCCAGCGTGGCGACCGTGACGGAGGCCCGCCCCGCCTTGTACACCTTGGCCGCGGCGGGCAGCAGTACGGAGGCGGCCAGAACGGCGCGATCCACCGTGCTCAGCTTGTTTCCGAACAGGTCGTACCCGAACGCGGCCTCCCCCGCGGCGACGATGGACCCGACGACGGGGATGAAGCCGATCCCGACCTCGATCGCGGTCTGCCACGCCGGGATGTCGATCCGGATCTCGTACTTCTCGGTGTCCGGATATGCCTGGGCGAGCAGGTACGCCTCGTACTCGGCCGGGTGGGCGGCGAGCCAGGCCTGGAAGTCGGCGGCGACGCTGGTCCTGGTGAAGTCCTCGTGGTGCATGGAGGCGATGACGTCCCGCAGGAACCCCCTCCCGATGAGGTCGCGGACGGCACTCTCCTGCGCCGATTCCCACACCAGGTAGCCGACGCCGCTCTCGCGGTCCTCGATCGTGTAGGGCTCCCGCACCCGCCACACCCGCGTCTTCAGGAAGTCCAGCGCCTCGTCGAGCTTGCGGCCGGCGGCCTCCCAGTGGGTCTTCGAGGCGGCCTCCGCGGTGACCTCCCGGTCGCGGCGGAGCTTCTCGGCCACCTCGGCCCTCACCTCCGCCTCGACCCGGCCCACGTAGAAGCGGGACCACACCTTCGCCGGGTCGTACCTGACGAGCGCGTCGTCGGCCTGCCGGTCGAGCCAGGCGAGGTAGTCGGCCAGCGACGCGCCCAGCCGGAGCTTCTCGGCCTGCGGGACGACGTCCGCCGTCCGTTGCATGGCGCTCGCCAGCTCCAGGAACCGGGTCCTGGCCGATACGGGTGCCGGCCGGGACGCCTCACGCAGGGACGCGCTCCACAGCGCCGGCCCGGTCTGGCGCAGGAACTCAGGAGTGCGGTGGTGCTTCTCGATCCAGGTGTGGTAGCGGCCGAGCGCCTGGGCGGTGAACTCGTCGTCGGGGCGCACCCCGGAGACGTAGGCGAGCAGTTCGCGCAGCTTGTCCAATTGTTCGGAGCGCGGCCGTTCCACTCTGCTCGACGTGTACCAGAGCAACCCGCGCGTGGGCCCGTGCCGAGGGGCGTACAGTGACCCGCGCTCGACGACCGCCACCTTGACCAGGGGATCGACGTAGATGAGCGCCTCCGTGTAGGCCCTGACGACCCGGTCGGGCAGATCCGCGGGCAGCAGGCCGGTGGCCTCGATCACGCGGTCGAGCATGGGCAGGGCGAGACCGCCCGGCCCGAGCACGTAGTCACGCGAGACGTCCTTCTGCAGGTGGGGCCCGAGCCACACCTCGACCCGGACGGTGTCGCCCGGCATCAGATAGCCGGCGTGCGGGTCCATCCGCCGCTGGAGATCGACGAGGTGGTCATCGGCGTCGGACGGGACCTCCCGGCCCAGCGTGGCCCAGCGGCCGCTGAGCCGCATGGCCTGCACGACGCGCATCAGGTCCACCGGCGCGAGGCGGAGGAGGATCCGCAGCACCTCCCTGGCCTCGGCGTCGGTCACCGCCCAGTCAGTGATCCCGGTGCCGAGCAGCTCGGTGATGCGGCGCAGCGCGGCCTGCTGCGCGGCGGGGCCGGTGACGGCCTGCGGCGCCGGACGGGCGGCGTTCCGCTGCGTCAGCGGGACCCGCACCGGCCGCGCCGGGCCCTGATAGGACATGATGCGGTAGCCGCCGCCCGTGGGCTCTCCGCCGGAGGCCGGCGGCTCATACGGGGCCACCGGTACGCGGGAGGCGCCGGCCGTCGCGGGCGACGTGCCGGAGTCGTCACCGGTGACCCCGGCGGGGCGAGCGCCGGCCAGCGCCCGCGCCGCCTGCTCCGCACGGCGGGCGACCAGCCGCGCCACGGCGTTCTCCAGGCGCGTCAGATCCTCGGCGGTGGGCGTCCCGACCAGCCGGATCCGGATCGGCACCCGCACCTCGGCGCCCGGCGTGCCGGTCACGCTCTGCCCTGCCGCCGGAGCGCCACGTCGAGCTCGTCGAACACGTGCCTCGCCACGGCGCCGACCTGCTCGTCCGAGAGCGCTCCGACCACCTCGACCTCCACCGGGAAGTTCCAGACCACCCGGGTAGCCCCGCCCATCTGCGAGAACACCGCCTCGCTGCCCGGCGCGGGCACCACGTACTCGCCTTCGTGCACCAGGGCGATCCCGGTGCGTTCGACCCTGCCACCGACCTCGAAAGCCGGCATGACGAACAGGCCCTCGCCCTCGTCGGCGCCGTCGGCGGCCTCGCCCGGCCAGGTCATGACTCGACCCCCGGGCTCAGTGACATGCAGGTGAAGCTCGCGCTCGGCGCGCCGTCGATGACGACGTTGCTGGGATTCACCGACGTGATGACGCACCGGCTGAACTTGAGCGACTTGAACGACCAGTCGGTGCCCTTCTTCTCGGCGACCGTGATCTCGAACTCCTGGCCTTTCACCGCGAGTTCGGTGAGGTCCGCCACCACTGTGCCGATGGCCTGCACCGTCATCGTGAACGTGAAAGTCTGAGGCTGGCGCACGTAGCCCAGGTTGTCCGCCTCGATCGAGTGGATGACCAGGTGCGGCACGTTGAAAGTGGGCGTGAACTGGGAGATCGGCGCGACGACGGTATTGCCGAGGCGGATCTCCAGACGCGTGTTCCAGTCGGGCATGGCCGCTCCTAGACGAAATTGAGGGTCAGTGCGATGCGGTGGATCGCCCCGGCGTAGTCGATCGACACGAGGATCTGCGTGACCCTGTCGGCCTGGGCGTTCTGGATGGCCTGGAGCTGGGCGTCGGTGAGCGCCGCCGGGTCGGCGTCCAGCAGGGCGAGCACCGGGATGTCGATCGCGTAGCCGTCGATGACCTCGTCGCGCACCGCCGGGTCCAGGACGGCCTCCATCTGCGCCACGAGCGCTCGCAGCCCGGTACGGCTGATGCGCAGAGTGCCGATGGCCCTGATCAGGCGGGCCTTGAGCCTGAAGGAGATGTCGTCGACCGTCCGCCGCACGTCGATGAACTTCATGCCGCCCGGATTGCCGGTGTACCCCTCGCCGAGGTAGACCCCTCCGCCGGGGATGAGCACGGGATCGACCAGCCAGTTGATCCCGTTGCCCTTCGGCGGGTTGCCGAACTCCTCGCTCGAGTTGATCGCGTCGATCTCGGTCGCGCTGAACGGCGCGCTGGTGATGGCCACCTGCTTGAGCAGCATCGAGATGTGCGGCGGATAACCGGCGATCGTGCCCGCCACCGCCGCCGCCGCGTCGTCGTCGCTCTTGTGGGCGACGTACACCATGCGGTCGCTCACGAGCTTCCCCTTGCCCGTGACCAGCGTCGCGTCGGACACGCCCTTGGCCAGCATGGCGACGCCCATCCGCTCCTTGCCCTCTCCGCCGGTGTCCGAGACGCGCGTGACGTGCTGGGCCAGCTTTCCGATCGCGCCGTTGTCCGCGCCGGACGCGTCGTCGAGCGGGGTCCCGGCGATGACCACGAACTGGACGTCCAGTTCCTCGACCGCGGCGAGCGCCGCCCCGGGATCGGACAGCGGCTTGACCGCGTCGCCCGCCGCCTTGACGGCCCACACCTGGCCGGGGCCGGGGCTCTGGCCGAACAGCGTCGTCAGCGCCGCCGTCAGCAAGGAGTTGAGCTTGACCCGGTTCGGCTGGGTCTGGGTCGGGTCAGGCACCGTCGCAGGGCCGAACAGCTTCGCGGCGGCCGACGGATCGGCCACCGCCACCGGCTGGTCGTCGGTCCCCGACGGGGCGGTGCCGATGACGGCGATATTCCCCGTCGCGCGTACGACCGGGGAGAACATGTCCACGTTGGACCTGACGTTGACGTACCGGACGGCCATCACATTTCCCTTCACTTTCCCGCGGACAGCACCGTCAGTGGAACTTCTCCTGGAGCTTGCGGCGCAGGGCCTGCCGCTGCGCGGCCGTCATCGGCCGGGGAACCTCCGGCTCGGTGACGGAGACCTCCGCCTCGGCGGCGGCGGGCGCCTCCGGCTCGGCGGCGTCGGCCTCGGAGTCGGGGTCTCGTTTCCTGGACCGGGTCATGCGTGGATCTCCTTCCTGGCTTTCGACGAGCTTTCGGGCGTCCGGGCGCGGGACCTACGGCGGCACCGTGATCGCGAGGATGTCCTGACCGGCGAAGAACGCCGTCAGGTCGGCCTCGGCGAATCCGCTCGCGGCCACGGCGTCCGCGGGGAAGACCAGCACCGGGGCGAGCGGGGCGAGGACCTCCAGATCACCCAGGTCGCGGGCGTAGGCGAGATCCCGCTCGGCGAGGTCGCGCACGAGCGAGGCGGAGCGGAGCGCCTCGGTGACGTCGACGACGTCCCGCATGAGCAGGGCCAGCTCCAGCCGCACCCTTCGCTGGTTGGCGGGGTCGCCGGGGTCGAACGGCGGCGGGTCCGCCTGCTTGATCTCTCCGAGCAGGTGGCGGTAGGCCCTCCTGAGCTCGTCGACGGTCTCAAGGCGGTGCCGCGCCATGTAGCCGGCCAGGTCGAAGTAATGGAACTTCGCCTCGAACTCGGCGAGGGTGGTGAACTCCCCGATGTCGGCGAACGTGATCGACTCGATCGCCCCTCGGTCGAGCTCCAGCACGAGGGTGACGGCGAGAGCGGCCGAAAGATCGATCCACTCGGGCGGCGTTCCGGCTTCGCGGCCCTCGTACCGGACGTCGGTGCGCGCGTGGTCGGGCGACGTACGGGTCCAGGTGCCGGTGAGCAGCCGCGGCCTGAACAGCGGCCGCTGGAACCGGGCCCCGAGCACCTCGACCTCCAGGACCTCGTGCACGCTGGAGGCCGGCAGCCCGTACAGCGTGCCGACCAGCTGCCGGACCCTGGAGAGCCCCTGCTGGCCAGGAGGGAACAGCAGATCCTGTACGCCGCAGGTGGCGTGGAGCTTCAGCATCAGCGCATCGGTGAAGGCGCTCACCCGGCGCCGCCCTGTCCGGCGCGGCGGTCATCACTTCTCAGCATGTCCGCACCTCTCCACCCGGACGGGGTGTGCGATAGATGACGGGGGCCGCGGTTTCCAGGCAGGGATCAGCCCATCGGGAGGGGGAGATGTGATCGATCACTGCCGCTTGAACACTACGTTCCTTGCGGCAGCGACCCCCCTAGGGTGCGGCCTAGGGAAATCCCTAGAAGTGGGTCCCGCCCGGCTCGTCCCGCCGCTCTCTCGCAATCGTGGGTACGGTGGGCACGCCGCGATTCCCGTGCCTGCGGAGCGTCGTCCCAGTTCGAGGGTGCGACGCGCACTAGCGTCGGATGCCATGAGGATCGACGGGGCCCGTGTCCTGATCACCGGTGCTTCCTCGGGCGTCGGCGCGGCGACCGCGCGGGCGATGGCCGCCGCCGGGTCGCGGCTGGTGCTGGCCGGACGTGACCGGCAGCGGTTGCACGCGGTCGCGGCCGAAACCGGCGGGCGGGCCGTCGTCGGCGACGTCACGACGGACGCCCCCGCGCTCGCAGAGCAGGCCGCCCCCGTCGACGTCCTGGTCTGCAACGCCGGAGCGGGGTGGGCGGGGGCCTTCGCCGGGATGCCGCTCCGGGAGGTGGACGAGCTGGTGGCGGTCAACCTGACGGCGCCGATGGAGCTGGCGCGGCTGCTGCTGCCCGGGATGATCGAGGAGCGCCGGGGACACGTCGTCTTCGTCTCCTCGATCGCCGGCGCCGTCGGGGTGGCGGGTGAGGCGGTCTACTCGGCCGCCAAGGCCGGGCTGGTCGTCTTCGCCGAGGCGCTGCGGGACGAGTTGTCGGAGTTCCCCGGCATCGGGGTGTCGGTGGTGTTCCCTGGCGTGGTCGCCACGCCCTTCTTCGACCGGCGCGGCGTCCCGTACGACCGCCGGTGGCCCCGGCCGATCCCGCCGGAGCGGGTGGCGCGCGGCATCGTGACGGCGATCCGGCGCGGCAGGTCCGAGTGCTACGTGCCGGGCTGGCTACGGCTCCCGGCGCGGCTGCGCGGCGCCGCGCCCGGGGCGTTCCACCGGCTGGCCCGGCTAACGGGCTGACGGTCAGTGGTCGCGTACGGCGCGGAGCGACTGCTGGAGCGAGCCCAGCGTGGCGAAGATCGCGGTGGGCTCGTATCCGCAGTGGGCCATGCAGTTGGCGCACCTGTCGTCGCGGCCCCGGCCGTAGGCGTCCCAGTCGGTCTCCTCGACCAGCTCACGGTAGGTGCGGGCGTATCCGTCGGCCATGAGGTAGCACGGCCGCTGCCATCCGTACAGCGAGTACGACGGGATCGCCCACGCCGTGCACGGGAAGTCGACGCGGCCTTCGAGGAAGTCGAGGAAGAGCGGCGAGTGGTTGAATCGCCACCTGCGGCGGTTGCCGTCGGCGAAGGCCTGGCGGAACAGGTCGCGGATCTCCGAGACGCCGAGGAAGTGGTCCTGGTCCGGCGCCTTCTCGTAGGCGTACGCGGGAGAGATCATCATCTGGTCCACGGCCAGGTCGTCGTTGAGGTAGTTGAGCACCTCGATGACCGTCCGCGGGCTGTCGGTGCTGAAGAAGGTGGTGTTCGTGGTGACGCGGAAACCCCGCCGCTGGCATTCGCGGACGGCGGCGACCGCCTCGTCGAACACGCCTTCCTTGCACACGGCCGCGTCGTGACGCTCTCTCAGGCCGTCGATGTGGACGGTCCAGGCGAAGTACCTGGACGGCTCGAACTGGTCGATCTTCTTGGGGATGAGCAGCGCGTTGGTGCAGAGGTAGACGTACCTCTTGCGTGCGATCAGCTCCCGGACCATCTCCGCGATCTGCGGATGCATGAGCGGTTCCCCGCCGGCGATGGACACCATCGGGGCGCCGCTCTCCTCGATCGCCGCGACCGCCTGCTCGACGGGCATCCGGCGGCGGAGCACGTCGGCCGGGTGCTGGATCTTGCCGCAGCCGGCGCAGGAGAGGTTGCAGGCGAACAGCGGTTCCAGCTCGACCAGCAGCGGGAACTTCGAGCGTCGCCGGAGCTTGTTGCTCAGGATGTAGCCGGCGACACGCAGACTCTGGCGGATCGGGATCGTCATGGCTGGGCGTCCTTCGGCAGGGTGAAGCTGATGGATTCGTCGGTCGTCACGGGGCCGAGCCCGCGGAGCGCGTTCTCGGCGGTGTCGACGAGCGAAGGCGAGGTGGAGGCGCCGGCGGTGAGGACGACGGTGCGGGCGCCGCGGAGCCAGGCGAGCTCGATGTGCTCCGGCGCCTCGACGAGCCGGGCCGGTGCGTGCCGGGTGGCGGACTCCACCAGGTTCCTGGTTTCCGGGGAGCCGGTGGGCCCGATGACGAGGACGAGGTCGGCCCGGCTCGCGGCGCCGTCGAGGTCCGGTGACGCGCGGAGCACCGTCCGGGGCGCGGTCGCCGCGGCCCAGCGGGTGAGGGCCGGGCCGACGCGGCGCAGCACGCGGCGGGCCGTGAGCGCGTTGCGCACGGTGGCCGGGCTCAGCAGCGGGGCGGCGGGCGTGTCGACGACGACCCGGACGGCCGCCACCGGACGGCCGGCGGCCGCGCGGGCCAGCGGGCCCGTCTCCATGTCGACGGCGTGCGCGCCCCGCTCGGCGAGTTCGCGCCCGCGGGCTCCGGTCACCACGTGGTCCATGGTCAGCAACGAGCCGGTCCGGGCGCGCAGACCGGCGCGCGCCAGTTCCCCGGCGAGCAGCGGCGCCGACGGGCAGGCGAGAACCCGGTCGCCGTAACGGATCTCCTCGGCCACCAGGACGTCCCCCGCCCGCAGGCCGGGGACGAGCGAGCCCGCGAAGCCCGTCACGGCCAGCGCGTCGAACTCCGGCAGGATGGCCGCGACGCGCGCGGCCCGGCGTGGCCCGAGCCCTGTCCGGCGCAGCCGGACGTGCACCGGGGAGCGGCACAGGCCCCGCCTGACGGCTCGTGCCTCCATGCCCAGGGCGGTGCAGATCAGCAGGGCCGTCATGGCGCCTGCCCGCAGGCCCGCAGGTAGCGCCCGAGGGCGTTGACGGGGAAGACGAGCCGGTACAGGTGGTAGTTGATGTAGAAGTCGCCCGGGAATCCCGTCCCGGTGAAGTGCGGTTCGTCCCAGGTGCCGTCGGGGCGCTGGTGCTCGACCAGCCAGCGCACGCCCGCGTCCACCACGGGCGACCGCTCCCCGGCGGCGAGCAGGGCCATCAGCGCCCACGCCGTCTGCGAGGGCGTGGAGGCGCCGCGTCCGATCCACGCCGGGTCGGTGTAGGAGCGCAGGTCCTCGCCCCAGCCGCCGTCCTGGTTCCGGTGGGACTCCAGCCAGGCGACCGCCCGGCGGACGCATGCCGCGTCGCGACGTACGCCGGCCGCGACCAGGGCGGGCACCACGGCGCCGGTCCCGTAGACGTGGTTGGCCCCCCAGCGGCCGAACCACGACCCGTCCGGCTCCTGCGCCTTGAGCAGCCAGAGCACGGCCCGGCGCAGCTCCGGCGAGCCGGGCGGGGACTCCTGCGCCAGCGCCTCGACGACGTGCGCGGTCACGTCGGCCGACGGCGGGTCGATCACGGCCCCGAAGTCGCAAAAAGGCAGTTTCGTGCAGAGCGTCCTGGTGTTGTCGGCGTCGAAGGCCGCGAAGCCTCCGTCACGGGAGGCCATGCCGGTCATCCACCGCACGGCGCGGCCGATGGCCGGTCGCGCGTCCGGCCGGTCCGTCCGGCCCAGGGCGAGGACCACCTCGGCCGTGTCGTCGATGTCGGGATAGAGGTCGTTGTCGAACTCGAACGCCCAGCCGCCCGGCGCCAGCCGGGGCCGCCGCACCGCCCAGTCGCCCGGCCCTCTGATCTCTTCCTCCAGCAGCCAGTCGACGGCCTCGGCGACGGCCGGATCATCGTGGGAGACACCGGCGTCGAGCAGCGCGTTGACGGCGAGCGCGGTGTCCCATACCGGGGACTGGCACGCTTCGAGCCTGCGGCCCCGCTCGTCCCGGATGGTGAACCGGTCGAGGCCCCGGAGCCCGCGCCGCATGATCGGATGGTCCAGGTCGTAGCCGGACAGGTTGAGCGCGATGAGCGAGTACACCCAGGGCGGCTGGATGCCTCCCCAGGAGCCGTCGGCCTCCTGCCGCGCCACGATCCACTCGGCGGCCCGCCTGATCGCCGCCTCGCGCAGCCCTCGCACGGGCCGTCGTTCGTAGCGGACCAGCAGCCGGTCCAGGCCGTGGAAGAACCCGTCCCAGCCCAGCCCGCCCCGCCTCGGCACGGGACGGCCGGTGCGGAGCTCGGCCAGGTCGAACGGGAGCGGGCGGACGGGCCGGCGCGCGCTGACGATGGTGAGCGGGACGATCGTCTGCCGTGCCCAGCAGGCCCAGTCGTAGACGTTCAGCGGGAACCACGACGGCAGGAACATCAGCTCGGGCGGCAGGACCGGCAGCCGCTCCCAGGGCCACTGCCCGAACATGGCCAGCCAGATCCGGGTGAAGACGCGCGCCGACTCGATCCCGCCAGATTCCCGTACGAACGAGCGGGCGGCGCGCATGTGGGCCGCCTCGACGGGGTCGCCGGCGAGCCGGAGCGCGGTGTAGGCCTCGACCGTGGTGGAGAGGTCGGGCGGGCCGCCGTGGAAGGTGGCCCAGGTGCCGTCCGCCCGCTGTTCGGACCGGATCCAGTGGGCCGCCTCGGCCGTGTCGTCCTTCGCTCGGATGCCCAGGAACTCCCGGAGCAGCAGGTCCTCGGCGTCCATGGTGACGTTGGTCTGCAGTTCGCCCTTCCACCAGCCCTGCGGTGACCGGAGCCCGATCAGGTGGTCGCGGGCGGCGTCGAGGGCCAGCCTCGTGGATCGGAGCGTGTCGGCCGTGCTCATGACCGGCGACCTGTCGTGACGAGCTGCCGCCGGACCAGGCCGGCGGCGTGAAGTCCGCTGCGCACGGCGCCCTCCATCGTGTCGGGCCAGCCCGTGTCGGTCCACGCGCCGGCGAGGTACAGCCCCGGCCACCGGGTCCGGGCATAGGGCCGGCGCGCACCGCTGCCGGGCCCCTGGAAGAAGGTGGCGTGGCGTTCCCTGGTGACGAAGAAGTCGGTGAGCCGGGCCTGCCGGGCCGCGGGGAACAGCCGTTCGAGCGCGGGGACGAACTCCGCCCGGATCTCCGACGTGGGCAGGTCGATCCACCGCTGCGCGGCCGACACCGAGACCGTCAGGTACTGGCCCTCGTTCAGCCCCGCCACTCCGGTCTTGTCGAAGACCCACTGCACCGGCGAGCCCACGACGGCGGCCGACGGCAGTTCGGTGACCGTCCGGTCGTACACGGCGTGCACGTTGACGATCGGGCTCGCGCCCAGCTCATGCCAGGCGTCCCGGCCGGGCGCCGCCCCGGCGGGCACGATCCTGGCGGCCTGCCCGTGCGGCACGGCCACGATCACCGCGGCCGCCGGCACCAGGGCGCCGTCCACGACGACCGCCGGCCCTTCGGCGATCCCCGTCACCTTCGCGGACAGCCGCACCTCTCCGCCGCGCCGCTTGATGGCGTCGTGCGCGGCGGTGCCGTGCAGCTCGCCGAGCGGCGCGTCGGGGACGCCGATGTCGGCAGCGTCGGACCTGCCGAGCAGGGCGGTCCTGAACACCTTCACGGCGGGCCCGAGCGCCGCCTGCTCGGCGCCGACGTTCAGGGCGGCCTTCGCGAGGAGGTCCCAGAGGGCCTCGCGGACGGGCTCGGGCTGACCGTGCGACTCCAGCCAGCGCTGCAAGGTGATCCGGTCGAGCGCGGGGTCGGCGGGGTCCAGCCGGGCCAGCGCCAGCGCGCCTCGTACGGCGCGCAACCGGTCGGCCGGACCGAGGAGGGAGTACGTCGCCAGCGCGGGAAGCATGTGCAGAGGGCCGGGAAGCGCGGTCCGGCGCAGCCGCCCGCCGCGGCCCCCGGGCGTGAGGACGCGGACGTCGAACCGCTTCTGCAGCCGGACCTTGTCCGAGACGCCCATCCGGTCGAGCAGGCCCATGTAGGCGGTGCAGCATCGCAGGAACACGTGCTGCCCGTTGTCCACGACCATCCCGTGACGTTCGAACGAGTGCGTGGCGCCCCCCAGCCTGGGACGCGCCTCGTACAGCGTCACCGCGTGACCGGCCTCGCCCAGGGCGACGGCGGCGGCGATGCCCGCCAGCCCGCCCCCCACGATCGCGACCGGCGCCGCCGGTGAGCCGCTCATCGGCGGGGTCCGGCCACCGCGCGGACCGCGATGGCCGTCTTGCGCCAGGTGGGCAGCGACGACCGCGCGGCCAGTGCCCGGAGCGGGTCGGCGGCGATCCGGTCCAGCAGGGACCGGTAGATGCCGGCCATCGCCATCGTGCAGGCGGCGCTGCGGCGGTCGAGCAGTCTCACCAGCCGGGCCCCTTCCTCGTACCAGTCACGGGCGCGGGCCGCCTCGTGCCGGACGAGCGCGGCGAGCCGGTCCGGCGGGTCGGTGAACCTGCCCCGGGCGTCGAGGTCCAGGGTGCAGCCGAAGCGTTCGAGGTCCTTCGACGGCAGGTAGACGCGTCCGGAGAGCCGGTCCTCGCGCACGTCGCGCAGGATGTTCGTGAGCTGCAGCGCGACCCCCAGGGCGTCGGCCAGGGGCTCGGCCTTCCGGTGGTCGTCCGCGCCGAAGACGCCGAGTGACAGCCGCCCGACGGATCCGGCGACGCACTGGCAGTAGCCCAGCAGCTCGTCGAAGCTCTGGTACGTGGTGCCGCGCACATCCGCCGCGCAGCCGTCGATCAGCTCGTCGAAGGCCGGCAGGGGGATGGGATAGCGGCGGGCCGCGTCGTCCAGGGCGAGCAGGACGAGGTTCGTCTCGCCCGGGCCGATGCGGCGGAGGGCGTCGCGTACCTCCGACAGCCCTGTGAGCCGCTGCTCGCTGGGACCCTCCGTGTCGCCGATGTCGTCGATGCGGCGGGCGAGGGCGTACACCGCGCTGAGCGCCTGGCGCTTCGGCTCGGGAAGCAACCGGATGCCGTAGGAGAAGTTCCTCGCCCGGGTGCGGACAATCTGTTCGCAGAGCCGGTATGCGTGGGACAGGGTCATCCGGTTCTTCACCTCCAGGTAGTGAGAATGCGGAGCCAGGCGGCGAGCAGGCGGCCGCGACGCGGGCGGACGGCGCGGCCCAGGACGTCATGGCCCGCCCGGTCGAGCGCGGCGACGGTGGCCAGGCCACCGGCGACGTATCCGGCGACCGCCGGCCGGGCGTATCCGGACAGCGAGGCGACGAGCGGGCGGCCCTCGCGCAGCATCTCCGCGGCCCGCACGGTCTGCAGGGCCACGACGCGGCGCAGCCTCCCCGGAGTGGTGCGGGAGGACAGGTCGGCCTCGGCGCAGCCGAACCGGCGCAGATCCTGCGCGGGCAGGTAGATCCGGCCGCGCGCGTGGTCCTCGCCGACGTCCTGGCAGTGTTCGAGGATCTGCAACGCGGAGCAGACGCGATCGGACCAGGCCAGCCGCGGCGGATCCGCCGAGGCGAACACGTGCAGGACGATGTGTCCCACGGGGTTCGCCGACAGCTCGCAGTAACCGAGAAGGTCGTCGAAGGTGTCATACCGGGTGACCGTCTGGTCGCGCCGGTTGGCCTCCAGCAGCCGGCGGAAGGGCTCGGCCGGAACCGCGCAGCTCTCCACCGTCCGGGTGAGCGCGCGGACCACGGGCAGGCGCGGTCCGGATCCCCCGTAGAGGCGGTCCAGGTCCGTCTCGACGTCGTCGAGCAGCCGCAACCGGTCGCCCGGCTCCCCCTCGTCGCCCAGGTCATCGACGAAACGCGCGAACCCGTACACGGCTGCCAAATGGTTCCGGTAATGGACCGGCAGCATTCTCAGTGCTACTGGAAAGTTCTCCTGGCCGGCTTTCGACATGAAATCGTACGTACCGGTCCCGCGCGACACCATTGCCAACGAATGCCCGCCGTGCGCTGCCCAAAACGAGCCGAAGTAACTTGTCCGGGCACTTATTAAGCCGCCACGATCCCCGTTTTACTTTTTCAGCGGAAGTCCACGGAGAAGCCCCGGTCAATCAAAATCTGGGAAACTCCGGTTTCGCCGTTCCCGGCACCGGACACACAATATCCGCACTTATATCGAGGAGGGCCGCTGTGTCCTGCCTGTCACGACATCCGCACGGCACCGCGCCCGCTGCCGACCTCGTGGTCGCGCAGCGGCCCGACCCGCAGCCCCGCCCGGCGGCAATGGCCGACCACCTCGGGCAGCGCGCCGAGCGCCGAACGCCAGCAGCCGGCGGCGGACGTGTGATCGGTGTCGTGCAGCACGACGGTCGCGCCGCCCCCCAGCCCCGGGCGCAGTCGCGCCATGACGGACTCCGGCGTGGCCGAAGCCGTCCAGTCCTGACCCGACACGGTGCACAGCACCGGGCGGAGCCGGTGCAGCCGGGTCGCGACCAGCGCCTCGGCGCTGAGCACCCCGTACGGCGGCCGGTACCAGACGGGCCGGACCCCGGTGAACGACCGGACGAGATCGGCTGTCCGGCCCATCTCCGAGGTGACCGCTCCGGGACGGGTGACGAGGGCGTTGGTGTGCCGCCAGCCGTGCACCGCCATCTCGTGCCCCTCGGCCACGATCCGTCGCCCCACCTCAGGATGGCGTTCGAGCATCTCCCCGAGGACGAAGAATGTGGCCCGGCAGCCGAGCCGGCCGAGCTCGTCCAGGAAGAACGGCGTGGAACGCGGATCGGGACCGTCGTCGAAGGTCAGCGCGACATGGTCGTCGCGGCCCGCGCCCGCCAGCCGGGGCAGCCGGCGCCGCGCCGTGGCCAGCCAGGTGGCGCCAGGACCGACGTGGACGAACGCCAGCCCCGCCAGCGCCAGCGGCAGCGCGGCCCGCTTGATCATTGCGTCCCCCCGCGGGCCGGACGATGAGCGCCGAGGGCAGGCGTCTGCTGATCATCAGCGCCGCCATGGGCGCAGGGCACGACGCCGTGGCGGCGGAACTGGCCCGCCGCCTGACTTCCCTGGGCGCCGACGTGCAGGTCGTCGACGTGCTTCATCTGCTCCCCCTCCGCCTGGGCCGCCTGTTGCGCGGGTCGTACCGCTGGATGATCAGGCGTGCTCCGTGGCTGTACGAGGTCATCTACCGGGTATTCTTCGCGGCCAAACGCGCCCCCTCGGTCTCCCCCTTGACGGCGCTCGCCGGGGTTCGGCTGCTGCGCCTGGTCTCGCACCGCCCGCCGGACGAGGTGATCTCGACCTTCCATGTCGCGGCCCAGGTGACCGGGACGCTGCGGCGGCGTGGCCGGCTTCCGGCGACGAGCACCGTGCTCGTGACCGACTTCGCCGTGCACCGGCTGTGGCTGCATCCGGGCAACGACCGGTATCTGTGCCCGAACCCGGCGACGATCCCGCGCATCGCCGCGCTGACGGGCCGGCCCGCGTCCGTGCACGCCCCGGTCGTCCGGCCGGCGTTCCTCGACCGTACGCGGCCGGCGGCCGGCGACGTCCGGGCCCGCATCGGCGCCGCGCCCGGCGACCGGCTGGTGCTCATCTCCTCGGGATCGTGGGGAGTGGGACACGTCGCGGAGACCGCCCGGATCGTGGCGCGTTCCGGCCGGTACGTGCCGGTCATCCTGTGCGGGCGCGACGCCGGGCTGCGCCGCCGCCTCGCCGGCGCCCACGGAGGGCTGGCCCTCGGCTGGCAGGAGGACATGCCCGCGCTCATGTCGGCGGCCTACGCCCTGGTCGACAACGGCGCGGGGCTGACCTGCGAGGAGGCCTTCGCCGCGGGCCTGCCCGTCATCTCCTACCGGCCCATCCCGGGACACGGGCTCGACGGCGCGCTGGCCATGGCCCGCGCGGAGGTGACGGTGCACGCGCCCGACGCCGCGTCTCTCGTACGCGCGCTCGATCAGTTGCGGGACGCGCGCCGGCGCGACCGCCTGCTCGCCCGGGCCTCGGCCCTCTTCGACGCCGCGCCGGCCGAGGCGGTGCTGCTACGTTGACGGCGAGTCCTTGAGCAAGGGCGTTCTCGCGAGCATCACGGTGCCGAGGAAGATCACGCCGATGCCGGCCGCCTCAAGGACGATCCACGGCCCCGAGCGGACGTCCTCCCCGAACATCAGGGTGCCGTACAGGATGCCGGCGACGGGGTCGCTGATGGTCAGCGCCGGCTGCGCGACCACCAGCGGCCCGCTCCGGAACGTGAGCTGCAGGAGGAACAGGCTGCACAGCCCCGCGACCACCATCGCGTACGGCTGCCACGAGGTCACCAGAGACCCCGGAGCACTCTCCAGGATCATGGTGCTCTCCTTGATGAGCGCGGCGGTGAAGGCGAACCCGAAGCCCGTCGCCACCCCGAACAGCGCGGGCCGGCCACGGCCGCCGAAGAGGTACGCGACCGCGCAGAGTCCGAAGATCGCCCCGACCGTCGCGGTCGCCGCCAGGGCCCACACCTCCGTGCTGGGACGATCGTGGCCGACGCTGGGCGCCGCGCTCAGCAGGAAGATCGCCAGCCCGCCGGTCATGGCCGCGACCGCGAGCCACGGCCGCCGCCCCACGTGTCCGCCCAGGATCAGCGGGATCAGGACCAGCGTGAACGGCAGCTCCGTGACGAGGACCGGCTGGACCAGCGCCAGGGGTCCGGTCGCCAGCGCCGCGGCCTGGAAGACGAAGCCGCCGATGAGCGCGGCGATCCCGGCCAGCCAGACCGGACGCCGGACCAGCGCCAGGACCTGCCGCGGCCCGAACTCCTCCTGCTGGGGCAGGGACAGCGCCGCCTGACGCTGGAGGTTGGAGGCAGCGGCGTTGGAGGCCGCAGCCAGCAGAGCCAGCACCACCGAGATCAAGGGCCCTCGCCTTCGACGCCGCACAGTCATCCGGGGAGGGATGACCGAGATCTTCCACATGTCCCTTGCCGGAAACGGCGTTTTACGATCTCCCGGCCTTGGTGTGGGAGTTCACGGACGGCCCGTCAGCGGGCCGGAGTCCGGGGGCGGTTCCACCAGAGGGAGAGGGACAGGGCGGCGGTGATGAGGACGGCGCCGCCGGCGGCGAAGGCGGCGGCCGTGTCGACCCGCTGACGGACGACGGTGAAGGTGCCGGGGAGGGCGTCGAGGGCGCTCTGGAGCTGGTCGGCGTTCTCGGCGCGGTGGTAGGCGCCGCCGGTGGTCTCGGCGATCTCCTTGAGCGCGGGCTCGTCGATCATGCGGACGTTCCGGCCGCCCCGGTCGAATCCGCCCCGGCCGCCCCAGCCACCGCCCCAGCCTCGGCCGTCGAACTGCGAGTTGTCGCAGACCATCGGGGCCGGGTTCGTGGTGCCGAAGCCGATGGGGAAGACGCGGACACGGCGCAGGGCCGCTTCCCTGGCGGCGGTCTCGGGGTCGACGCCCTGGGTGTTGGCCCCGTCGGTGAGGACGACGATCGCGGCGCCGGCGTAGCCTTCCCCGGCACCGCCCGGGTCGGCCCCGGTGGGGGCCACCGACGGGTCGACCTCGGCGATCGCGTCGATCGAGGTGAGCACGGCCTGCCCGATGGCGGTGCCGCGGGCCACGGTGAGGCCGTCCAGCGCCTCGATCAGCGCGTCGGTGTCGTCGGTGGGCGGGACGAGCAGGCCCGCGGTGCCGGCGAAGGTGACCAGGCCGATGCGCGGGCCGCCGCGCTGCGACTCGATGAACTCCGCCGCGGCTTTCCTCGCGGCGGTGATGCGGTTGGGGTCCACGTCCGTGGAGCACATGGAGCCGGAGGTGTCGAGCGCGAGCAGGATCGTCGCCGACGTCTGAGGCACCGGCACCGACGCCTGCGGCCGCGCCGCCCCGACGACCAGCAGCACGAGCCCGGCGACGAGCAGCGCCGGGGGGATCTTGCGCGTCCAGCGGGTGCGGCCGGGCAGGGCGGTGCGCACGAGCGCGATCGAGGTCACGCGCACGGCGGCGCGCCGGCGGCGGCGCAGCGCCCACCAGCGGACGGCGAAGATCAGCGGGATGACCATGACTGACAGGAGCGCCCACGGCCACGACAACGTCATTCAGATCACCCGTCCAGACCGGAGCACGGTGAGCGCCGCTCCTGCGGTGAGCAGCGCGAGGGCGAGCCCGATCAGGCCGCCGGCGAGGGGCAGCGGCTCGTCGGAGACGGTGAGCCGCAGGTCGATCGTGTCGGCGACGCCGTCGAGCCGCGCGGCGTCGGAGGCGGGGTGGTAGGCGCCGCCGGTGGTCCGCGCGATCGCGGTGAGGGTGTCCTCTTCGAGCGAGCTCTGCAGGTGGAAGCCGTCGACCTTCACCGTCGCCCCGGCCGCGGTGCCGATCCCGACGGTGTGGACCTGGACGCCCGCCTTCTGGGCCACGGCCGCGGCCTGTTCCAGGTCGCCGCCCCGGTTCTGGCCGTCGGAGAACATCACGATCGTGGCCGACGGCCAGTAGCCGATGTCGGGCGCGGCGCCGTCGCGGCCGACCGCCACCTGCTTACCGGTGATCGCCGAGAGCGAGGCGGTGATGGCCGTCCCGAGCGAGGTGCCGCCGGTGACCTTCAGCCGGTCGATGGCCTTGAGCGCGATGGAGTGGTCGGCGTCGGGCCGCGCCGTGGTGAGGGCGCCCCGCTCGAACGCGACCACGCCGATGTCGACGCTGCCGGGCTGGGCCGCCACGAACGCGCGGGCCGCCCGCTGCGCGGCCGCCAGCCGGGTGGGCGCGACGTCGTCGGCGCTCATGCTGTTGGAGACGTCGATGGCGAGGATGACGGTGCCCGCGGTCCGCGGCACCGGCACCATGGCCGCCGGTCCCGCGGTGGCGATCGCGAGCACCCCGACGCCGGCGATCGTCAGACCGGCTCCCACGTACGTCCCGCGCCCGCCCCGCACGACGACCCCGGCCGCGGCGAGTGCCGCCGTCCGGCGGCGCGCCGAGACGACGGCCGCCCAGGCGAGCGCCACGGTGACGACCAGCCCGACGACCAGCAGTAGCGGCGACGACAGGGTCATGGCGACCGGTCCCGGGTGCGGGCGACGACCTCGACGAGCGCCTCGGCCAGGTCGCGGTCGGTGTCGACGCGGTGGACGGGCACGCCCGCGCGGCGCATGCCCGCCGCGAGCCGGGCGTCGCGCTCGTCGACGGCCTGGCGGAACCGTACCCGGAGCAGCGGGTCGGCGGAGTCGACGACGAGTTGCTCGCCGGTCTCGGCGTCCTCGACGACGATCAGCCCGGCTTCGGGCAGCACGTCGTCGGCGGTGTCCGCGATCCGCAGGGCGACCACCTCGTGCCGCCGGGCCAGGCGCTGGAGCGAGCGTTCCCAGTCGCCGTCGCCGATGAAGTCCGACAGCACGACGATGAGCGCGCGGCGGCGGGCCAGCCGTCCGGCCGCGTCGAGCATCTCCGCCAGGTCGGTGGTGGCGCCGCCGCGGGCCTGACCGGTGCGGGCCAGTTCGGCGCCGATCCGCAGCGTGTGCCGCCGGGAGGTGCCGGGCGGCACGACGCGCAGCACCCCGGTGTCGAACAGCAGGGCGCCGACGCGGTTGCCGCCCCGGCCGAACAGCCGGGCCAGGACGAGCGCGAGCTCGGCCAGCACGTCGTGCTTGCCGCGCCCCGGCCGGCCGGCCGCCATCGACGCCGACCGGTCGAGCACCAGCCAGACCGTCAGCTCGCGGTCCTCGGTGAACACCCGCAGGTGCGGCTCGTCCAGCCGCGCGGTCACGTTCCAGTCGATGTGCCGGGCGTCGTCGCCTTCTCCGTACGGGCGCAGGCCGGTGAAGTCGATCCCGGAGCCGCGGTGCGCGGTGCGGTGGGCGCCCTGGAGCCGGCCGTCGAGCCTGCGGACGACCTTCCACTCCAGGCGGAGCAGGAGCTTCTCGGGGGCGGTGGCCATCAGCGGTTCTGCAGGACGACGTCGGGCGTCCAGACGGCCCCGAGCACCCTGGTGATGATCGTGTCGGCGTCGACGTCGTCCGCGAGCGCCTCGTAGGACAGCACGAGGCGGTGGCGGAGCACGTCGAGCGCGAGCTCGGTCAGGTCGTGCGGCAGGACGTAGTCGCGGCCGCGCAGGAACGCCAGCGCGCGGGCGCCCGTGACCAGCGCGATGGACGCCCGCGGGCTCGCCCCGTGGGTGACGTACGGTTCCAGCTCGCCGAGCCCGGCCGTCGCGGGGGAACGCGTCACGGCGACCAGCCGTACCGCGTAGTCGACGATCGCCGGGTCGACGTAGACCTGCTGGGCGCGGGCGCGCATGGCCATCAGGTCCTCGGCCGTGACCATGGGCTGCGGCGGCTGGGGCGGGCGCAGCGCCCGGCTGACGATCGCCTGCTCCTCGGCCTGGGTCGGATAGTCGACGACCACCTTCATCATGAACCGGTCGACCTGCGCCTCGGGCAGCGGGTAGGTGCCCTCCGACTCGATCGGGTTCTCCGTCGCCATGACCAGGAACGGCTCGGGCACCCGGAACGTCTCCCGGCCGATCGTCACCTGGTGCTCCTGCATCACCTCCAGCAGGGCGCTCTGCACCTTGGCCGGGGCGCGGTTGATCTCGTCGGCCAGCAGCAGGTTCGCGAACACCGGGCCGAGCTCGGTCCGGAACTCGCCGGAGTGCTGGTGGTAGACCCGCGTGCCCACGAGGTCGGCGGGCACCAGGTCGGGGGTGAACTGGACGCGCTGGAAGCTTCCGGCGATCGCGGCGGCCAGCGACCGCACCGCGAGCGTCTTGGCCAGGCCGGGCACGCCCTCGACGAGCAGGTGCCCGTCGGCGACCAGCGCCACGGCCATCCGCTCCAGCAGCACGTCCTGCCCGACGATGGTGCGTTTGACCTCGAACAGCACCTGTTCGAGCGGGTGGGCCGGGTCGGGGGAAGAGGTCATCGCATTCCTTCGGTCAGATCTGGGGTCCGTCGCCCGGCGGGCCGTCGCCTTCGTCACCGCCCAGGGCGGCGCCGATCGGCACCGCGAACGCGATGCCGGCGAACGCCTCGTCGCCTCCCGGGTCGGCGATCGAGACGACGATGCCGATGACCAGGCCGCGGGCGTCCAGGAGGGGGCCGCCGGAGCTGCCCGGGTTGACGGAGGCGTCGAACTGGATGAGCCCTCTCAGGCCGCCTTTGTCGGTGCTGCGGTTCAGGCCCGACACGACGCCGGTGGAGACGCTGTAGGCCAGGCCCAGCGGGTTGCCGATCGCCACGACGGGCGCGCCCACGGCCGCGGCGCCGCCGAGCGTCGCCGGGACGACGATCTCCGGCAGCTTCGCGGGCTTGAGCATCGCGATGTCGAGCTTGGGGTCGGACGACACGACGGCGGCCTTCGCCCTGGTGCCGTCGGCGAACGTCAGGGTCACGTCCTTCGCGTCCTCGACGACGTGGTGCGCCGTCAGGATCGTGCCGTCCTCGGCCGCGATCACCCCGGTGCCGAGCGACTTCCCGGCGCGGATGACCACCACCGACGGCCCGACCCTGTCGAAGACCTCGGGCACCGTGAGGGTCGCGCTGGGGGTCGGCGTCGCGCTCGGCGCGGGCGCGGCCTCCTCGCCGTTCCCGCCGCTGCTTCCCAGCCAGTACGCCAGCACGGCCACGACGACGAGTGCCACTCCCCCGACGACGAACCACCGAGCCCTACCGGCCATGGCTCCCTGAGTTCCCTGAGCCTCGGCCGCACCCGTCTCCTGCGGCACGTGCTCCATCGCCCCATCGTCATAAATTTCAGGCGAAAGTGCTACAAACTCCGCCTGAGAACTCCATGAGAACCGAGCGAGTCCCATCCGGCATCGATCCGTGACGTACCGGCGCATCCAACGGAGTAGGACTTCCCTGGAGAATCCGGAGATGACGGGATGACCAGATTCCTCGTCGCGCTCGCCGCCGTACTGACACTCACCGCCTGCGCTCCGCCGTCCCCCGACGTGGCGGCGCTCGACCACGAGTTCGCCCGGCGGTCCACCGTACGCGTGGACGTCGAGCTCACCGTCCGGGCCGACGACGCGCCCGCTGGACACACCTTCCGCCAGCGCGGCGTGCTGAAGCTCAGCCCGTCGGGAGCCGACGGTGCGGACCTCGTCCTGGAGTCGTCCCACGACGGGCCACGGTCCCTGCACTCGATCCAGACCGGAGGCCACGTCTACTACGACCGGCCGCCCTGGTCACGGATGCCCCTCGTGGTCGACGAGGTCACCTGCGACGTGCCGTCCTACATCGGCTGCCTCGTGGACGTGCTCCGGCCCGGGGTCGCCGAGGCGCTGCTCGCCGCTTCCGTCTCGACGGCGCCGGACGGGGCGGGGACCGTACGGCACAGCGGTGTCATCACCGGCGATCGGCTCCACCAGGCCGCCGGGAAGAGACTTCTCTCCCTGCCCATGAGTGTGGTCCCGGCGGCCCTGTCCGGCGACGCGGAGCACTCCTGGTCGATGTGGATCGGCGCCGACGGGCTGCCGCGCCGCGTCCAGGCGTCCGGCCCGATGAGCTCGGTGGTGCCCGAACCGGTGAGCGGTCTCTTCATGACCGTGGACATCCGCTTCCACGACTGGGGCGGGTCCCGGACGATCAGCGCCCCGGCCGACTACATCGACGTCGGGTGACCGTACGGCCGAAAACCGGTTGCCTCGCGTGATCATCGTCCGGGAATGTGGTGTCCATGATGCTTTGACGGACAACGCCCCCTGATCCCCCATCCTGTTCAGCGAAGAGAGCGTCTTGTCTCAGCAAACCTCGGCCACCGTCGCCGTGTTCGCCTCCCCCACGAGCTGGATCGAGTCCGACGCCCTGGACCAGTGTCACCAGGTGGCCGCGCTCGACGGCATGATCCACGTCGCCGCCATGCCTGACCTGCACCCGGGCAAGGGCGCCCCCATCGGCGCCGCCATGACGTCCGCCACGCTCTACCCGTTCCTGGTGGGCTCCGACATCGGCTGCGGCATCGCCGTGTTCCCCATCAGGCTCAGGCGCGCCGACCCGGCCAGGCTCGCCGCCCGGTTCCCCGACCTCGACCACGCGCCGGACGCCGACGACCCGGCGTGGGACGTGGTGCGGGGCGACATCCCCGCCGGTCACGTCGAAGGGCTCGGCACGGTCGGCCGGGGCAACCACTTCGTCGAGCTGGCGCGCGTCGGGACCGTCGTCGAGCCGGACCACGCGAGCCGGCTCGGGCTGGCCGCCGGCGACCTGGTCCTCGTCGTCCACAGCGGCTCGCGCGGCCTGGGCGAACGGATCCTGCGCGCGCACACCGAGGTCCACGGCGCCGGCCCGGCCCCCGATCCCGCCGCCTACCTGGCGATGCACGACGACGCCGTGCGGTGGGGCTCGCTCAACCGGCGGCTGATGGCCGCCCGAGTCGCGCACGCCCTGGGCGCGGAGCCCGCCGAGCCGGTCGTCGACCAGTGCCACAACCTCGTCGAGGTCCGCGACGGGGTCTACCTGCACCGCAAGGGGGCTGCGCCGGGCGACGGCCGTGACGTGCTCATCGCCGGCACCCGCGGCACCCCGTCCTACCTCGTGGCCGCCCACGCCGGGCCGGACGCGAACCACTCCGTGGCGCACGGCGCGGGCCGCAAGATGTCGCGGGCGGACGCCCTGCGCCGGGGCCGGGCCAAGCACACGGTCGAGGAGCTGCGCCGCACCCCGGTGGGATCGCTGGTGGTGTGCGGCGACCGGCAACTGCTCTTCGAGGAGGCGCCGACGGCCTACAAGCGCATCGAGCAGGTGATCGCCGACCTCGTGGAGCACGGCCTGGCCACGCCCGTGGCCACCACGGTCCCGCTGGTCACCTACAAGACGGCCGACATCGGAAGGGACCGGCGCCGTAAGAGAGGACGGTCGTGAGCGTCCACCTGCTCCTGTCGGCCGGGCGTGGCCCGCAGGAGTGCGCCTGGGCGCTGGCCCGGCTCCTGCACCGCCTGGAAGCCGACGCCGCCCGGCGGCGTCTGGAGACCCATCGCGCCCAGGTCGTGCCCGGTGACCGGCCCGGCACGTACCGATCGGTCGTCGTCCGGATCACGGGAGCGGACGCGGAGGCGTTCGCCGCCTCGTGGACCGGAACCCTGTGCTGGCAGGCCCCCAGCCCGTACCGGGCCCGCGCGGGCCGCAAGAACTGGTATGTCATCGCCCAGCCGTGCGAGGTCGAGGCCCCGTCCACCACCTTCGCCGAAGCGGACGTCGACGTCGTCGCCTGCCGCACCGGCGGGCCAGGCGGGCAGCACCGCAACAAGGCGAGCACCGCGGTGCGCGCGACCCACCGGCCCACGGGTCTCGTCGTCGTGGTCGACACCGAGCGGCTGTTCAGCCTCAACCGCCGCCTCGCCATGCGCCTGCTGCGCGAACGCATCGAGCGCGGCGACGAGGCCGCGGCGCGCGACCTCACCACCGCCCGCTGGCGCGTCCACGACGAGCTCGTCCGAGGCGACCCCACCCGGGTCGAACGCCCGTGACCGCCCAGCTCACCGGACCGGCGACGCCTGCCTCGCCGCGCGGCGTGGGCACGCCTTAGGATCAGGGCCATGGCCTTGACGGTGAGCGACGTCGACCGGTTCGAGGCCTCCAGGCCGCGTCTGGAGGCCATCGCCTACCGCCTTCTCGGCTCCGCCGGTGAGGCCGAGGACGCCGTGCAGGAGACGTTCCTGCGCTGGCAGGCCGCCGACGCCGAGCACATCGAGGTGCTGGAGGCGTGGCTCACGAAGGTCCTCACCAACCTGTGCCTCAACCAGCTCACCTCCGCGCGGGCGCGCCGCGAGACCTACGTGGGCCGATGGCTGCCCGAGCCGCTGCTCGCCGGCGACCCGATGCTCGGCCCCGCCGACACCGCCGAGCAGCGCGAGTCGGTCTCGTACGCGGTGCTCGCCCTCATGGAGCGCCTGTCCCCCGGCGAGCGGGCGGTCTACGTGCTGCGGGAGGCGTTCGACTTCCCGCACCGGGAGATCGCCGAGATCCTCGACATCTCCGAGGCCGCCAGCCAGCAGACCTTCCACCGCGCCAAGAAGCACGTCGCGGCCGGCAAGGCGCGCGCCGAGGTCGACGAGGCCGCCGCTCGGCGGATCATCGAGGAGTTCCTGACGGCCGCCGCCACGGGCAAGACCGAGCCGCTCGTGCGCCTGCTCACCGAGGACGCCGTCTCGGTCGGCGACGGCGGCGGGAAGGTCCCGGCCCGGGTCAAGCCGTTCGAGGGCGCGGTCGCGGTCGCCAAGTTCGTCCGGGGGCTGGTCAGGCCCGCCGCGGCCAAGCGCGCGTTCACCGGCGGCGCGCCCGAGGTCTACGCCTGGACCGCCAACGGCGGCCCCGCCGTGGTGGCCGTCGTCGACGGCCGGGTCGTCGGCGTCATGTGCCTGAGGGTCACCGACGAGGGCGTCGCCGAGCTCTACAACCAGGTCAACCCCGACAAGCTCGAACGGGCGACCGCGCGCTGGGCGGCATCCGATCATGGGGAACCCCTGTTCACCATTTTGTGAGGCGCTTCACACCGCGTTCCTGTCAGGAAACGGCGGGCTGTCCGGTTCAAAGGGCACATCCGCGTAAGACAGGAGCGAGGAAATGCAGCATCGCGTCATCGTCCTCGGCGCCGGCTACTCCGGGGCCATCGCCGCCGGCCGTCTCGCCAAGCGGCTCTATCGCGAGGACGTCGCCATCACTCTCGTCAACTCCGAGCCCGACTTCGTGGAGCGGATCCGCATGCACCAGCTGGCGGTGGGCCAGGACCTCAAGCCCCGGCCGTACAGCGAGATGTTCGCCGGCACCGGCGTCGAGGTGAGGATCGCGAACGTCACCGGCATCGACGTCGACGGCAAGACCGTCACCGTCACCGGCCCGGACGGCGCCGCGCAGCTCGCGTACGACACGCTCGTCTACGCCCTCGGCAGCGGCTGGAACTCACAGGGCGTCCCGGGGACCGCCGAGCACGCCTATGAGATCGCCGGCCGTCCGGGAGCGCTCAGGCTGCGGGAGCGCCTGGCCCGTCTCGGCGCCGGGGAGAGGGTGGTGGTCGTCGGCGGCGGCCTCACCGGCCTGGAGGCCGCGACCGAGATCGCCGAGTCCCGCCCGGACCTCGACGTCGCCCTCGCCGCCGACGGCGCCCTCGGAGACTGGCTGTCGCCCAAGGGCCGCGCGCACCTGTGGAAGGTCTTCGGCAAGCTGGGGATCACCGTGTACGAGCACGCCGCCGTGACCCGCGTGGACGCCGACCGCGTGGCCACGGCGGACGGCAGGGACATCCCGGCCGCGGTCACCGTGTGGACGACCGGCTTCGCCGTCCACCCGATCGCGAAGGCGACCGCCCTGAAGGTCACCGGCACCGGCCAGATCGTGGTCGACGGGATGATGCGCTCGGTCTCGCACCCGGACGTGTACGCCGTCGGCGACGCGGCCTTGGCGATGGGCGCCGGGGACAAGCCGCTGCGGATGTCGTGCGCCTCGGGAGGGCCGATGGCATGGCAGGCGGCCGACGCCATCGCGGCGGGGCTGACCGGCGGGAAGCTCCCGAACGCGCCGCTCCGCTACTTCAACCAGTGCATCTCGCTGGGCCGCAAGGAGGGTTTGATCCAGTACGTCACCGCCGACGACCGCGCGAGGCGGGCGGCTCTGACCGGGCGGATCGCCGCCGTCTACAAGGAAGTGGTCTGCAAGGGCGCCGCCTGGAACGTCGCCAACCCGACGTTCGGGCTCCCGGTCCGCCGCCGCCGCGTCACCCCGGACCGGGCCGCCAAGGCCTCGGCCGCCAGAGCGTCCGCGTAACCTGAGGCGACCTCCAGGCGGGGCGGCGCGCGAAGCGACGTCCGTGCGGGACGCACGAATCTCCCTGTCATCACCCCCGCCGGAGGCAGCGTGCGGGGTTGATGACGCCGCGTGAGATGCTGCATCGGTGTCCACGACCGAGCAGGCCGAACCGGCCCCGCGCCGCCGGCGGGGCCGTCCCGGTTATGACCAGCCGGCGATACTCCGGGCCGCGATCGACCTGTTCAACCGGCGGGGGTACGACGCCACCAGCATGGGCGACCTGGCCAAGGAGCTGGGGCTGACCAAGCCGGCCATCTACCACCACGTCACGAGCAAGGAGCAGCTGCTCGGCCTGGCGCTCGACGACGCGCTCGACGAGCTGACCGCCGTCGTGACCGAGGCGTCGCGCGAGCGGGCCGGCGTCGGCGCCTACGAGCGGCTGCGCGAGGTGGTGCGGCGCAGCGTGGAGGTGCTGGTGGCGCACCAGCCGTCCGTGACGCTGCTGCTGCGGGTGCGCGGCAACAGCGAGGTCGAGCTGGCGGCGCTGGAACGGCGGCGCTGGCTCGACGACCGGCTGGCCGCGCTCGTCGCCGAAGCCGTGGCGGAGGGCGCGCTGCGCGACAACGTGCCGCCGGCGCTGGTGAGCCGGCTGCTGTTCGGGATGGTGAACTCGCTGGTCGAGTGGTACCGGCCGGACGGCGCCTACGACCCGGTGATGGTGGCCGACGCGATCACCACCGTCGCCTTCGACGGGCTGGCGAAGCACGAGGCCTGACGACGCTCAGGCGTCGTAGTCGACGGTCACCTGCTCGCCCGCCGGGAACGTCTGGCAGGTCAGCACGAATCCGGCCGCGACCTCGTACGGTTCGAGCGCGTAGTTGCGGCGCATGTCCACCTCGCCCGCGCGCACGACGGCGCGGCAGGTGCCGCAGACGCCGCCCTTGCAGGCGAACGGCAGGTCGCCGCGGGCGGCCTGGGCGCTGTCCAGGAGGGTCGTCTCCCGGGAGACGGTCGAGGTGGTGCGGCGGCCGTCGAGCACGGTGGTCAGCTCGGTGGTCGCGCCGGACGGGATCCCGTCGCCGGTCCGCCTCGGCGCGGGCGGCGGGGCGTCGGCGTAGAACAGCTCGACGTGCACGCGTTCCGCGGGGACGCCCAGCTCGGCGAGCACCGGGCGCGCTTCCTCGATCATGCGCAGCGGCCCGCACAGCCAGACGTGGTCGAACACCTCGACGGGGACGAGACCGGTGAGCAGGCGGCGCAGCCGGTCGCCGTCGAGCCGGCCGGACAGCAGCTCGACCTCGCGCGGCTCGCGTGAGAACGTGTGCACGACCTGGAGGCGGGGGCCGTAGCGGTTCTTCAGGTCGCCGAGCTCCTCGGCGAACATGACGGTGCGGCTGGTGCGGTTGCCGTACAGGAGCGAGACGTGGGCCCCCGGGTGGGTGAGCACGGTCGAGGCGACCGACAGCATCGGGGTGATGCCGGAGCCGGCGGCGACGCACAGGTGCCGCTCGCCCGGGTCCGGGTCGGCCCGCCAGGAGCCGGTGGGCGGCTGGACCTCGATGACGGTGCCCGGCCCCACCTCGCGGACGAGCCAGGAGGAGAACAGGCCGCCGGGGATCTCGCGGACGCCGATGCGCGGGGCGGCGCCGGCGGGGGCGCAGATCGAGTACGAGCGGCGGTGCTCGTGCCCGTCGATGACGCGGCGCAACGTGAGCGACTGCCCGGCCCGGAAGGCGTACGCGGCGCGCAGCTCGTCGGGGACGGCGAACGTGATCGCGGTGGCGTCCTCGCACAGCCGGTCCACCGCCGACACGGTCAGCGGGTGGAAGACGGCGGCCCTGGACGGCGCGGGCGCGAGCGTGGTCATGGTCAGATCTCCTTGACGTGCTCGAACGGTTCGAGGCAGCCGGTGCAGCTGTAGAGGGCCTTGCAGGCGGTGGCGCCGAACTCGGAGGTGAGCCGGGTGGCCGCCGACCCGCAGCGCGGGCACGGTGGGGCCGACCGGGGCGGGCCGAGCGTCAGCGGGACCGGCCCGGTGCGGCGGGGGGCGGGGCCGGGCGCGGACAGCCCCGCCGCGCGCAGGGCCGCCCTGCCGCGTTCGGAGATCCAGTCGCTGGACCACGGCGGGTCCAGCACGACCCGCACCTCGACGCGGGCGAACCCGGCGTCGTTGAGCCGGTGCACGAGGTCGTCGCGCATGGTCGCCATGGCCGGGCATCCGGTGTACGTCGGCGTGATGGACGCGATCACGACCTCGCCGCCTTCCGCGTCCCGCACCACCTCGACACCGCGCAGCACCCCGAGGTCGGCGAGCGTGAGCATCGGCATCTCGGGATCACGCACCCGGCCCGCCGCCTCGACAGCCCGCCGCGCGGACGCCGTTCCCCCGGTCGCGGGCCGTCGGGTGGTCACCAGCGCCCCATGGGGTGGGCGCGGGCGACCACCTGCATCTCGGCGAGCAGGAGGCTGAGGGCCTCGGTGTGGAGGCCGTCGCGGCCGGTGCGGCCGCCGACGCCGGCCAGGGGCGCCCGTTCGGGGCGGTCGAGGCCGGCTGCGGTGAGGACCTGGCCGAAGACGGCGTCCACCGGGTCGCGCAGCGACACCGGATCGACGCCGACCCCGGCCAGCGCCAGGGAGTGTTCGAGCGGGTGCGGGGCGACCAGTTCGGCCTGCAGCGGCCACAGCGCGTCGAGGGCGGCGAGGAGCCTGCGGCGCGACTCCTCTGTGCCGCGTGCCAGCGTGACGAACCAGCGCCCGGCCCAGTCGCGGTGGTAGGCGACCTCCTTGACGCCCTTGGCCGCGACGGCGGCGAGCACGTGGTCGCGGCTGACGCACAGCCGCTCCAGCAGCGCGAGCCGGGCCGTCGAGAACAGCAGCAGGCGGACGACGACGTGCGCGAAGTCCCCGTTGGCCACCTCGGCCAGGCGCACGTTGCGGAAGGCGCGGTCGTCGCGGAAGAAGGCGAGCGCGTCCTCCGGCGGCACCGGCGACCCCTCGGGCAGGCCGGGCACGACGCGCGGGTCCGCGGCGGCCGCCCGCGCCAGCAGCAGGCGCGCCTGCCCGAGGAGGTCGAGGGCCATGTTCGCCAGCGCGATGTCCTCTTCGAGGTCGGGGGCGCGGCTGCACCACTCCGACAGGCGCTGCGACATGATCAGGGCGTCGTCGCCGAGCATGAGACAGTACGCGGCCAGCTCGGCGGGGTCGACACCGTCGGGCGTGGTGGTGTCGACGCCGGCCAGCGGGTCCTCGAAGTCCGTGCCGAAGGCCCACTGGGAGGAGTCGCCGCCGAGCAGGCCGTCGAAGATGCTGCCGTGGTCGTCGTTCATCCTGCCCTCACATGTGCGGGACGTCGTCGGGGATCTCGTAGAACGTCGGGTGCCGGTAGACCTTGTCGCCGCTGGGCGCGAACAGCGGGTCCTTCTCGTCCGGGCTGGAGGCGGTGATGGCGTCGGCGCGCACCACCCAGATGCTGACGCCCTCGTTGCGCCGGGTGTAGACGTCGCGGGCGTGCCGCAGGGCCATCGCGTCGTCGGGGGCGTGCAGCGATCCGACGTGCACGTGGTTGAGTCCGCGCTTGCCCCGGACGAACACCTCGTAGAGCGGCCATTCCCGCCGGTCGCCGCTCATCGGGCGCCCTCCCGCTCCGCGAACGCGGTCGCCGCCTCGCGCACCCAGGCGCCGTCGTCGTGCGCGGCCCTGCGGTGGGCCAGCCGCTGCGCGTTGCACGGCCCGTCGCCGCGGATGACGGCGGCGAGCTCCCGCCAGTCAGGCTCGCCGAAGTCGTAGTGGCCGCGTTCCTCGTTCCAGCGCAGGCCGGGGTCGGGCAGCGTCACGCCGAGCGCGTCGGCCTGCGGGACGGTCATGTCGACGAACTTCTGGCGCAGCTCGTCGTTGGAGTTGCGCTTGATGCCCCACGCCATCGACCGCTCGCTGTTGGGCGAGTTCGCGTCCGGCGGGCCGAACATCATCAGCGACGGCCACCAGAACCGGTCGACCGACTCCTGCACCATGGCCCGCTGCTCGTCGGTGCCGCGCATCATCGTCATCAGCAGTTCGTAGCCCTGCCGCTGGTGGAAGGACTCCTCCTTGCAGATGCGGATCATCGCGCGGCCGTAGGGCCCGTAGGAGGTGCGGCAGAGCGGCACCTGGTTGCAGATCGCGGCCCCGTCGACCAGCCAGCCGATGGTGCCGACGTCGGCGTACGAGAGCGTCGGGTAGTTGAAGATCGAGGAGTACTTCTGGCGTCCGCTGAGCAGCAGGCCGGTCAGCTCGGCGCGGGACACGCCGAGGGTCTCGCACGCCGAGTACAGGTACAGCCCGTGCCCGGCCTCGTCCTGCACCTTGGCCAGCAGGATCGCCTTGCGGCGCAGGGAGGGCGCGCGGCCGATCCAGTTGCCTTCCGGCTGCATGCCGATGATCTCGGAGTGGGCGTGCTGGGCGATCTGGCGGACGAGCGTCTTGCGGTAGGCGTCCGGCATCCAGTCGCGCGGTTCGATGCGGTCGCGGCGGGCGATGGTCGCGTCGAACCCGGCCTGCAGCCGGGCCTCCAGGTCCGGCTCCGCTGGGATGGTCGTCATCTTCCCTCCGGAACGGGCTCATTTACTTATCGCTCGGTCAGTAATAAGGTCGCACACGAGTGGGCATCGACGCAACGGGGCGCGAGAGGAGACAGGGTGAGCACGCTGCTGGAGAGCTACGCAGCCGGACGGTGGTTCCGCGCGGCCGACGACGGGGAGCCGCTGCTCGACGCGGCCACGGGCGAGGAGGTCGCGCGCCTCTCCAGCCGAGGGCTGGACATCGCCGCGATGGTCCGCCACGCCCGCGAGACCGGCGGCCCCGCGCTGCGGTCCCTGACCTTCCACGAGCGGGCCGCGCTGCTCAAGGCGCTGGCCAAGCACCTGTCTGAGCGCAAGGAAGAGCTGTACGCGCTGTCGGTGCGTACCGGCGCCACCTCGCGCGACACCGCCGTGGACGTCGACGGCGGCATCGGCACCCTGTTCAGCTACGCCAGCAAGGGCGTACGGGAGCTGCCGAACGACACGGTCTTCCTGGACGGCGGCCTGGAGCGCCTGGGCAAGGGCGGCACGTTCGTCGGCCAGCACCTCTACACGTCCAGGCCGGGCGTGGCGCTGCAGATCAACGCCTTCAACTTCCCCGTCTGGGGCATGCTGGAGAAGCTGGCCCCGGCCTTCCTCGCCGGGCTGCCCTCGATCGTCAAGCCCGCCAGTCAGACGTCCTATCTGACCGAGCTCGCCGTCCGGCTGATCGTCGGCTCGGGCATCCTCCCCGAAGGCTCGATCCAGCTCGTCGCGGGCAGCGCGGCCGGGCTGCTCGACGAGCTGACCGTGCAGGACTCGGTGGCCTTCACCGGCTCGGCGCACACCGCCGGGATCCTGCGCCGCCACCCGAACGTGCTCGACGGCGGCGTGCTGCTCGGCGTCGAGGCCGACTCGCTGAACTGCTCCGTCCTCGGCCCCGACGTGCGGCCGGACGACCCGGAGTTCGACCTGTTCGTGAAGGGCGTCGTCACCGAGATGACGGTCAAGGCGGGGCAGAAGTGCACGGCCATCCGCCGCGCGCTGGTGCCCTCGGCGATGGCCGACCAGGTGGTGGAGGCGCTGGCCGCGCGCCTTGCGCGGGTGACCGTGGGCGACCCGCGCAACCCCGACGTGCGGATGGGCGCGCTGGCCGGGCTCGGCCAGCGCGAGGAGGTGCGCAAGGCCGTCGAGGCGCTGCGCGCCGGCGCCGACGTCGTGGCCGGCGACCTCGCGGGCGGGCCTCTGCTCGACGGGGACGCGACGCGCGGCGCGTTCATGACCCCGCTCCTGCTGCGTGCCCGGCCCGGCGCCACCGAGCCGCACGAGGTGGAGCCGTTCGGGCCCGTCAGCACCGTGCTCACCTACGACACCCTGGACGAGGCGGTCGCCCTGGCGGCGCGGGGCCGGGGCAGCCTGGTCGCCTCCGTCGTCACCCACGACCCCGAGGTCGCCCGGTCCGTCGTGCTCGGGCTCGCGCCGTGGCACGGCCGGGTCCTCGTCCTCGACCGGGACGACGCCGCCGAGTCCACTGGTCACGGTTCGCCGCTGCCCGTCCTCGTCCACGGCGGCCCGGGGCGGGCCGGCGGCGGCGAGGAGCTGGGCGGGGTGCGCGGCGTGCTGCACCACATGCAGCGGACCGCCGTCCAGGCCTCCCCCGACCTGCTCACCGCCGTCACCGGGCGCTGGACGACCGGCGCGGCGCGCATCGACTCGGACGTACACCCGTTCCGCAAGTCGCTGGCCGAGCTGCGGATCGGCGACACGATCGCGTCGCCGCCGCGCACGGTCTCGCTCGACGACATCGAGCACTTCGCCGAGTTCACCGGCGACACCTTCTACGCGCACACCGACCCGGAGGCGGCCGCGCGCAACCCGCTGTTCGGCGGCATCGTCGCCCATGGATATCTGGTCGTCTCGCTGGCGGCCGGGCTGTTCGTGGACCCCGCGCCGGGGCCGGTGCTGGCGAACTTCGGCGTGGACGCGCTGCGCTTCCTCACGCCGGTCAAGGCGGGCGACGCCATCGCCGTGACGCTGACCGTCAAGCAGATCACGCCGCGCAGCGGGGCCGGCCACGGCGAGGTCCGCTGGGACGCCGTCGTGACCAACCAGGAAGGGCGCGCGGTCGCCACGTACGACGTCCTCACGCTGGTGGCCAAGACGTGGGACGAGAACGCGCGGTGAGCGACACCGGCGAGGGCTGGCCGGCACGTCCTGCCGCTCCGCTGGACGACGTGGACCGGGCGATCATCGCCGAGCTGCTGCGCGACGGGCGCATGTCGGTGCGGAACCTGGCCGAGCGCGTGCACATCTCGCGCGCCAGCGCCTACGCGCGCCTGGCCAGGCTCCTGGACGACGGCGTGATCACGGGTTTCACGGCCGAGCTCGCGCCGGCGAAGGCGGGCCTGGGCACCAGCGCGTACGTCTCGGTGGCCATCGAGCAGAACACCTGGCGGCAGGTGTCGGCGCGGTTGCGCGAGATCGCGTACGTGGAGCACATCGCCATGGTCGGCGGCGACTACGACCTGCTGGTGCTGGTCAGGACACCGGACAACGAGGCGCTGCGGCACATGGTGCTGGAGCGCATCCAGGACATCCCCGGCGTGCGCGCGACCAGGACGTGGCTGGTGTTCGACGAGGCCCGCGGCCGGGGCGCGGAGTGGTGAGCCAAACGTCCGGCTCACCCTCCGCAAGAAACCCGATTGGATCGACATTTGGCCCACATAAGCTCCATTTTTGGCCATTTGTCGCTGTTTGTACGTGATGTCTTGAGCAGGTGGCTCGCGCGGCACACGCTTCTCTTGTCAAACGTCCAGAGAAAGCGAGTGTCGCCATGTCCCATCACCAGGTGGCCGGCCTTCTCCCCGCGCCCGTCCCGGTGCGCTTCGTCGCCGAGGACGGCACCGCCGTCGATCCGCCCGCCGGTTACCGGGCGCCCGCGGACGAACAGCTCGCCGAGGCCTACCGCCGGATGGTCCTGGGCCGCCGCTTCGACCGCCAGGCGACCGCGCTGACCAAGCAGGGCAGGCTCGCCGTCTACCCGTCCAGCATGGGGCAGGAGGCCTGCCAGGTCGCCGGCGTGCTCGCGCTGGGCGCGGACGACTGGCTGTTCCCCACCTACCGCGACTGCGTGGCCCTGGTCGCGCGCGGCCTCGACCCGGTCGAGGTGCTCACCCTGCTGCGCGGCGACTGGCACTGCGGCTACGACCCCGCGGCCACCCGCGTCGCGCCCCAGTGCACGCCGCTGGCCACCCAGACCGTGCACGCGGTCGGCATGGCCGAGGCGCTGCGCCGCAAGGGCGAGGACGCGGTCGTGATGGCCTTCGTGGGCGACGGCGGCACCAGCGAGGGCGACTTCCACGAGGCGCTCAACTTCGCGGGCGTGCTGCGCTCCCCGGTCGTGTTCTTCGTGCAGAACAACAAGTACGCGATCTCGGTGCCGCTGGCCAGGCAGACCGCGGCCCCGGCGCTCGCGTACAAGGGCGTCGGGTACGGCGTCCGCTCCGAGCAGGTGGACGGCAACGACCTGGTCGCGGTGCTGTCCGTGCTGACCGAGGCGGTGCGGCACGCCCGTGAGGGAGGCGGCCCGTTCCTGGTAGAGGCGCACACGTACCGCATGGACGCGCACACCAACGCCGACGACGCCACCCGCTACCGCGACGACGAGGAGGTCGAGCGGTGGGCGGCGGCCGACCCGCTGGCCCGGCTGGAGACCTACCTGCGCGACCGGGGCCTGCTCGACGCGGCGGGCGTCACGGCGGCGCGCGAGGCGGCCGAGGCGTTCGCTGCCCGCGTCCGCGACGGCCTGAACGCCGACCCGGAGACGGACCCGTACGAGCTGTTCGACCACGTCTACGCCGACCCCACGCCGCAGTTGCGCGAGCAGCGCGAGCTGCTGGCGGCCGAGCTGACCGCACCGGAGGAGTGACATGACCGCGATGTCGATGGCGCAGGCGCTGAACGCCGCCCTGCGCGACGCGCTGCGTGCGGACGAGCGGGTGCTCGTCTTCGGCGAGGACGTCGGGCCCCTGGGCGGCGTGTTCCGCGTCACCGACGGGCTGACCAAGGAGTTCGGCGAGGAGCGGTGCTTCGACACGCCGCTGGCCGAGTCCGGCATCGTGGGCCTCGCGGTGGGCATGGCGATGGGCGGGTTCCGGCCGGTGGTGGAGATGCAGTTCGACGCCTTCGCCTATCCGGCGTTCGAGCAGATCGCCTCGCACGTGGCCAAGACGCGCAACCGCACCCGCGGCCGGGTGACGCTGCCGATGGTGATCCGCGTCCCGTTCGCGGGCGGCATCGGCGGCGTCGAGCACCACTGCGACTCCAGCGAGGCGTACTACGCCCACACGCCGGGGCTGAAGGTCGTCACGCCCGCGACGGTCGAGGACGCGTACTGGCTGCTGCGTGACGCCATCGCCGACCCCGACCCGGTGATCTTCATGGAGCCGAAGCGGCTGTACTGGTCCAAGGAGGCGTTCTCCCCCAGCGGGCGGCGGCGCGCGCCCGGGTTCGGGCAGGCCGTGGTCCGGCGCGAGGGCCGCGACGCGACGCTCGTGGCCTACGGGCCCGGCGTGCCGGTCGCGCTCCAGGCCGCCGAGGCGGCGGCCGCCGACGGGGTCTCCCTGGAGGTGGTCGACCTGCGGACGATCGTCCCGTTCGACGACGAGACCGTCACGTCCTCCGTACGGAAGACCGGGCGGTGTGTCGTGATCCAGGAGGCGCAGGGGTTCGCCGGGGTGGGCGCCGAGATCGCGGCGCGGGTCCAGGAGCGCTGCTTCCACTCGCTGGCCGCGCCCGTGCTGCGGGTCACGGGCTTCGACATCCCCTATCCGCCGCCGAAACTGGAGCACGCCCATCTGCCGGACGCCGACCGGGTCCTGGACGCGGTCGACCGGCTGCAGTTCGACGACCGGCCCGACGTGGTGCACCTGAGCAGGGAGGCGTCATGACCGCGGGGCAGGTGTTCCGGCTGCCCGACCTGGGCGAAGGGCTGACCGAGGCGGAGATCCTCGACTGGAAGGTGTCCGTCGGCGACACCGTCGAGATCGACCAGATCGTGGTGGAGGTCGAGACCGCCAAGGCTGCCGTCGAGGTCCCGGTCCCCTACGCGGGCACCGTCCTGGCCCTGCACGCAGAGCCCGGCGCCGTCCTGTCCGTGGGCGCGCCCCTCATCGAGGTCGCCGCCGAGCACCCGGCGGCGGCCCGCTACCGCGACGAGGAACGCGCCGGCTCCGGCAACGTCCTCATCGGCTACGGCACCACCCCCACCCCACCCCGCCGCCGCCGCACCCGTCCCACCACAAACGCGAACGCCACAACAGCCCCCCGCTCCACCGCAGACCTCACTACCACCACTAACCTCACCCCCGCCACAAACCTCCGCCCCGCCGCAGACCGGCGGCCCGCCACAGACTCCCGCCCCACCACAGACCGGCGGCCTGCCGCAGACCTCCGTCCGGCTGCGGAATCGCATCCCGCCGCAGAGCCCAGCCCCGCCACAAACCTCCGTCCCGCCGCAGACCGGCGGCCCGCCACAGATCCCCGCCCGGCAGACCTCCGCCCCGCTGCGGAATCACGGCCTGTCGCGGAGGTGCGGAGGCGGGAGGCGGCTGGGGGGATGGCGCCGCGGGTGATCTCGCCGTTGGTGCGGAGGATCGCGCGGGAACATGGGATCGATCTCGACGAGGTCACGCCCACCGGGCCGCGTGCGGTGATCCTGCGCCGCGACGTGGACCGAGCCATCACCGACCGCGCCCGCGCCACGGCGGGGAGGGCGCCGGTGGCCGACCGTTCCCAAACCACGGCGGGGAGAGGGCCGGTGGCCGACCGTTCCCAAACCACGGCGGGGAGAGGGCCGGTGGCCGACCGTTCCCAGGACGCGGCGGGTCAGGAGCGCGTGCCGCTGCGGGGGGTGCGGCGGGCTGTGGCGGAGAAGCTGAGCCGCAGCCGCGCCGAGATCCCCGACGCCACGACGTGGGTGGACGTGGACGCGACCGAGCTGCTCGCGGCCAGGGACGCGCTCCGGCGCGACCGCGCCGATCTCGGCATCGGCCTGCTGGCCCTGCTGGCCCGCATCTGCGTGGACGGCCTGCGCCGCTTCCCCGAGCTGAACTCCACGGTGGACGTCGCCCGTTCCGAGATCGTCCGGTACGGACACGTCAACCTCGGATTCGCCGCCCAGACCGACCGCGGGCTCGTCGTCCCCGTGGTCCGCGGGGCGCACCGGATGACCACCGCCCAGCTCGCCGCGGAGCTGACCCGGCTCACCGGCCTGGCACGCACGGGCAAACTCCCGCCCGAGGCGCTGACCGGCGGCACGTTCACGCTCAACAACTACGGCGTCTTCGGCGTGGACGGCTCCACCCCGATCATCAACCACCCGGAGGCCGCTCTCCTGGGCGTCGGCCGCGTCATCGACCGCCCCTGGGTGCACGGCGGCGCGGTCGTCCCCCGCAAGATCACCCAGCTCTCCCTCACCTTCGACCACCGGGTCTGCGACGGCGGCGCGGCCGGCGGGTTCCTGCGCCACGTGGCCGACCTCGTGGAGAACCCGGCGATCCTGCTCGCCCACGTCTGAGCGTCAGGAACCGCCCGGCACCACCAGGCCGGACTCGTAGGCGATGACGACGAGTTGGGCCCTGTCGCGGGCGTGGAGCTTGGCCATCGCCCGGTTGACGTGGGTCTTGGCGGTCAGCGGGCTGATCGCCAGGCAGTCGGCGATCTGGTCGTTGGACAGGCCCTGCGCGACCAGGGCGACGCTCTCGCGTTCCCGGTTGGTCAGCTCTTCGAGCCCTCTGCCGGTGCCGAGGGTGATCGGCCGCGTGACGTACCTGTCGATGAGTTTCCTGGTGATCGACGGCGCGAGCAGCGCGTCGCCGCGGGCCGCGACCCGCACGGCGTGCAGGAGATCCTCGGGCACGATGTCCTTGACCAGGAACCCGGCCGCGCCGGCGCGCAGCGCGTCGAAGACGTACTGGTCCAGGCCGTAGTTGGTCAGGATGACGACGTGCACCCCGGCCAGCGCGGGGTCCGCGGCGATGCGCCGGGTCGTCTCGATGCCGTCGGCGACCGGCATCTGGACGTCGACGAGCGCGATGTCGGGCAGATGCTCCCTGGCCAGGGCCAGGCCCTCGACGCCGTCGCCGGCCTCGGCCACCACCTCGATGTCGTCCTCCAGGTCGAGGAGCGCGCGGAACCCGCTGCGGATGAGCGGCTGGTCGTCGACCAGCAGGACGCGGATCACGGCAGCCGGTCCACGGGGAGTTCGGCCCGGACGGTGAAGCCGCCCTCGCCGCGCGGCTCCGCCCGCAGGCGTCCGCCGAGTGCGGTGACGCGTTCGCGCATCCCGAGCAGCCCCACGCCGGGCACCGGGACGGTGTCCTGGTTGGCCCTGCCGTCGTCGTCGACGCGTACTTCGAGCGTGTCCGGGCGGCAGTCGATCCGGACCGAGGCGGTCGCGGCGGCGGCGTGCCTGGCGACGTTGGTGAGCGACTCCTGGACGATCCGGTAGACGGTCCTGCTCACCGCGGCGGGCACGTCCTGCCGCCGCCCCTCGATCGTCAGGGTGGCGTCCAGGCCGATGGCGCGGGCCCGTTCCACCAGCTCCGGGACGTCGTCGAGCCCGCGCGGCGGGGTCGTGTCGTCGTCGCGCAGCGCCTGCAGGGTCGCGCGCAGCTCGCGGGCCGCCTCGCGCCCGGCCTCCTGGATCGCCAGCAGCGCCTCCGGCACCTGTTCGCCGCGTCTGCGGGCCACGTGCACGGCGACCTCGGCCTGCAGCTTGACGATCGAGATCTGGTGGGTGAGCGAATCGTGCAGCTCCCTCGCGATGCGCAGCCGCTCCTCGTCGGCGCGGCGCCGCGCGGTCTCCTCGCGGGTGCGCTCGGCCTCCTCCGCCCGCCGCTCGGCCTGCCGCAGCGCCTCGCCCGCCGCCCCGGCCGCGACCAGCCAGGCCAGCTCAAGAGCGCCCCGGGCCTGCGCGAACGCCTCGCCCATGTCGTACGATCCCGAGGCCACGGCGGCGAGCGGCAGCGCGGCCAGCATGGTCACGCTCGCCACCACCGTGACGACGCGGTGCCCGGCCCGTACGGCGGCGTACACCGCGAACAGGAACGCGACGGCGGGCACGTCGAAACCGGCCGCCTGGTAGCCCACCGCGCACAACCCGGTGACGACCAGGACGGGGACCGGCGCCCGGCGGCGCGCGGCCAGCGCCAGGCCACCGGCGACCAGCGCCGCGTAGCCGGCGGGGTTCGCGGAGCCCTGCCCGGACAGCCCGGTGACCAGCAGCGCCGCCGCCACGCAGCCGGCGATCGCCCAGTCGAGGGCACGGGACCGTCCTGTGCTCATGCGCGCACCATAGCCCGATGCCGTCGCGGGCGGATCCTGCGTACGGACGATCGCCGGGCTACCGCGTCCGCGGTACTTCCACGGATCCTGCGGCGCCGGCGGCAGCGCGCATCGCCTCCCCTGGCCGGACGACCGGCGGCGGGTCCGGAGGACACCATCGGGACACGTCCAGTCCCAGGAGGAGAGTCTCATGTCCGTCACCTTCACCCTGCTCGGAGTCGTGGACCCCGTCGACGCCTACGCCATGACGTCCGGGCGGCTCTGGTCCGCGGTGGGCGCGCTGCTGGGCCTGGCGGGCACGGTGGTCGGCGGGCTGGCCGTGGCCCGCGCCACCGGTCGCATCGGCGCCGGCACCGGCAGAAGGGGAGCCGTCGTGGCCCTGGTGGCGGGGCTGGCGGGCGCGGCCGTCGGCGGGCTGGTGGTGGCCGCCGCCGAGGGCGGTCCCGGCACCGGTTACGGCATCGTCGGCGGCTATGTCGCCGTGGTGGTGGGCCTGTGCTCCGTCGTGCTCGGCGGGCTGGCGCTGACCCGCCGCGTCCGCCGCTGATCGCCGGGCCCGTATCATCGCGGCATGCTGAACCCCAGCAGGCGGGCGGTGCTCCTGGCCGCCGGTGGGCTGATCGCCGGTTGCTCGCGGCAGCGCGAGGTCGGCGAGATCGACCTCCGGCTGGCCACCGGGCCGGCGGGGGCGGTCTACCGGCGCATCGGCGGCTCGATGGCGGCGCACATCTCCGAGCAGGTGCCGGGCGTCACGGTGCGCACCGTGCCGAGCGGTGCGTCCACCGACAACATCCGGATGCTCCGGGCCGGCGCGGTGCACCTCGGGCTGACGAGCCTGGACGCGCTGATCCTTACCGACGGCAGCGCGCCCGAGGAGCTCTCGGCGATCTGCCGGCTCTACGACAGCCACCTGCATCTCGTGGTCATGGCCGGTTCGGCGATCGAGGAGTTCGGCGACCTGGAGGGCAAGCGCATCTCGCTCGGCGCCCGCGACTCGGGCACCGAGTTCACCTCGCTGCGGGTGCTGGAGCTGGGCCCGGTCGACACCGACAGCCGGTATCTCAGCCAGGCCGAGTCGGCGGCGGCGCTGCGCGAAGGCGTGATCGACGCGATGTTCTCCCTGACCGGCGTCCCGACCCCGGCCATCACGGAGCTGGCGCAGCGCCACCCGATCCGCCTGATCCCGCTGGACGCGCAGGCGGGTGCGCTCTTCACGGCGTTCCCCGGCCCCTACGCGCCGGCCATGATCCCCGCGACCGCCTACGCCGGCGTCCCTGCCACCCGCACCTTCGCCGTGCCCAACGTGCTTCTCGTACGGAACGATCTGCCGGCCGACCTGGTGTACGCCATCACCGACACGATCTTCACCCACACCGGCACGATCTCCTCCGCCGGCCGCGGCGACACCGAGGCCATTCCCGAGGCCTGGCACATCAACGTCCGCACCGGCATCTCGACCGCGTCGATCCCACTCCACCCGGGCGCCGCCGCCTGGTTCCGCGACCGCAAGCACTGACCGGCACGCCGCACGAGACATGAGTCAGTTGCAGGGCTATCGTTGTTGCAAGTCATTTGCAATTACGAGGAGAGATAGCTCATGGGTGACTACACCCTCCCGGACATGCCGTACGACTACGCGGCCCTGGAGCCCGCGATCACCGGCGAGCTCCTTGAGCTGCACCACGCCAAGCACCATGCCGCCTACGTCAAGGGCGCGAACGACACCTTGGAGAAGCTGGCCGAGGCACGGGACAAGGGCGAGTTCGGCGGCCTGGTCGGGCTGGAGAAGACGTTCGCGTTCAACCTCTCGGGCCACGTGCTGCACACGATCTTCTGGGAGAACCTGTCCCCCGACGGCGGCGACCGCCCCGACGGCGACCTCGGCGCGGCGATCGACGAGCACTTCGGCTCCTTCGACGCCTTCAGGAAGCAGCTCACCACCGCCACCGCCACCGTGCAGGGTTCCGGTTGGGGCGTGCTGGCCTGGGAGCCGCTGGGCCGCCGCCTGGTCGTCGAGCAGGTGTACGACCACCACGGCAACGTCGGCATGAACACCACCCCGCTGCTGGTGTTCGACGCCTGGGAGCACGCGTACTACCTGCAGTATCGCAACGTGCGCCCGGACTACGTCGAGAAGCTGTGGGACCTGATCAACTGGAACGACGTGATCTCCCGCTACGACGCCGCCCGCGGCGTCTGACCCGGACCGGCGCCGCCCGCCCGGCCTGAGCTTGGTCCGCGGGGCCGGGCGGGCGCCGCCCTCAGTTTGATGCGACTTGCCTGCAATTGCGACTTATATGCAGAATGAGGTGTTTCATATCGCGATTGCCCGATCCTCTCACCACCGGAGCCCCACCACATGAGCCGCCCGCCCCATACCGCCCCGAAGTCAGGTTCCACGCCGAAGGCGGTGGCCGGATCATGAAGAAGCTGCTCGTCCTGGCGGCGGCTCTGACGCTGACCGCCTGCTCACAGGCTCCCGCCGCCCAGGAGCCCGAACAGCGGGCGGCGCCGCAGGCCGGCTTCCCCGTCACGGTCGAGAACTGCGGGCGCACCCTCACCTTCGACCGGCCGCCGGCCAAGGTCGTGACCGGCTACCACCCCTCCCTGGAGACCCTGTTCGCGCTCGGCCTGGGCGACCGGATCACCGGGCGGACGAACTTCTCCGAGAGCGCGTTCCTGCCCGGCCACCAGGAGCAGTACGACAAGATCCCGGAGATCTCCGACACGATCATGATGCCGCAGAAGGAGATCATGCTCTCCCAGGGCGCCGACTTCATCGTGGACAACCAGATGGCCAGCTTCGACGCCGCCGGCGGCTACGCCACCGTGGAGGAGCTGGACGCGGCCGGCAGCCCCGTCTACATCCTGGGCGGCTGGTGCAGCCCCGAGGAGGTGCTGCGGTTCACCCTCGACGACACCTTCGACGACCTGCGCAACCTCGGCAAGATCTTCGGCGTCTCCGACCGCGCCGAGAAGCTGATCAGCGAGCTGCAGGGCCAGCTGGACGACGTCAAGAAGCGCGTCGAGGGCCGCACCCCGGTCAAGGTCCTGGCCACCGACGGCGGCAAGGGCCCGGTCAACGCCTACGGCGGCTCCGGCATCACCCACCAGATGATCACCCTGGCCGGCGGCGAGAACGTCCTCAAGGACGTCAAGGGCGACTACACCGAGGTCAGCGCCGAACAGGTCAGCGCCTCCCAGCCTGAGGCCGTCCTGATCAGCGACTACTCCACGCTGCGCGGCGAGGACATGCCCAGCTCGCCCGCCAAGGCCGCCGAGACCTTCGCCATCGTCAAGAACAGCCCGGCCGCCGAGGAGCAGCGCTACCTCGCCGTGCCAGTAGCGGCCCAGCATCCCGGCTACCGCAACCTCCTGGCCGTCACCGACATCGCCAGGTTCCTGCACCCGGACGCCTTCACCCAGTGACCAGCACCACCCGGCAGAGCCCGGCGCAGACCGTGCTCGTCCCGCGAAGCCGGCGCGTGAGCCGGTTCCTCCTGCTGGTCGCCGCGCTGATCGCCGCCGTGGTCGCCTCGACCTGGCTGGCGGTCAGCATCGGCGCGGTGCCGGTCGCCCTGCCCCAGGCCTGGGGCATCGTGGCCGACCGCGTCATCCCGGGCGTGGTCCCGCAGACCTGGACCCCGGTGCAGGAGCAGATCGTGTGGGAGTTCCGGCTGCCGCGCGCGCTGCTGGCGCTGCTCGTCGGGGCCGGGCTGTCGGTGGTCGGGGCGGTGCTGCAGGCGCTGGTGCGCAACCCGCTGGCCGACCCGTTCCTGCTCGGGGTCTCCTCCGGCGCCTCGTTCGGGGCGGTGCTCGTGCTGATCCTGGGCGCCTCCGCGCTGGGCGGGCTGTCGCTGTCGGCCGCCGCCTTCGCCGGCTCGCTGCTCGCGCTCGTCCTGGTGTACATGATGGCTCAGCGGTCCGGACGGCTCACCCCGTCGCGGCTGGTGCTGTCCGGGGTGGCGCTGGCGTACCTGTTCCAGGCCGCCTACAGCTTCGTCCTGCAACTGGCGCAGAGCGGGCGGGCCGCCCAGCAGGTGCTCTTCTGGCTGATGGGCAGCCTCGGCGGCGCCCGCTGGCACGTGCTGCCCCTGCCGGCGGTCGTCCTGGCCGCCGGGGTGGCGTATCTGCTGCTGCAGCACCGCCCGCTGAACGCGCTGGCCGCCGGGGAGGAGACGGCCGTCTCGCTCGGCGTGAACGTGAACCGCTTCCGGCTGAGCCTGTTCGTGCTGACCTCGCTGCTGGTCGGGGTGATGGTGGCCACCAGCGGCGCGATCGCGTTCGTCGGCCTGATCGTGCCGCACGCGGCCCGGCTGCTCGTCGGCGCCGACCACCGCCGGGTGCTGCCCGTCACCGCCCTGCTCGGAGCCGTGTTCCTGCAGCTCGTGGACATCGCCGCGCGCACCGTCAACGCCCCTCAGGAGCTGGCGCTCAGCATCGTCACCGCGCTGTTCGGCGTGCCGTTCTTCCTGTGGCTGCTGCGCCGCCGCTCGGTGGACCGGGCGGTGAGCGTCCAGTGAGGCTCGACCTGCGCGGCGTGTCCGTCGCGCTCGACGGCACCCCGATCGTGCGCGAGGCCGACCTGCTGGTGGACGACGGCGAGTTCGTCGGCCTGGTCGGGCCGAACGGCTGCGGCAAGTCCACCCTGCTCCGCTCGATCTACCGGGCCCTGCGCCCCTCGGCGGGGCTCATCACCGTGGACGGCGACGACGTGCACCGGCTGCCCGCCCGCGAGGCCGCCCGGCGCACCGCCGTCGTCGCCCAGGAGACCCCGCCCGACCTGGACTTCACCGTGGCCGAGATCGTCGCCATGGGCCGCACCCCGTACAAGTCCGACCCCCGCGCCGACGAGGAGCTGTGCGCGCGGGCGCTGGACCGCGTCGGCCTGACCGGCGCCGCCGGCCGGATCTTCGCCACCCTGTCCGGCGGCGAGAAACAGCGCGTCCTGCTCGCCCGCGCCCTGGCCCAGCAGACCCGCCTGCTCCTGCTGGACGAGCCCACCTCCCACCTCGACATCCGCCACCAGCTCGAACTGCTGCACCTGGTGCGCGAGCTCGGCGTCGCCACCCTGGCCGTGCTGCACGACCTCAACCAGGCCGCCGCCTTCTGCGACCGCCTGTACGTGATGAACGCCGGTCGCATCGTCGCCGGCGGCCCGCCCGAGCAGGTCCTCACACCCGAGCTGATCTCCGAGGTGTACGGGGTGCGCGCCGTGCGGCGGACCCAGCTCGTCTTCGAACGGCTCAAGGACGAGCGGTGACCCTCAGGCCGGGGCTCCGGACGACTCCGCCACCGGCAGCGCGACCACCGCGGCGAACCCGTACCCGGACCCGTCCGGGCGCGGCAGGCCGTCCTCCAGCCGCAGCTCGCCACCGGCCGCGCCGACCAGGTCGGCGCAGATCGCCAGGCCCAGGCCGGTCCCGGACACGTTCTGGTGGCGCGGCGAGCGCCAGAACCGCCGCAGCGCCTGGGCCCGCTCGGACGCCTCGATCCCCTGCCCGTCGTCGCGCACCGCGATCGTGACCACGCCCCCGCCCGCGGGGACGGCCCGGGCGGTGACCTCCACCACCCGCGCGTCCGACAGCCGCAACGCGTTGCTGATGAGCTCGTCCAGGATGCTGCCCAGCCCGCCGGTGGGCTCCAGCAGCCGCAGCCCCGGCGGCACGTCGACCGCGAGCGTCTGCCCGGCCGTCGCCGTCAGCGCCCGCCACCGCTCCACCCGGGTCGCCAGCACCGCGTCGAGGTCCACCGGGGACGCCGTCCGGATGCTCTCCATCCGCGCGCTGGCCTGCAGCGAGTTCAGCAGCCGCTGCATGGCCTTCAGCTCGTCCACGGCGACGTCGTACACCTGCCGCCCGTCACCGGCGGCGCGCAGGTGCGGTTCGAGGCTCTCCACGGCGAGCCGGAGGCTGGTCAGCGGGTTGCGGAGCTGGTGGGAGGCGTCGGAGACGAACGCCCGCTGCCGCTGCACGGCGTTCTCGACCGCGTCCATCATGGTGTTGAACGACTCCGCCAGCCGCCGCAGCTCGGCGGGCCCGGCCTCGGCGTCGGCCCGGATGGTGAGGTCGCCCTGCGAGATCCGCGAGCTCGCCGCGTCCAGCTCCCGCACGGGCCGCAGCACCCACGCCGACACCGGCCAGGCGACCGCCATCAGCGCGATCAACGGCAGCAGCCCGATCCCGGCGAGCTGGGCCCAGCGCAGCATGATGCGCCCGCGCGTCTTCGACAGGTCGGAGATCGTCACGATGGCGCCGACCACCTCGCTGTCGCGGCCCACCGGCTCCGCGACCACGAGCGCCGACCCGGCCCACGGCGCCCAGTCACCGGACGGTTCCGGCCGCGCCCCGGCCAGCGCGGCGGTGACGATCGGGCCCATGCCCGGCTCGCTTCGCGCCGCCTCCCGATAGGCGTCCGTGGGCCCGAGCAGCACGGTGCCTGAGGTGTCGATCACCGCGACCGGGATGCCGTAGAGCTCGTGGTAGCGGGCCAGCTCCAGTTGGAGCGCCTCGGTCCGCCCGGTCGACAGCGCGGTCTCGGCCAGCGACGCGAACCGGCCGACGTCGTTCAGCCGGTCGACGTACGTCTCCTGCACCTCCCGTTCGGCCACCGTGACGCTGAGCGGGACCCCGAGCGCGGCGACGAGCATCACCGCGAGGGGCACCAGGACGACGAGCAGCCGGCGGTGCACGGCGCGTCAGCCGGTCGGCTCCGGCCGGTCGGCCAGGAGCCTGTAGCCGACCCCGTGGACGGTGCGGATGACCACGGCCGGGCCGATCTTCTGTCGCAGCGCGGCGATGTGGGTGTCGAGGGTGCGGCTCGACGACTCCCAGGTCGCGCCCCAGATCTGGTCGAGGATGACGTCGCGGCTGACCACGTTGGGCGCCCGACGGGCCAGCAGCAGGAGCAGCTCGAACTCCTTGCGGGTGAGCGTCACGGGCGTGTCGTCGACGGTGACCTCGCGGGTGCCGACGCCGATGCGCATCGGGCCGAGGAGGAGCGGCTCGTCGGGGGCGCTCAGGGCGCGGGCCACCCGGGTGCGCCGCAGCACGGCGTCGATCCGGGCCAGCAGCTCGGGGATGCCGAACGGCTTGACGATGTAGTCGTCGGCGCCTGCGCGCAGGCCGCGGACTCGCTCGTGCTCCTCGGAGCGCGCCGTGACGGCGATGACGGCGGTCTCGGGGCGGTCGCGCAGCTTGCGGATCACGTCGAGCCCGTCGCCGTCGGGCAGGCCCAGGTCGACCAGGACGACGTCGGACGGGGCCGCGCGCACGGCCTCCGCGGCGGTGGCGAGGCGGTGGACCTCGAAGCCCGCCTGGGCCAGGACGGTCACCAGACCCCGGGCCACGCGGTCGTCATCCTCGATGATGGTGATCCGCATACCGGATTGTACGGCCCGGTCCGACTTCGTGGTTAACCAGTTCTTGGGATTCTCCTGACATCTGGCGCATTCCTTGGGATTCCTCTGACACTATCCGCGCCCGTACCAGCCCAGACTGAGGCCGCGCACTCACCCAAGAACGCGAATGCGCCGAAGAGGAGGCCGCGACATGAGAACGACCAGCAGGTACCGGGCCGCCGCGCGGATGATCGCCGTCATCGGCGTCGTCTCGCTGGCCGCCGCCTGTGCGGGCAACGGAGGCGACGGGGGCACCACCGGCGGCGGCGACACCGCAGGCTACCCGGACCAGAACATCACCTTCGTCGTGCCGTTCAGCGCGGGCGGCCCGACCGACACGGTCACCCGCATGATCGCCGAGCCGATGGCGGCCAAGCTCGGCGCCAAGATCGTCGTACAGAACGTCGAGGGCGCGGGCGGCACCGTCGGCGCCGGCGAGGTCGCGCGGGCCGAACCCGACGGCTACACCGTGCTCATGCACCACATCGGCATGTCGACGGCGCCCGCCCTCTACCAGAACCTCGGCTACCAGCCGCTGGAGAGCTTCGAGACGGTCGGGCTCGTCACCGAGGTGCCGATGACGGTCGTCGCCCGCAAGGACTTCGCGCCCGCGACGCTCCAGGACCTCGTGACCCACGTGAAGGCGAACGCCGACAAGGTCACGCTGGCCAACGCCGGCATCGGCGCCGCGTCCCACCTGTGCGGGCTGCTGTTCCAGACCGCCGCCGGCGTCAAGCTGCAGGAGGTCCCGTACGAGGGCACCGGCCCCGCGCTGACCGACCTCGTCGGCGGCCAGGTCGACTTCATGTGCGACCAGACGACCAACACCAGCGGCCAGATCTCCGCGGGCGAGGTCAAGGCGTACGCGGTCACCACGCCGGAGCGGGTCAAGAGCCTGCCCGACCTGCCGACCACGGCCGAGGCGGGGCTGCCCGGCCTGGAGGTCAGCGTGTGGCACGGCCTCTACGTCCCGAAGGGCACCCCGCAGGACGCCGTCCAGAAGCTGTCCGAGGCGCTGAAGACGGCGCTGGCCGACCAGAAGGTCGTCGACCAGATGGCCAAGCTCGGCACCGCGCCGGTCCCGGCCGAGAGCGCCACCCCCGAGGCGCACCGGACCAAGCTCCAGGAGCAGCTCGGTACCTGGGCGAAGGTCATCGCCGACGCCGGGATCAAGGCTTCCTGACGTGGAGCACCGCCGGTCCTTCCCCGACGTCCTCGCCGGGGGGATCTTCGTCCTGATCGGTGGCGCGTTCGTGGTGGGGTCGCTCGGCTACGAGCTGGGCACCCCGCTGCGGATGGGCCCCGGCGCCTTCCCGCTGCTGGTCGGCGCGATCGTGGCCGCCCTGGGCCTGGGGATCGTGGTCAAGGGGCTGGTCGCCGGCGAGATGATCGCCTTCGGCACGATCCCCTGGCGCGCGGTCGCCGTCATCGTGCTCGCGCTGATGTTCTTCGGATTCACCGTACGGGGCCTCGGGTTCGTGCCGACGTCGGCCGTGACCGCCCTGCTCACCACGCTGGCCGGCAAGCACGTACGGCCGCTCACCGCCGTGGTCGTCGCGGCCGGGCTCACCGTGGCCAGCACGCTCATCTTCGTCGTCGGCCTCCAGCTGCGGATCCCGCTCTGGGGCCCGTGGCTCGGGTTCTGACGCGGCATCCGGATTGAGGCATGGACCTACTCGAAAACCTCGCGCTCGGCCTCTCGACCGCTCTCCTGCTCCAGAACGTCCTCTGGTGCTTCGTGGGAGTGCTGCTCGGGACGATGGTCGGTGTGCTGCCCGGCATCGGGCCGACGGCGACGGTGGCGATGCTGCTGCCGATCACCTTCAGCTTCGAGCCGGTGACGGCGCTGATCATGCTGGCCGGCATCTACTACGGCGCGCAGTACGGCGGCTCGACCACCGCCATCCTGATCAACCTGCCCGGTGAGTCGTCCGCGGCCGTCACCGCGCTGGACGGGCACGAGATGGCCCGCCAGGGCAGGGCCGGCGCCGCCCTGGCCACCGCGGCGATCGGATCCTTCATCGCGGGCACGGTCGCGACGGTCGTGCTGGCCGTCGCGGCCCCGCCGCTGGCCCGCGTCGCGTTGCAGTTCGGCCCCGCCGAGTACTTCGCGCTGGTGCTGTTCGGCCTGATCGTGTCGATCGCGCTGGCGCGCGGCACCGCGCTCAAGGCCCTCGCGATGATCTTCCTGGGCGTCCTGCTCGGCACGGTCGGCCAGGACATCTACACCGGCACCCCCCGGTTCACCTTCGACCAGCGCGAGCTGTACGGCGGGATCGACTTCGTGTCGGTCGCCGTCGGCATGTTCGGCGTGGCCGAGATCCTGCGCAACCTGGAGAACGAGCAGACGCGCACGGCGATCGTCGACAAGGTGCGGAACCTCTGGCCGACCCGCGAGGACCGGCGCCGCATCGTCGCCCCCATCCTGCGCGGCACCGGTCTCGGCGCGGCGCTCGGGGTCCTGCCCGGCGGCGGCCACGTGCTGGCCTCGTTCACCTCGTACGCCGTCGAGAAGCGGATCTCGAAGCGGCCGCAGGAGTTCGGGCACGGCGCGATCGAGGGCGTCGCCGGCCCCGAGTCGGCGAACAACGCCGCGGCGCAGACGTCGTTCATCCCGCTGCTCACCCTGGGCCTGCCGGCCCACCCGGTGATGGCGCTGATGATCGGCGCGTTCATCGTGCACGGCATCACCCCCGGCCCGAACGTCATCACCGACGAGCCCGCGCTGTTCTGGGGCCTGATCGCGTCGATGTGGATCGGCAACGTGCTGCTCGTGCTGCTGAACCTGCCGCTGATCGGCATGTGGGTGCGCATGCTGCGCATCCCGTACCAGGTGCTGTTCCCGATGATCATCCTGTTCGCCTCGATCGGCACGTACTCCCTGGGGTTCAACGCCTACGACGTCTACGCGATCGTGCTCTTCGGGCTCCTGGGCTACATCCTGATCAAGTGCGGCTGCGAGCCGGCCCCGCTGCTGCTCGGCTTCGTCCTCGGCCCCCTGCTGGAGGAGAACCTGCGGCGGGCGCTGATCATCTCCCGCGGCGACGCGTCGGTCTTCCTGACCCGGCCGATCTCCGCGGCGCTCCTGGCCCTGTCGGTGGCGGCGCTCGCCCTCTCCGTCCTCCCGGCGATCCGCAAGCGCCGCGAGCAGGTGTTCACCGAGGACGAGTGAGCCCGGCCATCGTGAGGGCGGCGAGCACGGTGACGAGCGGGATGGCCGGCAGCGCGGCGGGGACCAGCGTGACCACCAGGGTCCCCGCCGCCGCCCCGACCACGACCGCCGTCAGGATGGCGATGTCGCGCACCATGGCCCCCGCCAGGCCGCCGGAGGTGAGCAGGGCGGCGATGACGCCGGTCAGCGTCCCCGTCAGGTACGTCGTCGACACCGCCCGGCGGCCGCCCAGGGCGCGCATCGCCGCGCTCTGCAACCCCATGGCCATCGCCGTCAGAACCAGCAGGACGTGCAGCGCCACGGCGGACGGGCGGCCACCGGTCACCTCCCAGCCCACCGCGAACGCCACCAGCGCGAGCAGCTCCGCACCGAGCACCGCGATCATCCCGCCGCGGCCCGCGACGCCGGTGCCGGCGGCGACCCCCAGCACGTACCCGATGACCGCGGTGACGGTGGTGAGCAGGTGCGCGAGGTCGGCGGTGCCGATCGCGTAGCCGGACACCACCAGGTTGCCGGTCATGACACTGCTGAACACCCCGCCGAGCCGGATGAAGCTGGCCGCGTCGACCGCTCCGGTGCCGATGGTGAGGACCACGGCCATGGCGGTGAGCGGAAGGTCCAGCCGCTCGCGCCCCATCAGCGGCGCGTCACGGGCCCACGACCGTCCCGCATCGCACCCTCCCCACACCCGACGTCACGCTCCGTACCCATTCCACCACGAAGCGCCACCACATGCCTGACACGCGCGGCCGATGGAATGCGGGCGCGGTCGCCGCCGTTGTCGGAAGTGCGAGCCCGACCATGGGTCCGCCCGGACGAGACGCGCCGTACCCGGCCTGCAAAGACGACGCTCCTTTCATGGAAGGAGCCGTCATGGCTTGGATCATGCTGGTCGCCGCGGGTCTCTTCGAGATCGCCATGGCCTACGCGCTCAAGCAGAGCAACGGGTTCTCGCACTTGCTGCCGAGCATCGGTTTCGTCGTCTTCGCCGTGCTCAGCTTCGGTCTGCTCGCGCTCGCACTCAAGACCCTCGACGTCGGTACGGCCTATGCCGTCTGGACAGGCATCGGCGCGGTCGGGACCGCCGCGCTGGGCATGATCCTGCTGGGAGAGAGCGTGTCCCTCCTGAAGCTCGCCTCGATCACCCTCATCATCGCCGGCGTCGTCGGCCTCAACCTGGCGAGCGGGGGCCACTGACGGGCCCGGATCCGAGGACGCCTTTCCGATGCCCGGCAACCAGTCGTTCGTGGACGAGCTCAGGCAGCGGTTACGCAGATCCCGGGGCGGGAGCCGATCTCGCCGGAGCGGCTGCTGTTCGCCGTGGTCCGCCGCACCTACGAGGAGCTGGCCGACCGCGGCCTGAGGTTCAACGCGTTCGACGTCTACGCGATCATGTTCTTCGGGCTCCTGGGCTACGTCCTGATCAAGTGCGGCTGCGAGCCGGCGCCGCTCCTGCTCGGTTTCGTCATCGGGCCGCTGCTGGAGGACAACCCGCGGCGGGCGCTGATCATCTCCCGCGGCGACGCGACGGTCTTCCTCACCCGCCCGATCTCCGCGACGCTCCTGGCCCTGACGGCGGCGGCCCTGGTCATCACCGTCCTCCCGGCCATCCGCAAGCGCCGCGAGCAGGTGTTCACCGAAAACGACTAGGTCAGGGAAGCGCGGGAGGAGGCGTCATGCGCAGCTCCGTCGCCACGGCTTCGGCGATGCGCACCGCCTCCTCCCGCACGAGCGATCGGTTTGTGCACGGGCGCTTACTCATGAGAGTCGCAGAGCCCTGTCTGGTAGGCGATCACGACCAGTTGCGCGCGGTCGCGCGCCCCCAGCTTTCCCATGATGCGGCTGACGTGGGTACGCGCGGTGGCCGGGCTGAGGAACAGCGCGGCACTGATCTCCTCGTTGCTCATGCCCTGTCCCACCTGCGCGAGCACCTCGCGCTCACGCTCGGTCAGCACGGCGAGCCGGTCCTCCCCGGACTTGGCCGCCCGGCGCCGCGCCGTGAACTGGCTGATGAGCCGACGGGTCACCCGGGGCGCGAGCAGCGCGTCGCCGGCGGCGATCACCCGGATGGCGTGCAGCAGTTCGGCGGGGCCCGCGTCCTTGAGCAGGAAGCCGCTAGCCCCCGCCTGCAGCGCCTCGAAGACGTTGTCGTCGGTGTCGTACGTGGTCAGGATGAGCACCTTGACCTGCTCCAGCCCGTTGGTCTCGGCGATCTGGCCGGTCGCGCGGATCCCGTCCAGCCGGGGCATGCGGATGTCCATGAGCACGACGTCGGGGCGGGTGGCGCGGGCCAGCTCGACGGCCTCCGCGCCGTTGGTGGCCTCACCGACCACCGCGATGTCGTCCTCCAAGTCGAGCAGCACCTTGAAACCGGAGCGGACCAGGCGTTCGTCGTCGGCGAGCAGCACCTTGATCGGTAACGTGCCGGTCACGAGCGCGACCCGACAGGGGAGAGCGGCAGGCGGGCGCTGACCTCGAACCCGCCGCCTGGCCGCGACCGCGCGTCGAGCTCGCCGCCGAGCAGCAGGCAGCGCTCGCGCATCCCGCTGATCCCGCGGCCGGACGACGGCGAGCCGCCGGCGCGGGCCGGCACGTGCGAAGACTCGCGCCGGCCCTCGTCGGTCACCCGGATCCGCAGGGCGTCGAGCCCGGGTTCGAGCACCACCGTCACCCGGGTCGGGCCGACGTGGCGGACCACGTTCGTGATCGACTCCTGCACGATGCGGTACGCGGCGCTGCCCACCGCGCTCGGCAGCGGCGTGATCGGCGAGCTCTGCTCGAGGCTGATCTCCAGCCCCGCGTCGCGGGCCTTGCCGGTGAGCTCGTGGATCTCGTCGAGGCCGGGGTACGGCTCGCGTTCGTCGCCGTCGCGCAGGACGCCGAGGATGGCCCGCATCTCGCGCAGCGCCCGCGAACTGGTCTGCTCGATCGTGCGCAGCGCCTCGCGGGCCTGCTCAGGCCGCTTGTCCAGCACATGGGCGGTGACACCGGACTGCACGTTGATGATGGCGATGGCGTGGGCGACGGTGTCGTGGACCTCGCGGGCGATGCGCAGCCGCTCGGCGTCGACCCGCGCCCTGGCCTCTTCCTCCCTGGAACGTTCGGCCAGCTCCGCCCGCTCCTGCGCGTCGGCCGCGATGACCCGGCGGGACCGTACGGACTCGCCCAGGGTCGTACTGATCACCGAGGCGCCGATCCGGAAGAAGACCCAGCCGACCGCCACCCGCGGCTCGATGTCCGCCGCGGCGACCAGCCAGACGACGCCGAGCACGGTGATGCCCCCGGCGGCGACCTGCAGCGACCGGCGGCCGTCGCCGTAGGCGGCGAGCGTGTACAGGGCGATGAAGAGGGCGAGGCTGGACAGCTGGTCGGGGAAGCCGAGACTGTAGTAGACGGCGTTGGCCAGGGCCACGACCGCGAACACCGCGACGGGCCACCGGTGGCGGGCGGCCAGCGCCAGGCCGCCGACGATCAGCAGGACGTAGCCCGCGTTCCCGAAGTCGTCCAGTTGCCTGGCGATCGGCTTGAACGTCGTGAAGTCCGCGACCCCCTCGAAATGCACCAGTGCGCCCTGGATCTGGACCACGGCGACGAACAGCGCCAGTAGCACGTCCGATAACCAGGGCGACCGGCGCGAGACCCAGGCGGACGTCAGCTGCGGCAGCGCTCGCAGACCCATGTCTTGATCGTACAACTTTGACTGGCTTCGGGATCCCGCTCCGGTGCGTGATCAAGGTACGACGAAGGGCGTAGCGGGCCCGTTCTTCGTACGCGTATTGACGTAGTCGGCGTCATCCCTCGTCGGAAGCGCGCCCGCCCTGCCCGGCGTGACGATCCCCAGTATGAGAAAACTCTTCACCGGGCTGGCGGCACTGCTGATGCTCGCCATCGTCGCGCAGTTCTTCCTGGCCGCCGTCGGCGCGTTCGACAGCGCGCCCACGGAGGAGGCCTTCGCGCCGCACCGCCTGCTCGGGTACTCGATGCTCGTCCTGGCGGTGCTGGCCACGATCATCGGCGCCGTCGCCCGGATGCCGGGGCAGCTCATCGGGCGGGCCGGGCTGGTCGTCGGGCTGGTGATCGTGCAGGTGCTGATCCGCGAGATCGCCAAGGCGATCGGCGACGGCTCGACCGCCGGGCCACTCGTCTTCGGCCTGCACGCGCTCAACGCGCTGTTCATCATGGGCGTGGCCGAGTCGGTCCTCCGGCGGTCACGGCAGACGTTGGAACCGGCCAAAACGGACCGGCTCGTGTCATGACTCTTATCATTTTGGATCACGCAGTCGCGCTGCTGGGCGTCATGGCCTGGTTAGCGGCAGGCGTCACGGCGTCCCTGCGACGGCCCCGCACGGCGCTCGCCCTCCTGGTCGTGGCGCTGGTGGTGACCGCGGCCAGGGTGGTCCCGGTGATGCTGCTGGCCGCTCGCGGCTGGTGGTTCGTCCAGGAAAAGGTCCTGCTCGGCCTCCCGCTCCTCACCCTGGCCGCCCTGGCCGCAGCGGCGATCGCCGGCCCCCGGCTGCTCGCGTCGGCCAGGGCTCAGGGATGGCGCCCGCGTGCCGGGACGGGTGAGCCGGAAGCGCCTCCGGACGCGCCTCTGAAGACGCCCGAGCGCGGGGCGCGTGCCGGGGACCTCGACACGGTGAGCGTCATCGCGCTGCTCACCACCGCTTACGCCGCATTGGCCGGCTTCGTGCTGACCTTCCTCGTCGGCTATCCCCTGACCCTCGGCGTCGCACTGATCGCGGTCGCACTGGTGCCGGCGGCGTCGCTGCTCACCGCCCGCGTGCTCAACCACCCGGAAAGGGACCTCGCGGAAAACCGGGACACGGTCCCCATGGAGAGAGCGGCGGAGATTTCGCGGCGGCGGCTTCTTGGCGTCGCAGGTGGTTTGGCGGTGGCCGGCGCGGTCGGGGCGGGTATCGGGTTGTCGGTGCGGCACGGTACGGCGCCGGTGAACGGTGGCGGGCCCGGGCCGGCGGCGCGTACGACCGTGCCGGTGACAGATCTGCGAGGCCCCGTCACCCCAGCTCCGGGTGGAGTCCGTCGCGCGCACGTCCTGACCGCCAGGAAGGCCACCGTGCGCCTGGCCAACGGACGCGACTTCGACGCGTGGACCTTCGACGGCACCCTGCCCGGTCCGGCGATCACGGCCACTCAGGGCGATCTCATCGAGGTCAAACTGGTCAACCACGACATCGACGAGGGGGTCACCCTGCACTGGCACGGCTACGACGTGCCGTGCTCGCAGGACGGCGCGGCGGGCGTCACCCAGGAAGTCGTGGGGCGCGGCGGCGAGTTCGTCTACCGGTTTCGCGCCGATCAGGTAGGGACGTACTGGTACCACACCCATCACGCGTCCCACATCGGGGTGCAACGGGGCCTCTACGGCACCCTCGTCGTGAAACCCCACGAGCCGGACGCCGGAGAGCTTGATCTGACGTTGCCTGCTCACACCTTCGACGGCACCGTCACGATCGCCGGCGGCGACGAGCACCTGGCGCCGCCCGGCACGTCCGTACGGCTGCGGCTCATCAACACCGACTCCGACCCGCACCGGTACACGCTGGCGGGCACCTCGTTCCGGCTGGTCGCCGTCGACGGCCGCGACCTCGTGGGGCCCGGCGAGATCAGCCGCCAGGCGCTGTATCTGCCCGCAGGCGGGCGCTTTGACCTGGTGTTCGTCATGCCGGACACCTCCGTGGCGCTCGCGCTCGACGACGGGACCGCGACCGTGTGGCTGCGGCCCGAAGCCGGCGTTCCCGACGGCGCTTCCGGCGGTGCTTCCGACACTGGACTCGCCACCCAGGACATCGGCGGCTGGCCCGAGCTCGACCTGCTCACGTACGGGACGCCGGCGCCTGTCGCGCTGCGGGTCGATGCCGCCGACCGGCACTTCACGATGGTCCTCGATCGCGGGCTGGCCATGGTCGACGGTGTGCCGGCGTACGCGCACACCGTCAACGGCCGCGGGCACCCCTCTATCCCCGACCAACTGATCGCTGAGGGTGACGTCGTCCGGTTCACCGTCGTCAACCGGAGCCTGGAGACCCACCCCTGGCATCTGCACGGCCATCCGGTGCTCATCCTGTCCAGGGACGGCAAGCCGGCGTCGGGCAGTCCGCTGTGGGTGGACACCTTCGACGTCAGGCCTGGGGAGGTGTGGGAGGTCGCGTTCCTGGCCTCGAACCCGGGCATCTGGATGAACCACTGCCACAACCTGCCGCACGCGCATCAGGGGATGATGCTGCAGGTGCGTTACGACGGCGTCACGTCGCCGTTCGGTGGCATGCACGCCACCGGCCCGGGACACGCGCATGGATGACCGTTTGCGTCTTGCACAGTCCCAGGAGGGAGGTTCGTAGGGCCCGGATACGACATCACCCGCTCATCGGCGGACCCGGTAGGCCAGGTGGAGCACCCGGTCGCCCTGGATCACCACGTGCGGGTCCTCCAGCAGATGCTGAGCGTCGACCGAGCCGAAGTAGCGCTTGCCCGAGCCGAAGACCACCGGCACGACGTCCATCGCCACCTCGTCCACCAGCCCGAGGGTCAACGCCTGCCCGCCGACGTCGCCCGCCGCCACGGCGACCGTGCGCTCCCCCGCGAGCTCCCTCGCCTTGGCGACCGCCCGCGCCACGTCGTCGACGAAGTGGTAGGACGCCTCCGGGTGCCAGCCCTCGGGCCTGGGCCGGTGCGACACCACGACCACGTGCTCGCCGGCCGGCGGGCGTCCCTCCCAGCCGTTCGTGATGTCGAACAGGTGACGGCCGATCACCATCGCCCCGATGCCGGCCCAGATCGGCTTGACGTACGCGGCCGAGGCCCGCGAGACCTTCATCGCGCCGCCTTCGACGAGCGGGACGTCGCCGTTGCCGTACCACTCGAACAGCGGGCCTACCTCATCGGCGACGTCGGCGATGAAACCGTCCACCGACACGACGTTGTGCATGACCACGGTGCTCATGAGATCTCCCAGGGTGTGTGACTATTTCGTCCTTTCACCCATGCGTCGAACGCACACCGCCGGAACAGACACCGCACCGGGAAAATCTCGTCAGCCGGCTCGCCCCGGACGTCAGGTCAGTGTGCCGGTGACGCGCCACAGGTCGTAGCTCCACAGCGAGGCGCACGTCCCCGCGCAACTCTCGGTGAAGATGACCGTGAGCGATCCGCTGTCGGGCAGCGTGCCGTAGACGGTACGCACGATGCCGGCGTTGTGGTTGCGGGGCAGACCGGTGAGCGCGGGGTCGATGACGCCCTCGACGCGCCAGGAGCCGCCGCCGTTCCAGATGGACGCGCCGTCGATGCTGGCCACCTGGAGCGAGGCGCCGATCTGCTTCGGGGCGACGGTCGGGTACGGGTGCTGCTCACGTACGGCGTAGAAGCGGTCACGGGAGGGGTCATAGGCGACGTCGAAGTTGTTGAGCACGTCGGGCTTCCCGTCGGTCCCGGTCAGCCCGGCCCTGGTGACCTCGACGGCGGGGCCGACCACGGGGGCGGACATGTCGGCCAGGGTGATGTCGCGACGGTAGGCCCGAGTCCCGCCGGGACCGCCCGCGGTGTAGAACAGCAGCAGCCGGCCGGCGGCGGGATCGACGGCGGTGACCGCGGGCTGGCCGGCGCCCCACGCGGCGGGGTCGTCGAAGGGGAACGCCACGACGGGCTTCGGATACTTCACCCACGGCCCGTCGAGGGTCTTGGCGAAGGCCACGCCGATCTGGTTGTGGGCGCTGGCGTTCACGTCGTTGCCCAGGTAGAACATCGCGTAGCCGTACGTGACGCCCTGATATCGAGCGGTGACCGCGACGACGGCGGGGTCGCAGTTGTGGTACTTGTCCCAGCCGGTGCCACCGGAGGCGATGACCCGCCGGTCGCCGACGATCTTCCCGCCGGACCGGCGAGTGTGCCAGATGTCGTCCTTGATCTTGCCGTCGGTGGTGTTGTGACAGGTCCAATAGTGCTCGGTGGCGCCCTGTTCGATCGCGGCGGGAGCGTACGCGTAGAGCTTGCCCTTCGGATCGTAGACCTGCTGGGCCGCCCCTGGTTCCCACCCGGCGGCGGCGTGCGCGGGCGCCGGCAGGAGCGAACCGGCGAGCACGAACAAGCAGATCAGCCCGCGAGCCAGCATGGCGGCTCCTTCATGTGGAGGGGACGGCTTCGTCGCCGGTCAGCGCGATGCTTTCATGACCCGCCGCGTTCCGGTCGCCGAACCCGAATTCGTCATCCAAGCCGGCGAGATGCGCGGCTCGCTCCACTTCGGCACGTCCTGACCGTTCGCCGTCAGCTCCGGTTTCCCGCGAGCGCACGAGAAGGCATGAGCGCCGAGGACAGCGCCCAGCGGCCGGGCCCGAGTGCGGCGACGAGCAGGAAGCCCCAGCAGAAGAGCGCGGCCTTCTCGCCGCCGTTCTCGATCGGGAACAGCGCCTGCGGCTGGTGGACGACGAAGTAGGCGTAGGCCATGGTGCCCGAGCAGACGACGGCGGCGGCGCGGGTGGCCAGCCCGAGGAGGACGAGGACGCCGCCGATCAGCTGGATGACGGCCGCCCACCAGTCCGGCCACTGCCCGACGCCGGGCACCTGGCCGTGGGGCCCGCCCAGCACGTCGAAGAGCGTCGCCACGCCGTGACAGGCGAACAGCAGGCCTATCACGATCCGGTACAGGGCCAGGAACAGCCCTTGGTCCTTGACCAGCGATTCCACAGAGGTGTCCTTTCGACGAAGGGTTGCTGGTGCCGTTCTCCGGGACGCTTTGGGAGCGCTCCCAAAGGGTCTCTGTACGGAACCCGCCCGTCAACGCCGCGCCTCCCGCGGGAGATCCCGCCGTCGGCTGCCACGCGCCCCACAAGGCGGAACACCACAACCGCGACCTCGTAGAAGATGAAAATTTCAACTACACGACTCCCCCTCACCGACCATGAAAGTTTCATGATCCACAGTGACGACCTCACGAGGTGGTAGAAGTCGGGCGAAAGCGGAGTGGGGGCGATCGATGATCCGGGTTCTGCTCGCGGAGGACATGCACATGGTCCGCGGCGCTCTGGTCGCGCTTCCGCCCCCGCGAGCGATCCGGCCGCCTTCCGCGTACCACCCCTGCTCGAACGCGAGATCGGCGAGGACGGGACGCGGACCTTCGCACTGACGATGCGGCGCGGCCGTACCGAGCTCCTGCCGGGCAGACCGGCCGAGACCTGGGGCTTCAACGGCCCTCACCTCGGCCCGACGATCCGGGCGGCGCGCGGCGACGAGGTCCGCATGACGGTCACCAACCGCCTGGCCGAGACCAGCACCGTGCACTGGCACGGCATGCGCCTGCCCGCCAGCCGCCGAAGAGCACGGCGCGGCTGGCGGTGCGGTTCGGGACGTTCACGGACCCGGCGACGCCGTACATGTACCACTGCCACATCCTGCGGCACGAGGACTCGGGGATGATGGGCCAGTTCGTGATCGTGGAACCGGGCACGGAGCACCAGGTGTCCCGCACGATCACGGCCCATCATCACCCGTCAGGGTTGAGACCCATGCCGGTTCGGTAGGCCCTGGATGAACGCACGACGACCCAAGGGACGAGGCATGTCGCAACCTGGCTATTGGCACGTGGCCGACGGCACTCCCGTGACGGCGGCGAAGGCCCGGGAGATCTGGGCCCGTGAGGCGTATCCCCTGCTCGTGGACGTGGCGCGCACGTATCGCGCGGTCATCACCTACAAGGAACTCGCCGACAGGATTCAGGAGACCTCGGGGATCCGTACCAGGGCGTTACTCCATAACTGGATCGGCCGCGTCCTGAGCGAGGTGCTGCGGGAAGCTCACCGCCGCGGCGACCCGCCGCTCACGGCGCTGGTGGTACACACCGATGACGGCATGGTGGGCGAGGGCTACAAAGAAGTGCTCGAGGTCGCCGGCGAACCGCCGGTGGGCAACGCCTTAGATCGCGAGCTGCACGCCGCTCGCTCGAGGTTGGAGTGCTATCGGCACTTCGGCGCGATCTTGCCCCCGGATGGCGGCGTTCCCGCGCTCGCCCCTCGATATCAAGCGGCCGTCGATCGTCGGCGAGCACACTCCGAGAAGCCTCCGCGGGTCTGCTCCCGCTGCTTCATGCAGCTTCCCGCGACGGGCGTATGCGACACCTGCGGGTAGCGGCACGACTCCAAGCCCACCGCCGGCGCGGCGCACCGTAGTGCTCCAGGAATCTCGACACCGCCGTCTTGAACGACCGAGCTGGACGGCTCCATCAGTTTCCGAGGATCTTCACATCTCATCGAGATTGGCAGCCTCCCCGGAGTGCACCGGACTATCAAGTTACTAACATCAATGTTAGTAACATCCGTGTTAGCAACATGTCCGCGCTCCGCCTCGGCCCGGCGACAACGTGCCTACCAGGGTGGCCCGGAGGATCTGCGGGCGTGCTCATGTGGCTTCCTCCTCCGTCAGCATCCCGGCGGATCTCGCCGGCAAGAGCGAGACCGTGCCCAGCAGCCAGTCCGCGAGCCGGTCGCGTTCGACCAGGATGAGCGGCTCCCGCGCGCCCAGGGCTTCGAGCCTGGCCTGCTTGGTGAGACCGGCGGAGGTGACCAGGACGCCGGTGTGGCCCGCGAAGGTGTTGGCCAGCGCGCCGAGGAAGTCGCGTACGTCGCGGGCGCCGACCGGCTTGCCGTAGCGCTTGCACTGGATGGCGTAGCGGCCGTGGCCCGGAGCGAGGGCTGTGATGTCCACCCCGCGGTCACCGGCACCGCCGCGCTGACGGACCTGGCGGAACCCGTCGGCGATCATCCGTTCGGCGACAAGGTGCTCGAACTCGGGCCCCGACATCCGGTCGACCTTCTCCAGCTCGACGTTGGCGGCCAGGAAGCGCTGTCTCTCTGCCCGGATCATGCGCTGCCGGAGAACGAGTCCGCCGGCGAGTAACACGCCGAGCAGGCAGGTGATCCCCAGGGCCCAGCCGGGGTGTTCGGCGGCGAACCACACGACCGCGACGCCCGCGACGCAAACCGCCGCCGTTACCCGCTTCCTCTTTCGTACCTTGGAGCCCCTCGCCATGGTGCCTCCTCGATGAGTGGTCCCGAAGGCAAGTGTGAGCGAGAGGACCGACAAATCGTCAGCGCAACGTCGCCGTGAAACCGCGGCCGTGGGCGTGGCGGGTCGTCGCCTGGATCAGCATCCCGCCCGGCACCCGCCGCACCTTGACCCCCTCGTCCGTCGAGTCGACCCGTAGACGCGGCCCGTGGAGCACGACGCTGACCCGGTCCCGCCGCATCGTCGGGTCCGACAGCGCGACCACCGTACGCTCACCCGACCGCACGATCACCGAAGCGGGCCCGTCGACCAGCATCCGCCCGGCGAGACGCGGCCCGTCCGAGAAGACGTTGGCCGCCACGATCCCGAGCCCCTTGTGCTCGATCGCCTGGACGTGCCGGTCGTTGGCCAGCACGCGCACCGTCCCACGCGCGTACCCACGCAACCCCGCCTCGGTCGCGCCGGGCACCAGAGCGTAGGCAAGCTCGGGAACTTGACCGCCCGCGGGATGGGCGACCGACGCGGTGAAGACGTTCTTGGTGACGCTGGTGTCGGGGTTGCTCGTACGGACGACTCTGCGGCTGCGGGTCACCGTCTCCAGCCCGGCGGTGACGGGCTGCCTGGTGAGGAAGGCGTAGCCGACGGCGGTGCCGCGGGTGCCGTTGGCGTAGCGCAGCCAGCGGGGCGGCGTGGTGTCACCCGCCCGCCAGGCTCCCCCCTGCCAGCGTTCGCCGGTGACGGCGACCGCGTCACCGGGAGCGGCGATGCGGCTGTCCACGGTCGTCACCGCGTCACGCCCGCCCTGCCCGGCGACCCCCGCCGCCAGCACCACGATCTCGTCGTCGAGCATGAACCACGACTTGGTGGCCCGGGCATTCCGATAAGCCACGAAATCCTCGGGCAGAACCCCCTCCTGCTTCGCCGTATAGGCCGCGTCATCGGACTGCACGAAACCGGCCGCCCCGTACACCCCGGACGTCACCCCGCCGGAGAACGCGTTCTCGCCACGCGGGAAGTACACGTACGTGTTCTGCGACTCCGACGACGAGGTGAAGTTCAGCGGATGCCCCGGGTTCTCGTACCAGAAGCGCCCGTACAGCTCCGGCACCGTCCGCCGCTCCTCCACCGGCGCGGTGACGCCGGCCAGCCGGTACGGGGAGACGGCCGTGAAGTAGTCGACCCCGAACACCTCCCGCTGGTCCTCGCCCGCCAGATAGAGGTAGTAAGCCCCATCCCCCTGGAACCAGGGCATGAGGTTCTCCCCGTTCATGTACTCGTACTTGCTGATCCGCTCCGAACTCCGCGCCAGCGCGAACGCGTACCCGGGCCGCCGGTGCACGGCCCGGTCCATGGCGTTGAAGGCCACGGACCGCGAAGGCGGGTTCAGGTCGGCGGCCGGGATGGCGTCGTCAGAGCGGATGGCCGAGTAACGGGCGATGCTGACCGGAGAGACGAACGACCCCGTGTCGGCGGCAGGCAGGTGCTTGACGTACTTCTTCAACGCCAGCGCGCTGTCCCCGCCGACGTGGTCCGCCAGGTCGGCGATGGCCTCCACGATGATCCCGACGTCCGCGTACCCGGTGTTGGTACGGGAGACCGCGCGCCCCTTGACGATCTCCATCATCCAGCCCTCGAAGATGAGCGGGGCGAAGCCGTCGGTGATCCACCTGTAGACCACCTCCCCCAGCCCTGACCCGGTGGTCGCGCCTTCGAGCGTCTTGAGGGTCTGGACGACGCGGGTCAGCAGGATGCGCCCGTACGAGCCGGTGTAGGCGACCGAGTGGTGCTGGATGAAGGAGCCGTCCTCGTAGTAGCCGTCGGTGACGCCGTGCCGCAGATCGTACGGGTCGATGGTGGCGAAGACGGTGGCCTGGTCGGCGATGGCCTTGGCGACGCGGGCGTCGTCGGCGGTGAGGGCGCCCTGGAGGATGCGGTTGGCGGTGATGTCGGCGAGGTTGGCGCCGGTGTGGAAGCGGGAGTCGAGGTCGACGTCGCCGTCCTTGCCGTTGCGGAGGTAGGCGTCCATCGTGGCGAGGTACGTGGACGTCAGAGCGGGGCGTTCGTCACGTAAGAGGTCGGCGAGCAGGACCAGGGTCCGGCTGACGTGGGTGGGGATGCCGATCTCCCAGTTGTGCCAGTTGCCGTAGTAGCCCGCCGCCTGGTCGCCGAAGTGGCGCTCGTGCAGCCATTGGAGTCCCTCGACGACGCGCCGCTGGACGGTGGCGTCGCCGTCGAGTTCGCCGCCGGGGGTGCGGGTGGCGAGCGCGATCTCGTACAGGAACTGGAAGGCCTGGCGGAGTGCGGCGTCGTCGGCGCCGAGCGTGAGGCCGGCGAACAGCTCGCCGTCGCCTGCCTGGTCCATGGCGGTGAGGCGCTGCCTGGCGGTCCTGAGGATGGCGGCGAGCTTGGCGGCGACCTCGGGTCGGGTGTTGCTGTCGGAGGTGCCGGCGAGCATGGCCACGGTGTTGGCGAGCAGCCGGGCGTGGTCGGCGCCGGACGCGGCGGCGCGCACGGGAGAGGCTACGGCGAGGAGGCCGGCGGCGGGGAGGAGGGAGAGGGCCTGGCGGCGAGACAGATGCGGCACGGCTTGACTCCGGGCTGTCGGGGGCTCCTCACATGATCCACACTCATCGCGTTGGAATCCATAGCCATCTCGTGGTTTATCGATGAAGAAATCTTTCACGTCCTGGTGGGGGCCGAGGACCTCTACAGATCGCCCGCCCAGGGTTGAAAGTGGACACGGTGGCGGGGACCGGTGAAGATCGGGGGGAGGAGGAGCGATGATCCTGGACAGGCGTCCCCGGCTCGCTCTGGCCGCGGGCGGTCTGCTCGTGACCGGCATCGCGGTCATGCTCGTCACCCGGCCGCTGCGGCATCAGGTGTTCACGCCCCGCGTCCTCGCGAGCGTGTGATCACGGCTGTCATCGTGATCGTTCCCACCGTCCTGGAGCTCGTTCCGCGGACCGTCCACATGGTGTGGGGTGTGGCGGCCGTGGCTTTCGGCGGTGTGGCGGCGCTCTCGGCTGGGCGGAGGAGCGGAGCCGCGAGGGGTACGTTCCGGTCTGTGTCTGTGTCTGTGGCTGGGAAGGCGAACCGCGAGCGAGCTCGTCGCAGGCCCTGGAGAAGGCGGGAGATCACGACTCACGGGCCTGTGAGCGCTGATGGTCAGTCGTCCACGTGCGACAGGATGACGGCGTCCGCCACCAGGGTGATCTGGTTCTGCCCGTAGCAGTCGGCCTGGTGGGTGGCGAGGTCCGTGCCGCAGCCCGCGCAGACGAGGTTGGGGCCGTCGATCTCGCTGATCCCGCAGCAGCCGCCGACCCGGGACCGGTCCGGATGCAGGAGCATGCCGACGGCGTCGTCCGGGTGGATCACCAGGCCGGGCGGTTCGCCGGAGAACTCCTCGGGCCGGTGGTTGGCCGCGTACGTGCCGCGCGGCATCCGCGGGGGCTGGATGCGGTCGGTGGGCATGGTCGCGCCGGCGATGGCGGTGTAGTGCGCCGGCGGCAGGGGGATCCTGCGGACCGGCAGGGTGATCGGGCGACGGCAGGCGAAGCAGAGGAAACGCGCCACAAGGGCGACGATACTTGACGTCAACCGAACTTGAGGTTGCACCGTACGAGGATGAACAGCTTCGAGATCGGCGTCATCCTGCCCGGAGTCAGTGTGGGCATCGACCTGCGGGAGGCGGCGCGGCACGCCGAGGACGCCGGGCTGGACGGCGTGTGGCACGGTGACCACCTCGCCTGGGCCGCCAAGCAGGTCGCGACGCTCCAGTACGTGTCGGGCGGCCGGCTGGTGCTCGGGGTCGGTTCGGGTGGCGGCCTCGGGCAGTGGGCCGCCGCCGGGGTGCCCTACGCCGAGCGCGGGCCCCGTACCGACAGCGCGCTGCGGCTCCTCCCGCGCCTGCTGGCGGGTGAGCGGACCGAGGTCGAGGGCGCGGCCGTCGAGCTGGCGCCGTCCGTGCCGATGCCCCCGGTCTGGGTCGGGAACGCGTCCATGACGGCGATCCGGCGGGCCGCGCGGCTGGGGGACGGCTGGTTCCCCTCCCTGATCTCCCCCGCTCAGCTGGCCGAGGGCGCGGCGCGGCTCGCCGAGCTGGCAGCGGAGCACGGCAGGCCCGCGCCGGTCGTCGCGATCGGGGGGACCTGCGCCCTGGGCACGGGGGTCCCTTCCCGTGAGGAGATCGCGTCAGGCATCGGCGGCGCCTACGGGCGTCCCGTGGAGGAGGTGATCGACATCCCGCTGACCGGCCGTCCGGAGGAGGCCGCCGAGAGGCTGGCCGCCTACCGGGAGGCGGGGGCGCGGCACGCGGTGGTCGGGATAGCGGGCGGGGACTGGCGGACGCAGGTCGAGCTGCTGGCGGAGGTTCGCAAAATCTTGCATGACACGCATTGATGCGCGTTGTGTATGTTTGACCTGTCCCCTCTAGACAGGATGCGTACATGAGCGCCGACACCGCGCAGACCGCGACGCCCGAAGAGTCGCCGAGCTCCAGCCCCACGGCGATGCGCCAGATCATCCCCCCGGACATGCTGGAGCGCGGGCAGTGCCCGTTCGACCCGCCGCCCGGTCTGCGCGAGCGGCGCGGTCAGGGGGCGGTGCAGCCGCTGCCGCTGCGCAACGGCGCGCAGGCGTGGCTGGTGACCGGCTTCGAGGAGGCGCGCACCGTACTGTCCGATCCGCGGTTCAGCGCCGACAAGATGCGCCACCGCGACGCCACGTCGATGCAGCCGCACGAGGTGGACGCGCCCACCACCCCCGAACCGCCCGCGACCCGCGAGGACGGGTTCTTCGTCTTCATGGACCCGCCCGAGCACACCCGGCTGCGGCGGCTGCTGACCGGCCAGTTCACCGTGCGGCGGATGAAGGCGCTGGAGTCGCGGGTCACCGAGATCGCCGTCGAGCACATCGAGGCGATGAAGGCGGCCGGCGACGAGGCCGACCTGGTGCCGGCGTTCGCGCTGCCGCTGCCGTCGCTGGTGATCTGCGAGCTGCTCGGCGTCGACTACGCCGACCGGGCCGAGTTCCAGGAGCACACCTCCGTGGCGCTCGACAGCAGCGCCGACCCCGAGCGGCGGGCGCTGTCCGGGGCCGAGCTGTACGGGTTCATGCAGCGCCTGGTCGCCCACAAGCGCGCCCACCCGGCCGACGACCTGCTGTCCGGGCTCGTCCACGACGCCGACCCGCCGCTCACCGACGCCCAGCTCGTCGACGTCGCGCTCGTCCTGCTCGGCGCGGGCCACGAGACGACCGCCAACCAGCTGAGCCTGAGCGCGTTCGCTCTGCTGGAGAACCCCGACCAGCTCGCCGCGCTGCGCGCCGACCCCTCCCTGATCGACAACGCGGTCGAGGAGCTGCTCCGCCACCTGTCGATCATCCAGCTCGGCGTCAACCGGGTCACGACCGAGCCCGTCACGCTGGGCGGCGTCGACATCCCCGCCGGCGCCACGGTCGTGATCGCCACCCCCGAGGTCAACCGCGACGCCCAGCACTGGCCCGACCCCGACCGGCTCGACGTGCGGCGCCCCCGCACCCCGCACCTCGCCTTCGGTCACGGCGTCCACCAGTGCCTCGGCCAGCAGCTCGCCCGCGTCGAGATGCAGATCGGCCTGCGCGAGCTGATCACCCGCCTGCCGGGCCTGCGCCTGGCCGTGCCGGCCGAGAAGATCCCGGTACGGAACGAGATGCTGATCTTCGGCGTCCACTCGCTACCTGTGACCTGGTCATGACGACGCTTCCGGGGCGGCGTGAGCGGAAGAAACAGGCCACCCGCGCCGCCCTGAAGGAGGCCGCGCTGCGGCTGGCGATCCGCGACGGGCTCGAGAACGTCACCGTCGAGCGGATCGCCGACGAGGCCGACATCGCGCTGCGCACCTTCTTCAACTACTTCTCCAGCAAGGAGGAGGCGGTGGTGGCCACCGTGTCCTCGGCCGCGGAGGCGCTCATCGCCGAGTTCCGGGCGCGGCCTCGTACGGAATCCGTTCTGCGGGCCTTCCGTGAGGCGGTGCTGGTGATCCTGAACGAGAGTGACGCCGCCAACCGCGACTACCTGGCGGTGGTCAGGCTGATCCACCGGACGCCGTCGCTCGTACCGCAGCAGCTCGCCATGCTCGCCGCCCAGGAGAAGGCGCTGGCTTCAGCGATCGCCGAACGTGTCGATGTCCCTGAGGACTCCGTCTACCCGACGGTGTGCGCGGCGGCCGTGCACGCGGCGCTGCGGATCGTGGTGAACCAGTGGCTGGAGGCGGGGCGGGAACCGTCCGCCGAGGTGCTGGGGCGGCAGGTCGACCTGGTGATCGCCGAACTCGCCGCCGGTCTGGACCGTCCCTGCTCAGGTGATGGCGCCGGTGGCGGTGCAGACGTGGAAGCGGTTCATGGTTAGTTCGAGCTTGACGGGGATGTCTTCGGCCAGGTCGAGGTCCTTGATCTTGTTCGGCGAGTTCGCCGCGGCGCTCAGGTATCCGATCTGGGCTCCCGTCCGGGCGTTGAAGAGGCGGAGGATCACGGGGTACGAGGTGCCGTTCTTGAGCGTCATGCGCTCGTCCAGGGCGTAGAAGTTGCCCTTCACCTGGTTGGTCGTGCTGTTGTTGTAGAGGAACTGGGTGTAGGCCGACCTCCCGCCGGCGTCGCCGTCGTTCTGGTAGGAGTTCGCCCAGCACTGCCAGCCCGCGGCTGCGTGCGCCTGGGCGGGGGTCGCCACCGTGAGGGCGGTGAGGGTCGACAGCAGGATCAGGCCGGCTCTTCTGCGCATGGTGCTCCTCGGGTGCGCCGGGGCCGTTCCCCCGGTTTCACCAGCACGCTAATGACCGGCGTTATCGCCCGGCTTAACGGCGAAGGCCTTCCGGCCATGCGCCAGCGCCTCCCGTACGGCCGGGCTGTGGGTGTTCTTCCAGACGAGGGCGAGCCGGGCGGGAGCCTCGACGTCGTCGATGACGCGGGCGGCGAGCCGGTCGCGGTGGTGCGCGGCCATCGACTCGCTGAGGATGCCGACGCCGAGCCCCCGCGCGGCCAGGTCGGCGACGGCGTCCCCGGCACTGGCCTGGAACGCGATCACCGGCCGGCGGTCTCTCGCGGCGCAGGCCCGGTCGAACACGGCCCGCAGCCCGGTGCCCTCCGGCATGCAGACGATCGGGTACGCGGTCAGCTCGTCCAGGGTGACCCGTTCCCGGCCCGCGAGGGGATGGCCGGGCGAGACCGCCGCGACGAGGCGTTCACTGATGATCGTCAGCGTGTGGAGCCCGTCGTGCTCGCCGGTCTCCGTCCCGATGAGGGCCAGGTCGATCGTCCCGGTTCGTACGCTCTCGGCGAGCCGGTCGGAGTTGCCCTCCAGCAGCGAGATCTCCACTCCCGGGTGCGCCCGGTGGAAGGCGGCGAGGGCGTCGAACAGCGGCGTGACCGTACAGCCGATGACCATGCCGACGACGAGCCTCCCCCGGATCAGGTCGGTCACCTCCCCCACTGCCTGCTTGACGGCATTGGAGGCGGCGAGCGCGGCGCGGGCGTGTTCGAGCGCGGCCTTGCCGGCGACGGTGAGGGTGACGGTGCGGGTGTGCCTTTCGAAGAGCTCGGCGCCGAGCTCGCGTTCGAGCTGGCGGATCTGGGCGCTGACGCCGGACTGGCTGATGTGGACGCGCTCGGCGGCTCTGGTGAAGTTGCGCTCTTCGGCGACGGCGATGAAGTACTCGAGCTGCCGGAGTTCCATAAGCATTGATTCTAGTTTCGACGAGGACTATCTGATGGGCTTCTAAAATGGCCTGTTCAACAGCGCCCCGAAGACGGCACCCTGGCCCTCAGAACCATCTCGCGACGACGCCGACGATGATCCCCACGAGTCCCACTGCGGCGACCGCTGCCGCGTTGCGCAAGCGGAAGGCCCGAAGCCTCAGGGCCATCCCCGCCGCGGTGATGAAGATCAAGTCGATGGAGACGTGGGGAAGCGCTGCCAGAGCGCCCTGCACTCCCCGGAATCCGGCCCGGTCACCCCCGCTGGTGATTTGAGCAGGATAGACGCGGCCAGGCTCGCCCCAGGAGAAGGCGCCGACCGCCGCCACCTTGTCGCCGGTGGCCGCGTACACGAAGTCGCCCGTGCACACCTGCCTGCCATACCTGCTGGACTCCACGTCATGGCACTCCTGAACGGTCAAGGTTCCCGGAGCGCCGGTGAGACCGGTCGCCAATCCGATGTCGACCAGTGCGGGGACAGTGGCCGTCAGGGTCCATCCCACCGCCGCGACCATCGTGGCGACGACCAGGACGACCATGGTGAACATCGACTCGCCGGAGGCGTCGGAACGAGAGGGCATGGTGTCACTGTGGAGTGATGGGTTTGCGACTCACTTGGAAACCACTGGGCCGTGCGAAACGGTCAAGGCCGTCGTGACCCTCGACGCTGGGCGCCCGACTTCCTGCTCACCGCCCCCGTCGAGGAGGACATCGGACGCGATGCGCAGCGATGAGTCCGCCGGCGCCCAGAGGTCTACCTCTCGACCCAGACAACCACCGCATCGGGAGTAAGGGCATGGGCCTCATCCACATCGAACTGTTCGCCACCCTCGACCTCGTCGGGCAGTCGCCGGGCAGCCCCGGCGAGGACCCGGTGGGGTTCTCGTTCGGCGGCTGGCAGGCGCCCCTGCTGGACGAGGCCTCAGGGGCGCAGGTCTCCGCCGCGTACGAGGGCACGGACGCGCTCCTGCTCGGCCGGCGGACCTACGACATCTTCGCCGCCTACTGGCCGCACCAGGAGGGCGAGATCGCCACGCTGTTCAACAGCGTCCCGAAGTACGTGGCCTCCCGCGGCACGCCCGACCTCTCGTGGGCCGGTTCCACGCGGCTCGGCCCGGACCTGGCCGGCGCGGTGCGCGAGATCCGCGACCGGCACGAGCACGTGAAGGTCGTCGGGAGCCTGAACCTGGTGCAGACCCTCCTGCGCGAGAAGCTTTTCGACCGTCTCGACCTCTGGGTGCACCCCATCGTGCTCGGCGTCGGCAAGAAGGTCTTCGACGGCGGCGCGGTGCCCACGAACGTCACACTCCTCGAACCGCCGACAGCCGGCCCGAAGGGAACCGTCTACCTGCGCTACGGGCTCGCCGAGGGCACACCCGAGACAGGGGACATGAGCCGCGTTTCATAAGTGCTGGTTTTGGCTTCAAGCGGAACCAGCTGTTGGACTTCTGACGGGTTGGATGGGGATGCTGGAGGCATGAGCGCATACGAGAAGGCCATGCGACCTGAAGACATCACCCGGCTGTTCGTCGAGCGGTCCAACGCCGGGGACGCGGCCGGGGTCGCTGATCTGTACGAGGAGGACGCGGTGCTGGCCTACCCGCCGGGGAGCCAGACCGTGGGGCGGGAGGCGATCCGCGAGCTGTGGTCGAAAGTGCTGGCCGGGCGTCCCCGGTTCTCGCCGGAGGAGCCGCTGCCCACGTTGATCAGCGGCGACATCGCCCTGACCTCGACGCCGCCCAGGGACGGCTCCGGCGCTCGCGCGCAGGTGGTCCGGCGTCAGGCCGACGGGAGCTGGCTGCGGGTGCTCGACCAGCCCGAATTCGTGCCGCCGGGCCGCTCCTAGGACGGGCGAGGGGCGCGGCGGTCCTGACGCTGGGCGAGCTCTTCGTCGTCCACCAGCGTCAGCATCGGCTTGCCGGGTTCACACAGCATGGTGACGGTGAAGCGGAGCCGGATGTCGTCGCGGTGGTTGCCGTCCTGGTAGTGGATGACGTCGCCGCCCGGCTCCCAGAACACCTCACCGGCCCGCAGGACCCGCTCCGGCTGGCCTTCCAGCTCGAACAGCATCTCGCCTTCCAGCACGTAGCCGAACGCCGGGCCGGAGTGCCGGTGCGGCGGCGTGCCGGGGTCACCGGGCGGGAACTCCAGGACCACGGTCATCACGTGCGCACCCTCCGGGATGAAGGGCGGCTCGACCTCCTGCAGCAAGGTGAGCGCCGTCTGCCAGGCGGGCTTGACCTCGGACATGGGACCTATCTCCAGTCTCTGTAGCGGATCTCGCCGAGGGTGGCGCCGTCATCAGGCACCAGCGACCTCTCGCGCAGCTCGGCGCCGAAGTAGAGCGCGTGCGGGTCGGTGACCACCTCACGCGGATCACCCCAGGAGGCGAGCGCCTCCCGGAAGAACTCGTCCATCCGGACCTGCTCGGGTCCCGCCACATCGACCCTGCCGTTCGTCGGCTCCCCCACCGCGACCCGGCCCACCGCCCGCGCGACGTCGTCACCCGCGATGGGCTGGAAGAGCACCGGCGCCATCCGCACCTTGCCGCCGTCCGTGGCCTCGTCGGCGATGCTCGGGACGAACTCGAAGAACTGGGTGGCGCGTACGAGCGAGAACGGGATCGACGACTCCTCGACCAGCTTCTCCTGAGCGGCCTTCGCCTGGAAGTACGGGCGCGCCGGCGGGCGGTCCGCGCCCACTATCGACAGCACGACATGGTGACCGACGCCTGCGTCGGCCTCCGCGGCGAGCAGGTTGCGGGTGGAGGTCTCGAAGTACTCCCGCACGGCCGCCTCCTCGAAGGAGGCGGACTTCGACACGTCGACCACCACGGACGCGCCCTCCAGCGCTTCGGCCAGGCCTTCGCCGGTGACGGCGTTCACCCCGGTGCTCGGGGATGCCGCCACTGCCTCGTGGCCACGCTCGTCCAGCTTGGCCACGAGCTTCGAACCGATCAGACCGGTACCGCCTACTACGACGATCTTCATTCCTGACCTTTCCCTGCGAGGTGCCCTTGGCCTCGTGGCTGCTGGTGCAGGACAGGACGGCTTCCTGGCCTGAGTCGCTTGTGGACCTCGTCTTTGAGCGTCCCTCGTGCTGTCTCTGCTGCCACGTACAGGGCGGCAAACTTTCAGCAACCGTCGCCGGCGTGGGGGTTCGTCGGCCCGCTTGCGTCACCAGGCGCGGCCGGTCACCATCTGCAGCCACCGTTCCTCGGCCGCGTGGGCGGACGTCCAGGTGCTTTCCACGATGTCTCCAAGTCCCTTGGCGGGGAGGCGCCGGACGAACCACAGGCCGGCGGCTGTGCAGAGCTCGAACGCTGGGCATGCGCGGCACGGTGATCTACGCGGTGGACCCCGAGCTGCGAGGCTTTCTCACCCGGGTCGCCGCCTGACATCTTTGTGGTCCTGGAGTTTCGCGCCTTATGACACCGAGGGCTCCGGATCTTGCTTGCCTAGCTGTTCTTGATCATGCGGTCGCCACCGAGAGCGAGCAGGAGGAACATGTCGAACTGATGAAGGTCGGCCTTGTCCATTCGCCTAATGGCCTCGATGCCGGAACGAGCCGTGTTGATGTGACCGAGAGTACCCAGACGGGTTGCATCGAAGACCGGGTCGTAATCCGCACCGTGCCGAGCTTCCAGAAGCTCGTTGAACGCGCTGGCCAGCACTTCCAAATCCGCTGGCGCGCTCCCGGTGAGGGGATCGATCAGAAGGAGCCGGACGGGGTTGGGTGGCGTGCGGCCTGCCGCAATGTCCTCCACCCATCGGGCGGCCTTCTTGAAGTTGCCGTGGGCATACCAGCGACCGATGGCCTGCTGATGCTCGCGCGGCCCGTTCCTCGCCGCGCGTCGTGCGCCATGCTGGACAAGCTCATGGAAGAGCGCGTAGTAGGCAGTTGAGGTGGCACGCCTCAGGTAGGCGGTCCGAGGACGGCCGCGCCCTGCGGTACGACCCGCGAGGGTATCGGCTAGATGGAGATAGTCGTCTGCCTTGAAATCTCGCCTCACGGCCTGTCCTGTTGGTCCCGGATCAGGGTCTGGTCAATGGTGCTCGTGCTGTTGCCTTCCACCGACTCGTCCACGTCTTCCCGGGCTTCGAACTCTTCTCGAGTGAACAGTGTGACGTACACGTGCTCATCGATGTGCCGTTCGGCAGCAAGTCTATTCACTTGCCTTCGCAGCGCATGAGTGAATTCGGCCGACCATCCTTGCTCCTCGCCCGAGTCGTCGACAATGATGAGGGCTTTGAGTGCCGCCTCGCCATCGGCGTCCAGATACGGCTCGACCGAAGCCTGCTGGATGCTGGGAGAGTCTGGAATGCGCATGCGCCTGATGGCCTCGGCCAGTTCGTTCAAGACTTCGCCCTGCCGTTTCATGCTCATGACGACCATCTTCGCACTTCCCGACTGCGATCAGAGGGCGGCCAGGGCTGCATCGCCGAGCGCGCGTCTCTTCCTGGTTGAACGACGCTCATCGTAACGCTGCGTGTAGCTGGGTGGCTCTGAAGCGGCAGTTCCGCTCGCTTCTCGCCGGTCTGATGCGTCGACCACAGCCGCTTTCAACCGGATGCGGTTAAGACTCTGGCCATAGGTGGTATCTGGCGGCGCGGGCCTCGTCCTCGGTGCAGAAGAAGCGGCTGTCCAGCGGGGTCACTATGTAGTAGTCGCTGCCGGGCATCCGGTAGTTATAGCCGGCGGCGAAGTCCGAGGCGACGAGCGGCAGCCCGCCGCACCTGATCACGTGGATCGGGAAGCTCGCCATGGCGCTGGTGAGCGGCATGACGAGCGCGACCACGTACATCAGCACCGCTGTGACGAGCGCCCGCAGCCAGGCGGGCGAGAGGCCGATCAGCGCGAGGAGGATCAGGCCCAGGATGTAGGCCAGTGCCAGCAGCACCAGGTACCACGCCAGGAAATGCGCGGCCGTGTCCAGCGGCGCGACCGCCACGGCCAGGCCCGCCATCGGGATGACCAGGAGGAACGCGGTCAGCCACGCACTCGCCACAGCAAATGGCTTCATATCCGAATATGACGGGTCGGGCCGGGGGTTCGTTCGGTTCGATCACCCGCGGGCGGGCGTGCGGAAGACCTGGCGGGCGTGCCAGCCGATGTGGTCTGGTTTGACCGTGTCCAGGCCCGGCTGGGGTTCTCGGGCCGGGCGTCCGGCCAGGGAGAGGACCATGTCGCGGGATGCCTGCGAGCGGCCCACGTATCTGGCCGAGACGGTGATGGTCCGGTCCTGCGTCAGTCCGAGGACGCCCTTGTCGAACAGTTTGTGGTGGATGGCGCACAGGCACAGGCCGTTGGCCAGGTCGTCCGGGCCGTCGAAGGCCCACCAGCGGACGTGCGCCGCGTCGAGGCCCACCGCTGTGCCGTCCAGCCAGCCGTCGTACGCGCAGAACGCGCAGCAGTACTCGTACGCCATCAGCACCTGATCGCGGAACCCGGGGCCGCGGCGGACCGGCGGTGGCTTCCTGACCTCGGCGGTGGTCTCCGCCGTCTCCAGGTCCAGGCCGGCCAGCATGCAGAGGTCGGTGTGCAGGGACGGGGCGAAGTTGGCGTCGAGGAGGTAGCGGGCGATCCGTCCCAGCAGTCCGGGTTCCTCGGACAGGGCGCGGGCCAGGTCGGGGTGGAGGCGGCCGGCGGCCTGGCTGTCGCGTAGCCTGCCGAGTTCGGGGCCGGGGCTGCCCGGGCCGTGCAGGGTCTCGACCAGCCAGAGGCCGTCGCTGGTCAGGTGGTGGAACGGGTAGCCGGGGCTGGTGTCGCGGGGCGGGCCGTACTCCTTGAGCAGGGTCTTGAGCTCGGCCTCCGCGGCGCTGAAGGGGATCGGCCGGTTGCCGTGGCGTTGGAACCGGCCCAGGGCATACAGGAGGAGGAGCGGTTTGTGCGGCGCGCGTTCGCCGCCTCTGGTCCAGCGCCGGATCTCGGCGACCCGCTCGATCCAGTCCACGATCGTCAGTGTAGGGCGATCTTCCGGTTGTTGGAGGTCAGCAGATCTGCTCGCCGGGCTGGTGGGTTGATCACAGTCGGCTTCAAGCGGATCGCAAGGCGGACGGCCTATCTCTAGAAGTGATCACGTCACGTACCATCCCGGAGTTCCCTCATGCGCCTGCTCGCCTTCCTCGCCGCCCTGGCCCTCCCCCTCACCTTGGCCTCCCCGGCCGCCGCCGACCGCACGTCCTGGAAATGGGGGACCGTGTACTCCGCTGACGCCAAGGCCAGCGCCTGGGGCAAGGTGACGGTGGGCCAGTCCGGGTTCGTCGTCTCCGGCAACGTGCGGGACGTCCCCGGCAAGGCCTGCTCCTGGGTGATCGTCCGCGCCCAGAGTGCGAAGAACGGACGCTGGAAGACCCACGGCTTCTACTACTGCAAGCCCGGGGTCGGGACCTTCCGCAGGAGCTACGGGTACGTGCTGCAGATCAAGATCCAGGTCTGCCGGGGCACCGCCAAGCAGCCCACCGGGTCGTGCTCGAAGGCGAAGAGCATCTTCACCCAGGGCGGCTAGAGGTACTGCCAAACCGCTCTCAGCACGGGCGAGGGTGCGGAGGACCTGGCGGGCATGCCAGGGGATGTGGTCCGGTTTGACCGCATCCGGCCCCGGCTGGGTTCCTGGGCCGGGCGGCTTGTCTTCACCTCGCCGGTGGTCTTCGCTGTCTCCAGGTTCAGGAGATCGAGCCAACTGCCCTGGGATTACTCTTTGGCAAGCTATCCACCAGGCCACTCTCGGCGATCCCCCTGGGTGCCGAAGTCCTGTTCGGTACGCCAGTCCTCGCCGAGCGGAAAGTCTGAGGGGAAGATCGGGCAGGAGATTTCCCGGGTCAGAACCTGACAGAGGAAACCAGTGAGGGTTCCTCTGTAGTGCCACACCTGATGGCGTTCCGCTATCAAGACAGTCCACAGCGCGGGGTCAGGTCCAGTCAGCCACAAGCAGAAATCGCCGTTCACCGTGATGCCCCAGGGGAAGACCCCACCCGGCTCGGGGTAGACGAGAAAGGGCCCGTTCCAGTCCACGGGTACGGCGCCCTCCTCCGGCGTGTAAGAGTCAAGCCATCGCGGAGTCCAGGAGCGGGGGATGTCGAGCATCCGGTCGTTCCACGCGGTCCCGCTGGAGGCCGGGTGGAAGACGGACAGGAATTCGGCGATGACCAGGTCGGGGTAACGGGCGGTGAGTGCTCGATAGTCCGGAGGAAAGCGCAGGCCGTAGCGGTGATACAGCGCCTCCCAGTCGATGGGGGTCGGCTGTCCCTGAGGCGGCCCGATGATCTGTTCAAGCCGTGCAAGGGTCGTCATAGGTGACCGCTCCCCCTTCGACGTTCGGGATGCAGGCGTCGAGGAAGAATCCGTTCTCGCCGCTGGCCACTAAATGGATCTTGTCGGGCATCCGCTTGGACAGGTCCTGCTCGCTACCCTCAGGCGGGGAGTCCGTGTAGACAGGGGTTACGTAGTAGTAGAGATTCTCACCGTCCGTGACCGTGTCGTGGACCTTGTCCTCCTCCGGATCCATTAACTCTCGGTTGGCGAGCTGGAACATGGTGACGAGGTTGCGGGGCTCGGTGCCCGATCCACCGAGTTGATTGGCGAGCAGGTGGCCGCGCGCGTACCGCCACTCCTCGCTGCCAGGGATCCTCTCGTTCTGCTTGGGCCAGCCTGGCGGCTTGATGCCGGAGCTCGCCGGCGAGCCTTTCGGCATGGGGAAGCAGAGCTTGGCCCGCATCCCCGTACGACGTCCATGCTGTCCGATGTACCCGTAGTCCGGGGTGTTGCACGATTGCAGGTTGCCGCGGAGGCCGGGCACGTCATAGCGCTGATACCAGACGCCTGCGGTGCACTGACCCAGGCAGTCGGAAGTGCGGACACCCGACGTGGCGTCGTAGCTGAGGGACAGACTGCCGCCGGCCACGGGTTCGGTGACACTGCCGGTGAGGGTGTCGGAGACACCGCCTAGGGCGCCGTAGGAACCGAAGCCGATGAATCTGCCGTTCGCGTTCATCGCCGGTGCATAGTGGGCGCTTCCCTGAGCGACGGGAGTCCCCCATGTTCCGTGGGCGGTCACCTTCTTGGTGAAGGCAGTGAAGGGACCGTTGTGCCCTTGCATCGCCGAGAAAGTGAGCGTGGAGCCGTCAGCGGAGATGCTCGGCCAGTGGAAATTCTCGTACGGCTCGGCGCCGTCGATGACTTGGAGCGACGTCTCGTATTTCCGGCTGCTGTGGTGGAAGAGGTTGAGGTTCCACATGTCCTCTTGTCCGTTCGACCAGGTATAGGTGACGTACACCACGGTTTCGCCGTCCGCGGACATGTCTCCTCCGCTCCACACAAAGGTGGACTCGACGTTTTCCTCGTAGATTCGCTGAGCGATGGTGCGCCGGGGCCCGTCGCGTTCGGCGCGAATCAGTTCTTCGGCACCGGTCACGTCCGGGTCGGGCCGCGAGATCTTGAACAGGGCGATGTCGCCGTCCCCGCTGATGTTGCCGACCTCTACAGGTGTCACACCAGCGGTGCCGTCCTGGACGACCCACACGCCACCGTCGTCCACGTCGAACACGATCAGGTCGACATCGGCGTCCCAGACGGGCGGCCAGGAGGGACCCGGTTCACCGTCGGGCAGGGTGATGTACGCCGCGCGTGAGCCGTCCCATGTCACCGCGACTCCCCGCTGCGGATCGATCGGAGCCGGGGTACGGCCGTCCGAACGGCGTGAAACGAGTACGATCTCGCCAGTGTCGATGTCTTTGCGCAGCAGGTAGAGCACGTCGCTGTCGGGTTGATACGCCTCCGGCGGCATCAGGTTGCTGCCCGCTCGTACGGCGAAGAAGGCATACCGGCCATCACCGGAGATCTTCGGAGAGTAGTGGGCGCCAGCCCTTTTTGTGTCGGGATTGCCGTTCGCGTCGACGGCGAGGTTGCGCGTGTCGCCCTCGAGTCCCAGGCCCTTGGACGGGGTGACGATGATCGAGTCCGAGGGCGGGCTGACGGCGTTCTCACTGGTGGCGTAGACCTGAATGGCGTAGCGCACTTCGGCACTCAGACCGTGCACCGTCAAGCCACGTCCGGAAGGACTGGCGAGTGCCGTCACCGGTGTAAGTCCCTGGTCGAGCGGGGTGGCCGTCACCGCGAAGCCGGTGATGCCGACGAGGCTGTCAGGAGGCGGCTGCCAGCTGACGTTGGCAGATAGCGGAGCTCCCGCTGCCTTGACGTCCACCGGGGTGCCCGGGACGTGAGGGTCGACCTGGACAGTGGCCTCCGCAGTCGGGTCATCCACGCCGCCGTCGGTACGGGTGGCCCGGACTACGGCATAGCCGCCGGTGGGCGAAACGTAGATGCCGTTGGCATCGATGGAGCCGGGTCCTTTGACGACTTCCCAGCGCACCGGCCCGTCGGCGGCGTTGTGGGACACCGCGTCGAAATCCACCGGCTGGTTACGCCCAGTGATGGCGTGGGCCGGAGCTATGGAGACGCCGCGGAACGGACCGTCCGCGGTGTCGAGGGTGACGAACAGGTCTTTCGACGCTTGAGCCGGGGTGCAGGTGTCGAACCAGGAGAAGCAGCCCCGGATGACGGCTCCGGCGCGGATCCACCACCAAGGGTTGGCGGTGACATCGGCCCGGGCAGCCAGATAAGGGTTGGCCTCGACACCGATGCCGATGGTGCCGGCCAGCGAGACGAACTCCGATCCGGTCAGATCCAGCCTGGCCGATCCGGAACCGTCCAGAACTGGCGGGTCGGCGACGGTGCGGTCGGCGAAGACAGGGCTGACGCCGCCGTTGCGGCCTGAGATGGTCGCCTCCACTCCGGATGTGATGTGGGTGTTGCCGGCCAGTGTCAGCGCGCCGGAGGCGTCAGCGTGCGCAGTCGCGGTGAGAACGTGGGTGACCACGATGGGGATGCGGAGCCTGCCCACTTTAACCATTCTGTTGAATGTGTGCTTGCCGAGGCTGAACTGCCGGGTCCAGTCGGTCTGGTGGGTGGCCCGTACGCGGATGGGTCCGGTCAGTTGGTTGTGCAGGGCGACTCGGCCCGAGATCGTCCCAGCGTGGATCTTCAGGGCGTAGACCAGTTTCGGCCTCAGAACCAGGTCGGCGTCGAGGCGGCCGTCGGCTCCGATGCTCCGGTGGAGGGGAAAACGCAGCGGCGGCCCCGCGATCTCGCCGTCGGCGGCCCGCGTGGCCGGGGCGGCCAGGTCCTGGCTGCCGAGCGTGACCTCGCCTGCCAAGTCACCCTCGGTCAGGAGGTCGGTCAGCGTGGCGGGCACGGTGCTGAACGACAGCCGGTTGCCGGACGAACTCGCAGTGACGATCTTGCGAATCAACCCGTCGGGTGCCGCCTGAGTCGCAGGGATGATCACGTGCCTGCCGGGGGTCAACTCGTCCAGTTCGGCGGGTGCATTGTCGAAGATCAAGGTTCCGTCGTCGCGGGCCTCTGTGAGGGTCTGGGCGGCTGCCGGAGTCATCTGCCAGGTATCAGCCTTCATCCGTACGGTGGCGCGGATCGGCGCAGTGGTCGCGCTGGGCGGGCTCGTGCCGTCGGCGCTGGAGGCGGTGACGGTGAAGGTGTGCTCGATAGCGGGATCAAGGCCGGTGACGATAGCGCTGCAGCGTCCCTGCTGGCTGCTGCACTCCCCCTGGGTGACACCGATGCCACTGGGAGCGGCGAGGACGCGGTAGGAACTGATAGGGGCGCTGCCCACGAACGCGGGCGGGGTCCAGCTCACTTCAACCTGCCCATCGGCGATCGAAGTGGCCTCCAGGTCAGCAGGCGGCCCGGGAGCTTGACGAGCGGCGGGAGTGAGGCTGCCGGCGAGACTCGGCTCGCTCGTGCCGGTCGAGTTGGCTGCGGTCAGCCGTACATCGTAGGCGTTGCCGTTGGTCAGGCCCGTCAGCGTCCCATCGGTCGCGTCTGCCGGCAGATCCACCCTCGGACCGTCGGGGTGAGCCGACAGCGTGTATCCGGTCACCGATGTTCCGCCGTCGCCCGCGGGCAGCCACCGCACGATGATCCGACCGTCATCTGGCACGGCCTGCAGGATGATGGGCGGCAGCGGCGCCTGCCCGGGCTGTGGAGTGGCTCGCGCCGGAAGGGACGCCTGGCTGGCGCCGTTGCCGTTGACGGCCACGAGGGTGAACGCGTATTCGGCGCCGTTGTCCAGATTCTTAACCACGGCGGAAGTGACGTCGCCGGCGACCTCCACCGTCCGGTCGCTCGGCTGGATGGCGATCCGGTAGGTCGTGATCGCTTCACCACCGGACGGTGGCGGTGCCCAGGACAGGGTCACCTGCTCGTCGCCCGGATCGGCGTCGATGATCAGCGGCTGATCCGGGACCGGCAGCGGCTGTGGGCTGACGACGTTGGACACGGCCGACCAGGCGGAGTCTCCGGCGTCGTTGGTAGCTTTTACCTTGAAGCTGTAGCGCTGCCCGTTGGTCAGCCCGGTGAACAGGACCGTTGTCGTGCTCACCGTTTCGGTTCTGCCGGTGCTGGCCTCTGCCACCGTGTATGTGGTGATCGGCGAAGTGCCGGTGTCGGCAGGGGGGTTCCAACTGATGCTCACACTTCTGCTGGCCGCGGTGGCGATCACGTTCGTCGGTGTTCCAGGGATCTGTCCGACCTTGATAGAGGCTGAGGGCACGGAAGCAGGTGAGGATCCTGCGGCATTGACCGCGACGACGGTGAAGGTGTAGTCGGTACCGTTGGTCAGGCCCGTCACGACGGCACGGCGTTGGGAAGGCCCGACGCTGGTCTTCGCACCACCGGGTGAGGCCGTCACGACGTATCCGTTGATCGGTGAGCCGCCATCGTCGGCGGGTGCCTGCCAGGAGACCGTCGCCGAGGCATCGCCACCCGTCGCCGTGACCTCTGTCGGTGCGGCCGGTCTGCCGGCTGGGGTGAAGTAGGAGAAGGTGTCCACCGCCAGGGTGACGGCGGCGCTGCCGGTGTTCTTGACGGCGAATCTGCCGTCCGCGCCCAGCTTCACCGGCACGAAATTGGCCCAGTAGTCATTGGCCTGGAAGGCGATGGAGCCACCGCTCGGGATGCTCGACTGTCCCGAGGGATAGACGCGCAGGAGACCCCCGGCCGTGCTTCTCGCGGTCAGGTTCACCCCGACACCGCTCACGCCATCGCTGGGCACGCCGCCCTTTCCGAGCGGCGCGACCATGTAGACGCCTCCTGCGGGAACGGAGATGTTGTTGGCGATCCTGGCAGGATCGACCGGGATTTGGCTGGAGGGTGTTGCCGCTGCGGCAGGTAGCGCGAAATAGCCGGCAACATCCGCATACACGGTCAGAGCCGCAGAGCCGTTGTTGTTGACTGTGATCTTCCCGTCCGGCCCGGGAGCGACGATCACCAGGTTGGACAGGAAGGTCGGAGGGCGGTAATCGATGTTGGACCCGGTCGGCAGTGCGCTGCCGGAGGGATGGACGATCACCTTGCCGGAGCCGGTGCTTCTGACGATCAGGGTCAGCGCCACGAAGGCCACGCCGTCCGACGGGATGCCGCCCACCCCCACGGCCGTGTACGAGGCGCTGGAATTGGCCGGCACGGTCTGGTTGCTGACTATCCGGGACGTGTTCAGCGGTACGTAGGACGCCCCCTCGGGGGTGGTGGGCGTGCTGGTGAAATAGCCATGGATATCGGCGTAAACGTTCACCGTGGCTGATCCGGTGTTTTTCACCTTGATCTGACCGTCGGCGCCCACCTTCACCATCAGTAGGTGGTCGTCCCATACTCCTGCCCGGTAACGTGCGCCGGTGACCGCAGGCACTGTCGCCAGGGAGGAAGGGAAAGCGATGAGCCCTCCGGGGGAGCTGGCGCCCTTGGCGGCCACGTTCAGCGCCACGGTCGAGACACCGCTCGCCGGAACATCGTCCAGCCCCGTGACCTTGATGGTCACGGTGCCGCCGGCCTCGACCGGGGCGTTCCGCAGCACGCGTACCCGCGCCACATGAAATTGCCCCGGCCTCGGTGAGACCTGGGGCCTGGCGTGAGCGGTGGATACGGGTTTCGCCTGCACGTGCTGTGCCCGGGCGGACGCCGGCATCGCGACCAACACTGATAGCACGACTGTCAACGACAGAATCCCTCGTGTTATCGCTGATCCTCGCCGCAGCATTCTCTGGATCGAAGTCCATAAGTACACGAAAGAAGGCCCTGAAACACTACGGTCGGCACGCACCTTTTCACCCTTCGCCACCACGGGCACCGCCCGCACAACAGACAGCGAAAGCATGGGAGAAATGCCACATCGAGCGCATCTGCCACAGCGCCGATCACTGAATCTTGTGGATCCGCGTATCTCGAAGCGGTAGCTACGCGTTCCGGCTTAGGCCGATGAGACCACTCTTGTAGGCGAAGACGACGATTTGTACGCGATCGCGAAGGTCGAGTTTAGCTAGTATGTGGCTCACATGAGTCCGGACAGTCCCCTCGGACAGGCACATACGCGCCGCGATCTCGGCATTGGACATACCGTTGGCGATCTCTGCCAGCACCTCGCGTTCGCGCCTACTGAGTATGTTGGCCCGCTGGTCAAGTGTTGGATCCAGACTCACATCCCCCGCGCATGACTGGAAATGCGAGATAAGCCGTTTGGTGGCAGACGGCGCGATAATCGCCCCGCCCGCGTGCACTACCCGGATGGCCTCGACCAAAGACCGTGGCCCGGTGCTCTTCAGCAGGAAGCCGCTCGCTCCCGCTCTGATCGCATCGAAGACATACTCGTCCAGGTCGAAAGTGGTCAGGATAAGGACTTGCGGTCCGCCACGGGCATATATACGGCGAGTCGTCTCAATCCCATCCAAGTCCGGCATACGAATGTCCATCACCACCACGTCCACCACCAGGCTCTCCAAGAGCTCAAGAACCTCCTGGCCGTCCCCTGCCTCACCGACGACTTCGATGCCACGCTCACGGCGCAGGACCAGTCGCACTCCGGTCCGGACCAGTTCCTGATCGTCAGCCAGCAGGACGCGGATCGCATCGGCCACGGGTCACATCCATCGCAGAGTCGCCTCGACCAGGAACCCTCCTGCGGGCAGCGCTCTCGTGTCAGCTGTACGACCGAACATCGCGGTTCGCTCACACATGCCGATCAGACCGAACCCGGCTCCGTCCAACCCTCGGCTCAGGGACTCTCGGTAGCCTCCGTCGTGGACGATGCGAACGTGCAGCCCATCGTCGGCGTGATGAACTAAAACCTGTGGCATCGGCTTCCTTCCCGGAAGGCTTCAGCGTGTTGGTCAGGGCTTCCTGCACGATCCGGTAGGCAGCCCGGCCGAACCGAGCGGCACTTGACAGATTTGTCCTACGGTGCGCAACCGTACTTGGTTCGGCAGTCGCTCGGCCAGATCTTGAATTCGACACTGGGCTCCGGCGTTGGTGGCGCCGCACCCGCCTGGTCGTCTGCCCCGACCAAGGCATTGCCGCCCACTACGCCGAATCGAGCGACTTCGGGCTGACCGGCTACCGCGCCTGCACCGACCTCGACCAGCTCGAGACCTGGGCCACCCGCGCGGTCACCGCCCACACCCTCGACGACCTGTTCGACGGACCGGGAGACCAACGCGGCTCATGCAGGAGCGGCGGACCGTTCAAGGGGCGCTGGGCGGTTCGGTTCCGTACGCCTCGTGCAGCATTCGTACGAAAGACGGCGCCTCAGGCAGGGAGGTCGAGGCGATCCGCTGTACAGGCACCCCCGGCGTCCACGAGTTCATGACCACGGCCCCGGCCAACGCCGGTAGGTCGGTGAGCCTGATCTCCTGAACCCGTTGGGGGACGCCGAGCCGGTCCAACTGCCGACGGACGATGGCCATCGTGGTGCCGCCCAGCATCTCGGCCTCCGGCCACACCACCGCGGTCCCGTCCCAGAAGGCCAGGTTCCAGATGGACCCTTCGCTGAGCCGGCCGCGGCGGTCGAGGAAGGCGGCGTCGTCGAAGCCGCGGGCGACGGCCTGGCGCAGGAAGTACGTCTTGGCCACCTCGCCGACGTGTTTCACGGCGGGGAGGACCCGTTCGTGCTCGACCGCCGCCAGCGAGAGCGGCCCTCGGGGGCCGGACGCGGGCGGGCCGGTGCGCACCAAGAGCGAAGGCTCCAGGTCGGTCGCGGTGAACTCGCCCGCCGGGGAGTACACGGTGGCCGTCAGGGAGAGGTCGGCCGGGCCTGCCAGGAGGGCCGACCGCAGCCGGGCCCGAACCTGATCGTCGGGGAGTGCCCGGCCGAACAGCTCCATGGAGGCGGATCGCAGCCTCTCCAGGTGGAGGTCGAGACCTCGTACGCGACCTCCCCTGACCTGCATGGCGGTGAAGTGGGCGTAGCCCGCGAAGGCGAGCGGCGCCAGCTCCGCGGCGGTCGCCGGGTGGCCGTCGCGGTGGACGACGAAAGAGGACATGGCTTGCTCCAGGGGTGATGACGCGGGCCGGAATGCCCGTTCGACGAGGCGACGTTATGGCTTCACACCGATGGAAAGGTCAACTCATGCTGATCGGGGAGCTGTCCCGGCTGACCGGGGTACGCCCGAGGATGCTGCGCTACTACGAGGAGCAGGGACTGCTCGACGTCAGCCGCGCCGCCAACGGCTACCGCCGTTACGGCGAGGATGCCGTCGTCACCGTGCGGCAGGTGCGCGCGCTGTTGAAGGCGGGTCTGTCCACCGAGGTGATCCGTACGGTGCTGCCGTGCGCGCGGGGCGAGCGGCCGGAGTTCGACTGGTGCGCGGAGCTGTGGGACATACTCAACGGGGAGCTGGCGGCCATGGACGAGCGCATCGACGACCTCCAGCGCAACCGGAGCACGCTCGCCGGCCTCCTCATGCGATAGGTAAACGACCAGTAACCCTCCTGCATGGTAGGGAATAGGCCCCGCGCGGGCGGGGTTGTCGCGGGCATGGCAACTCTTGGATTGATCGGCAGTGGCAACATCGGTGGCACGCTCGCCCGTCTCGCCGTCGATGCCGGTCTCGACGTCGTCCTGAGCAACTCGCGCGGCCCGGAGACCCTGGCCTCGCTCGTCGAGGAGCTCGGCCCGCGCGCCCGCGCCGCCACGCCGGCCGAGGCCGCGGCCGCCGGCGACTGGGTGGTGGTGACGATCCCGCTGCGCGGCATCGGCCAGGTGCCGGCGGAGCCGCTGGCCGGGAAGGTCGTGCTGGACACCGGCAACTATTATCCGCAGCGCGACGGGCGGATCCCGGAGCTCGACGCGGAGGAGACCACGACCAGCGAGCTGCTCCAGCGGCAGTTGCCCGGGGCCAAGGTGGTCAAGGCCTTCAACAACATCTACTTCAAGCATCTGGCCTCGCTCCCCCGCCCGGCGGGCGCCCCCGACCGGACGGCGCTGCCGATCGCGGGGGACGACGCCGGGGCCAAGGCCGCCGCGACCGAACTGCTGGACACGCTCGGGTTCGACGTGGTCGACGCGGGGCCGCTGGCGGAGGGGTGGCGGTTCCAGCGGGACACCGCCGCGTACGTGGTGCCGTACGCGCACGCGCCGCAGGGCGCCGGGATCTCCGCGGACGACCCGGGCTCCCCCGCCGGGGCCGACGAGCTGCGCACCGCGCTGGCCGCGGCGCTCCGTTACCGCGACATGGAGTGACTCACGGCCCGCTCTTCGCCAGCAGTTCGCGGGCCAGGACGTCGCCCCACCAGTTCTCGACGCGGTCGGGTGACCAGCCGCGCTCGCCGGTGAGCACGGCGTAGACGTCGATGTTGCAGATGGCGGCGTAGACGTCGACGGCCGTCGCCACGTCCAGGCCGGCCCGCAGGACCCCGTCCGGCCACGACGAGAACACGTGGACGCGGGTCTCGTCGGCGCGGCGGCGGCCGTCGCTGTAGAGGGTGGCCAGGTCCGGCTCCGTGCGTGCCGCTTCCCGTACGAGCATGATGATGTCGCCCGAGCGCTCGTACAGCCGGCGGTCGAAGCCGGCCATCGCGCCGAGCTGCCGTGCCGGGTCCGCGGCGGGGTCTTCGAGCTCGGCCAGCAGGTGCGGCACGTCGCCGCTCAGGTCGGCGGCGTCGGCCAGTGCCCGTGCCAGGCCGGTCTTGTTGCCGTACGTCGCGTAGACGGTCGGCACGGAGACGCCCGCCTCGCGTGCCACGTCGCGCACCGTGGTCTGGGCCCACCCCCGGGTGAGGAAGAGCGTACGGGCGGCCCGGGCGATCTCCGCCCGGGTTTCCAGCGCCTGGGTGGTGCGGCGCAACGACTCGTAGCGACGCCGCTCCTGCTCCTCGCTCATGATCCCCCATTTGGCTTTACGGTGCCTATAATCAATATAAGTGGCGTCGAATCGCAGGTGCCACGACGGCCAAGCTAGCGGAGGTGCGTACGTGAGACTTGTGATCTTCGGGGCCAACGGCCAGACCGGCCGGATCGCCACCGCCCAGGCGCTCGCCGAAGGCCATGCCGTCACCGCGGTGACCCGGCATCCGGAGGAGTTCCCCCTGGACGATCCCGGGCTGGCGGTGGTGAAGGCGGACGCGCGGGACGGCGCCGCGGTGGACCGGGTCGTGGCCGGGCACGACGCGGTGATCTCGACACTCGGAGTCCCGTACGGCTCGGCGGACACCACGACGGCCTCCGAGGCCGTTGCGGCCATCGTCGCGGCCATGACCGCCCACGGGCTCCGGCGGCTGGTCATGGTCACCTCGACCGGCGTGCCGATGAAACCCCCGCCCGGCGAGACGCTCTTCTACCGAAAGGTGATCATGCCGTGGCTGCTCAGGCTGGGACGTCCGCTGTACGAGGACGCGGGGCGCGCGGAGGAGATCGTGGCGCGCAGCGACCTCGACTGGACCGTCATCCGTCCCGCGGGCTTGTTCGACCGCACCGGCGTCACCGATTACACCGTCGGCCTCCCGCAGTTGGTCGGCCGGTTCACCTCCCGCCGTGACCTGGCGGACGCGCTCATCCGGGAAGCCGTCGAAGACCGCAACCCACGCGCCGTCGTCGAGGTCATCACCACCGAAGGCACCCCGAACCTTTACCGCATGCTCGTGAAGGAAGCGCTGCACATCGGATGACCCCGGAAACAGAACGGGCACGACCCCCCTTGGCAAGGGTCGTGCCCGTTCGTCAGCCCGGCGCCTGGGGCGTCACCGTGACGCTCCCCCCATGGAACGAAGTTTTCTGACGGTGACTGCGCCGGCCGCTGGGATGTGACGTCGTCAGGTGACGTCCATGCACCACATCGGCTTGCCGTCGATGGTGCAGGGGTACCAGATGTCCGGCGGCCTGGCCTGGGCCGATCCGGCGGCGAGGGACAGTGCGGCCGCGGAGATCACCGCCACGGCGGCGATCCGGCGAACCGCGCGCCCGAAGGCGCCGTTCTTGTTGTTGTCGGTCATGGTGAGGATTACATCGGGCCGCTCTTGTGACGCTCTTGGAACCGGCTGGGAACGGGATGCAAGTCAGAGCCAGTAGACCGCCAGCAGGGCGATGGCGAAGGCCAGGGCGATGAAGGGGACGGTTCTCGGCTGACGGGCGGCTTCGCGGCGGGAGGAGATCACCAGCACGACGATCAGGGCCAGCGCCACCACCAGGTGCACCCCGTACCACCAGATGGTGGACACCTCGCCCAGCAAGGTCCTGCTGAGCAGGTCGTCGACGGTCGCGTAGCCGGACAGGGTGGCGGCCATGGCCAGGCCGAACGCCGCGAGCGCGTACCGGTGCCGGGCGACCAGGAGCCAGACGAAGGTGCCGAAGGCGAGGACAGGCCAGGACTGGAGGTGCACCTGCCGCAGGAGCAGCCCGCCGGGCACGTCGAAGCTGATCCGCAGGGACGAGCTGTAGGCCTCGCTCATGGGGACGCCCTGCAACGGCGCGTACGAGCCGTCGTAGACGATCGTGTGGTCACCGGGTGTGAAGTGGTATGCCAGGAAGGCTCCGGTGACGACGGCGAACAGGAAGATGAAGATCAACGTGTCGCCGATTAATTGGCCCGCTCGCTCCATTCGCCATATCCCACCACAAGAGAGACGCTCGCGTATGCGGTTGAGAGGGCGGTGCATGGACGGTCCCGGCCCGTACGCACACGATGAGGGCATGCTGGTTCTGCCGCTCATCGCCCTCGTGCTGCACGGCGCCCTCGCGGGCCTCTTCTACGCCTTCTCCATGTCCGTCATGCCGGCGCTCAACGCCGTCGAGCCCGCTCAGGCCGAGACGGTGATGCGGAGCGTCAACAAGAAGATCCTCAACCCCTGGCTCTACGTCGCGTTCCTCGGGGCGCCGGTCGCGGCGCTGGTCGCCGGGCTGTTCGCCGACGGGCCGGCCGCGGTCTGGTTCTTCGCCGCCGCCGGGGTGAACTTCGTCGGCTCCTTCGTGGTCACCGTGGCGATCAACGTGCCGATGAACAACGCCGTCGACGCGGGCACGATGCCGTGGAGGGAGTACTCGCCGCGGTGGACCGCCTGGAACACGGTCCGGGCCGCGGCGTCCCTGGCCGGCCTCGCCCTGGTGGGCGTCGGCCTGGCCTGGCTCTAGCGCCAGCGGGACTTGCCGTCGAGGTAGCGGCCGGCGTCCTCCAGGCTCTCCGGCTGGTACGGGGTGAAGAGGTTGGGGGCGAAGCGGCTCCGGTACGCGTCGAAGATGTGCTTGTACATGTCCCAGTGGATGTCCGGCTGGCGGTGGCGGGCGCGGTGGGCGGCGATGGGGATCTGGGCGACGACGAGCTTCTCGAACTTGCTGTCCGCCGCCGCGATGACGTTGCCGTCCGGGCCGTAGACGGCCGAGCCGCCCGCGCCCGTGTCCTCGAAGTACGGGGTGTCGCGCGGCAGGAGCGAGTTGTTGACGATCGCGGTGTAGACGCGGTTGTGCAGGGCGGAGGCGCGCACGTCGATCTCGTTGAAGCTGCCGCTGGCGGTGCGGAGGAAGACCTCGGCGCCCTTGACGGCGGCGGCGCGGAAGAGCTCGGGCTCCAGCTGGGTGGACGACATGGAGATGTTGCCCAGCGGGGTGCGGGCGACGGGCACGACCTCGTCGATGCCGTACTTCTCGATGTACTCGTCCAGCACGTCGTAGACGGTGGTGGTGAACAGTTCGACGCCGCCGAAGACGCCCTTGACGTTACGGGCCTTCCAGTGCTTGGCGACGATCTCGCCGTCCGGGCCGATGAGCGTGGTGATGCTGAGCACGTGGCCGGGCCAGTCGGGGTCGCGGACGTACGCGCCGAAGGCGATGTAACAGTTGTGCTGACGGGCCTTGGCGGAGATGGCCTCCGACTCGGGGCCGGGCAGCTCGATGCAGCGCCGCTCGGCTTCGGCCTTGGTCCAGTTGTCCCAGCCGCTGATCGGGAACTCGTGGAAGAACAGCAGGTCGGGCCGGTAGCCGAAGGGGGTGTGGAAGCAGTTGTCGATCAGGTGGAGCATGTGGTCGAGGTTGGCCCGCATGCCGGACGGGTCGGGCGTCGGGTTCACGGTCGACTGGACGACGCCGAGGGTCCAGACGTCCTTGGCCAGGTCGGCGGTGGGATAGAGGCCGTCGGTGTGCTGGGTCATGCGGTCTCCTCGTGGATGCAGGCGATCAGGCGGCCGTCGGGCGCGGGTTCGAGCGCGGGATCGGTGGCCTCGCAGGCGGTGGTGGCCAGCGGGCAGCGGGTGTGGAAGCGGCAGCCGGGCGGCGGGGCCAGCGCGGAGGGCACCTCACCGGTGAGCGGCGCCGCCGGTGGGCGGCCGGGGTCGGGCACGGCGGCGAGCAGCGCCCGGGTGTAGGGGTGGCGGGGGTCGTCGAAGACCTGGTCGGCGGTGCCGGTCTCGACGAAGCGGCCGAGATACATGACGGCGACGTCGTCGGCCAGGTGCCGGGCGATGTCGATCTCGTGGGTGATGAGCACGTAGCTGAGCCCGAGGCGTTGCCGCAGGTCCTGGAGCAGGTTCACGAGCAGCGCCTTGACGCTGACGTCGAGGCTGGCGGTGGGCTCGTCGAGCACGAGGACCTTCGGCTCGACGGCGAGCGCGCGGGCGACGGTGACGCGCTGCAGCTCGCCGCCGCTGACGCCGCCGGGCCTGCGGCCGAGGTACTCCTCGGTGAGGCCGACCAGGTCGAGCAGCTCGCGGACGCGGGCGTCGCGGGCCGCGCGGCCGGGGTGCAGGCCGTGCACGGCGAGCGGCTGGCGCAGCGCGTGCCCGATGCTCTTGCGCCGGTTCAGCGCCGACCAGGGGTTCTGCGACACGAGCTGGATGGCGCGGCGGTCGGCCTTCTCGCTGCCCTGCACCTGGATGCGGCCTTCGGTGGGTTCGGCGAGCCGGACGAGCATGCGGGCGATGGTCGACTTGCCGCAGCCGGACTCGCCGATGACGGCGAGCGTCCTGCCCTGCGGCACCTCGAAGGTGACGCCGTCGACGGCGCGCAGAGTCCTGCCTCCGCCGGTGCGGTAGTGCTTGACGAGACCTTCGGCGCGGACCGCGATCATGCGGACTCCTCTGCCACGTGGCAGCGCACCAGCGACTCTCCCACCGTACGGACCTCCGGGTTCTCCTCGTGACAGCGCTCGGCGACGGACGCGCAGCGCGGCGCGAACGGGCATCCGGCGAGCCGGTTGGCGCCGGTGACGGTGCCGGGGATGGTGCGCAGCGGCTCGCCCCTGCGGTGCCGGCTCGGCATCGCGTCCAGCAGGGCCCGCGTGTACGGGTGGCGCGGCGTCGCGAACAGTTCGGCGGCGGGGGCCAGCTCGACCAGGCGGCCCGCGTACATCACCCCGATGCGGTCGCTGACCTGCGAGATCACGCCGAGATCGTGGCTCACGAAGATCATCGAGCAGCCGATCTCGTCGCGCAGGTCCAGCAGCAGCCGCAGCACCTGGGCCTGCACGGTGGCGTCCAGCGTGGTGGTGGGCTCGTCGGCGAGCAGCAGGTCGGGCCGCTTGCCGATGGCCGCCACGGCGATGAGCAGGCGTTGCAGCTGTCCGCCGGAGAACTCGTGCGGGTAGCCGTCGAGCCGGTCGAGCACCGCGCCGAGCCCGACGCCGGCGAGCAGCTCCTTGAGCCGCCCGTCGGCGAGCCCGTCGAGGTGCCAGCGCAGCTGCCGGCCGACGGGCGTGACCGGCGAGAGCGAGGTCATGGGCCGTTGCGGGATCAGCCCGATGCGGTCGCCCCGCAGCTTGCGCATGCCGTCCTCGCGCAGCCTGACGAGGTCGGCGCCGTCGAAGGCGAGGCGCCCGGCGTCGAGGCGCGCGTTGCGCGGCAGCATCCGCGTCAGCGCGGTGAGCAGTGTGCTCTTGCCCGACCCCGACTCGCCGACCAGCCCGAGGATCTCGCCGCGGGCGAGGTCGAAGGAGACCTCGCGCACGGCGGGCACGTCGCCCTCCCGGGTACGGAAGGCGACCCCCAGGTCCCTGACCGACAGCAGCGCGCTCATCAGGTGAACTGCACGGCGGGGACGCTGATGCGGCTGACGCTCATGCCCGGCTCGTCGAGCGGTGAGACGTCGGTGCGCTGCGCCACGAGCATCTTCGGGTAGACGGGCGGGATGATGATCGCGTCCGCCGCCAGCAGGCCGTTGATCTGCTTGCACAGCTCGGCCCGCTCCGTCTCGTCGTCGGCGGCCCAGGCCTGGCCGAGCAGCTTGTCCACTTCCTCGTTCTTGTAACCGAAGTTCAGCGGATACGCCGAGTTGGTCACGTTCAGGAGGGAGAAGGCGGTGCGCCCGGCGCCGAAGCCGGTCTCGAAGCTGTTCATCACCAGGTCGAACTTGCCCGACGCCCACTTCTGCACCCAGGGGCCGACGTCGAGGGTCTCCAGCGTGCAGGTGATGCCGGCCTGCTTCCAGCCTTCGACGAGCACCTGGCCGATGTTCTTCATCATGGCGTCGCTGGTGATCGTCAGGGTGAACTTCAGGTCACTCGCGCCGGCCTCGGCCAGCAGCGCCTTGGCCTTCTCGTGGTCGGGGGCCTCGCCGTAGATCTGCAGGGACGGGTCGTGGCCCTCGACGGCGGGGCCGATGGGGCCCTGCGCGATGGTGGCGGTGCCCGCGTACGCGACGTCGCGCACGCCCTTGCGGTCCATCGCGTACGCGAGCGCCTGCCGCACCTTGACGTCGTCGAAGGGTGCTTTGTTGGCCGTGAAGTAGGTGATGATGTCGCTGGGCGCGTCGACCTCGTGCACCTTGACCTGCGCGTCCTGCTTGAGCAGGGCCACGCTCTCCGGCGTGACGTCGGTCATGATGTGGATCTTGCCTTCGCGCAGGTTGACCAGGCGGGTGGCGGGGTCGGGCACCGCCTGGAAGACGACGCTCGCGAGGGCGGGCTTGTCGCCGTGGTAGGAGTCGTTGCGGCTCAGCTCGACCGACTGGCCCTGGGTCACCTTCTCGATCGTGAAGGGGCCGGTGCCCATGGTGGTGTCGGTCTTGGCGACGAAGTCCTTGTGGATGATCGGCAGGTTGGTGAGGTGGGCGCGGAGCACGCCGTAGCGGGCGGTCAGGGTGATCTTCACGGTGTGGTCGCCGTCCGCCTCGGCGTCCTTGACGTAGCCGGCGAAGAAGACCGTCCAGTCGCTGGTGGACTTGGGGTCGGAGACGAACTTCAGCGCGGCCACGACGTCCGCCGCGGTCAGCGGGTCGCCGTTGGCGAAGGTCACGCCCTCCTTGAGCTTGATGGTCCAGGTGAGGCCGTCGTCGGAGATCTCCGGCTCGCCATCGGCGAGCAGCGGCACGGACTTCAGCGACGCGTCGTGGGTGTAGAGCGACTCCACCACGGGGTCGGTGATCCAGTGGACCCGGCTGGAGGTGGTGTAGAGCGGGTTCAGGTAGTCGGAGATGGAGGTGACGCCGAACGCCAGCTTGGTCGGCTTCGGGCCCCGGGAGGCGGCCGGGGCCGGGGTCCCCGACGTGCCGCATGCCGTCACGGCCAGCGAGCCCGCAGTGAGCAGGCCGGCCATCGCCAGGAAGCGGCGGCGGCCGATGATCGCTTCATTCATCACGATGTTTCCTTCAGAGGTGGAGGTGGTGAGGCTCAGCGCCGGCCCTGCGCGTCTAGCGCGTCGCCGAGGCCGTCGCCCGCGAGGTTGAATCCGACGGTGGCGACGAGGATGACCAGGCCGGGGATGATGGAGTACCACCACGCGCCGAGCAGCATGTAGCTGGTCGCGTCGCCGAGGATGTTGCCGAGGCTGGGCCGCGGCGGCTGGATGCCGAGGCCGAGGAAGCTGAGCGCGCTCTCGGCGAAGATCGCCACGCCGAGCCACAGGAACGCCTGCACGAGCACCGGCGGCAGCACGTTGACCAGCACCTCGCCGCCGATGATGCGCCAGCGCGGCACGCCGATCGCCCGGAGCGCGTCGACGTAGTCCTCCTGGACCTCGACGAGGGTGGCCGAGCGGGTCACGCGGGCGAAGTACGGGATGAAGCCGACGCCGAGCAGCAGCACGACCTTGGTGGTCGCGGTCACCGTCAGCGGGCCCCAGTGCGAGTCGCCGGTGCCGGTGATGCCGATGACGAACAGCGCGAAGACGAAGAGCGGCAGCGCCTGCAGCGCCTCGAGCACGCGCATGATCAGGTCGTCGGGCCAGCGTCCGCCGAAGTACCCGGCCACCAGCCCGGCGGGCACGGCGACGACCAGGCCGAAGGCGACGCCGGCCGCCGCCACGAGCAGCGAGACGCGGGCGCCTTCGGCGGTGCGGGCGAACAGGTCGCGCTGCAGGTGGTCGGTGCCGAACAGGTGGTCGGCGCCGGGGGCGGCCAGGGTCAGGCCGGTGCGCGCGTCCGGCGAGCCGGCCAGCAGCGGCCCGGCCACGGCCAGCAGCAGGAACAGCCCGAGCAGGGCCAGGCCGGCCCAGGTCAGCGCGGACATCCGGGGAAGCACTCGGTTCATGGTCAGCGGGCCGTCCCGTTCAGGAACCCGGCGCGGATCCGGGGGTTGAGCACGAAGTAGAGGAGGTCCACGATCAGGTTCGTGACCAGGAAGACGGTGGCGGTGATCAGGGTGCAGGCGATGGCCAGCGGGTAGTCGTGCTGCTTGAAGGCGGCGACGATGGTCTGGCCGATCCCCGGCAGGTTGAACACGTTCTCCACCAGCACGGTGCCGCTGATGAAGACGCCGAGCATGAGCCCGATCACGGTGGCCGTCGGGATGATCGCGTTACGCGCGGTGATCCGGCGCAGGATGCGCCGCTCGGGCATGCCCATCGCGCGGGCGAACGACACGTAGTCGGCCTGCGCGGTGTCGATCATCGAGGCGCGCAGCGTACGGGCGATGATGGCGCCCGAGCCGAGGCCGAGGGCGAACGCGGGCAGGATCACGCCGCGCAGGTTCTCGATCGGATCGTCGCCGAAGCGCACCCATCCGCTGGAGGGCAGCACGCCCTGGACGTAGAGGCCGAACACCACGACGAGCACCAGGCCGAGCCAGAAGCTCGGGATCGACAGCGCGATCACGCTGATCACCCGCACGCAGCCGTCCAGGAACGAGTCGCGCTTCCTGGCCGCCACGGCTCCGGCCAGGAGGCCGGCGGCGACCCAGAACACGAACGCGATCAGGCTGAGCTCCAGGGTGACGGGGAGCCGCTCGGCGATGATCTCGATGACCGGGCGGTCGCTGAACAGTGAGCGGCCGAAGTCCCCGGCCAGCAGGTTGCCGACGAAGGTGCCGTACTGGACCCAGATCGGCTGGTCGAGGCCGAGCCTGCGCTCGACCTCGGCGACCTTTTCCGGGGTGGGGTTCATGCCCAGGTAGGCCTCGGCGGGACCGCCGGGAGCCGCCCTGAGCATGAAGAAGACGAGCGTCAGGACGATCAGCAGGACCAGTGCGAGACCGGCGACCCTGCGCCCGACGTACCGGAGCATCGCGGGCCCCTTTGTGCTCGACGCTGTTTCGCGTGGCGGACTGTCATTACGGTGAGCGGAATACTAGCCACGCCACAAGCCGAGATGGAAGGGTTTTTCGCTCCAACTTGAAACATTGTTCCGCAGAAAATCCAGCCCTCGACCTCAGCTCACCTGGACGCGGCGGTCATGGAACGCCGTCACGGTGAGCGGTACGGGACTGTTCGAGGGTTCTTCCGGCTACCGGGCCGCCCAGAGCATGCCGCGTTCGATGATCGTGCGCACGGTGTCGTTCCGCAGCACGTCGAGGCTGTGTCCAGGGGTGGTGACGAAGACGCGGCCGGCGCCCCAGCTGCGGGTCCAGATGGCCGGCGAGGTGACCTCACGGTGCCAGGGGTCCCACGGGCGGACCTGCTGCGTGGTCGTGGCCAGCACGTCGATGTAGTCGTCGGTCAGCACCCAGTACTGCTCGGTCACCAGGTCGAAGTCCGTCAGGCCCTCGGTGATGGGGTGGGCGGCGGCCTCGGGGAGCAGGTTCACGGTGTACGGCACGAAGTTGTGCGCCTCGGCGCTCTCGTGCGGCTCGGCCGGGTCCTTGCCGGGGTGGCAGGCGAACTGCCCGCCGATCAGGTGGAGGTAGTCGGAGGAGTTGCGGAAGGAGTCGGCGATGCCGCCGTGCCAGCCCGCCATCCCGGTGCCCGACTCGATGGCGGCGCGCAGGCCGGCGAGCTCGCCGGGCTCGATCGTCCCCATGGTGTAGCACTGCACGACCAGGTCGACCCCGGCCATGAACGCGGCGTCCGCGTACGGCTCCGGGGAGCCGGCCAGGTGCACCTCGAAGCCGTGCGCTTCGAGGAAGGGGACGAAGAGGTCGGTGGCGGCTACGGGGGCATGCCCTTCCCAGCCGCCGCGCACCACCAGTGCCTTACGGTTCGCCATGCTCGCGCCAATCGCTCGGAGGGTCGACGTATCCGATCGTCGCATTCCCGGGATCAGCGTCCGACGGCCCGTCCCCGCGCGGGCGGCGATCGTTCCTGATCAGCCGGTCACCGAGACGGACCAGTGCTTCTGGCAGCTGGACGGGCCGATGAGGTTGGTGTCGCAGCCCTTGATGTTCCACCGGTAGCCGCCGTTCGTCCGCGCCCTGACGATGTAGCGGCCGCGGAAGCCGCCCGCGGTGTCCTTCTGCACCCCGTGCGGGTCGGCGGCGCTGGTGTAGCGGACGAGGAAGGTGTCGAACTCCTTGGCCGTCCGGTGCCAGTCGACGTACGCGTTCCCGCCGGCCGACCAGGCCGCCACCACGAAGTTCCCGCCCAGCTTGGGCGACCAGGCCATCTGGCCCCGTTCGAACGTCTGACGGCGGCCGGCCCAGCCGACCCCGTTCTGGTGGATGTCGCGCTCGCCCGTGGTGGGGCAGCCGAGCTTGCCGTTCGCGCCGCCGAGCTGCTGCCAGCGGGCGCCGATGAGCCCGTACGGCTGGATCTTGCATCCGGTGCCGGTGGCGGCGTGCGCGGGCACGGTGGTCAGCGTTCCGGCGGCGGCGAGCGCCGCGACGAGCGTGAGGGACAGACGACGGTTCATCGCGGCGCTCCTTGGGGGGTCGGCTGTCTCAGTGATACGACCTGTCGCTTGCCGGACGCTTGACCGCCGCCTTCTGGCAGGCCCTGTCGGCGGTAGACAGATGAGGTTCCGACATGTCACCATCGCAGACATGATCGTGAGGAAGGACGGCGCCACCCTGAGCCGGTGAGCGCACGCGCGCAGCGGGAAGCTGCGACCATCCGCGAAGAATGGCTGGGCCTGGCGCTGTCGACGCGGCCCTGTCACCGTCAGGCGGCCGAAGCCGCCATCTCGGAGCTCTACCTCCTGGCCGGGTTCGCCCCGCCGCGTTTCCACTGGGCCGCCTCGCCCGTGACCGCCCTCGCCACCGTGCCGCCCGGCGTCCGGCAGCGCCCCGACGAACCCCCGGAGCGGGTGCAGGACTGGCCGGTGGTGAAGACCCTGACCCGCATGGCCGGCGAGCTGCGCGGGCGGGTCGACGCCGCCGTCAGGGGCACCCACCTGGAGCTCGACCAGGTGGTCCGCCGCGAGGTGCACGACCCGCTCTCCTGGACGGCGCGCCGGCTCGTCCCGGTGCTGGAGGCCGCGCACGACCGCCCGCTCCGGCGCACGAGCTGGTACGAGGACGTCACGGCCGTCGCGTGGCAGGCGCGGCACGACGCGCTGCGCCGGCTGGGCGGCGTCGAGGTGTTCAGCCGGGCGCAGAAACGGCAGGCCCACCTGTGGGCCGTGGTGGCCCGCTCGTGCGGCTGGTGGTGGCCGCGCCGGGACGTGTGCGTGCTCTCTGAACGCCCGGCCGAGCTGCGCACCGAGGTGTGCGGCGAGCACGGCGAGGTGCGCCTGCACCACGACGGCAGCCCGGCCGTGCGGTACGCCGACGGCTGGGACGTGCACGCCTGGCACGGCACCCGGGTGCCGTCCTGGGTGACCACCGATCCGTCCGCCGAGCGCATCGGGCGGGAGCGCAACGTCGAGGTCAGGCGGTGCGCGATCGAGCGCCTCGGCTGGGCCGCCTACATCGAGCAGGCCGGGCTCCGGCTGGTCGCCGCCGCCCCCGACCCCGGCAATCCCGGCTTCGAGCTGCGGCTTTACGACGTGCGCGCGGGCGCCAGGGTGCTGCTCGCCGTCAACGGGTCCGTCGAGCGCGACGGGCGCCGCCGCCGCTACGGGCTGACCGTGCCGTGGTACTTCGACGACCCGATCGCCGCCGCCGGCTGGACCTACGGGCTGTCCGCCGGCCAGTACGCGAGCCTTCTCCGCCGAACCTGAGGTGTATGCCATGAAAGTGACTCTCGCCACCCTCGAAGAGCAGACCGGACTGACCGCGCTCGACCATCTGGAGCGGTCGGTGCGCATCCCCGTCGTCGACGGGCCCCAGGCCCAGGGCGACCTGATCGTCATCCCGCTGGCCATGATCGCCGCGTCCGTCCGGATCCCGCCGGCCGCCGTGGCGTGGGAGTGGATCGACGTGCCGGTGGAAGGCGTCGACCTGCTGCGCGGCGAGGCCGGCGGCAACACGCACACCCTCGTCGCCGAACCGTACACGTGCCGGTGGACGCGGCGGCTCCACGACTCCGAACGGCTGGCCATCGGTGTGTTCGAGACCACCGCACCGGCCTACCTGCTGCACCCGGAGCACGGGGCGACGGGCTGCGCTCCGGGCACGTACGTGATCCGCCGGCAGCGCGAGCAGGAAGGCCCGCGGGCCCGCCTGGTCGCCGACTGATCCGTCAGGGGCAGGCGGGGAACAGCGGACGGGTGCCGGTCGAGTAGGCCGACGGGTCGGTGAACCGGCACCCGTAGCGCGGGTCGGCCACCACCGAGCGGGTGACCACGTCGTCGCCCGCCGGCCGGGGGCCGCCGCGCTGCCACCGGACGAGGTCGTCCCAGGCGGCGCCGGCCTCGGCGTCGCTGAACTCGCAGTGGCCCACGGCCCTGATCGCCCGCTGCACCAGGTGCTTCGTCCGGCCGTGCCGGGCCACGTCCTTGAAGTAGTGCTGCTCCATCGAGAACGGCACGAAGTTGTCGCCCAGGTCGTGCAGCGACAGCACGGGCACGTCGATCCGGCCCGACACGCTCGCCACGGCCGTCAGCCCGCGGGTGAACCGGGCCACCGGGTCCTCGGGGGCCACCCGCCGGACGGTCGCGTTGACGTTCACCGGCGAGGAGGGCGCGTAGCGGGTGCCGAGGTTCGTGCCCACCCGGCCGGGCTCCTGCGCCAGCGAGCCGCCCTCGTCCGGCCCGGCCAGCCCGAACAGGAAGTCCTTCCAGTACGCGAACGCGGCGTCCGCGCCCGGCCGCTCGCCGCCGCCCTGGTTGATCACGATGTCGCGGAACTGCGCGCCGACCGCGCCGCCCGGATCCAGCCGCTCCAGCATCTTCGGTACGGCCGAGGTGGCGTAGTCGGCCGGGAACGGGTACGCGGGCACGTCCGCCAGGTCCTGGGCGACGAGGTGGAAGTCGAGGAAGAAGTCGAACAGCTCGTGATCGCCGAGCACCCCGCACATCGGCATCGCGGCGTCGTAGAAGCCCGGGTACTGCTCGATGGAGCGGGCCGTGATGTGCCCGCCCATCGACACCCCGGCGATGAACGTGCGCTTCGGCTTGCCGACCACCCGCGCGAAGTGACCGGCCAGCGCGCGGGTGCTGACCACGCCGGCCCGCACGTCGTAGTCGTTGGCGTAGTACGAGGACGCGGCCCACGCGTACCCCTGGTCCAGGAGCCGCTGCCGGAGCCCGTAGCCCGGCGGGTCCACGGAGAGCACCCGCGTGGCGCCGCGGAAGCCGTGGGCCCACATCGCCAGACCGCCGTTCCAGCGCGGCGGCACCTCGATCACGTACGCCGCGTGCTCGTGCACGCCCTGCAGCACCCTGGCCGGCCTGCCGTCCACGAGCGCGGGCGGAAGCGGCGGGTTGTCGACGGTGTAGCCGGGCAGCGGCTGGTCGCCGGGCACGACGGTGCGCGCGTCCGCCGCGGCGCCCGTGCCGGGCACGAGTAACGCGGCGGCCAGGGTGAGGGCGCAGAGAACCAGGCTCGGACGGCGCATCAGCCGTCACCTCCGGGCAGGCTGATCGGGGGGTGCGGGTGATTCGTTCATACTCCGGCACACCGGGCGTGGGAAGGGTCCCCACGGGCGGCACGGTTGGGGGCCCGCCGCCCGGGTAGCCACGATCCCATGACCGTGCGGAACGACGTCATCGCCCTCGTCCAGGCCGACCATCGCCGGATCGAAGTCCTGTTCAAGCGTCTGCTGCTGAACCAGAAGGACCCCGGGCCCGCCGTCAGCGCGCTGCACGCCCTGCTGACCGCGCACACCCGCGCCGAGGAGGACGTGGTCTACCCGCTCCTGGACGCCCATCACGGCTTCGCCCAGCACAAGGAGGCCGAGGTCCACCTGGACACGCTGCGGCGGGCCGACGCCGGGACGCCCGAGCTCACCGAGGCGCTGCACCAGCTCGTCGTGTCGGTGATGGCGCACTTCTGCGACGAGGAGACGACGATCCTCCCGATGCTGGCCCGCGGCATGAGCGGCGAAGAGCTGGCCGAGCTGGGCGCGGCGTTCCAGGACACCCGGCAGCGTGAGCTGGACGCGCTCAGAGGCCGCCCGGCCGAGGGCGAGCCTCGCCGGGAGGCCGGCCGGTTCGGCACGGGCAAGACCAGGATGCAGGAGGTGCTCACCACGCTGTGACCCCGGCTCGCACGAGCCGGGGTCATGCCGGTCTGGACGAGCCGATGGGCACGAATCCGCTGCCCGCCCGGTAGTTGGGCGACTGGTGGCGGAAGTAGGTGTTGTAGACCTGGCAGTAGCGGCCGCCCCGCGCCAGCAGCGTCGGATGGTCGCCCTCCTCCACGATGCGGCCGTGGTCGAGCACGATGATGCGGTCGACGTGCTCGATGGTGGACAGCCGGTGGGCGATGACGATCGAGGTGCGCTCGGCCAGCACCACGTCGAGACCCTCCTGGATCTGCGCCTCGGTGAGCGGATCGACGCTGGCCGTGGCCTCGTCGAGCACCACGATCGCCGGGTCCTGGACGAGCAGGCGGGCCAGCGCGACGAGCTGGCGCTGCCCCATCGACAGGGCCCGGCCGTGCTCGCCCACGTCGGTGTCGAGGCCGTGGGGCAGGGCGTCGATCCAGTCGCCGCCGCCGACCGCCTCGGCCGCGGCCCGCACCTCGTCGTCGGTCGCATCCGGCCTGGGGTAGCGGATGTTGTCGGCGACGGTGCCGCTGAACAGGAACGGCGCCTGCGGCACCGCGCCGATCTGGCGGCGGTATTCGCCCAGGTCGAGCTCGCGGATGTCGCGGCCGTCGATGAGCAGCCGGCCTTCCTGGAACTCGTAGAACCGGGTGATCAGCTTGCTCAGCGTGGACTTGCCCGCGCCGGTGTGGCCGACCAGCGCGACCGTCTCGCCGGCCTCGATGCGCAGGTCGAAGTCGCGCAGCACCGGGCTGGCCGGGTCGTAGCCGAAGGTGACGCCCTGGAACTCGATGCGCCCGGCCAGCCTGCCGACCGGCTGCGCGCCGGTCTGCACCACCCGCGGCGGCGCGTCGATCAGCGCGAAGACCCGCTCCGACGCCGACAGGCCCTGCTGGAACTGCGACCAGAACGCGGCGATCGACGTCAGCGGGAACCAGAACAGCGCCACACCCTGGAGGAACAGGTACCAGTCACCGGCCGTCAACCGCCCGCCGAGCACGGCCGTGCCGCCGAACTGCACCAGGGCGACCGTGGCGAGCCCGGCCACCAGGAACAGCACCGGGAAGATCGCCGAGAAGACGAACCCCTGCCGCAGCGTCACCTGGTAGCTCTGCCGGTTGATCGGCAGGAACTCGTCGTAGACCTGCCGCTCCTGGCGGAAGCTCTTGGCCACGGCGATGCCGCCCATGGTTTCCTGCAGGTTGGCGTTGACCCGGCTGAGCGACCGCTGGGCCTTGCGGGTGGTGGCGCGGGCGAGCCGCCGGAACAGCAGGGCCAGGCCCACGACGACGGGCACCACCAGAAGCGTCAGCAGGGCCAGCTCGACGCTGCGCAGGAACAGCAGCACGGTGACGAACCCGACCATCAGCACCTGGCTGATCAGGTCCATGGTGAGCGTGGACACGGTGGCGAAGTCGTCGGTGTCGGACGTCACCCGGCTGACGATGCGGCCGGACGGCGTCTCGTCGTAGAAGGACAGGTCGCGCTGGAGCACCGCGTCGAAGGCGTCTTCGCGCAGGTGGAGCACGACGTCGCCGGTCACCCGCGCGCTGTACCACTGCCGGAAGAAGTTGAACACCCAGCCGAGGACGCCGGTGAGCAGCAGCGCGCCGGTCAGCGGCCAGGCGACGTCGCCGATCGTGCCCGCCTGCACCGCGTCGACGCCCCAGCTGACCAGCAGCGGCACCGCCGCCTGCCCCAGCGACACGAGCACGATCATGGCGGCGACCAGCACCATCGCCCCGAGCTTGGGCCGGAAGTAGGACAGGATCCGGCGCAGCAGCTCGCGGTCGCTGTAGGTGCGGTCGTAGTCTTCGGCCTCCAGGCCGTCCATCAGGAAGCCCATCAGCCGGCCCTTCCCTGCTCGCCGGCCAGCACGGGCGCGTCGCCCCCGGCCGGCAGGACCTCGTCGTAGTGGGCGAAGATGCGGCGGTAGAGACGGCTGCGCCCGAGCAGCTCGTCGTGGGTGCCGAAGTCGACCAGCTCGCCCCGTTTGAGCAGCAGCACCTTGTCGGCCCACCGGATCTGGGACAGCCGGTGGGTGATCAGCAGCGTGGTGCGGCCTTCGAGCACGCGGCCGATCGCCTGCTGGATCAGGTCTTCGGTGGCCGAGTCGACGGCGCTGGTGGAGTCGTCGAGCACGAGGATCGCCGGATCGGTCAGCAGGGCCCGCGCGATGGCCAGCCGCTGCCGCTGGCCGCCGGAGAGGGTGATGCCGCGCTCGCCGATGACCGTGTCGTAGCCGTCGTCGAGCTCGCCGATGAACTCGGCCGCCTGCGCGTCCTCGGCCGCCCGCACCACGTCGTCGCGGCCGGCCTTCTGGCCCAGGCCGAAGGCGATGTTCTCCGCGACGGAGCGGGAGAACAGCACGATGTCCTGCTCGATGGTGGAGATCTGGGAGCGGAGCGAGTCGAGGTCCCAGGCGCGCACGTCGACGCCGTCGACGAGGACGCGGCCGGAGGTGACGTCGTAGATGCGCGGCACGAGCTTGGTCAGCGTGCTCTTGCCCGAGCCGGTCTCGCCGACGACGGCGACCGTCTCGCCCGGCCGCACGGTGAACGACACGCCGCGCAGCACCGGGTCGCCGCCCTCGTAGCCGAACGTCACGTCGTCGAAGACGATCTCGCCGGTGACGGCGGCGGCATGGCCGTCGGCCGGCTGGTCGAGCTCGGTCTCGGCGTTGACGATGGCGAGGATCCGGCGGGAGGCCACGACGCCGAGCTGGACCAGCGAGAACGTGAAGATCGACATCTGGGTGGGGAAGCCGAGCATGCCCATGAGCCCCATGAAGGCCACCACGTCGCCGATCGTGATCTGGCCCGCCGCCTGCAGCGCGAGCGCGTGCCAGAGCGCGCCCGCCATCGCGGCCGCGAAGAGCAGCGTGGGCAGGTAGCGGGCCTGCACCAGGCCGTTGCGCACGAAGGAGTCGCGGTAGAGCCGGGCGCGGGCGCGGAACCGGCGGCGCTCCTGCGCCTCCTGGGCGGTCACCTTGATGACCTCGATGCCGCGCACGGCCTCGTTGAGCCCGGCGTTGAGATCGCCGAACTGCTCGCGCATCCGGGTCGCGACCGGGTTGAGCTGGCGCATGTAGTGCCAGAGCGCGATCACGAAGACGACCGCGAACACGCCGGGCACGAGCAGCAGCCGCGGGTCGATGGTGGCGATGAAGAACAGCGGCACCAGGCCGGACAGCCCGGAGTCGACGATCAGGTCGAAGCCCGGGGAGATCATGATGGAGAGCTGCCGGATGTCGTTGGCGGCCCTGGCCATCAGATCGCCGACCCGCTGGCGGTTGTGGAAGGTCTGGCTCTTGCCGAGCAGGCTCACGTAGAGCTCGTCGCGGGCGTCGCGCTCCAGCCGCTTGGCCAGCACCTCGGACGACAGCCGCGCCACCAGGTCGATGATGCCGCGGGCCACCACGACCGCCAGCATGACCAGCACGATCGCGCCGAGCGCGGACCCGTCGCCCAGCACCGCGTCGAAGGCCGAGCCGGTGAGCTGCGGGACCATGGCGTTGAGCACCACCATGACCAGCGACCCGCCGAGGAACCCGGTCAGGTGGAGCGGATGGCGGCGCACATGGGACCAGAGCCAGCGCAGCGGGCCGCGCCGGTCGTAGACCGGCCCGGAAACAGAGAACTCCGAACTGCTGCTCACGGGAACGGCCCCCTGACCCCGTCGACGTTTCGACCCTGTTTTCTACCAGCCGCCACCGACAGTTTCCCAACGCTTTTCTCGTGGGCGAGCACTGCTCATACTCCGAGGAGGAGGAACCGAACGGAGAGGGGTACCTCGTGCTGTACGTCTTCGGCTTCGAGCGGATCGGCGTGGCCGTCAGCGACATCTACTTCGTCGACCCGCAACCCAACAAGGGCCAGGAGGGCGCCGAGCACGGCGTCCGGCTCGAAGTGCGGATGCTCGACGAGGGCGAGCTGCGGGGCACGGTCTACTCGGCCCGCCCGATCAGCCTCGGCCGGCCGATCTGGCGAGTGGACCTGCTGGAGTCCGTCGACGGGCGGCCGGGCAGCTTCGACCGGACCCACCACCACCCGGTCTTCACCGGCTGGGACCCGGGCCCCCGGGTCTTCGCCAGGGAACTGTCGGCCGACCCGCTCGGCTGGCTGGCCGACCGGCTGGGCGACCTGGACGTGGTGCTCAAGCAGGGGAACGTGGAGGAGTCGTACCCCCAGGACGCCCTCGCCCTCCGCGAGCGTGCCCCCGAGATCATCGCCTGCGTCGAACGCACCCTCGCCGCCGTACGCGCGGGCGACCTCGGCACCGCCCCCGCCGAAGCCGGCCCCAGCGTCCGCGCCAGCTGGCTCTGACAACCGCCCCGGCCCTGCGGCCCGAAACCGGCCATCCAGGGAGAGCGGGCCGGCTCCAGCTCAGCCCCACCAGGACGGAGCCGCCCGCCCAGGGACGGCGGGTCGGCTCAGCCCTTGCCAGGACGGAAGCCGACCGTCTTAGGACAGCGGGCCGGCTTCCAGCTCAGCCCCGCTGGGACGGAGCCGCCCACCCGGGGATGGCGGTGACGTGTGCCCTCGGTTCCTCAGGCCGGTTCGGACGGAGCCGCCCGCCCGGGGAGGGCGGGCTGGCTCCCAACTCAGCCCCCGCCAGGGCGGGCCGGCCGTTCTGATCGGGAGGGTCGGTTCCGTAGGGCCGGGTGGACGGGAGGACGTCGGCGTCCGGGGGCCGGCCGATCGTGTACGCGACGGCGGCGAACGGGGTGGAGCGGACGCGGTGGGTCGCGCGTCATGAGCCATGGTGTGAGCCGGCCGCCGCGTTGCCGGGAATGCGGCAGCGCGGCGGGGATGCCGTGCGGCAGGCCGCGCATGTTCACGTCGACCGTCCGGTCGCGCTCGGCGCGAGTCCGGCCGTGTTCGGTCCGCTGCGGGCGTGTCAGCCGGGGTGCAGCCAGTACTGCAGCGTGGCGCTGCTGCTCTTGACGACGCGGGGCTCGGCCGACTCCTGGGGCCAGATCTGCAACAGGTAGTCGTCGTCGACCGGGCCGTCCATCCCCCGGGCGTGGTAACGCAACCGGTACCACCCGGGCCCGGCGGGCAGCGGCGGCAGCTCATACGCGGGGCCGCCCCATTCGTGCAGCGCCACCCGCCCCACCGCGGACCTGAACCCCACCTCCACGATGTCTTCGAACTCCTCCAGCTCGGGCCCGGGATCGCGGTCGGCCACCGCCACCGTGAACCCGACCGTCCCGGTGTCGACCCCGGTGATCAGGAACGCGGCTCCCTCCTCGACCCTGATGATGCCGACCGGATGGGCCGGGTCGTCCGCCGGCAGGCCGTGGGGCCCCGTCGCCTCGTCGTCGACGAGGTAGGCCTGGCGATAGTGGACGTGGAGATCGACATGGACGAAGTGCGCGGTGCCCTGCCGGCCGTTGCCGGGAGTCCCCTCGCTGGATGTCATGATGCGGATCTTAGGCAGCCCCGCTGACACTCCGGTTTCAGCTCGCTGAAAGCCCGTCGTGTGGCACGGCCCCTGTGGGGCAGGGGGTCCCGTCATGAAGGGTCTTTTCAAAGTCGCGCTGGCGCGGTGGCTCGCGCGTACCCCCATCGGACTGGCCATCCTGGGCGCCGGCTGGTTCCTCGGACGGCGACGCAGCAGACGCAAGGAAGAGCAGGAGCGGAGGCGGCCGGCGCGGGGCCGGAGACGCTGAGCGGGCCGGGGTCAGGGGACGCTGTTCTGTGACGGGGCCGGCTGGGGCAGGAGAGGGAGCATGACCTCCACCCGGGTGCCCTCGCCGGGCCCGCCGCTGATCACGCAGATCCCGCCCAGCTCGGCCGCGCGCTCGCGCATCGAGCTGAGGCCGACCCCCGCCCGGCGGCTCTCCGGCAGGCCGCGGCCGTCGTCGGCGACGGTCACCCGCAGCACCTCGCGTTCCCGCTGGAGGTGGATGCGCGCCCGCTCGGCGCGCGCGTGCCGCCGGACGTTGGTCAGGGCCTCCTGGACGATGCGGTAGACGGCCACCTCCACGGCCGCAGGGAGCTCCGACAGGTCGCCCTCGGCCGACACCTCGATCTCGATCTCCGGCGAGGCCTGCTCGGCCAGCTCGCGCACCGCCCGCGCCAGCCCCAGGTCGTCCAGGGCCGGCGGGCGCAGCCCGTACACCAGTTCGCGGATGTCGCCGGCGACGGCGTCCATCCCGGTACGCAGCTCGCGCAGCAGGGCGTCGGCCGAGTCCGGCGCCTCCTTCAGGCGGCCGCGGGCGATGTTGATGAGCATGGCCATGCCCGCCAGGCTCTGTCCCAGCCCGTCGTGCAGGTCGCGGCGGAGCCGGCGCCGTTCCTCCTCGCGCGTGGTCAGGATGCGTTCCCTGGAACGTTGCAAGTCCGCCGCCATGCGCACGGCGTGCGCGACGTCGGCCGCGTACGGAGTGAGGGTGGCGAGCACCCGCTCGTTGTGCGCGGCCGGGAAGCGGCGCGGCCCGGGAGCGCCCACCAGCAGGCGGCCGACCCGCTCGCCGTGCCAGACCAGCGGCACCTCGCGCGGCCGGTCGCCGACCCGGCCGTTCTCCACGTACCGGGGCTCGCCGTCGGCCACCTCCACGGCCACCCCCTCGACCGCGAGCCCGTCGCGCAGCACGCCGACGACCGCGGTCAGTGCCTCGGCCGGGTCGCCGCGCCGGATCGCCTGGGTGAGCCGGGCGGCCAGCAGCCGGGGGTCGCCGACCTTGCCGTAGAGCATCTGGTCGACGGCCCGCTGCAGCACGCGCCGCAGCGGCTGGAAGAACGCCCCGGCGAACAGGGCTGACGCCAGCCCGGCGACCCTGTCGTACCCGGAGACTCCCAGGCTGGCCACGGCGCCGGCGCCGAAGTAGACCGCGCTGATGACGACGAGCAGCCCGGCGGCCACGAAGGTGCGGCTGATGACGGTGTCGATCCCGTACAGCCGGTAGCGCATGACAGAGAACGCGACCGCGACCGGGATGAGCGCGGACCACAGCACCGCCACCCACACCAGGCCGGGCACGGCCGTCCCGACGACCAGGAAGACGATGTATCCGGTGAACGCGAAGAGCGGCCACCCGATCTGCCGCCGGCCCACCGGGTCGGCCCGGCGCAGCCGCAGCGCCATCGACAGCGCGGCCAGCGCCAGCGAGAGGTAGATGCCGGCCCAGGCGGTCTCCGAGATGATCTCCTGGTACGGGGCGAGCGCGCGGATCTGCAGCGGGTTCGGGACGACCTCGGGGAACCGGTAGCCGATCGGCGACGGGTCCGGGCGGGTGATGTTGCGCAGCATCTCGGTGCCGAGCGAGACCGCGCTCAGCGCGAGCGCCCAGCGCCAGCGCGGCGAGGGCAGCCGCCCGTCGGGCGAGTACAGCGGCAGCAGCGCGGTCAGCGTGAGCCCGCACACCGCCCAGAAGACGATGTACGTGTGACGCAGGTAGCCCGCGAGCATCAGGTGACCGTCGGCGGCGACCCGGAGCATGAGCGACTGGAAGAAGTCGCTGAGCCCGGCGGCGAGTCCGCCGGCGCACATCATCCAGGCCATGTTCAGCCGGGGCCGGTGCGCGATGAGGTAGGCGCCGACCGCGGGGAAGGTGAGCACCACGGCGGACTGCGGGGTGACGGTGAGCTGGGGCGTCCACGCCTCGGGCAGCCCGGCCCACTGCACGAGAGCGGCGATCTCCAGAAGCGGCGCGACCACCGCGATGGCGACGGCCAGAATCCGTGGGCCTGTTAACGTGGCCTTCCCGGTCTTCCCCGCGAACACCGCGAACCCGACCATCCTGTCTCCGCCTTCCTGTTCCGGCACTGCCGGAAGCTGGACAGGATTATGACGTCTTTATGGTTATATATCGCCCCTTGTGGCCGTGCCGTTATCCCTGACCCTTGCCGTGATTCCCGGTCACCCCTGATGCCAGACTCGGAGGCATGCAGAAGACATCTCTGGAAGCCCTCGTACGCGAGCACCTCAAGCGCGCCGGCGACGCCTCGACGGGCCGCAGCGCCGAGACCCTGTACGGCGGCCACGAGCACGTGCTCCGGCAGACGCTCATCGCGCTCAAGGCCGGCCAGTCGCTCGCCGAGCACGAGAACCCCGGCGAGGCCACCCTGCAGGTGCTGCGCGGCCGGGTGCGGCTGCACAGCGGCGGGGACTCCTGGGACGGCATGACGGGCGACCTCCTGATCATCCCCCCGGCGCGGCACAGCCTGGACGCCCTGGAAGACGCCGCCTGCCTGCTCACCGTCGCCAAGACACGGTGACCGAACCGCTGCTGACCTTCGGTCACGGCACGGCCGGCCGCGCGGAGCTGTCGGGCCTGCTGCGCGGCGCCGGCGTCGAGGCGGTGGTGGACGTACGGACGGCGCCGGGCAGCAGGCGCAACCCCGACGCGCGCCGCGAGGAGCTGGCCGTCTGGCTCCCGGAGGCCGGCATCGGCTACCGCTGGGACCGGCGGCTGGGCGGCTTCCGCAGGCCCGCGCCCGACTCCCCCGACACCTTCTGGGAGAACGAGTCCTTCCGCGGCTACGCCGGCCACACCCGCGACCCCGGCTTCCTGGCCGCCATGGACGAGCTGCTGGCACAGGCCGCGGCCGGCCGCACGGCCGTGATGTGCGCCGAGGCCCTGTGGTGGCGCTGCCACCGGCGGCTCATCGCCGACTTCGCCGTGCTGGCCAGGGGCGTGCCCGTGCTGCACCTGAGCCATTCGGGCGCGACGGCCGAGCATCAGCCGAGCGCGGGCGCCCGGCTGCGGGAGGACGGGCTGCTGGTGTACGACGTCGTCAGCGGGGAGTGAATCACTCCCGGGGGTGGTGGAGGTCGAACGCGGGCCGTTCGGAGCGGATCGGCGGGATGAAGGTGAAGTTGTGCCGCGGCGGCGGGCAGCTCGTGGCCCATTCCAGCGAGCCGCCGAACCCCCAGGGGTCGTCCAGCGTCACCCGGCGCGGCCCGCGCGAGGTCTTCCACACGTTGTAGAGGAACGGCACCGTGGACAGCCCGAGGATCAGCGCGCCGACGGACGAGATCTGGTTGAGCAGGGTGAACCCGTCACCCGCGCCGTAATCGGCGTAGCGGCGCGGGAACCCGAGCATGCCCAGCCAGTGCTGCACCAGGAACGTGGTGTGGAAGCCGACGAACAACAGCCAGAACTGGATCTTCCCGAGCCTCTCGCCGAGCATCCGCCCGGTCATCTTCGGCCACCAGAAGAAGAATCCCGCGAACATCGCGAACACCACCGTGCCGAACACCACGTAATGGAAGTGGGCCACCACGAAATAGGTGTCGGTGACGTGGAAGTCGAGCGGCGGCGAGGCCAGGATGACGCCGGTGAGCCCGCCGAAGAGAAAGGTGACCAGAAAGCCGATCGAGAACAGCATCGGCGTCTCGAAGGACAGGTGCCCGCGCCACATCGTGCCGATCCAGTTGAAGAACTTCACCCCGGTCGGCACCGCGATCAGAAAACTCATGAACGAGAAGAACGGCAGCAGCACCTGGCCCGTGCCGAACATGTGATGGGCCCACACGGTCATCGACAGCCCGGCGATGGCGATGGTCGCGCCGACCAGGCCGAGGTAACCGAAGATCGGCTTGCGGCTGAAAACCGGGATGACCTCGGTGATGATGCCGAAGAACGGCAGCGCGATGATGTAGACCTCGGGGTGCCCGAAGAACCAGAACAGGTGCTGCCACAGCATCGCCCCGCCGTTCTCCGGCGCGAAGATCTGGGTGCCGAACGCGCGGTCCGACTCCAGCGCCAGCAGCGCGGCGGCCAGCACGGGGAACGCCATCAGCACGAGCATGCTGGTCAGCAGCACGTTCCAGGTGAAGATCGGCATCCGGAACATGGTCATGCCGGGCGCCCGCATGCCGATGACCGTGGTGACGAAGTTGACCGCGCCGAGGATCGTCCCGAGCCCGCTCAGCGCGAAGCCCATGATCCACAGATCGCCGCCGACGCCCGGCGAGCTGATCACGCTGGACAGCGGCGTGTAGGCGAACCAGCCGAACGCGGCGGCGCCGCCGGGGGTGAGGAAGCCACTGACGGCGATCAGCCCGCCGAACAGGAACAGCCAGTAGCTGACCATGTTGAGCCGGGGGAAGGCCACGTCCGGCGACCCGATCTGCAGCGGCATGATGACGTTGGCGAACCCGGCGAACAGCGGCGTGGCGAACAGCAGCAGCATGATCGCGCCGTGCATGGTGAACAGCTGGTTGTACTGCTCGTTGCTGACCAGCTGCAGGCCCGGCTGGGCCAGCTCGGCCCGGACCACGAGGGCCATGACCCCGGCGACCAGGAAGAACCCGAACGACGTGATCAGGTAGAGGTAGCCGATGACCTTGTGGTCCGTGGACGACAGCCAGGACGTCAGGAGGCGCCGCGCGGGCCGTTCGACCCGGTCGCGGGCCGGCGCGGGAGTCAGCACCACGTCGGGCTCCGGAAGCGGGCGCGGCTCATCGTGACGTCCCGTGCGGCTCGGGGGCGTCGCCGCCCGCCGTGATGACGCAGAGCTCGGGACGGACGAACGCGTGCAGTTCGAGCCCGGGCGCGCCCGGGTCGAGGAGTTCGACAGCCGAGCGCAGCAGCCCGCGATGCGCGGCGCAGACCACCTCGGGATGCGACCGGGCGGTGGCGCGGAACGGGCAGCCGTGCAGCAGGATGCGCCCGTCGCCGGTCGGCTCCGGGTCGAACCCCATCTCGGCGAACATCGCCGTCACCGCCGACCGGGCGTCCCCCTTCACCTCGGACCGGGCATCCCCCTTGACCCCGGACCGGGCGTCCTCCACCGACCGGGCATCCCCCTTCACCGCCGACCGGGCGTCCTCCGCCGACCGGCCGTCCCTCTTCACCGCCGGGGTCGCGGCGGGGCTCAGCCGCCGCAGCGCCCACTCCTCGCCGGCGCGCTCCGCCCGGCGGGCCCGCTGGGCGGGGGTGTCGGCGAAGTGGCGGGCCAGCAGCTCGGCGAGCTCCTGGTAGGGCCCGTGCTCCGGCTCCGCCGCCCAGGACGCCGAGTACACCGCGCGCGGCCGGCCCCGGCCGCCGCTCCGCTCGGCCCGTTCGACGACCAGCCCGGCTTCGAGCAGCGCCGACAGGTGGAACCTGACAGTGGTGACGTGCAGGCCGGTCCCGGCGGCGAGCTCGCGGGCGTCGAGCGGTTCGGCGCGTTCGCGCAGCAGGTCCAGGATGGTGACCCGGCTGGGCACGGACAGCACCTCGTGGGCCCGCGCCCGGTCCAGCCCGGTCATGACGTCACCGGATGACCGGCCACCAGCGGGGTGTCGACGCCGAGCCTGCCCAGCTTCGACGCTCCCCCGGGCGAGTCCAGGGGCGCGTCCCTGCCGGGCAGCGTCTCGGCGAAGAACGCGGCGTTGTCGCCCGCGAACACCTGCCACCGCTCGGGCAGGTCGTCCTCGTAGTAGATGGCCTCCACCGGGCAGACCGGCTCGCACGCCCCGCAGTCGACGCATTCGAGCGGCTGGATGTAGAGCGCCCGCGCGCCCTCGTAGATGCAGTCGACCGGGCACTCCTCCACGCAGGCCCGGTCGATCACGTCCACGCAGGGCTCAGCGATCACATAAGTCATATTTAGAGGATGCGCATCCTCTAAATAAGAAGTCAAGGGCGGGTCACGTCCGGCACATGGTTCTCCAGCCGCGGCGGACGGCGGTAACCGGTGCCCGGCGGGCGTTCCGGGATCTGGATCTCCGGGCGGGGCACGTCCTCGTACGGGATCGTCGACAGCAGGTGGCTGATCATGTTGATCCTGGCCCGCCGCTTGTCCTCGCTCTCCACCTCGTGCCAGGGCGCCTCGGGGATGTGGGTGTGGACCAGCATCTCGTCCTTGGCCCGCGAGTAGTCCTCCCAGCGGGTGATGGACTCGAGGTCGACGGCCGACAGCTTCCAGCGGCGCATCGGGTCCTCCAGCCGCTTGCGGAAGCGCCGCTCCTGCTCGGCGTCGCTCACCGAGAACCAGTACTTGCGCAGCAGGATCCCGTCTTCGACCAGCAGCCGCTCGAAGATCGGGCACTGGTGGAGGAACCGGGAATGCTCCTCCTCGGTGCAGAAACCCATCACCCGCTCCACTCCCGCCCGGTTGTACCAGCTCCGGTCGAACAGCACGATGGTGCCGGCCGCGGGCAGGTGCTCGACGTAGCGCTGGAAGTACCACTGCGTGCGCTCGCGCTCGGTGGGGGCCGGCAGGGCGACGATCTGGGTGACGCGCGGGTTGAGATACTCCGCCACCCGTTTGATCGCGCCGCCCTTCCCCGCCGCGTCGCGCCCCTCGAAGACCACCACCACCCGCTCGCCCGCGACCCGCACCCACTCCTGCATCTTCACCAGCTCGCCCTGCAGCCGGTACAACTTCTTCTCGTACGCCTTGCGAGCCATCTTCTCGTCAGCCATGCGCAACCCTCCGATGCCGGACCCGTTCCCGCCCTGACCGATCCTCCACGATGGCGCCCTTGACAAATATATTTGTCGGTGGAACCCTCAAGGTACCCCGAACGGAAGAGGCAGGACATGAACACCGTGATTTCCCGCGACGGCACCACCATCGCCTACACGCGCACCGGCCAGGGCCCCGCGCTGCTGCTCGTCGACGGCGCGATGTGCTACCGCGCCTCGGGCCCCAACACCCCGCTCGCCCAGGAGATGGCCGACACCCACACGGTCTACACCTACGACCGGCGCGGACGCGGCGAGAGCGGCGACACCACGCCGTTCGCCCCCGAGCGGGAGATCGAGGACATCGCCGCCCTCATCGAGATGATCGGCGAGCCGGTCTTCCTGTACGGCATCTCCTCCGGCGCCGCGCTGGCCCTGGCCGCCGCCGCGAGCGGGCTGCCCGTCAGCAAGATCGCCGTGTACGAGCCGCCCTTCATCGTCGACGGCACCCGCCCGCCCATCCCCGCCGACTACACGGCGAGCATCGAGACCATGCTGGCCCAGGGCAAGCCGGGCGCGGCGATCCGCTACTTCATGCGCCGGGGCGTCAACCTGCCCGCCCCCGTGGTGGCCATGATGACCCTCATGCCCGGCTGGTCGACGATGAAGAAAGTCGCCCGTACGCTGCCGTACGACGCCGCGTTCGTGACCGAGTTCGAGCACGGCAGGCCGCTGCCCGAAGGCCGGTGGGACGGCGTCAAGATGCCGGCCCTGGTCGTCGACGGGAGCAAGAGCCCGGCCTGGATCCGCAACGGCACCCGCGACCTGGCCCGGGTGCTCCCCGACGCCGAGCACCGCACGCTCGACGGCCAGACCCACATCGTCAAGCCCGCCGCTCTCGCGCCCGTACTCAAGGGGTTCTTCCGATGATCTTCCGTACCACCGTCGAGCTGAGCGGCAGGACCGCGACAGGGATCGAGGTGCCGCCCGAGGTGGTGGCCGGGCTGGGAGCGGGCAGACGCCCGCCCGTCCGCGTCACGATCAACGGGTATGTCTACCGCAGCACGGTGGCGCCGATGGGCGGCCGCTCGATGCTGCCGCTCGCCGCCGAGAACCGCGAGGGCGCGGGCGTGGCCGCCGGCGACGAGATCGAGGTCGGCCTGGAGCTCGACACCGAGCCCCGCACGGTCACCGTGCCGCCCGACCTGGCCGAGGCGCTCGACCGGGCGCCCGCGGCCAAGGCGTTCTTCGACGGCCTGTCGTACTCCCGGCAGCGGCGTGTCGTGCTGCAGGTCGAGGGCGCCAACAAGGCCGAGACCAGGCAGCGGCGGGTGGCCGACGCGGTCACCAGGCTCGCCGCGGGCGAGGCCTGACATCCCTCGTGAGAGTGAGCCCGAGGATCGCCCCTGGCGGCGATCCGCCGAGGCGCCGGAAATCTCAGGATGGGTGGGCAACCTCGACCGCTTCGAAGGAGCCACCATGTCCGTCCGGCACGTTCCCCCCGCCGCACCGCCCACCACCCTCGCGGCCTGCTCGTACCTGGCCGCGCCGCTGCTCGCCCTGGTCTACGGGGTGCTCAGGATCGTCGACGGGTTCGACGGGAGCAGAGGACCCGGGGCGGCCTGGACACTCGGCCACCTGGCGTTCATGGCGGCGCTGGTGCTGTTCGCGGTGATGCTGCACGACATGCGGGCGCTGCTCGGGCGCACCCGGATGGCCACCGTCACGTTCGCCGCCGGTCTCGCGGGGATCGGGTTCGCGTTCGTCCAGTTCGCCGTGGACGTGGTGGTGGGGTTCATGGCCGCGGACCACGAGGCCATGGGGCCGCTGTTCGACCAAGTCCAGGCGGTGCCGGGGGTGTCGCTGCTGGTCTACCAGGCCGGGCCTGTCCTGTTCTACGCCGCTCTGGTGGCCCTCTCGGCGCAGCTCGCCGCCGGGCGTCACGTGCGGCCCTGGATGCCGCTGCTCGTCCTGGCCCAGACCGTGCTTCCGGTGATCTCGCTCGACCTCATCCCGGTGGGTTCCGTGCTGGCCGTGGTCGCGTTCCTTCCGCTGGCGCTGCGGGCCAGGAGCCGGTCCGTCCCGGCTCATGTCTGATCGGGCGGTCCCTCGTACGGGGGCGATATTTCGGGATTCGCCGTACGGTGCGGGAGGATGAGGAGCCGTGCAGGAGCCCCCGCTTGTCACCGTGCTGCGGCGGCGCGCGCGAGCGCTGCCGCCCCTGCTGGTGGACGGCGCGCTCGCTCTCCTGGTCACCGGCGCGCAGCTCTGGCCGCTGCTGACCACCCGGCAGTACGAGGGCCTGCCGTGGCACTGGTGGGGGTACGTGGTCGCGGTCGCCTCCTCGCTGCCCCTGGTCTGGCGCCGCCGGGCCCCGCTGGCCGTGCTGATCGTGTCGCTGACCACGAGCCTGCTGTACGACCTGGCCGCCCCCGTCGCCGAGCAGCCCGTCTGGTACGGCCAGCTGGTCGCCTACTACACGGTGGCCGCGCTGTCGTCTCGGCCGATCCGGATGCTGCTGCTCGCCTGCACCGTGGTGGGGTCGTTCTTCCTGCCCGGCTCGCCGGACACGGCGCTGCGCAGCGGCATCCTGCTGGTGGCGGCGTACGCGATGGGCAGGGCGGCGGCGGGCTCCCGGGCCCAGGCGGCGGCGCTGAAGGAACGGGCCGCCAGGCTGGAGAGGGAACGCCAGCTGGAGGCCCAGCGCGCCGCGGAGCGTGAGCGCGCCAGGATCGCCCGCGAGATGCACGACATACTCGCCCACGCTGTCAGCCTCATGGTGGTGCAGGCCGAGGCCGGTCCCGTCGCGGTCAGGAAGGACCCGGCGCGGGCGGAGGCGGCGTTCGACGCCATCGCGGGGGCCGGGCGTGACGCGATGGAGCAGATCCGGCGCATGCTGGGGGTGCTGAAGGAGGACGGCGGCGCGCCGCGCGCGCCCCAGCCCACCGTCGACGACCTGCCTGAGCTGGCCGCGCAGGTCTCCGGCGCGGGGCTGGAGGTGACGTTCGAGGTCGCGGGCGAGCCCGGGCCGGTGACGGCCGCGAGCGCCGTGGCCGCGTACCGGATCGTCCAGGAGGCGCTCACCAACATCGTCAAGCACGCCGGCGCCACCCGTGCCGGCATCCGGCTCACCTGGGAGGACGACACCCTCATGATCGAGGTCACCGACGACGGCCGCGGCGCCGGCCGCGCCCTGCCCTCCGGCGGCCACGGGCTCATCGGCATCCGCGAACGCGCCACCGCCTGCGGCGGCACCGCCACCGCCGGCCCCCGCACCGACGCCCCCGGCTTCCACGTCTCCGCCCGCCTCCCCCTCTCATGACCCCCTCACCCCTCCCCGGAGAAAGCCAGCCTCCCGTCACCAAGGAGCCTCCTGGAACACCCCTCCACGCAGGCCCCCCACGAACCGGAAGCCTCAGCGGGCAGACCTCTCAAAACCCACGCCGTCACAGCACTCCCCTCCACGCAAACCCCCCACCAACCGGACACCCCCGCGGAGGGCCGTCTGAAGAACCTCCCCATCACAACGGGTCCTTCCGCACAAAACCCCAGCTAACGGGACACCCCGGAGGGGAGCCGCCCGAAGACCCACCCCCTTACGGCCCGCCCTTCCGCGCAAACCCCCCACGAATGGGTCACCCCGGAGGGGGGCCGCCTGAAGAGCCGCCCCTGCACGGCGCGCCTCTCCGCGCGGGCGCCGCACCCGAACGGGCCGCACACCCCGGTGGGGAACCGCCTGAAGAGCCGCCGCTTCGTGCCGACACCGCACGTCAGGGGGGAACGGATGGGGAGATTCGGGTGGTGGTGGCGGATGATCAGGAGTTGGTGCGGAGCGGGTTCGCGATGATCCTGGACGCGCAGCCGGACATCCGGGTGGTGGCCGAGGCGGGGGACGGGCTGGCGGCGGTGGCCGCGGCGCGGGAGCACCGGCCGGACGTGTTGCTGCTCGACATCCGCATGCCCCGGATGGACGGCATCGAAGCCGCCGGGATCGTGTGCGCGGAGACCGGGTGCAGGGTGCTCATGCTGACCACGTTCGACCTGGACGACTATGTGTACGACGCGCTGCGGGCCGGCGCCAGCGGGTTCCTCCTGAAGGACGTGCGCCGCGACGACCTGGTGAACGCGGTGCGGGTGGTGGCGGCCGGCGAGTCGCTGCTGGCCCCGTCGGTGACGACCCGGCTGATCCGCGAGTTCACGTCCCGGCCGGCCAGGCCGAGGCCCGGGGCGCTGGAGGTGCTGACGGCCAGGGAGCGGGAGACGCTGCAGCTGATCGCCCGCGGGCTGTCCAACGCGGAGATCGCCGAAGCCATGGTGGTCAGCGAGCACACGGTGAAGACGCACGTCAGCAACCTGCTGGCCAAGCTGGGCCTGCGCGACAGGGTCCAGGCCGTGATCGCCGCCTACGAGTCGGGCCTGGCCGTCCCGGGTGCGTGACGGCCCACGACCCGCTCAAGTCGTCATTCAACGAGTGATGGAAACAATACGCCGCAGAATGATGCAATGGCCCGATCAACCAACTGAGGAGCCCCGTTGAACGACAACCTCGACCTCGCCGCCAACGCCCAGGAACTGGCCGACGCCGCGCCCGCCGGATCCGTCGACCGGGCCGCGGCGTCGTCCGTGGCCATCACGCTGGCGACGACCCGCGACATCGCGCAGGCCAGGCGGACGCTGGACGGGCTCTCGCCCGAGGAGGTGCGGGAGGCGGCGCTGGCCCTGTTCGACCGGCTGTCCGCGCGGTGACCTGACCGCTGGGCGAACGCGCACGACCGTTGGGCGACAGGGCCGTTGCACCGCTCCACGTTCCCGATCACCCTGAGGGCATGCCGGGCGTTGACACCATCGACGGCCTGACGCGGGCCGTGGCCGACTTCGACACGAGCGGGTTCGAGCTGCCGATGGAGGAGGCCGCCCTGGCGAGAGCGCGCCGGTCGCTCATGGAGACCGGCCTGCTGCTGCTCGGCGAGATGCCAGGAGTACGGGAGAACCCGCTGGTCATCCTGCGGCTGATGGACGCGCTCAGGCTCGGCAGCCTGGCGCTCGACTGGCACGGCGGCCTGACCATGGAGCTGTACACGTACCTGAGACACGGCACGCCGCTGGAGAGCGCGCACTGGTGGGTGGGCGACGGCCGGGTGACCGCGGGGCATCTCGCGGTGCTGCGGCGGCTGTCCCCGATCACGCTCACGCTGTTCGACGGCGCCGACCGGCCGGACAGGGACTCCGCCATGGCCCGGCGGGTGCTGGACACAGTGGCCGCCCCCACGCTGGTGGTCGCGGGCAGCGCCCACACCGGCGTCACGCCGGACGCGCTGGGCAAGCCCATGGGCGCCTGCCTGGCGCGGGAGCGGCCGGGGCTGGAGAGCATCCGCATCGACTACGGCCGCGGTTCCTTCTACGCGATGGAGCGGCACGGCATGGACGCCCGCGCGGCGGCGCGCGGGCTGCGGGTGGTGGGCAAGCAGTTGGTGGTGGGGCTGCCGGAGTTCAGCGAGGCGACTGTGCCGCAGCTCCCGTTCGAGGCACGGCAGGGGAAGCTTGCCCAATTTTGAGCAAGTTTGACCGGCAGGCAAGGGGTTCGCGGGCCGACCCGCGCTTCCGGATCTTTCACGAGGGCAGCGGATGCGTCAGTCTGGGGGCATCCGTCCATCGCGACACCGAGGGAGACCTGTGGCCGAACCCGTCAGCCTGGCGACCAGAGGCAGTGACTTCGCCAGACTCGCCACCAAGATCAATGAGGCCGGTCTACTCGACCGGCGTCCCGTTTATTACGCCGTCCGAGGCGCCATCGTCGCGGCCTCCTTCGTGGGCGGCTGGGCGCTGTTCGTCTGGGTGGGCGACTCGTGGCTGCAGCTGCTCGTGGCCGTCGTGCTCGCCGTGGTCTTCACCCAGGTCGGCTTCATCGCCCACGACCTCGGCCACCGTCAGGTCTTCAGGACCCGCCGCACCAGCGACCTCGTCGGCATGCTGGTCGGCAACCTCAGCATCGGCCTCGGCTGGGGCTGGTGGAACACCAAGCACAACAAGCACCACGCCAACCCCAACCACGAGGACCACGACCCGGACGTCTCCCCCGCGGTGATCGTCTGGTCGGAGGACCAGGTGTCCAGGAGCCGCGGCCTGCCCCGGTTCCTCGCCAAGCGGCAGGCGCTCTGGTTCTTCCCGCTGCTCACGTTGGAGGCCTGGCACCTGCACGTGGCCAGCGTGAAGGCGCTGTTCCAGCCCGGGGCCAGGCGCCGCCGCACCGAGGGCGTGCTGCTGCTGGCGCACTTCGTGCTCTACTTCGGCGCGGTCTTCGCCGTGCTGCCGTTCGGGAAGGCACTGCTGTTCCTGATCGTGCACCAAGGGGTGTTCGGCGTGTACCTGGGCTGCTCGTTCGCGCCCAACCACAAGGGCATGCCGGTGCTCACCGCCGAAGACAAGCTGGACTTCCTGCGCAAGCAGGTGCTCACCTCGCGCAACGTCAGGGGCGGCGTCGTCACCGACATCGCCCTCGGCCAGCTCAACTACCAGATCGAGCACCACCTGTTCCCGAACATGCCGGCGCCCAACCTCCGCAAGGCCCAGCCGATCGTGCGGCGCTACTGCGAGGAGATCGGCGTCAGCTACCTGGAGACCGGGTTGTTCCGCTCGTACGGTCAGGCCCTGCGGCACCTGCACGACGTGGGGGCCGCGCTGCGCTGACCCGGCCCGTCCCGTCCGCCTGTCCTCAGCCCTGCCGGCGACGCAGGCTCTCTCGGCGTTCCTCCAACTCGGAGATGAGTCCCGCCTGCTCGTCGGCCTGGGTGATCAGGGAGGCGATCTCCGTCTGGTCGGTCGCCCCCATGTCCCTGATCTGCTCGCGCTGCTCGCGGTTCTCCTGCTTCAGCCGCGCAATCTCCTCGTCGAGCCGGCGCAGTTCCTCTTCGTTGCTCATCCCGGGGCTGTACCCGCGAGCGGCCCGCTTACGACTTCCGGTGTATGGCCCGTACGCTGCGCGGACCGGGAGAATGGGGGGCATGGGCAGGCTGCAGGGAAGCACGGTCATGTCACTCGCCGTCGTGGCGGTGGCCGTGGTGGCGCTCGCCGTCACCTGGGTGGTCCGCGCCGACCGGCATCCCGGCGTGCTCGACGTGGTGCTGCCCGTCGTCGCCATGGCCGGCGTGCTGTTCCGCGAGCGCTGCCCGGTGGGGGCCCTGGTCGCCGTGATGGGGGCGACCGTGGCCTACTATCCCTTCACCTCGCTGGACGCCCCGATCATCTTCCTGCCGTTCCTGGTGCTCTACACCGCGGCCGATCGCGGCCATCTCATCGCCGCCATCGCCACCGGCTCGGTCGCGCTGCTGGCTATGGGGCTGGGCGAGAGCGGCGAGGTCCGCCACGTGGACGACAGCACGTTCGTCATGATCGCCGGCTGGGTGGTGGCGGCCATCGCGGGCGGCAGCGTGGCCCGCAACCGCCGCGCCTACCTGCGGGAGGCCGAGCAGCGGGCGCACGAGGCCGAGCGCGGCAAGGAGGAGGAGGCCAGGCGGCGGGCCGGCGAGGAGCGCCTGCGCATCGCCAGGGAGCTGCACGACGTGCTCGGTCACAACATCTCCCTGATCAACGTGCAGGCGTCGGCGGCGCTCCACGGCATGAGGAAGCGGCCTGAAGACGCCGAGCTGGCGCTGCGCACGATCAAGGAGACGAGCAAGGAGACGCTGCGCGAGCTGCGCACCACGCTGGGCGTGCTGCGCCAGGTCGACGAGGACGCGCCGACCGCGCCCGCCGACAGCCTGTCCCGGCTGGACGAGCTGGTCGGGGCGTCCGGGCTGAAGGTGCGCACCGAGCTGTCCGGGCCGCTCGACCGGGTGCCGGTCGAGGTCGACCTGGCCGCCGTCCGGATCATCCGCGAGGCGCTGACCAATGTCGCCCGCCATTCCGGCGCCGGCGAGGCCACGCTCACCGTCTCCTCAGATGACCGGCATATCCTGATCCGCGTGGATGATGACGGCCCGGGAGTCACGTTCACCGAGGGCAGCGGCTTCGGCCTGCGCGGCATGCGCGAGCGCGCCGTCGCGCTCGGCGGCAGCCTGGAGGCCGGGCCACGACCGGAGGGCGGTTTCCGCGTCCTCGCCTCACTACCGCTGGACGGAGCCCCATGATCCGCGTGCTGCTGGCCGACGACCAGAACCTGGTACGAGCCGGGTTCCGGTCCATCCTCAGCGACGAGGACGACCTCGAGGTGGTGGCGGAGGCGGGCAACGGCGCCGAGGCCGTGGCCCTGGCCCGCGAGCTGCGGCCGGACGTGGTGCTGATGGACATCCGGATGCCCGAGCTCGACGGTCTGGAGGCCACCCGCCGGATCGCCGGCGACCCGCGGCTCGACACGGTCAAGGTGATCATCCTGACCACGTTCGACCTCGACGACTACGTCTACGGCGCGCTGCGCGCGGGCGCCGGCGGGTTCCTGGTCAAGGACACCGAGCCGGCCGAGCTGATCCACGCCGTCCGCGTGGTGGCCAGAGGTGACGCGCTCATCGCGCCGTCCGTCACCCGGCGGCTGATCTCCGAGTTCGCCGGCCGGGTCAAGCGGCCCGAGCCCGGCCCTGAGCTCAACGCCCTCACCGAGCGGGAGCGCGAGGTGCTGGCGCTGGTCGCGGGCGGGCTTTCCAACGACGAGATCGCGGCCAAGCTGGTGCTCAGCCCGGCCACCGCGAAGACCCACGTCAGCCGCATCATGACCAAGCTCAGGGTGCGCGACCGCGCCCAGCTCGTGGTGCTCGCCTACGAGGCCGGTGTCATCACGCCGGGCTGGCTTACCTCCTGAGGAGTACGTCCCCGGGGCGGGTGAAACCCCGGGAGTACGGTGAGTGCACGCCGCGGGCTGACGCGCGAGAGGTGATCGTCGCCCGACCCTGACCTCTATGGACACCGTCGACCTCGCGCGCCTGCAGTTCGCCCTGACCGCGGGCGCGCACTTCCTCTTCGTCGCGCTGACGCTCGGCCTGGTCACGCTGGTGGCCGTCATCCAGACCCGGGCCACGATCAGCCGCAGCCCGGTCCACGTGGGCATGACCAGGTTCTGGGGCCAGCTCTACATCATCAACTACGCGATGGGCATCGTCACCGGGCTCGTCATGGAGTTCCAGCTCGGCATGGCATGGAGCGGGCTGGCGGAGTTCGCGGGGAACGTGTTCGGCTCCGCCCTGGCGCTGGAGACGATGGTCGCCTTCTTCATCGAGTCGACGTTCCTCGGCCTGTGGATCTTCGGCTGGGACAAGCTGAACCGTTGGGCGCACCTGGCGCTGATCTGGATCGTCGCGCTCACCGCGTACGCGTCCGCGTTCTGGATCCTGGTGGCCAACGGGTTCCTGCAGAACCCGGTCGGCTACCGGTCAGACGGCCACACACTGCACATCACCGACTTCGGCGCGATGGTGGCCAACCCGGCGGCGATGGTGGCGCTCGGGCACGTCCTGGGCGGGGCGATGATGGTCGGCGGCTTCTTCATGGCCGGGGTGAGCGCCTACCACCTGCTCAGGCGTACCCCTGAGCAGGATTTCTTCCGCAAGTCGCTGCGGATCGGGGCGGGCGTGGCGCTGCCCGCCACGATGGTGACGGCCGCGTTCGGCGGGGTCGGGTTCGCCACGCTGCAGCCGGGCAAGATCGCAGCCTGGACGGGCGACGCCGACCGCGCCGCCGCGGTCCAGGCGGAGATGACGGCGCTGCACGGGCCCGGCGACTACCTGCCGCCCGTGGAGTGGGTGCAGGCCGGGGCGCTGACCATGCTGATCCTGTTCGGGATCATGTTCTTCCTTTCGGGGCTGAACTTCGTGCTCATGCTGATCCGGCCGGTGGTGCACGGCTTCCGCGCCTGGCACGTGGTGCTGATCGCGGCGATCCCGCTGCCGTTCGGAGCCATGATCGGGGGTTGGGTCTTCCGGGAGGTGGGGCGGCAGCCGTGGGCGGTCTACGGGCTGCTCACCACGGAGGACGCGATGTCGCCGGTGGGCGACGGGGTGATGCGCTTCTCCCTGATCGCGTTCACCGCGGTGTTCGCCGCGCTGACCGTGATCAACTCCTGGCTGCTGGCCAGGACCGCGCGGCGCGGGCCCGCCGCCGTCGGCCTCGGCGCGCGGCCCGCCGAGAAGCCCGAGCCCGTCCCGGCGTTCTGAGGAGCGAACGTGACTCCTCCGCTCCCTGAAGGGAGCGGCTTCTCGCTAAGCCGCTTCCGCAACCTGGCGAAGGGCAAGCCCTGCCCTCAAGATGTTGACCGCCGCGTTCACATCGGCGTGCGCGGCATGCCCACACGCCGTACAAGCGAACCCGGCCTGGGTGACGCGGTTCTCCTTCGCCACATGCCCGCAATGCGAGCACGTGCGGGAGGTGCCGGCGGGGTTCACCGCGATCAGCTTGCGACCGGCGCTCTCAGCCTTGTGCGACAGGATCGTCAGGAACACCCCCCAGCCCGCGTCCAGGATGCTCCGGTTCAGGCCGGACTTCTGTGCGACGTTCCGGCCGGGAGCCTCGATCGTGCCGGACGCGCTGCGGGTCATGTTCGCGATCCGCAGGTCCTCGTGCACGATCACGTCGTAGGCGCGGACCAGCGCGTTCGCGGCCTTGTGCGCGTGGTCGAGGCGCTGACGGCGGACTTTGCCGTGCAGCGCGGCGACGCGGGCCACCGCCTTGCGCCGCCGCCGGGAGCCCCGTTTCTTGCGAGCCAGGTCGCGCTGCGCGTCTGCGAGGCGGCCGGCGGTCGCGGCCAGGTGACGCGGGTTCGCCACCTGGCCGCCGTCGGAGGTGGTGAGGAGCGAGGCGACACCCATGTCGATCCCGGCCATCGCGCCCGTGGCGGGCAGAGGTTCGGCGGGTACGTCGTCGCACGACAGGACCAGATACCAGCGGGAGCCCTCGCGCTTGACGCTGATGGTCTTGACCCGGCCTTTCACGGGCCGGTGCTGGTGGACACGGACGTGCCCGACGCCCTGCAAGCGGACGTAGGTGGCGGTGGGATGTCCGGGCTGGGAGTCCCACCGGCAGCCGTCGCCGTCCTTCGGCCACTCGACGGTGTCGAACCGGCCGCGCCCTTTGAAACGAGGGAAGCCCGGGGTGCGTCCAGCCTTGACCCGGCGGAAGAACGCGCCGAACGCCTTGTCGAGCCGTCGCAGGGTGGCCTGCTGGGAGGAGAACGACCAGCGGCCCTGCCCGCCGGTGTCATCCCCCCGGATGTGTTTCAGCTCGGCCGACTGGTCGCCGTACCGGACGCTCACGCCCGCCCTGGCGTAGGCGGTGCGGCGGTGCTCCAGGGCGGCGTTGTAGAGCTGCCGGTGGTCCTCCAGACACGCGGTGAGAGCAATCTCCTGGTGGCGGGTGGGGCGCAGCAGGAACTTGAACGACCTGCGCACACCTCACCTCCTGTCACGTTCGGTAACGACAACACCACGGTATCGGCTGCCGCCGACAAAGCTTGGAAGGACATCCCTGATGCGCAGACCTGACAGGTCAGGGCACGCTCGGGCCCTGGCGGTCATCCCGCTCCCGATTCCCTCGTCGCCTGAAGGCGCCGGTCCCTTCGGGAGGCTCTGATGGAGATCTTCATTCTGGCGTTCTTCGCGCTCGGCTATCTGGTGCTGGCCGGGGCGGACATCGGCGTCGGCATGGCGCTGCCGTACCTGGGCCGCACGCCCGCCGAGCGGCGCGAGGCGATCGCCGCCATCGCCCCGTTCTTCCTCGGCAACGAGGTGTGGCTGGTCGTCACCGCCGGCGTGCTGGCCGGGCTCTTCCCCGAGCTGGAGGGCGAGCTGCTGAGCGGCAACTACCCGCTGATCGTGGCGCTGCTGCTGTCCTGGGTGGTCAGGGACACCGGGTTGTGGCTGCGTGGGCGGCTCGACGGCCGGCTCTGGCAGGGCTGGTGGGACGGCGCGATCGTGGCCGGCAGCTGGGGGCTGGCGCTGAGCCTGGGCGGGCTGCTCGGCCACGTGCTGCTCGGCATGACCGGGCCGCTCGCGCTGCTGCCGGTGGCGGTGCTGGCCGCGCTGTTCGGCACGCACGGGCTGGCGTTCGCCGCGCTCCGGCTGCGGGGCGAGTTGCGGCGGCGCGCGGCGGTGCTGTCGGGCGGCGCCGGCGAGGGCCGCACCTACGCGCTGACGGCGGCGGCCCTGATGGTGGTGGGCGTGCTGGCCGGGCTCCGGCTGCCGCTGGAGCCCGGCACGTCGGGGGCGGTGCTGGGGCCGGTCGTCCTGGCCATGATGCCGCTGATGGTGGCGGCCCAGGCCTGGGTGTGGTGGACGTTCCGGCACCGCGTCACCGGCCCCTCCTACCTTTGACCTACAGGTTGCCGCCGCCGGTGGCGTCGAGGGTACTGCCGGTCATGAAGCTCGCCCCGGGGGAGGCGGCGAAGGCGATCACGTCGGCGATCTCGTCGACGTGGCCGATCCGGTTGACCGCGTGCACGCTCGTCGCGTACGCCTCTCCTTCGGGGGTACGCAACCAGCCCGCGTTCACGTCGGTGTCGATGATGCCGGGGGCGACGTTGTTGACCGTGATCCCGCGCGGGCCGACCTCCTTGGCCAGCGCGAGCGTGAACGTCTGCACTGCACCCTTGGTCATGGCGTACGCGATCGCCTGGGGGAAGGCGATACGCGTCACGCCCGAGGTGACGTTGACGATCCGGCCGCCGTTCGGGATGAGCGGCAGCAGGCGCTTGGTGAGGAAGAACAGGCCTCGCACGTTCACCGCGAAGATCCGGTCGAACGCCTCCACCGTCTCCTGCTCCATCGGTACGGACGTACCGATGGCCGCGTTGTTCACCAGCACGTCCAGCCGGTCGGTCTCTTGCCGGAGCTGGGCGGCCAGGGACTCCACCTCGGCCGTGTCGCCCAGGTCGGCCCGGAGCGCGAACGCGCTGCCGCCGCCCGTCTCGATCAGCCGGACGACGTCCTCGGCCGCGGCGCCGTTCACCCCGTAGTGCACCCCGACGCGGAACCCGTCGCGGGCCAGCCGCAGCGCCGCCGCGCGGCCGATCCCCCTGCTCGCGCCTGTCACCAGAGCGGTCCTCATGATGAACTTCCCTTTCTTTAGTGATCGCTACAGGAAAAATAACATAGCGATCGCTATAGAATGGGTCCATGGCGAGACAGCGAGCCTTCGACCGCGACGAAGCACTCGACCGGGCGCTGCGCGCGTTCTGGCGCCACGGCTACGAGGCGACCTCCATCGCCGAGCTGACCGCGGTGATGGACATCCGACCGCCCAGCCTGTACGCGGCCTTCGGCGACAAGCGGCGGCTGTTCGAGGAGGCGCTCCGGCGCTACCAGGAGAGCTACGGCGCCTTCACCGCCCGTGCGCTCGCCGAGGAGCCGACGGCCCGCGAGGCCATCGAGCGCATCCTTTACGAGGCCGCGGACGAGTACACCGACCCCGGCCACCCGCACGGCTGCATGATCATCTCGGCCGCGGTGAACTGCGGGCCGGAGTCGTCGGAGGTCGAGGAGGGGCTGAGGCTCAAGCGGGAGGCGGCCAAGGCCGCGCTCAGGGAGCGCATCGAGCGCGACGTGACGGCCGGCCTGCTTCCTCCGTCCGCCGACGCGGCGGCGCTGGCCGCCTACTACGCGGCGGTCATCCAGGGGATGTCCACCCAGGCCCGCGACGGTGCGAGCCGCGACGAGCTGGAACGCACCGCCGCCCTGGCGATGCGCGCCTGGCCTGCGACCACCCCGCCCCACCCCTGACCGGACCCGCGCGATCTGCGCGGACGTTTCCGGCCCCGGGGTCGCGGTCAGTGGGCCTTGATGGAGGCGTCCTCGGCGGGCTTCTTCCGGGCTGACACGCGCAGCCAGCGCGTCCCGTACGGATCGAGCGGCAGCCGCACCGGGCCCGACTCCGGAACCTCGACGGTGCCGTCCACCAGCAGGTCGGTCAGCAGGGAGCCGGCCAGCCCGTCGAGCTCCACCTCGGCCTCCACCGCCTCGTCGCCCAGGTTGTGCACGGCCACGACCGTGGCGCCGTCGGCGTCGCTGCGGTGCGCGTGGACGGCGGGATGCCCGGCGTCCAGCGGTTCGTACTCGCCCCAGGCCAGCTCCGGGCACTCCCGGTAGCGTTCGATGAGCAGCTGGAACCAGCGCAGCAGCGAATCGGTGTCGCGCTTCTGGTCCTCGACGTTGACGTGCTCGGGCCCGAACCGCCCGCCGGGCATCGGACGCACCGGCTCGGCCGGGCTGAAGCCGCCGTCCTTCGACCACTGCATGGGGGTGCGCACCGCCATCCGGCCCTCGACGTCCAGGTTCTCGCCCAGCCCGATCTCCTCGCCGTAGAAGATCACCGGCGTGCCGGGCAGCGAGAACATCAGGCTGTAGGCCAGCTTCATCCGGCGCAGGTCGCCGTCGAACATGCCCGGCATCCGCCGGCGCAGGCCGCGGCCGAAGATCTGCATGCGCTCCTCAGGCCCGAACGCCCGGAACACCTCCTGCCGCTCCTCGTCGCTGAGCTGGTCCAGCGTCAGCTCGTCGTGGTTGCGCAGGAACGTCGCCCACTGGGCGTCCTTAGGCGCGTCCGGCCGTTCGCGCAGCGCGGCCACGAGCGGCGCCGCCTCCCGGCGGGCCAGCGCCAGCCAGGCCCGCTGCATGACGGTGAAGTCGAAGCACATGGTGAGCTCGTCGCCCAGCCCGTCGCCGAAGTAGCTGACCAGCTCCTTGTACGGCAGGTTCACCTCGCCGAGCAGCACCGAGTTGCCCTTGCGGCGGGTCATGAACGCGCGCAGGCCGGCCAGGACCTCGTGCGGCTCCCCCAGTTGCGGCGAGACGTTCTCGATCAGGAACGGCACCGCGTCCACCCGGAACCCGGCCAGCCCCAGCTCCATCCAGAACCCGAGGATGCGGGAGATCTCGTCACGCACCTCCGGGTTGCCCATGTTCAGATCCGGCTGGTGCTTGTAGAAGCTGTGCAGGTAGTACTGGCCGGAGCGGTCGTCGCGCTCCCAGACGCTGTCCTCCTGGTCAGGGAAGACCACCTGCTCCGGCTCCGGTCCCGGCTCGTCCTTCCAGACGAACCAGTCGCGCATCGGCGCGTCCTTGCCCTTGCGCGCCTCCAGGAACCACGGGTGCCAGTCGGAGGTGTGGTTCACGACCAGGTCGGCGATGACCCGCATGCCCCGGTCGTGCGCGGTGCGCATGAACTCCACGAAGTCGCCGAGCGTGCCGAGCCTCGGGTCGACACTGTAGAAGTCGGTGACGTCGTACCCGTCGTCCCGGTTGGCCGTGGGGTAGAACGGCATCAGCCACAGGCAGGTGACCCCGAGGTCGGCCAGATAGTCGATCTCCTGGGTGAGCCCTCGGAAGTCGCCGATCCCGTCGCCGTCCCCGTCCTTGAAGGTCTCCACGTCGAGGCAGTAGACGACGGCGTTCTTCCACCAGAGGTCGCTCGTGTACGTCATACGCATGCGGGTCGGGCTACCCCCAAATTCCGGCAAAGAACGAGTCTGGGAGATCGGGGATCGGCAGGCATGACCGCGCCTCTGCCGGGCATCCGCAGACGTCGACTGCCGGTTAGCGGCATTCATCCACGCACTACGACAAACCGCCACTAAAGTCTGACCCGAAACGGATCTCCCGGAGGATGCCCATCATGAGCGACCACGCGATCACCTTCGACCTCATCGACACGGACAAGGACGGCCGCATCTCGGCCGAGGAGCTCGTCCGCCTGATGGAGATCCTCGGCCAGCCGGTGACCCTGGAAGCCGCCCAGGCAGGCGTGCGACGCCTGGACCAGGACGGCGACGGCCTCATCGACCTGAACGAGTTCGGCGCCTTCCTGAAGCCGTAGGCTCGTCGCGGGCGAAACGGGCCGAGACTCCCGGACTCTCGAGAAGCCGCCACATACCGCTGGACGGGTCCTGATCGAGGAGATCACAACCGGGTTCGGCCCCGCCCGGGTGAGCGCACGCGCCGGATGCGCAGCGCATGCCCAGATTCCGCGCGTTGGCATAAGCCTTTCCGACGCGGGGCAGCAGGTCCTCTGCCCGCGACCGGGTGATCCTCTTGTCCTTCCCGCCGAAGCCGGCGAAAGCCGGGCGCTGCGCGAGTAACCGGTGGACGTGATCGTTGCACCCGCTCTGCGGCACGTCGTACATCCCGTAGTGCAGGTACAGCCAGAAGTCGAAAGAAGGGCTGGAGAAGGCCACCCGGATCTTGGCTTGATGTCAGCCAGTGACGCGAAGGGTCCGCCTGTGGTCTTGATCGATTCCAGATGCCTTCACGGAGTCCAGACGGCCCATCCCCGGGGGGGAGCGCGAGGGGGCCGGCCCCCTCGCCGGGGGTGTGGGGGTGTGCCCCCACAGTCACAGCCTGAGCTCTCGGGCGCGCAGCGCCCTGGCGGGGGAAGACCGCGCTGTTGGCGTGCCGGCGAAGACCGAGGGCTAAACGGTGCGGATGTAGAGCTGGCCGAAGACTTCGGACAGGTTGCGGAGGTCTGTGGCCACGTCCACCTCCGGGGTCGCCGGGTCGTACAGGGTGGCGAGGCGGGGGCGGATGGAGGTGAGCTTCTTGAGCTGGTCCCAGGTGGGGTTGGCCGCCCACTTCTCTCCGTACACGCGGCTGACCTGGCCCTGGGCGTCCTGCCAGCGGGTCCAGAGGGTGATGGTGCCGGCGGCGGCGTCCTGGAGCGGGGCGGCGATGCGGTCGGTGATGGTCTGGGTGGCCTGCTCGGTGGTCAGCCGGGAACCGCCGGGGGCGGCGAAGCCGGTGTCCTCGGCGGCGATGTGCGCGTAGGCGTCCCAGGCGCGGGCGCGGACCTGGATCCACTGGTTGCGCTGGGCGGTGGCGGCGTCGATCCGCCACGTGGCGTACTCGGTGGCGAGGTGGCCGCCGTCGAGGGAGAGCTGGTCGACGAGGCCCTTGGCGAGCCAGGCGCCGATGCGGTCGGGGTCGAGCAGCGGGTGCTTCTTGGCGAGGGCCTCGGTGCACTCGGCGACGGCGCCGCAGCCGAAGACGGGCACCGCGGTGTGGACGGCGAGCTTCTTGCCGGGGGCGAGCTTGCGGAGCGCGGCGGAGGCCGAGGCGACGAACGTGTCCAGCTCGTCGGCCGTGGCGAACGTCCGGTCGTAGCCGAGGCCGGAGCTGAAGCGGATGCCCGCGACGCCGGGCTGGGCGGCCAGGGCGGCGACCTTCTTGGCGGCCTCGGCGAGGTTGCCGGCCTGGTGGTCGTCGGCCAGCTCGGCGTCGATCCAGACGCGCATGCCGCTCGTGGCCGAGGTCTTGACGGCCTGGCCGGCGGGGGTCTCGGCGGCCTTCTTCACGGCGGCGCCGGTGACCTCGTCGGGGTCGACGAAGCAGGGCTCGGCGGTCGGGCACTCGGGCTGCCCGCCGTCCTCGGCGCCCTCGACGTCGGGACTGCCGACGTCGTGCGACTGACCGTCGCCTTCCGAGTCGGTGGGGCAGTCGCTCTCGGTGCAGTCGATGACGATCGGGTCCATCGGGCCGGTGTCGCGCATGTTCTGACCGTCGTTGTCAAGCCAGAAGCGGGCGATCTCGGCGGCTTCCTCGGGGGTGGCCATCCAGCGGCAGACGACGTACGCGGGGGTGTCCTCCGCCATGAGGTCGTTGCAGCTGCGCGGATCGTCCTGTGACCACGCCGGGACGCCGATGCCGAGGAGGGAGAGCGCGAGACCGATGACGAAGAGCTGCCGCAGTCGCATGGCACCTTGACTTCCGGAGAGTGATCGGCTGGCATCTCGCACGATATCGGTATCAACGGTCGATCTCTACCGCCTGTGTCCGGGCGTGTGGAAAATGGGACGACACCATCGCTTCGTACCCGTCACACTTGAGCGTGCGTGAAATCCTCGGCGATCTCGGGCTGTTCCGGGACAGGCGCTTCGCCCTGCTCTTCGCGGCCCGGACCATCTCGATGCTCGGCGCCGCGTTCGCCCCGGTGGCCCTCGCTTTCGGCATCCTCGACCTGCCCGGCGCCACCGCCACGACGCTGTCGGTGGTGCTGACCGCGGAGGCGCTGCCGATGGTGCTGTTCATGCTGTTCGCCGGGGTGCTGGCCGACCGGTTCCCGCGGCAGCGGGTGATGCAGTTCGGCGAGTGGGCCAACGCCTTGGCCTTCTTCACCCTGGGCGCGATGCTGCTGTCCGGCTGGACCCCCCTGGTCGGCCTGGTCGCCGCGGCCGCCTTCAGCGGGATAGCCGTCGCCGCGCTCTATCCCGCGCTGACCGGGATCATCCCCGAGGTCGTGCCGGCCGAGCGGCTGCAGGCCGGCAACGCGCTGCTCGGCCTGGGCGCGAACGTCGCCAGGATGGGCGGCGCGGTGCTCGGCGGTGCCACGGTGGTGCTCGTCGGCGGCGGGTGGGCGCTGGCGGTCAGCGGCGCCCTGTTCGCCACCGCGGGGGTGCTGATCTCGCTGGTGCGGCCCACTCCTCTGGTGCGCGAGCGCGGGGAGCGGCATTCGGTGCTGAAGGATCTGCGCGAGGGCTGGCGCGAGTTCAGCTCCCGGCAGTGGATCTGGGTGGTGGTCGCCCAGTTCTCGATCCTGGTGATGGCGATCCAGGCCGGTCACGGGGTGCTCGGGCCGCTGCTGGCCAAGGAGAGCCTGGGCGGCCCGGCGGCGTGGTCGGCGTTCCTGGCCGGCGAGGCGATCGGCACGATCGCGGGCGTGGTGGTGTCGCTGCGGGTGCGGCCGCGCCGGCCGATCCTGGTCGGCACGCTGCTCTGCCTGCCGGCGGCGCTGCCGTACTTCCTGCTGGGGACGGGTTCGCCGCTGTGGGTGACGGTATTGGGCGCGTTCGTGCTGGGCGTCTGTTTCGACGTGTTCGGCGTGCTGTGGATGACGACCATGCAGCGGGAGGTCCCGCCGGAGTCGCTGTCGCGGGTGAGCTCGTACGACGCGCTCGGCTCGCTGATGTTCGGCCCGATCGGGCTCATGCTGGCGGCGCCGGCGGCGGCGCTGATGGGCGTGCAGAACGCGCTGCTGGCGTGCGGCGGCCTGGTGGTGCTGTCCACCTGCGCGGCGCTGCTCTCCCCCGGCGTGCGCAACCTCCGCGCCCCGGCGCGTCTGGAGGCCGTCTCAAGCTGAGGCCCGCCCGCTGGTCCGCAGCCCGCGTGCCGGTGCCCGCTCGTGCAGCCCGAACCTCGGCTCCGGCCCGTACTCGCCGTCGAGGATCCCCGCCACGTACTCGGCCAGCGCCGGGGCGTGCTTGAAGCCGTGGCCGGAGTCGCCGCCGAGCAGCCACACGCCGGGCTCGGTCTCGGCGATGATCCACTCGGCGTCGGGAGTGAGCGCGTACTGGCAGACCTGGCTGAACAGCACCGGCGCCGAAGCCAGCGACGGGAACCGCCGCGCCAGGTAGGACCGGGCGCGCGCGACGCTGGCCTCGTCCACGGCGCGCTCGCCGTGCTCGGGCTCGTACGGGCGGCCTTCGACGTCGGAGGTGGCCTTCATGCCCACGCCGTCCACGTCACCGTGGCCGTAAGCGGCGGCGGCGTGGTCCACCCAGGCGGGCGTGCCGGGCGCGGTCCACGCGGCGGGGACCGCGAAGTGCAGCGTGTCCTGCTTGGTCACAGTCACGGGCACGTCGAACAGCTCGGGCAGCCAGGCGCCGCACGCCCACACCACCCGGTCGGCGGTCAGCACCTCGCCGTCGGCCTCGACGGCGGTGCCGGGCGCCGGGGTCGCGCGGGCCCGGACGATCCGGGCGCCGGCGGACTCGGCCAGCCTGGCGGTCACCTGGGTGGCGCGGCGTGCTCTGATGACGCCGGCGTGCGGCTCCCACAGCAGGTGGCTGAGGCCGGCGGGGCTGTAGTCGGGGAAGAAGCGGGCGCCGTCGGCCGGGTCGAGGACCTCGCACGGTATATCCAGATTTTTCAGGACCTGGGCGCTGGCGTGCTCCCACCCGTCCGGCGTCCGGGCGAACCAGAGCATGCCTGCTTCCGCGTACAACTCCTCCCCGGCGCGCTCGCCGAGCCGCCGCCAGCCGTCGCGCGCCCGCCACGCCATGCGCGCGTACCACTCCTCGCCGCCGTGCGAGCAGCGCATCAGCCGGGTCTCGCCCGCGCTGGCCTGTCGTACGTGTCCCGCCTGGTGCTGCTCGACCAGCGTCACCCGCCATCCGGTTTCGGCCAGCCGCAACGCCAGCGATGAACCCCAAATGCCCGATCCGACCACGATGACCGATTTCATGGGACCACGGTGACCCGGAGACCCCCGCCGGATCAAGGGGTCAGATGACGATCAACGTCACCACCACGCCCGCGCAGTTGCCCGCCAGGCAGATGCGCACCGGCACCCTGGACACCCCGGACTCCGCGGGCACGCCGCCGACGTGCCCGTCCGGGCCGATGGTGACGCCCGGGGGCAGCGCGCCCTGGCGGGTCACGGTGAACGTCGGCGGCACCCCCGTGGGCCCGCCCCTGATCTGGATGTTCCCGTCCAGCCGCTGCCCGGCCCTGCCGGGGAAGGTGAGCGCGCCCGGCGCCCACGGCACGTTGCGCAGCACGACGAACGTGACCCGCTCCTCGTCGCACGCCTGATCGCGGCAGATCTGGACCTGGGCCGCGTACGTGCCGGCCCGCTCGGGCCTGCCGTACACGCGGCCGGTCGCGTCCACCCCGATCCCCGGCGCGAGGCGCGGGCCCGGACGGATGCGCGCCCCCTTCTCCACGGGCATCAGGCGCTGCTCGACCTCGATGCCCACGGTCAGGTAGAAGGTGTCCTCCACCAGCCGGTCGAACGGGGTCGCCGCGGGCGCGGCCCTGGTGGCGTAGAGCGCCCGTGATCCCACGGAAGGAAGCGCGGGAAGGAAAGCGCACATGGCCAGCCCGGCAACCAGGAGTATCCACGTTTGCCGCATCCTTACCCCCCGGTGTTCTGTTCCCCTACGTACCCTTTTCACCGCATACAGTCACCGCTCCCCCATGACCGTGGCTGGATAATCGCTTCATGGCCGCTGAATCCGCTCAGACGCTCGAACGCGGGCTCCGCCTGCTCAGGCTGCTTTCCGACGGGAAGGGCGGGCGGACCCCGACCGAACTGAGCGCGGAGCTGTCGTTGAGCCGCCCGGTGGTGTACCGGCTGCTGACGACCCTGCTCAACGAGGGGTTCGTGCGCCGCGACGACGAGGGCCGGGTGCATCTGGGGTTCGGGCTGCTCGCACTGGCGCGGGCCGTGCAGCCGCTGCTGCGCGCGGCGGCCCTGCCGACGCTGCGGCGGCTGGCCGAGCAGGTGGGCGCGACCGCGCACCTCACCGTGGCCGAGGGCGACGACGCGCTGGCCGTGGCGGTGGTCGAGCCGTCGTGGACGGACATGCACGTGGCCTACCGGGAGGGCGCCCGCCATCCGCTGGCGAAAGGCGCGGCCGGGCGGGCGATCCTGGCAGGTCGCGAGGGCGGGTCCGCATATCTGGTGACCGAGGGGCAGTTGGAGGAGGGAGCCCGGGGGGTGGCGGCGCCCGTCCTGGGGCTGCCCTGGTTGGAGGCCTCGGTCGGGGTGGTCACGTTCGGGCCGCTCGCGGAGTCCACCGGACCTCGCGTCGTCGAGGCCGCCGCCGAGCTTGCCGCCGCCCTGGGGTGACGGTTGACATCCGTCCGGGGATGACGGACGGTTGTCACGCATAGAGGACACATACGTCCGATAGTCGGACGACATGGGGAGGGGCGGATGCCGTACTACCGCGCCGTGGGCGAGGTGCCCCGCAAGCGCCATGTGCAGTTCAGGCGGCCCGACGGCGGTCTGTACGCCGAGGAGCTGATGGGCGAGGAGGGATTCTCGTCCGACTCGTCGCTGCTGTACCACCGCCACCTGCCGACCGCGATCGTCAAGGCCGAGGCCGTCGCGCCCACGGCCGACACGCGCCTGGAGCCCAACCTGCCGCTGTCGCCGCGCCACTTCCGCACCACGCAGCTCTCCAGCGCGGGCGACCTGGTGTCCGGGCGGATCCTGCTGGCGGGCAACGGCGACGTCCGGTTGTCGTACGCCACCAGCGACCGGCCCAGCGAGCTCTACCGCAACTCGATGGGCGACGAGTGCGTGTACGTCCAGGAGGGCACGGCCCGCTTCGAGTCCACGTACGGCGTGATCGAGGCCGGCATCGGCGACTACGTGGTCATCCCGACGGGCACCATCCACCGCTGGGTGCCGGTGGGGCGGGTCAGCGTGCTGGCCGTGGAGGCGTCCGGGCACATCAGGCCGCCCAAGCGCTACCTGTCGCAGTACGGGCAGTTCCTGGAGCACGCCCCCTACTGCGAGCGCGACCTGCGGGCGCCCGCCGAGCCGCTGCTCGCCGAGGGCGAGGAGGTGCCGGTGCTGGTGCGCACCAGGGGCGGGCTGACCCGGCTGGTCTACCGCCACCACCCGTTCGACGTGGTCGGCTGGGACGGCTACCTCTATCCGTACGCGTTCAACATCGACGACTTCGAGCCGATCGTGAAGAGGACGCACGCGCCCCCGCCCGTCCACCAGACGTTCGAGGGGCCCGGCTTCGTGATCTGCTCGTTCTGCCCGCGGCCGCTCGACTTCCACCCGGAGTCGGTGCCGATCCCGTACAACCACCACAACGTCGACTCCGACGAGTTCATGTTCTACGTAGGCGGCGACTACTCGGCGCGGAAGGGGTCGGGCATCGACGTGGGCTCGATCTCGCTGCACCCGGCCGGCTTCACGCACGGGCCGCAGCCCGGCGCGGTCGAGGCGGTGATCGACGCCGTCGCCAAGGGCGTCACCACCACCAGCGAGAAGGCGGTGATGGTCGACACCTTCCGCCCGCTCGACCTCGGGCAGGGCGCGCTCGCCTGCGAGGACCCCGGATACGCCTGGACTTGGTCACGATGACGCTCTACACCGCTCTGATCGACGACGCGGGCCTGTTCCCGCCGACGTCACTGCACATGTCCGACGCGCTGGACCGCCACCGGCGCAACCAGGAGCGGGGCAGCCGGGTGCTGACCCACCGCTTCCTCTGCCCGGCCAGCAGGCTCGGCCGGCTGCGCGCCGAGCAGTTCCGGCCGCGGTGGGTCGGGCTGATCCTCGACACCCCGGAGCTGCCGGACCTGACCGGCCTGCCCGTCGACATCGCGGAGGCCGAGCTGCCGCCCGAGCGTGGGGTGGAGGAGCTGGCCCGCGAGCTGCTCCGCGCGCTCCCCGGCGGGGTGCGGCTGTTCGTCGAGGTGCCGCCGGGGAAGTTCGTCCCCGACGTGCCCGAGGGCGTGGGCCTGAAGGTGCGCTGCGGCGGCGCCCGGGCCGAGGCGTTCCCGCCGGTGGAGCACCTCGCCTCCTTCATCAGGTTCTGCGTGGCCGCCGACATCCCGTTCAAGGCCACGGCCGGGCTGCACCACGCCGTGCGCCACTTCGACCCGACGCTCAGCGTCGACCGGCACGGCTTCCTCAACCTGCTGGTGGCCGTGTGCGAGGCCGTCGAGGGCCGCGACCCGGCACCCACCCTGCGCATCACCGACGTGGGCCAGCTCACGCGCATCGCGCGGGCCATCTCTGAGGAGACGGCGAAGCGGGCCAGGCAGCTCCTGGTCAGCTACGGCTCCTGCAGCACGACCACGCCGATGGACGACCTGAAGGCGCTGGGCCTGATCGAGGAGGACGAGTGAGCTGGGGACTGGACAACCTGCCCTACGGGGTCTTCTCCCGGCAGGGGGAGGCGCCCCGGGTCGGCGTCCGTTACGGCGACCGGGTGCTCGACCTGGCAGCGGCGCTGCACGACGAGGTGTTCGCCGCCCCCTCGCTCAACCCGTTCATGGCGCGCGGCCGCTCGGCCTGGCACGACACGCGCCGCCTGATCAGGAACAAGCTGTCCGGCGACCTCGCGGTGACCGAGCCGCACCTGGTCCCGCTGGAGCAGGTGCGGCTGCACATGCCGTTCGAGGTGGCCGACTACGTCGACTTCTACTGCTCGCTGGAGCACGCGAGCAACGTCGGGCGGATCTTCCGGCCCGACGCCGAGCCGCTCAAGCCGAACTGGCGCCACCTGCCGGTCGGCTACCACGGCAGGGCCGGCACGGTCGTGCCGTCCGGCACGCCGGTCCGGCGCCCGCACGGGCAGCTCCGGGCGGGGGTGTACGGGCCGACGGCCAAGCTCGACGTCGAGGCCGAGCTGGGGTTCGTGGTGGGCGTGCCGTCCGAGCTGGGCTCACCGGCCGGGGCCTTCGAGGACCACGTGTTCGGGGTGACGCTGGTCAACGACTGGAGCGCGCGCGACATCCAGGCGTTCGAGTACGTGCCGCTCGGGCCGTTCCTGGGCAAGTCGTTCGCGACCTCGATCTCGCCCTGGGTGACGCCGCTGGAGGCGCTGCCCAGGGTGCCGGGGCGGACGCAGGACCCGGAGCCGATCGACTACCTGCGCAGGAAGGACGACTGGGGGCTCGACATCACGCTGGAGGTCGAGCTCAACGGTGAGGTGATCTCCCGTCCGCCGTACCGGGACATGTACTGGACGCCGGACCAGATGCTCGCCCACCTCACCGTGAACGGCGCCTCGCTGCGCACCGGCGACCTGTTCGCGAGCGGCACCGTCTCCGGGGAGGCGCGCGAGGAGCGCGGCTCGCTCATCGAGCTCACCTGGAACGGGACCGACCCCGTCAAGCTGCGCAGCGGCGAGACCAGGACGTTCCTGCAGGACGGGGACGCGGTGACGATCCGCGCGACGGCGGGTGACGTCAGCCTCGGGGAGGTCTACGGAAAAGTCGGTTAAGTGACTCGGCGTGCTTACGTCGTGACTCCTCGCTAATCTTGGGGAACCCTTCCCCAGGAACATCAGGAGTGACATGCTGCGGCGTGCCGCGACGATCCGCCTGGCCGCCTTCCTCCTCCTCGCGGGCGGCTGCGGGGCCGTGCGGGCGGAGCCTCCGCCCCCGACCGTGGTGCAGGTCTCCCCGCCGCTCGGCGCCGCGCGCGCCCGTCCCGACCAGGGGCTCGTGGTGCGCGCCCAGGGCGGCCCGCTCCAGCGGGTCGTCGCCCACTCCGGCGGTGTCCCGGTACGCGGCGACCTCGACGCGGCGGGCACCACCTGGCGCTCCCGCTGGACGCTGAAGCCCGGCGCCGAATACGCGGTCACCGTGACCGCGGCGGGCCGCACCGTCGCCTCAGGCCGCTTCCGCACCCGCCCCGCCGGACGCGCGCTCCAGCTCACCGCCACCGCGCCGCTCCCCGGCGAGACCGTGGGCGTCGGCATGCCGGTCATCCTCGACTTCGGCTCCCCCGTACGCGACAAGGCCGCGGTGGAGCGCGCTCTGGAGGTCACGGCCGGACGGCCGGTCGAGGGCGCCTGGCGGTGGATCGGCGACACCCGGGCGGTCTACCGCACCCGGCGGTTCTGGCCCGCCGGGCAGCTCGTCACGGTCACCGCCCATCTGGCCGGCGTCCGGGCAGCCCCCGGCCTCCACGGCACCGCCGACCGGACGTTCGCCTTCACCGTGGGCCGCCACCAGGCCACCGAGATCGACGCCCGGACCCACCGCATGGTCGTCCGCCGCGACGGCCGCGCCGTGCGCCACATGGCGATCAGCGCCGGCATGGCCACCACCCGCGAATACACCACGACCAGCGGCGTCCACCTGACCATGGACAAGGGCCACCCGGTCCGCATGATCTCCCCCGGCCGCGACGAGGGCGACCCCGGCTACTACGACGTGATGATCGACCACGCCGTCCGCATCTCCGACAGCGGCGAGTACGTGCACGCCAAGGACAACGTGTGGGCCCAGGGCCGCCGCAACGTCAGCCACGGCTGCGTCAACGCCCGCCCCGACCAGGCCGCCTGGTTCTACGCCCATTCCCTCCGCGGCGACCCCGTCGTGATCACGGGCACCGACCGCGAGCTCGAATGGGACAACGGATGGGGGTTCTGGCAGCTCTCCTGGGAGAAATGGCGCGCCGGCAGCGCTCTTCTCGCACCCGGGCCTCTGCCGTAAGCGGAAATCCCGGATTACGGTGGTGAGAGGGAACGATGGCGCCGGCGGTCCCGTTATTCCTATAGGAGGGCCGGAGTATGGATGAATGGATCATCTGGGTAATTCTCGCAGTCGTCCTCGGTCTTGCCGAGATCTTCACGCTCACTGCCGCGCTCGGCCTCCTCGGTGTCGCCTCCCTGTTGACCGCCGGAGCCGCGGCCGTCGGCCTGCCGGTTCCGCTGCAGTTCCTCGTCTTCGCCCTGACGTCGACGGCCGGGCTGGTCGTGATCCGGCCCCTCGTCAAGCGTCACAACATCCGCCAGCCGCAGCTGACCAGGTTCGGCGTGGAGGCGCTCGTCGGCAAGCCCGCGTACGTTCTCGCGGAGGTGACGGGTCACGACGGCCGGATCCGCCTGGCCGGTGAGGAGTGGTCAGCGCGGGCGTATGACGAGACACTCGTGATCCCGACCGGTGCCACTGTCGACGTCATCGAAATCGACGGCGCCACCGCCCTCGTATATCCCCGGGAGTGAGATATGGATCCGCTGCTGCTGGTAGGGCTGTTCGTCATCCTGTTCGCGGTGTTCACCGTGCTGAAAGCGGTGCGCATCGTGCCCCAGGCCAGAGCGCGCAACGTCGAGCGGCTCGGCCGCTACAGCCGTACGCTCAAGCCGGGCCTCAACTTCGTCATCCCGTACATCGACCGCGTCTACCCGGTGATCGACCTGCGTGAGCAGGTCGTCTCGTTCCGCCCGCAGCCGGTCATCACCGAGGACAACCTGGTCGTCGAGATCGACACCGTGCTCTACTTCCAGGTCACCGACCCGCGCGCGGCCGCTTACGAGATCGCCAACTACATCCAGGCGGTCGAGCAGCTCACGGTGACCACCTTGCGTAACGTCGTCGGCTCGATGGACCTGGAGAGCACGCTCACCTCCCGCGACACCATCAACAGCCAGCTGCGCGGCGTCCTCGACGAGGCCACCGGCAAGTGGGGCATCAGGGTCAACCGGGTGGAGATCAAGGCGATCGACCCGCCCAAGACCATCAAGGACGCGATGGAGAAGCAGATGCGGGCCGAGCGTGACAAGCGCGCGGCGATCCTCACCGCCGAGGGCCAGCGCCAGTCGCAGATCCTCACCGCCGAAGGCGAGAAGCAGAGCCGCATCCTGCGCGCCGAGGGCACCCGCTCCGCCGCCATCCTGGAGGCCGAGGGTCAGTCGAGGGCCATCGACCAGGTGTTCCAGGCGGTCCACCGCAACGACCCCGACCCGAAGCTGCTCGCCTACCAGTACCTCCAGGTCCTGCCGCAGCTCGCCCAGGGCGAGGGCAACACGTTCTGGGTGATCCCCAGCGAGGTCACCTCGGCCCTGCAGGGCGTCTCCAAGGCCTTCACCGAGTCGCTCCCGCCCTCGGCGGCCACCCGCGAGGTCCCGAAGCCGTCGGAGATGGACGCCGAGATCGCCAACGCCGAGAAGGCCGCGGCGGAGGCGGTCGCCGACGCCCGGAGCGCCGAGCGGCCGACCGGCCCCCGCCAGCTCATGGAGGGCGCCCGGCAGCCGTCCCCGTTCCCCGACCTCGACAAGCAGCGCGACGAAGCCGAGCGCTGACCCTTCCCGGCCCGACCGCCCGCCGCGCCCGCGCCGGGCGGTCAGCGCCGGTCGTCGGCGAAGTACGCCACGAGTGACGGATCCAGGGGCGGGACATCGTAGGGGGCGCCCCCGTCGCGGAGCGACCGGGTGGCCATGTAGCCGGCCGCGACGCTCATGCGGGCCGCCACCGGAGAGGTGTCGACCGGCCCGCCCTCCCTGGCGAAGCGGGCGAACTCCTCGATGATGCGCGTGTCGGCGCCGCCGTGGGAGCCGGTGGCGTCGGGCACCCGGTACGTGATGTCGGCGTCGGGCCGGTAGCCGGTGGGGCCGGTGTTCCAGACCTTGACGGTGGCGCCCGGCCCGTCGCCGAAGTTCTCCAGGCGGCCCTCTGTGCCGATGACCGTGTAGTTGCGCACGTAGTCGGGCGTGAAGTGACACTGCTGGTAGGCGGCGATGACGCCGTTGTCGAGCACCATGTTCATGACCGAGACGTCCTCGACGTCCACCACGTGGTGGAGGTCCCGTTGGGCGGTGGGCGGCCAGGTGTGGTCACGCGGCCAGCCGTCGGGGCGGGGCGTGCCGGGCTCCCTGCGCGGCAGCCCGCCGTACACCATGAGGTCGCCGAAGGCGTTGACCCGGGTCGTGTAGCCGCCCGCGAGCCAGTGGACGACGTCCAGGTCGTGGGCGGCCTTCTGCAGCAGGAGCCCGGTGGTGCGGGTGCGGTCGGCGTGCCAGTCCTTGAAGTAGTAGTCGCCGCCGTAGCCGACGAAGTGGCGCACCCACACCGTCTTCGGCTCGCCGATGTCGCCCCGGCGGATGATGTCGCGCATCAGCCTGACGACGCCCATGTGGCGCATGTTGTGGCCGACGTACAGCCGGGTGCCGGTGTCGCGGGCGGCGCGCAGGACGGCGTCGCAGCCCTCGACGGTGATGGCCAGCGGCTTCTCCAGGTAGAGCGGCTTGCCCGCCTGGAGACACTCGACGGCGATGCTCTCGTGGGTGTCGTCGGGGGTCAGCACGATGATCGCGTCGAGGTCGTCGCGGCCGAGCAGGTCACGGTGGTCGGGACTGGTCACCGGGTCGCCGAAGCGGGCGGCCTCCCTCTTGAGGGTCTCCGGGTCCGTGTCGCAGACCGCGGCCACCACCGAACCCCGGCCCGGCCGGTGGGCGGCCTCGGCCAGGTTGACGCGCAGGCCGAGGCCGACGACTCCGAAACGCAGGTCCTTCACGGGTGCCCTTCCTCTGGGACGACGAGCCGGCCGGGAAGAATTATCCAACCTTTTTACGAAAAGAGCACCTGGTCCGCGTGGTCGAGCGCCATCCTGACGGCGCCCAGCGTCACGCACTCGCCGCCCAGGCCGGAGGCGGCCACCTCGGGCGGGTAGAGGCACCGGTCGTCGAAGTAGTCCTGGATCGGCTCGACCAGCAGCGCGCCGGCCCTCGCCAGGCTGCCGCCGATCACCACCAGCTCCGGGTCGAGCGGGTTGACGAGCGTGAGCAGGCCCTCCGCCAGGTGGACGGCGAAGGCCCTGACGGCGGCTCTCGCGCGCTCGTCGCCCTCCTCCGCCCTGGCCACGGCGAACTCGGCGGCCTGCCGGTGGGTGCGCAGCTCGCCCGGCTCGACGGCCATCGCGTAGTCGGCCAGATGCCGGAACGCCCGCCAGTGGTCGCCCGACTGACGCCCGATCTCGCCGGAGGCGGCGTGCGCGCCCCGGTGCGTCCGGCCCCCGATCAGCAGCCCCAGGCCGAGCCGGTCGCCGGCGAACAGGTAGACCACGTCGCTACGGCCCCGCGCCTCCCCGCGCCAGTGCTCGGCGAGCACCGCCAGCCGCATGTCGTTCTCCACCAGCACCGGCGCGGGCAGCCGGCGGCCCAGCTCGCCCCGCAGGTCGACGTCGCTCCAGCCGGGCAGCACCACGCTCTTGGTCACCCGCCCGGCGGCGTCGACCACGCCGGTCGTGCCGACGCCCACCGCGACCAGCTCGGCCACGGGCAGCCCCGCCTCGGCGCAGACGGCGTGGACCAGCTCCGCGACGGCGTCGAGCCGCTCGCGGGCGGACATCGCCGCGTGGTTGGGCACCCGGCGCGAGGCCACGATGGTCCCGCCCAGATCGGACACCATGGCGCGCAGCAGCGACGCGCCGATGCCCACGCCCGCCACATGGCCGGACGAGGCCCGGAACCTGAACCGCCTGGCCGGGCGGCCCCGCTGGCGCTCACCGGACTCCTCGCCGCACTCCTCCGCCCAGCCCGCGGCGATCAGGTCCTCGACGATGACCTCGGCCGTCGGCCTGGACACCCGGGCGCCCCTGGCCAGCTCCTGCAGCGTCGCCACCCGCGCCGCACGCAACTGGCGCAGGATGGCGGCGGAGTTGAGCCTGCGGAGGACGGAGGCGTCGCCGCTCTGCTGTCGCACCGGAGTTCCTCCACATGAGTCGGCCGGGGAGCCGACATCCTACTTAACCAACCTTCTTGCGTAATAGTGATCGCCGCTGACCTGCGGCGTGAAGCGGAGCTGTGGGGGCACTTAAGAACTCCTCGATGGACACGTCCGGCGGAGAGCGGGCACAGTGCGTAACGTTCGACTGGGGGGATGTTCGCCATGAAAGCACTGGTCAAGGAGAAGGCCGAGCCGGGCCTGTCGCTGGTCGAGGTACCCGAGCCCGAGGTGGGGCCGGGTGAGGTGAAGATCAGGGTGCTGAGGACCGGCATCTGCGGCACCGACCTACACATACAGAAATTCGATGATTGGGCGAGGCATACGCTGGAGCTTCCCCTCATCGTGGGACACGAGTTCTCCGGTCACGTCGTCGAGATCGCGCCGGGCGTCGAGGACATCGCCGTCGGCGACCTGGTCAGCGGCGAGGGCCACATCGTCTGCGGCAAGTGCCGCAACTGCATGGCCGGCCGCCGCCACCTGTGCCGCAACACCGTCGGCCTGGGCGTCAACCGCGACGGCGCGTTCGCCGAGTACGTGACGCTGCCCGCCACGAACGTGTGGGTGCACCGGGTGCCCGTCCATCCCGACGTGGCCGCCATCTTCGACCCGTTCGGCAACGCCGTGCACACCGCCCTGTCGTTCCCGCTGGTCGGCGAGGACGTGCTGATCACCGGCGCGGGCCCGATCGGCCTGATGGCCGCGGCCGTCGCCACCCACGTCGGCGCCCGCAACGTGGTCATCACCGACGTCAGCGACGAGCGGCTCGACCTGGCCGGCAAGCTCGGGGTCTCGCTGGCGGTGAACGTCTCCCGCGCCTCCCTGGCCGACGGCATGCGCCAGCTCGGCATGAAAGAGGGCTTCGACGTGGGCCTGGAGATGTCCGGCAGCCCGGCGGCGCTGCGCGAGATGATCGCCAGCATGACCCACGGCGGCAAGATCGCCATGCTCGGGCTGCCCGCCGAGGAGTTCGCCGTCGACTGGTCGACCGTGGTCATCTCGATGCTGACCATCAAGGGCGTGTACGGCCGGGAGATGTTCGAGACCTGGTACAACATGTCGGTCCTGATCGAGAAGGGCCTCGACCTCTCCCCCGTGATCACCGACCGCTTCCCGTACCACGCGTTCGAGACCGCCTTCGAGACGGCCGCGAGCGGCCGCACGGGCAAGGTCATTCTTGATTGGAGCGCTTGATGTTCACGAACGTACGCGACCAGCTGCGTGCGACGCTCGACGAGATCGCCGAGGCCGGGCTGCACAAGCCCGAGCGCGTCATCAGCACCCCGCAGAGCTCCCAGGTGAGCGTGGCGGGCCAGGAGGTGCTCAACTTCTGCGCCAACAACTACCTCGGCCTGGCCGACCATCCCGAGGTGATCGAGGCCGCCAAGCGGGCGCTGGACCGGTGGGGGTTCGGCATGGCCTCGGTGCGCTTCATCTGCGGCACCCAGGAGGTGCACAAGGAGCTCGAAGCCCGGCTGTCGGACTTCCTCGGCATGGAGGACACCGTCCTCTACAGCTCGTGCTTCGACGCCAACGGCGGCGTGTTCGAGACCCTGCTCGACGAGCGCGACGCGGTCATCTCCGACGCGCTCAACCACGCGAGCATCATCGACGGCATCCGCCTGTCCAAGGCCCGCCGCCACCGCTACGCCAACCGTGACATGGCCGAGCTGGAGGCCAGGCTGAAGGAGTCGTCGGACGCCCGCAGGCGGCTGATCGTCACCGACGGCGTGTTCTCCATGGACGGCTACCTCGCGCCGCTGGCCGACATCTGCGACCTCGCCGAACGCTACGACGCCATGGTCATGGTCGACGACTCCCACGCGGTCGGCTTCGTCGGCCCCACCGGGCGCGGCACCCCCGAGCTGCACGGGGTGACCGACCGGATCGACATCATCACCGGCACGCTCGGCAAGGCGCTCGGCGGCGCGTCCGGCGGCTACGTGTCCGGCCGCCGGGAGATCTGCGAGCTGCTGCGCCAGCGCTCCCGCCCGTACCTGTTCTCCAACTCGCTCGCCCCGGCCATCGCCGCCACCTCGCTGCGCATCCTCGACCTGCTGGAGACCACCAGCGAGGCGCGCGAGCGGCTGCGGGCCAACACCGAGCGGTTCCGGGGGCGGATGACCGAGGCCGGGTTCGACATCCTGCCCGGCGACCACCCGATCGTCCCGGTGATGATCGGCGACGCCGCCGAGGCCGGGGCCATGGCCGAGCGCCTGCTGGAGCTGGGCGTCTACGTGATCGGCTTCTCCTACCCGGTGGTGCCGCACGGCATGGCCCGCATCCGCGTCCAGCTCTCGGCCGCCCACTCCGAGTCGGACGTGGACCGCGCGGTGGACGCGTTCATCCGCGCCCGAGGCTGAGGCGGTTACGCACCCCCGGCCGCCCGCGGTGGAGGCGTATCCTCGCGGCGTGATAGACACGCGGCGGTTGCGCACGCTCCAGGCGGTGGCCGACCACGGCACGGTCACCGCCGCTGCCGCCGCCCTGCACCTCACCCCGTCCGCCGTGTCGCAGCAGCTCGCCGCGCTGGAGCACGAGGTCGGCCACCGGCTGTTCATCCGCGACGGCCGCGGCGTCCACCTCACCGCCGTCGGCAAGATCATGCTGGGACACGCCGACGAGGTCCTGGCCCAGCTCGAACGCGCCCGCGCCGAGGTCGCCGACTACACCGCGGGCGCCGCGGGCGAGGTGACCGTGGCCTGCTTCGCCACCGCGATCAGCGCCGTGCTCGCCCCCGCGATCACGGCCCTGCGCGCCTCCGCGCCCGGCCTCCAGGTACGGGTACGCGACGCGGAGGGCGACCAGTCCCTGACGATGCTCCTCGACAGCGAGGCCGACGTGGCGATCGCGGTCGAGTACCGGGGCGCCCCCGACGACCGGCGCCTGTCCCGGGTCCCGCTGTACGCCGAGCCCTTCGACCTCGTCCTGCCCGAGACGCACCCGCTGGCCGGCCGGGACGCCCCGCCGGGGCCCGAGGCCCACCCGCCGGCGGTGGAGCGGCCCGACCTTCAGACCGAGACGCACCCGCCGACCGGCACTTCGCTGGCCGCGCTCGCCGATGAGACCTGGATCGGCCCGTACCCGGGGAACCCGGTGCACGACGTGATCGCCTTCGCTTGCGAGCAGGCCGGTTTCACCCCCCGATTCGCCCACTGCTCGGACGACTTCCGCGCCGTGGTCGCCCTGGTGGCCGCCGGGGCGGGCGTCGCCCTGGTGCCCCGGCTGGCCCTGCGCGACATGGCCCAGCCGGGCGTCGCGATCCGCCACGTGCCGGGCCCGGAACGCCGCGTCTTCGCCGCCGTCCGCCGCGGCGCCGAGTCCCACCCTCTGCTCCGGCCGCTGCTCGCCACCCTCCGCGACCTCACGACCTCGTTCACCCCTGACGGGAACGACCGCTCACAGGGCTAGCCGGGCCAGTTTGTCGGGGTTCAGGATGCCGTACACCTCGCTGATCCGGTTCTGGTCCTCGGCCATGACGACGACCAGCACCGCGTACGGCAGGCCGTCGGAGAAGAGCGCCGCGGTGGGCGGGCCGTCCTGGGCGGACCAGTACACCGTCGTCTCCAGGCCGACCGGCGCGACCGCCGCCAGCAGCCTGCTCACCCGATCGCTGCCGGTGACCGGACGCAGGGCGGCCTTGACGCGTCCGCCGCCGTCCGTGCGCAGTGTCACGTCCGGAGCCAGCACCTCCATCAGGCCGGCGATGCTCCCGCCCAGGGCGGCGTCGAGGAAGCGCTCCGCGACGGCCTGGGCGGCGGCCCGCTCCTCGGGGAACCGCGGACGGCGGGCCTCGACGTGTTCGCGGGCCCGGTGGACGAGCTGGCGGACGGCGGCGGGAGAGCGGCCGAGGATACGGGCGACCTCGGCGTGCCGGAAGCCGAACGCCTCGTACAGGATGAACGCCGCCCGCTCCAGCGGCGAGAGCGTCTCCAGCACCACCATCAGCCCGTAAGTCACCTCCTGGGCGCGGGCCACGTCCTCGACCGGGTCCGGGCCGGGCTCCGGCAGCCAGGGGCCGACGTACTCGTGGTGGAGGCGGTCGCGTTCGTCCAGGGCCAGGCGGGTGACGACGCGGACAAGGTAGGCGCGGGGGTTGTCCACCCGGGCGTGGTCCACGCCATGCCAGCGCAGCCAGGTCTCCTGCACCACGTCCTCGGCGTCGCCGGCGCTGCCCAGGATGTCGAAGGCGATGCTGAACAGCAGGTTGCGGTGCGTGTGAAAGGGGTCGCCGGTCATCGGGCGGCGTGCTCGCCGACGCGCAGCGCGCGCAGGGCGTGCCCGGCGGCCGTGATCGCGCTGTTGACGGAGATCTCGCCGCGCATCCCGGGCGCCGCCACCATGTCGCCCGCCAGGAACACGCCGTGGCCCCGGTCGATCGCGGGACGGTCGCGCCAGGTCATGCCGGGCAGGTCGAGCGCGCCCGTACGGTGCCTGGCCGCGCCGGAGCGCCGCCAGGTCACGCGCCCGCGCCAGCCGGGCACCGCCAGATCGGCCAGCGCCTCCACCCGCCGGGTCGCCTCGGCCCTGGTCTCGCCGCGGCGGATCGGCATGTCGATCTGGAACAGCGTCTCCCCCTGGGGCGCGGCCGTGGGGTCCTGCATGGAGTAGCTCTCGTGGAAGCCGCCGTCGTCCAGGTCCCAGCAGATGAAGCGGTCGCCCCGTGCCGAGCGCACGGCCAGGTCCAGCATCACGCAGTCGCCGCTCTCCCAGCGCAGCGTGTCGTCGCCGAGCAGGAGCCGCGCCGACGACAGCTCGGTCGCGACGATCGTCGGCTCTCCCGGCAGCTCGGTCACGCGAGAGCCCAGCTCGACGCGTACGCCGAGGTCGCGGGCGCGGGCGGCGAGCCGGTCGATCACCGCCTGCCAGCCGCCGATCACCCACCGGACCGCCGGCAGGCGCGGGGTGAACACCCGGCGCAGTAGACCCCACACGAACGCCGCCGACAACCGCCCCGTGTCGGCGTCGTACGTCACCACGCTGATCGCGTTGGCGGCCACCCGGGCCGTGCGCTCGCCGTACGACCTGGACGCCCAGGTGTGGAAGTCCATCTCGACCGGCGCCGTCCTGGGCCCCGTCGCCATCATCCGCAGGAACCCCGCCGGGGGCAGCAGCCGCATCCGGCCGTCCCGTACGAACCCCATCCGGTAATCACGCACCGCCGGTCTGCCCAGCCCGTCGACCAGGCCCCGCTCCCGCAACCACGCCCAGTGCGGCCCGTCGGCGTAGAACACGTGAGCGCCCTCATGAACCAGGTACGGCCCGGCGATCGCCCGCCCCCGCCCGCCGAGCGTCCTGTGCGCCTCGTGCAGCGTCACCTCCGCCCCCGCCTCCGCGCAGACGACGGCCGCCACCAGCCCGGCCAGCCCGCCGCCGACCACCACGATCTTCTTCGTCACGTTCCTCCCCTTTCCTCACATCATGAGAAGGAAAAGGCACCGCGGATGTGACATCCTCAGCCCGCCCGGGTGACGGCGTCGGCGAAGCGGGTGTAGCGGTCGCGTTCCTCTTCGACGGGCTGGAGCACGTACTCCTGCCCCACCCTGCCGATGGCCTCGCGCAGCGCCTTGGAAGCCTTGCGGGCGCGGCGACGGCCGCCGAGCCAGGCGGCCACCCTGGACAGCAGGGCGATGAGCACCCCGGCCAGCGCGCCGCCGAGCAGCAGCACGGTCGGCCAGGGCACCTCGCCCGCGGTCGGCAGGGGCGGCTCGGGCAGGCGCAGGTAGCCCAGCGCGAACAGCCCGCCCAGCCAGAGCGCCCCCGCCAGCAGGGCCGCGAACACGAGCCACTGCAACACGTTCACCGCCCGCCACCAGCGGGGCCGCCGGGTCGCTCCCAGGGAGGTGCGGCCGACGGCCTTGTCCACGGCGTCGGCCAGCTCCGCCGAGCGCGAGCGCGCCGCCTGCCGCACTGACGCCGCCCACGCGCCCGGCAGCCCGGCGGCGGCCGACTCGCCGACGTCCCTGATCGCGGTCTCGACCTGCGCCCGCTGCACGGCGGACGCCTCGGGTACGGAGGTGCGGCCCACCAACTCGCGGTCCGGGGAGGACGCGGGCGCGGCCACCCCGATCCGCAGCCGCCGCAACGGGTCGGGCCGGAACCGCCGCACCCACCGGGTGACGGGCCACCCGGTGGCGACCACGGCCCGGTGCCGGTGCCCCTTCGCCACGGCCTCCACCACGACCGGCACCCCGGCGGCCCGCGACAGCGCGGCCACCAGGCGCCCTTCCAGCCCCGTGATGTCTCCGGACACCGCCGGCAACGCCGCCTGCCCGTCCGGCGCGCTTCTCAGCGGCCCGCCACCTCCTCGGGCCTCGATCCCGGCCCAGGAGCCGGTCTCGGCCTGATGGTGCGGTGCGTCCGGGGGTACGGCGCCGTCGGCCGGTCCCGTGTCAAGGGCGAGCGTCCCTTCTCCGGCAGACCCTTCGGTCCGTCCGCGCGGGCCGCCGGAAGTGTGACCGCTCGTACGGGGAAGGGCCGACGAGGCGGTGGTCAGGTGGCTGGCGGCGGTGGTGACGTCGGCGGCGAGGCGGGCGGACCAGGAGGCGCGGTCCGCGACCCGGGTGGACAGGAGGGTGCGCAGTTCGGCCAGGCCGGCGCCCGTCCGGGCCGACACTCCGAGGACCGGGACGCCGGTGAGGCCGTCGGCGTCGAGGAGGCGGCGCAGGTCCTTGAGGCAGCGGTCCGCCGCGCCCGGCGGGAGGCGGTCGATCTGGTTGAGCACGACCACCATGACGTCCCGGTGCCCCGCCAGCGGTCGCAGGTAGCGCTCATGGATGGCGGCGTCGGCGTACTTCTGCGGATCCAGCACCCACACCAGCAGGTCGACCAGCTCCACCAGCCGGTCCACCTCCAGCCGGTGGGACAGCCGGATCGAGTCGTGGTCGGGCAGGTCGAGCAGGACCAGGCCGGACAGGTCGTCGACGGCGGACGCGGAGTGGCGGTGCGGGACGTCGAGCCAGTCGAGCAGCGGCCCGGCTCCCGCGCCGTCCCACAGCGCCGCCTGGGCGGTCGACGTGGTGGGCCGGGTGACGCCGACGGCGGCCAGGTCCGTGCCGGTCATGGCGTTGAACAGCGACGACTTGCCGCTGCCGGTCGCCCCGGCGAGCGCGGCCACCGTGTGCTCGACGGACAGCCGGCGCCGCGCCCCCGCCCGGTCGGCCACCGCGCGCGCCGCCGCGACGGCCTCCGCCGGCAGCCGCCCCTCGCCCAGTTCGGCCGCCTCCAGCAGCGCGGCCAGCCGCGAGTCCAGCGAAGGCCGCTCCTTGCGGCGTAGCAGCTTCACCGCCCGTCCCCTCCCTCGGACGTCCGCGCCCGCGGCGACCCGCCAGGATCAGAACCACCACCGGGAGACTCCCGGAGTCCCGCGCCGCCCGCCTCAGAACCACCGCCGGGAGACTCCCGGAATTCCGCGCCGCCCGCCTCAGAACCACCGCCGGGAGACTCCCGGGGTCCCGTCCCGGACGGGTCGGGGCCACCCTCGGGAGGGAGCCCCGTCCCGGACGGGTCGGCCGCGGGGCGGGCCTTCTCGGAGGGCGGGCCCTCCAGGTCACGGTCCCGCCGACCAGATGGGAGCTCCGTCCGGTGGTCGCGGATCGTACGGGCCGCGTCCAGCAGGGCGGTGGCCGTGCCGCGCGACGGCTCCAGCGGCTCCAGGACGGACAGGAAACGGGCCGCCTCCTCGTCCATCAGCCCCCGCACCCGCTCCCGCAGGTCCTCCCGGGCGCGGATGGTGAGCGTGCGCACCGCCTGGTCGCCGAAGATCGCCTCCAGCAGCTTCTGCGACAGCACGGTGGTGCCGCCCGCGATCCCCACCTCGATCCCGGTCAGCCCGCCCGTCGAGGCGAACACGGCCAGCATCAGCAGCAGCCCCGCCCCGTTCACGCCGAACGACGCCGCGCGCGCCGTGGTCCGCCTCTCCGCGCCTTCCTCCCGTACGAGGTCGAGCACGAACTCCTGCCAGCCGCGCACCGCCAGCTCGGTCCGCTTGCCCAGGTCGGGGGCGGCGCGGCCGAGCCGGGCCGACTCGATCGCGCCGAGCCGGTCGAGCAGCCCGGCGCCGCCGGGCGCGGCCGACCAGCCTTCGAGCGCCCGCTCGGCGGCGGCGTCGGCGGATCCCCTGATGAGCGCCTCGACGCCGCTCTCCAGCGCGTCCCTGAGCCGGTTCTCGGGCACCTGGCCGGTGAAGAAGCCGACGATCCGGTCGCGCAGCCACCCCACCCGGCTCTCCAGGGAGCGCATGAAGTCGCCGGTGCCGATGAAGTCCTGCCAGCGGGCCAGCACCTCGCCGCGGAGCAGCGACCCGTCGCGCATGCCCTCGTCGAAGTCCGCCATCCCGCCCGCGTAGGCGCCGTCGACCACGTCGCGCAGCGTGCCGAAGCCGGCCTCCTGCCGCTCGACCGCGCCGGCCAGCGCGGGGACGCGGACGGCGAGGCTGTCGAGCGCGCCCGACAGCGTCTGCCGTACGACGCGGGCGCGTTCGGCGGCGTCGGCGGCGAGCCCGGAGAGCCAGGCGGCGATCGGGGCGACGGCGTCGGCGGGCAGGCGGGCCTTCTCCGAGGGCAGCGGCGCCTCGGGCACGGTGAACAGGCGGGTGCCGTCGAGCCCGTTCTCGGTCAGCAGGCGCTCCAGGTCGCGGGCGACCGGCCCCGCGGCCTCGGCAGGCACCCGGTCGAGCACGACGGCGAGCGCGGTGCTGCGCTCGCGGGCGGTGCGCAGGAAGCTCCACGGCACCTCGTCGGCGTAGCGGGCGGCGGTGGTGACGAACAGCCACAGGTCCGCGGCGGCCAGGAGCTGCGCGGCCAGCTCGCGGTTGGCGGTCACCACGGAGTCGATGTCCGGCGCGTCCAGCAGCGCCAGCCCGGCGCCGAGCGCCTCGGACGTCACCACCCGGAGCGCGCCGGGGCCGGAGCCGGTGGCGCGGGACATGCCGGGCAGCACGTTCTGGCCCATGAACCAGTCGCGGTCGGCCGGGTTGGCGACCAGGGTCGGCACCAGCGTGGTCGGCCGCAGCACCCCCGGCTCGGCCACGTCGGCCCCGACCAGCGAGTTGACCAGCGTGGACTTGCCCGCCCCGGTGGAGCCGCCGACCACGGCGAGCAGCGGGGCGTCGATCGCCCGCAGCCGCGGCAGCAGGTAGTCGTCGAGCTGGCCGGTCAGCTCCTTGAGCGCGCGCCGGTCGCCCGCCGCCTCGCCGATCGCCAGCGGGAACAGCTCCCGGTCCAGCGTCCCGCGCAGTCGCTGGAGCGCGCTCAACAGGTCCATACCGTCAAGCTAGCCCGAGGGCGGCTCCCTTAACACGTATCCGACGCTGCGCAGCGTGTGGATGAGCCGCGGCTCCACGTCGTCGACCTTGCGCCGGAGATAGGACACGTACGATTCGACCACCCCGGCGTCGCCGCCGAAGTCGTAGTTCCACACGTGGTCGAGGATCTGCGCCTTCGACACCACCCGGCCGGCGTTGGCCATGAAGTAGTGCAGCAGCTTGAACTCGGTCGGCGACAGCCGCACCTGGCGGCCGGCCCGCCACACCTCGCGCGCCTCCTCGTCCAGCTCCAGGTCGGCCACCTTGAGCCGGCTCGCGGGCGCGCCCTCGCCCCGGGTGCGGCGCAGCACCGCGCGGATGCGCGCCTGGACCTCCTCCAGGCTGAACGGCTTGGTCACGTAGTCGTCGCCCACCCGCAGCCCGGCGATCTTGTCTTCGGTGGCGTCGCGGGCGGTCAGGAACAGCACCGGCGCGTCGATCCGCCTGGCCACCTCGAACCCGTCGAGGTCCGGCAGCATGACGTCGAGCACCACCAGGTCGGGGCCGGTCCGCTTGGCGACCTCGACGGCCTCGTTGCCGTCGGCGGCGGTGACCACCTCGAACCCGGAGAAACGCAGGCTCGCCGAGAGCAGGTCCCTGATGCTGGGCTCGTCGTCCACCACCATGATCAGCGCCTCGGGTTTGCTCACCCTCTCAGGGTGGCCCAGTGACCTGAGGAAACGCTGAAGGCTCACTCCAAGGCGAGTGGGAGTTCGACCCGGAAGGTGGCGCCCTCGCCGGGCGCGCTCCGCGCCACGACCGTGCCGCCGTGCGCCTGCACGAGCGCCTGCACGATGGCCAGGCCGAGCCCGCTGCCCCGGTCCTCGCCCGAACGCCGCCTGGACCTGGCCGAGTCGGCCCGGTAGAAGCGCTCGAAGACCCGGTCCACCTGGTCGGGGCTGAGTCCGGGCCCCTTGTCGGCCACTTCCAGGAAGACCGTCCCGTCGCCGGCGCCGACCCGCACGGTGATCGGGGTGCCCTCCTCGGTGTGGATGAGCGCGTTGGAGGTCAGGTTGCCGACCACCTGGCGCAGCCGCACCTCGTCGCCGGAGACGATGAGCGCGGCGCCGCCGACGACGTCCAGGTCGATCTGCCGGTCGGGGGCGAGGATGCGCGCCTCCTGCACCGCGTCGGCTGCCAGCGCCAGCATGTCCACCGGGCGCATCTTGAGCGGGCGGTGCTGGTCCACCTGGGCGAGCAGCAGCAGGTCGTCCACGAGCAGGGTCATCCGGCCGGCCGCGTTCTCCACCCGCTGCATCAGCTCGGCCGGGTCGGCGCCGGGGTTCTGGCGGGCGTACTCGGCGAAGCCGCGGATCGAGGTGAGCGGGGTGCGCAGCTCGTGCGAGGCGTCGGTGACGAACTGCCGCATCCGGTCCTCGGAACGCCTGGCGGCCTCCTCCGAGGCCGAGCGCGCCGCGAACGCGCTCTCGATCTGGGCGAGCATCCCGTTGAGCGCCGTGGCCAGCCGCCCGACCTCGGTGCGCGAGTCGCCGTCGGGCACCCGGCGGCCCAGCTCGCCCGCGGCGATGGTGCCGGCGGTGCGCTCGATCTCGACCAGCGGCCGCATGCTGCGCCGCACGATGGTGACGCCCACCACGGCCAGGATGAGCACGATGCCGCCGCCGCCCAGCAGCTCGATGAAGACGAGCCGCCGGGTGATCTCGTTGACCTCGGTCAGGTCGGTGGCGACCACGAACGTGCCGTACGGGGTGGCGGTCTCGCGCACCCTCCACTCGCCGGGGCCGCTCACGGCGGGCGCGGTGTAGACGCCGGGCCCCGGCGAGTCCTCCAGCTGCGGCTTGGGCTTCTGGTCGACGTCGCGGTCGCCCTGGGCGGGGGTCAGCCCGCCGTACGGGTCGCGCAGCAGCACGATCGTGTCCGACTCGATGAGCAGCGGCTTCTCGGACGTCTGCCTGCCCTGCTCGCGCCGCTCGGCGTCGATGATCAGCCGTTTCTGGACCCGTACCGAGATCAGGTTGACCTGGCCGTCGACGCGGTCCATCAGGTAGCCGTGCAGGACCGAGACGCTCACCACGCCGATGAACGACATGCCGATGCCGAGCAGCGCCAGCATCGAGGCCATGAGCTTGATCCGGAGCGGCAGCCGGCCCGACCTGGCCATCAGCCGCTCGGCGGCAACCGCAGGACGTATCCGACGCCGCGCAGGGTGTGGATGAGCCGCGGACTGCGATTGTCGATCTTACGGCGGAGCACCGAGACGTAGGACTCGACGATGCCGACCTCGCCGCGGAAGTCGTAGTCCCACACGTGGCCGAGGATCTGCGGCTTGGACAGCACCCGTCCGGCGTTCGTCATGAAGTAGCGCAGCAGCTTGAACTCGGTCGGCGACAGCGCGACGGCGTGGCCGCCGCGCCACACCTCGTGGCTCTCCTCGTCCAGCTCTATGTCGGCGAACGTCAGCCTGGGCGGTGGCGGCTGCGCGTCGCCGCTGGTACGGCGGAGCACGGCGTGGATCCTGGCCACGACCTCTTCCAGGCTGAACGGCTTGGTCACGTAGTCGTCGCCGCCGATCGTCAGCCCGCGGATCTTGTCCTCGGTCTCGTCCTTGGCCGTCAGGAAAACCACGGGCGTGTACATGCCGCCGCTCCGCAGCCGCCGCACGATCTCGAAGCCGTCCAGGTCGGGCAGCATGACGTCGAGCACCACGAGGTCCGGGCGTTGCCGTTGGACCGCGGCGACCGTGTCGGCGCCGCTCTTGGCGGTGGACACGTCGAAGCCCGCGAACCTCAGGCTCGCGGCGAGGAGTTCGAGGATGTTCGGGTCGTCTTCGACGATCAACAGGCGCGCTTCCATCACCATCAAGGATGCACTCATCGGGAGGGTGCCGGAACAATTCCGGCAATGTGCTGGGCGATGGCCAGGCTCGACGTGGCAGCGGGGGAAGGCGCGTTCCGTACGAGGACGACGTTCCCGTGCACGTCCACCGCGAAGTCGTCCACCAGCGAGCCGTCGCGCGCCACCGCCTGCGCGCGCACGCCGCCCGCGGCGCGCCGCAGGTCATCGGCGGTGAGCTCGGGGACGTAGCGGCGCGCGGCCTCGGTGAAGGCGCTCTTGACCAGCGAGCCGTAGACCTCCTTGACGCCGGTGCGCCAGTGGCGGCGGGCCAGGCGGAGGGTGCCGGGCCAGGCGAGAATCTGAGGAAAATTACGAAAATTTCGCCATGTATACCCTTCGTACGCGCCCGCCAGCACCGCGTTCGGCCCCACCAGCACCTCCCCGCCGACGTGCCGGGTGAGGTGCACCCCGAGGAACGGGTAGCGCGGGTCGGGCACCGGGTAGATGAGCCCGCGCACCAGGTCCCTCGCCGCCCCCCGGAGCGCGTAGTACTCGCCGCGGAACGGCACGATGCGCACCGAGCCCGGCCGGCCCGCCATCGCGGCCACCGCGTCCGTGCCGAGCCCGGCGCAGACCACCAGCCGGTCGAAGGCGAACCTGCCCGTCCCCGCCACCACCTCCACGCCCCTGGACGTCTCCCTGATGCCCCTGACCGGATGCCGCAGCCGTACCGAGCCGCCCAGCTCCGCCACGTCGAGCGCGAGCCGGCGCGCGACCGCGGGGAAGTCGGCGATCGCGGTGTGCGGCGAGTGGATCGCCGCCACGCCGACCGCGTGCGGCTCCACCTCGCGCAGCCCGAGCGCGTCCAGCTCGGTGATGCCGGGCACGCCGTTGGCCCTGGCCCGCTCCGCCAGCGCGGCCAGCCGCGGCCGCTCCGCCCGGGTGGCGGCCACCACGAGCTTGCCGACCTCCTCGTACGGGAGCGCGTGCCGCGCGCAGTAATCCTTCAGCAGCGCCACGCCCTCGCGGCAGAGCCTGGCCTTCAGCGAGCCGGGCGGGTAGTAGATGCCCGCGTGCACGACCCCGCTGTTGTGGCCGGTCTGGTGGGCCCCGACGCGGCCCTCCTTCTCCAGCACGGTCACCTCGGCGCCCCTGGTGGCGGCCAGTTCGCGAGCGACCGCCAGGCCGACGATCCCGGCCCCCACGACTCCGATCTTCTCCGTCACGTGGTGAATGTATCCAAAACGGGGCGTCCACCTCGCCCTAGGGAGGCGAATCGAACGTGAGTACGATGAAGGCATGTATGTCCCGCCCGAATGGCCCGCCGAGGTGCGACCGCCCAGCGTGCCCGACTGGGAGAGGTCGGCCGTCGCCTGGCTCCTCGACGCCGTACCGCCCGACTACCGGGCCTACGAGGTGCTGAGGCGGCATCCGGTCGCGCTCGCCCGGATGGCCCGCCACCACGTCGGCTCCGCGGTCGAGGCGGCCCGCGCGGGCTACCGGGGGGCGGCGGTCGACCTCAAGGGCCACCTGCCGCCGCACGCCATCGAGGCGGTCCTCGACACCTACCGCCAGGAGGGCCCCCGCCTGGTGCGCCTGGCCCGCTCGATCGAGGCCGTCGAGCGGGCCCTGCGCGGCGACATGTTCACCGCCGGCATGCGTCCGTAGCGGCCCTCAGCGCGTGATGCGCGCCAGGAACGTGATGGCGCCGATCGCCAGCGCCGCCGCCCCCAGCCAGATCAGCACGTTCAGCCCTGTCAGCCCGCCGCCCGCCTGCTCGGCCGCCGCGGTGGTGCCCTGCGCGCGGGGCCGCTCGGACGGCGTGGGCGAGGGCGTGGGCGTCGCGGCGGCCGGCAACGGCACCCTGTGGACGGGGCTGCGCACCCCCTCCGACCCGGTCAGCAGGGCCGTGCCGTCCCGGGTGTACGCGATGGACTCGGCCTGCCTGAGCTCCGGCATCGGCACCTTGGCGATCATCTTGCCGGACGGCTCGTACAGGGTCGCGGAGAAGTACGTGCGGATCACGTACGACGAGCCGTCGGGCGCGTACGCGGCGTCGGTGGCCATGATCGGCGCGCTCCCGATCCTGCGCAGCGTGTTGGTCCTGTCGGTACGCAGCTTCTTGGGGGCGACGTAGACCCCGCCGGCGAACTCCTTGGTCACGACGTGGAGCCGTCCGGTCCTGGGGTTCACCATGATGCCCTCGGCGTTCCTGGCCCCGTCGGCGTAGCGGAACCGGTAGCGGACGGCGGGCAGGGTGGCGTCGGCGAGCGTGCGCGGCTCCATCACCTTGTAGACGGAGACGTCGGGCCACGCCCCGTCGAGGTTGTCGCCGATGTCGGCGAACCACAGCACCCCGCGCCCGGTCTCGGGGTCCTTGACCGCCGCCATGGCCTCCCAGTCTCGCGCCTCGGCCCCCCGCAGCCGGAAGGTGGCCTTGGTCCTGCCGTCGGCCCCGACCGCGTAGAACTCCGGCTGCGCCGAGCTGTCGTTGTGGGTGTAGTAGACGTCGTCGTGGGTGGGCGAGACGGCCAGCCCGCTGGACTCGGTGATGCGCGGGTCGCGGAAGGTGAACAACCGCTCCCCGTCGTCGGCCGCGGCCGCCGCCGGAGGCAGCACGGCCAGGGCGGCCAGCGCCACCCCGAGCATCCTGATCAGCAGTCCCCCCACGCCGCCATCATGCCCCAACCGCCACGCATCCCCGGCCGCCGAGCCCAGGAACCCGCCGCACGTACATCAGCCATTCGTCCGGCAGCGACCGCCCAACCGCCCTGCATCGGCGCGGCCGGCACCGCCCACCCGCGCGCTGTGCCGGTGGAACCCGGTGGCCTGGAGGACGGCCAGCAGCAGGTTGCCCACGAGCATGGCGACCCACAGCCCGGTGACCCCCCAGGTCGCGGCCACGGGCACGGCGGCCAGCGCGAGCAGCCCGTAGCCGGCGGCGAAGTACGCCAGGCTGGCCCCCGTCCGCTTCAGCCCCGTCAGGCCGAAGCCCTGCACGGCCTGGACCGAGTCGGCCATCGAGGACAGCAGCATGAGCGGCAGGAGCGCCAGCGCCACGCCGCGCACGGCGGGATCGCCGGTGAACAGCCCCAGCACCGGGCCGCCCAGCGCCAGCAGCGTCAGCGCGGCGAGCGTGGTGCCGCCGACGGCGAGCAGGGCCGCGGCGCGGTTGGCGCGGCGCGCCGAGGCGACGGTGGCGGCGCGCGACACCTCGGGCACCGACGCCTGCCCGACCGCCATGGCGGCGAGCACGATGAACCCGGTGAGCGTGGCCAGCACCGCGTGCGCGGCGGCGTCGCGGGCGCCGGTGATGCCGGCCGCGAACGTGATCACGCCCAGCGCGCCGAACTTGATCAGCACCGTCGCCGCCAGCGGCAGGCTCACCGCGGCCAGCCGGGCGATCTCCCGCGGCCTCGGCCTGCCCCGGCCGACCGGACGGCCAAGGGCCCGGCGCAGCGCCAGGTCGCCGACGCCGACCAGGGTCAGCCCCGACAACGTCCAGGCCACCCCGACACCGGTCAGCCCGAGCGGCGGCACCAGCGCGACGGCCAGCACGATCATCACCGCCGTGCTCGCCAGGCTCGCCCACAGCACGCCCCGGCTGCGCCCGATGGCCACCAGCACGGCGGTTGCGCCGCCGCCCGCGGCGTAGATCACCAGGTAGAGGGCGAGCAGCCAGGGCAGCACCCCCAGCTCGGCCACCACCTCGGCGGGCACCCCGGCGGCCCCGGCCAGCGCGGGCACGCCCAGCACCGCCAGCGCGCCCGCCAGGCCCACGAACAGGCTCAGCCACCGGGCGTCGCGCAGCACCGGCAGCACCGCGTCGGGGTCGTCGCGGTGCGGGGCGACGAACGGCGCGAGCCCGCGTAACGCGCCCGCGACGGCCGTGGACGCGGGGGTGAGCACGGCGGTCATGACGGCGAAGGCGGCGAGCGTGACGGTGGCGTGGCGGCCGAGCACGGCGGTGACCACGACCGAGCCGAGCAGGTTGGTGACCATCGAGAGGAACAGCGGCACCGAAGCGCGCACCAGCCCCGAGAACACGGCCCCAACCCTATGGCCTGGAGCGCACTCCAGGTACCTAGTGTGGAAAGCATGGACTACGTGAACCTCGGGCGCAGCGGCCTCCGGGTCAGCCCGCTCTGCCTCGGCACCATGAACTTCGGCCCGCACACCTCCGAAGAAGACTCGTTCGCGATCATGGACAGGGCTCACGAGCTGGGCCTCAACTTCTTCGACACGGCCAACGTCTACGGCTGGAAGAAGGGCGAGGGCATCACCGAGAACATCCTGGGCCGGTGGTTCGCCCAGGGAGACGGCCGCCGTGAGAGAACGGTGATCGCCACCAAGCTCTACGGCGACATGGGCGACTGGCCCAACGAGAGCAGGCTGTCGGCGCTCAACATCCGCCGGGCCTGCGACGCCTCGCTCAAGCGCATGCAGACCGACTACATCGACATCTACCAGGCCCACCACGTCGACCGGCGCACGCCGTTCGACGAGTTCTGGGAGGCGATGGAGGTGCTGCGCCAGCAGGGCAAGATCCTGTACGTCGGCTCGTCCAACTTCGCCGGCTGGCACATCGCCAAGGCGCAGGAGACGGCGGCCCGGCGCGGCTTCTTCGGCCTCGTCAGCGAGCAGAGCCACTACAACCTGCTGACCAGGGCGGTCGAGCTGGAGGTGCTGCCCGCGTGCGAGGACTACGGCCTGGGCGTCATCCCGTGGAGCCCGCTGGCCGGCGGCCTGCTCGGCGGCGTCCTGCGCAAGATCGACAAGGGCCGCTCGGCCGCCGACCGCATGCTCACGGAGCTGGAGAAGCACCGCGACAAGATCGAGCGGTACGAGAAGCTCTGCGACGAGCTGGGCGAGGACCCCGCGCACGTCGGGCTGGCCTGGCTGCTGAAGCAGCCCGCGGTGACCGCGCCGATCATCGGCCCGCGCACCCTGGAGCAGCTCGACGGCACCATGCGCACGCTCGAGATCGAGCTCGACGACGAGGCGCTGGCCAAGCTGGACGAGATCTTCCCGGGCCACCGCACCGCGCCGGAGGACTACGCCTGGTAGGGCGTCAGGTCACCAGCGCGCCGACGATCACGATGAGCATGAGGAGGCCGAGCACCAGGGGCAGCAGCCAGGAACGAGGACGGTCCACGCCCAGGAGCCTAGCCGGGCGACGCGGGTGCGAGCGCCCACTCGTCCAGTGACTCGTACCTCACCCGCGGCCCCGGCTCGCTCATGAACAGCCGGATCGTCTCCGCCCGCCACGTCGAGCCGGTGAATCCGGCCAGCGAGTCGACGAGCGGGCGGAGGTCGGTCTCGGCCTTGGCCCTGGCGAGCGTCAGGTGCGGATGGAAGCGCTTCTCGTCGATGTTCGCGGCGCCGGCCCGCCGGCCGGCGGCCCTGACGGAGTCGACCAGCCGGACCATCGAGTCGCCCGACAGGCCCGCCCAGAACACCCGCGCGCGCCGTACGGACGAGAACGCGCCGAACCCGGTGAAGGCCAGGGCCGGCACCGGGTGGCGGCCGGCGGCGCGGGCCAGGCGGGCACGCAGGTCGGGCAGCGCCCGCTCGGGCACCTCGCCGAAGAAGGCCAGCGTGACGTGCCAGGTGGCGCGGTCCGGCCAGCGCAGCTCCGGCACCTGCCCGACGTGCGGGGCGATCGCGCGTTCGAGCTCGTCCAGCACCTCGTCGGGTGGCAACACGGCCGCGAAGAGCCTCATACCCCCAGTGTGTCCCGCCTCAGGTGGTGGCAGGCACCGCCCGCCGCCGCGCCACCCGCCCGGTGATCGTCCTGGTGACCAGGACGGCCATCGCGGTGCCGGCCAGCACGAACCCGCCGGCCAGGACGGCGCCGGCCCTGGGCCCGCCGAGCTCCGACAGCCAGCCGACCAGCGACGCCCCGATGGGCGAGCCGCCGACGAAGACCAGCATGTAGATGCCCATGACGCGGCCGCGCATCTCGGCCGAGGTGGCGAGCTGGACGGCGGCGTTCGCAGCGGTGTTGACCGTTATCAGCGCGACGCCGGCGGGCACCAGCAGCACCAGGTAGAACAGGTAGGACGGAGCCAGCCCGGCCGCGATCTGGAACACGCCGAAGCCGATCGCCCCACCGAACAGCATCCTGCGCGAGATCGTGACCCTGCGGGCGGCCAGCAGCGCCCCGGCGAGCGCGCCGACGGCGAACATGCTGGAGGCCAGGCCGAACGAGTTGGCCCCCGCCTTGAACTCCTCGCGGGCCATGAGCGCGATCGACATCGAGAACGCCTGCGAGAACATCGACACGAAGGCGATCAGCAGGATCGGCATCAGCAGCTTCTCGTGGCGCAGCACGTACCTGAGCCCCTCGCGCAGCTGCCCCTTGGCCCTGGGCACCGGGTCCGACGGATGCAGCTCGGCCTTCCGCATGAAGACCAGGCTGGAGATGACCGCGGCGAACGTGAGCGCGTTCATCAGGAACAGCGGGCCGGTGCCGCCCAGCATGTAGATGAGCATGCCGGCGACGGCCGGGCCGACGACGCGGGCCAGGTTGAAGCTGGAGCTGTTGAGCGCAATCGCGTTGGGCAGGTCGTCCCTGCCGACCATCTCGACCACGAACGCCTGCCGGGTCGGCACCTCGACGCAGGAGATCATGCCGAGCGTGAAGGCCATCACGTAGACGTGCCACTCCTGGGCGGCGCCGGTCATCGTGAGCACGCCGATCGCCAGGGCCAGCGTGGCCATCAGCGTCTGCGCGGTGATGAGCAGGGGCCGCTTCGGGTAGCGGTCGGCCAGCACGCCGCCGAACATGCCGAACAGCAGCATGGGCAGGAACTGCAGAGCCGTGGCGGTGCCGAGGGCCGCGGCGCTGCCGTTGGTCAGGTCGAGGATCAACCAGTCCTGGGCGGTGCGCTGCAGCCAGGTGCCGACGTTGGAGACCGCGCCGCCGATGGCGAACATGCGGTAGTTGCGAATGCTGAGCGACCGGAACATCCCGGTCCTGGGTTCTTCAGGCTCTAGATCCTGCTGAGTTTCTCCAGGATCGGAGCCGCCTGACGGAGAATCGCCCGCTCCTCCGGCGACAGCTCCTTCAGTTGCCGCGTCAGCCACGCTTCCTTGCGCGCCCGCTCCTCCTTCAGGAGCTTCCTGGCGGCGTCGGTCACGGTCACGGTCACCTGGCGCCGGTCGCTCGGGTGCGGGCTGCGCGACACCAGGCCGCGCTCCTCCAGCCCGGCGATCACGCGGGTCATCGAGGGCGGTTGCACCTTTTCGAGCTCGGCCAGCTCGCCAGGGGTTATCCCGTCGTGCCGCTCGACGGCGGCCAGAGTCGCGAACTGGGTGGGGGTCAGCGGGTGCGCCGCCGCCTGCCTGCGCAGCCGCCTGTTGAGCCTGGCCAGGGAAACGCGCAACGCGGAAGCCAGACCGGCGTCGCTTCGCAGGTCCATCTGGGACTGAGGTCTTGTTAGCATGTGTCATTACCTTTGCTAACTATAGCCGCGGTCAAGAAATTTCCCAAGCCAGATTCCGTCTCACCCATTGATACCCAACGGGCCGCCGTCCTCGCGGACGGCGGCCCGTACTTCCTGGTCAGAGCCCGAGCATGACCCTGATTGGGCCGAGCGCGAAGTACAGCACGAACAACGCCGCGACGGCCCACATCAGCGGATGGATCTCGCGCGCCTTGCCGCGGACCACCTTGATGAGCACGTACGAGACGAAGCCGGCGCCGATGCCGTTGGAGATCGAGTACGTGAACGGCATGAGCACGATGGTGAGGAACGCCGGGATGGCGATCTCGTAGTCGGTCCAGTCGATGTCGCGGATCGCGGTCATCATCAGGAAGCCGACCACCACCAGGGCGGGCGCCGCGGCCTCGTACGGCACGATCTGGACGAGCGGCGCGAAGAAGATCGCCACCAGGAACAGCGCGCCGGTCACCACGCTCGCCAGGCCGGTCCGCGCGCCCTCCCCGACGCCCGCTGCCGACTCGACGTAGGTGGTGTTGGACGACACCGAGCCTGCGCCGCCGACGACGGCGCCGAGCGAGTCGACGAGCAGGATCTCACGGGTACGCGGCAGCGTCCCGTCCTCCTTGACCAGGTCCGCCTGGCGGCCGACGCCCACGATCGTGCCCATGGTGTCGAAGAAGTCGGTGATGAGCAGGGTGAACACGAACAGCACGGCGAGCAGCAGCCCGGCCGAGCTGAACGCGCCGAACGGGTCGAACTCGGCGAACAGCACGAGCGGGTTGTTGAAGCCGAAGACCTCGCTGGGCCAGGCGGGGACGTTCAGCTGCCAGCCGTCCGGGTTCTCGGGCGAGGAGGCGCCCGAGCCGGTCAGCGCCTCGACGACGATCGCGATGAGGGTGGTGCCGGCGATGCCGAGCAGGATCGCGCCCTTGACCTTGCGCGCCACCATCGCCGCGGTGGCGAGCAGGCCGATGACGAAGACGAGGATCGGCCAGGAAGACAGGTTGCCGCCGATGCCCATCTCCAGCGGCGGCCCGGCGGCCACCCGGCGCACGAAGCCCGCGTCGACGAACCCGATCAGCGCGATGAACAGGCCGATGCCGACGCTGATCGCGGTCTTGAGCTGGGACGGGATGGCACGGAACACCGCGACCCTGAGCCCGGTCAGCACCAGGATGCCGATCACGATGCCTTCCAGGAAGATCAGGCCCATGGCCTCTTCCCAGGTCATCAGCGGGGCGATGTTGAACGTCACGAAGGCGTTCAGGCCGAGCCCGGCGGCCAGGGCGAACGGCACCCGGGCGATCACACCCATCAGGATGGTCAGGACACCGGCCACGAAGGCGGTGCCCGCGGCCACCAGCGCCACGTTGGGCGTGGTGCCGTCGCCGATCACCTCACCCTGGATGTCCTTGCCGTTGGCGATGATGATCGGGTTCAGCACCACGATGTACGCCATGGTGAAGAACGTGGCCAGGCCACCGCGCACCTCACGGGAGACGGTGGAGCCGCGTTCGGTAATGGAGAAATACCGGTCTATAGCGGTACGGGAGTCACTCACGGGCGAACTGTGACACTTGGGACGATTCGCCAAAAGTGCTGGTAACCGTATCGAGATGCGATTGGAAGCTAGGCTGGATGCTGTGACGCAGCAGTGGCACCCCGACCCCGAGCCGATCGAGACCAACGACACCGCCACCATCGCCGTGGGCACCGGCCTCTGGGCGATCGCCCTGGTCGCCTTACTGATCTTCCCGCCCGCCCCGGAGAACTCCTGGTGGATCTGGACGTGTCTCACCGGCGTGGGCTTCGGCTTCTTCGGCATGTGGTTCGTCCACCGGCTCCGCCGCTGACATCTGTCATCCCGCGCCGCTTACGGGAGTCACCCCGAACTGCTGTTTCCTTGCACTACCTGAGCAAACGCCTCCCCTTCCATGCTTGATGGCATGAAAAGGACCTTGTTCACCTCCCTCGTGCTCGCCCTGGCGGCGACCGGCTGCGCGGGCGCCGAGAAGCCCGCCGCGGAGCCGGCCGCGCGCGACACCGGGGCGGTGGCGTGGCAGGCGTGCACCGGCCTCATGGGGCCCGACGGCAAGACCATGGCCCCAGAACCGGCCCTCGAATGCGGCACGCTCGCCGTGCCGCTCGACTACAGCCGGCCCGACGGCGACACCATCGACCTCGCCCTCATCCGGATCAAGGCCACCGGTGACCGCCTCGGGTCGCTCGTCTTCAACTTCGGCGGCCCCGGCGGCTCCGGCGTCGACACGCTGGCGCTGGCCAGGCAGGCCTTCGCCGGCCCCGGCAGCGCCTACGACCTGGTCAGCTTCGACCCGCGCGGCGTCGACAGGAGCGCGGGCGTCAAGTGCGGCGGCAAGGTGGAGGAGCTGATGTCGCCGGCCGCCGGGGAGAACCCCGACAAGGCCGCCCGCGAGTTCGCCGCCGCCTGCGAGGCCGACTCGGGCAAGGTGCTCCCGCACGTCGGCACCGTCAACGCCGCCCAGGACCTCGACCGCATCCGCGACGCGCTCGGCGACGACAAGCTCAACTACTTCGGCCTCTCGTACGGCACCCACCTCGGCTCGGTGTACGCGACCAAGTTCCCCGAGAAGGTCGGCCGGTTCGTGCTCGACGCCGCCTACGACCCGAACGTCACCTTCGAGCAGCGGGCGCTCACCCAGATGAAGGGCTTCGCCCAGGCCTTCGAGGCGTTCGCGAAGGACTGCGTCGCACAGGGCTGCGACCTCGGCAAGTCCCCCGCCGAAGCGCGCCAGACCGTCGAAGCGCTGATGGACGACCTGAAGGAGAAGCCGCTCAAGGTCGGCGACCGGCAGCTCACCTACGGCCTGGCCCAGTTCGCCGTCATCACCCCGCTGTACGCCAAGGCCACCTGGCCGATGCTGGAGCAGAGCGTCGCCGCGGCGCTCAAGGGCGACGGCACTACCCTGCTGGCGCTGGCCGACAGCTACACCGGCCGCAGGCCCGACGGCACCTACTCGACCATGATGACCAGCCTCCAGGCCATCAGCTGCGCCGACACCTCCCAGCGGCCGACAGCCGCCGACATGGCCGCGCTCAACGAGCAGGTCGAGAAGATCTTCCCCATCATGTCGGTCGAGAGCACCTCAGGCGCCTGCGCCCACTGGCCCACCGAGGGCAGCGACGAGGCCAAGCACATCGACGCCACCGGCTCGGCCCCGATCGTCGTCATCGGCGGCAAGGGCGACCCCGCCACACCGTACGAATGGGCGGTGTCGCTGACGGACCGGCTCAAGACCGGCGTCCTGGTCACCTACGAGGGCGAGGGGCACGGCGCCTACCTGAGCGGCAGCACGTGCGTCGTCCGCACGGTGGACGCGTACCTGTTGAAGGGCACGATGCCCGAGTCCGGTGCCGCCTGTCCCGCCGCATGACCCGCCGTGATCCGGGTTCGCGCCGGTTCTTCCTTGTGAAAAACTGAAAACCTCTTTTGGGAAACCCCTCGGGCTGGGCGCCGTTAGCAAGCCTTCGGCCTGCCCGGCCCGCCGTAGGTCCGGAGAGCGGGCGTGGGTCGGGTCGCCACACGCCCGCCCTTTCCAGGACGCCAGGAGATCAGGACCGGTCCGCCTCCGTCAGGAGTTCAGGACCGGTCCCGCTTCTTCAGGAGTCAGGACCGGTCCGCTTCTTCAGGAGATCAGGACAGGTCCGCCTCCGCCAGGAGCAGGGGGACCGCGGACGGGTCGCGGAGCATGGCGGCCACGGCTAGGCGGTCGTTCCACTGGCCGGTGGCCCAGGCCAGGCCGCGGGCGAGGCCGTCGAGGCCGGTGCAGTGGACGGCGCCCTCGAAGAACCGCCACGCGCACGGCACGCCGTCCACCAGCAGCTTCTCGTGCTCGACGTAGGTCTCGGGGGCCGTCGGGAGCAGGGAGCGCACCTGGGGCGGCACCTGCCGGGTCTCGCCGGCGGTGGTGACCTCGCCGGCCGCCACCTCGCCGGCGAGCGGCAGGTCGAGCAGCTCCGACAGGGACTCCGCCAGGTCGTAGGGAGCGAGCACCAGCGGCCGGTCGGTGACCAGCTGCAGCAGGTCGGGCGCCTCCACCACGACGACGTCCTCGGCGGCGGCCACCACGATGTCGCCGCCGAGCACGGCCCGCACCCGGGACGGCGGCGCCACCCGATCGGGCTCGACCGCCGCCAGCGCCACCCACAGGGAACGCAGCTGCGCCCGGTCGACCTCGATCGACTCGTCGGCCATGAGGTCGAGCAGCTCCTCGGGGCCGCCGTGGGAGTCGAGCAGGTCGGCGAGCGTGCCGCGCACGCCGAGCATGGCCAGCGCCCCCTCGTCCAGCCCTTCCGGCGCGTCCGCGTACAGGCCCTGCAGCAGCGGGTCGGCGCCGGGCAGCCGCAGCTCGCGCGGCCTGCGCCCGCCCAGCACCGGATGGCCGGCCAGCCACCAGGCGGTGTAGGAGGGCACCTCGACGCCCTCGATCCGCAGCGGGTGGAGAGCGGCGCGCAGCGGCGGGCGGGTCAGCAGCCGCAGCGCCGCCGGCCAGTCGGCGACCAGCTCCAGATCGCGCACGGCGGCGAACTCCGGCACCACCGGCGGCACGTCCAGCTCCGGCAGCAGGTCGAGCACGTGGTCGAGCCACTCGTCCTCGCCGTCGAGGTCGTGGTCGCACTCGTCACGGTCGAGCAGCACGTCGGAGTCGTGCACCACGGCGAACCCGTCGAGCACGCCCGCCGCCTCCAGCACCCGCGGCCCGTAGGTCTCCTCCAGCTCGCGGGCGGCCACGCCGAGGTGGGTGTCGGGCTCCAGCAGCCCGGCGAGCGCCCCTTCGGCCAGCATCAGCTCACCCGCCGGGTAGAGCTCGCCGTCGGCGCCGGGCAGCGCCAGCTCGGCCAGCCACGGCGCCTCGCCCGGTGCCAGCCCCGCCGCCTGGACCAGGGACAGCACGGCGTGCGCGACCGGCCCCGCGTCGGGGTTGTCGAGCGACTGGGCGACGGCGGCCTTGGTGATCGGGTCGTCCAGGATGGTGCGCGGGGTGGCCTCGGCGGCGCCCAGCCGCAGCAGCGCGGGGTGGGCGGCCTCCGGATGCACGATGCGCAGCCCCAGCGGCGTCAGGTCGAGCGCGGACCCGCCGTCGGTGAGGATCAGCGTGCCGCGCGGGCCGCGCACCAGCCGCCCGTCGGCCAGCGGCACCGGCAGCGCGCCGAGCGACTCGGGGTCGTCGGCCGGCAGCACCTCGTAGAGCGAGCGCCACCACGAGGGCTCGCGTCCCTCCACCGCCTCGCCGGAAAGCAGGTCGACCACGTCGGACAGCTCGACCCTGCGCACGCCCAGCGAGGTCATCGCGGGATGCCGGGCGGGCCAGCCGGCGGGCAGCAGCCCGGGGACGAACGCGGCGACGGCGTCGAGCAGTTCGCCCGACCCGGCCACCACGGCGGCCTCGCGGCCCGAGACGACCCAGCCGTCCTCGCCCGGCTCCCGCGACGGGTGCTCGACCAGCCATTCGGCGTCGGGCTCGTAGACCTCCGCGTCGGCGAACGAGGGCGTCCGCACGGCGGGCGCGGGCGCCGACAGGGCGGGCAGCAGCGGCGTGTCGGGCAGGCGCTGGAGCACGGCGCGGCGGACGCGCGCGTCGAGCTCGCCCTTGCCCATGTACGAAGGCACCAGGTCGAGCAGCTTGGGAGTGCGCGGCAGCTCCTCCAGCAGCCGGACGTAGGCGTCGGCGGCCTTCTCGACCAGGAAGTCGGCCAGCGGCCCCTTGGCCACGTGGCGGCGGTCGGTGGCCATCGGGAACGACGCGATGAGCAGTGCGGGCAGGTCGATCGGCTCGTCGCTGGGCGTCGGCGCGTGCACGACCGGCGGCACCGCGGCGGGCAGCGGCCCCGGCTCGCCGATGCCGGTCAGCGGCACCGCCCAGCGGACCGACCAGAACGGGCGCGCCCGCTCCTCGGTGGGCCGGTCGGCGAACAGCTCCGCCACCTGCTCAGGCGCGAACTCGCCGGACTCGGAGACGACGTGCCAGCCGTCGGCGGTGACCCTGCGGACCTCGCCGTCGAGGTCGATCTCGATCACGGACAGCGCGGGCATGCCCAGCGGCAGCGCCGGGCTCGCCTCCTCCAGCATGCGCCGGACGGCCAGGGCCGACGCGTCGTCCTTCAGCGGGAGGCGTACCAGGGTGTCGAACCCGTCGGGCACGTCGAGCGGGCCGTCCTCGAACGGCAGGCGCAGCAGCGGCACGTGGCCGGAACGGGCGGCCAGCTCGCCCGCGAGCTCCGGCACCGAGGCGACCAGCTCGGCCGTCTCCGCGCGCGACCAGCGCACCGAGCCGGCGCCGCGGGAGCCGATCACCGGCTCGTCGCAGACCGTCACCACGGCCGCGAACCCGACGCCGAACCGCCCGGCGGCGCCCGCCTCGTCACGCTTGCCGGACACGCGGAGCGTGGCCAGGCTCTCCACGCCGGTCGCGTCGAGCGGCGCGCCGGTGTTGGCGGCCGTCAGCACGCCGCCGCGCAGCGTCAGCCTGAGCACCCCCGGCACGCCCGCGCGCAGCGCCGCGTCCGCGGCGTTCTGCGCCAGCTCGACGATCAGGCGGTCGCGGTAGCCGCCGAGCGCGAAGTCCTCCTCGGCGTTGGCGTCCTCGCGGAACCGGGCGGGCGAGGCCGTCCACGCGGCGAGCACGGCGGCTCGCATCCGGTCGGTGCCAAAGGTGTCGGTCATCGGTCACGATCCTGGGGTCGAACGGTACGGGGCCACCGTAGGCTAGCGGCCCGCACCGTCAGGAGTGGCCGAGCTCTTCGGAGTCGGATTCGCCGACCGAGCCCGCCTCCTCCTCCATCAGGTCGAAGCCCAGGTCGTCGAGGATGGGCACGGCCTGCTCGACGGGCGGCGGCAGCACCGCCGCCTCCGAGTGGGCGCCGCAGCCGTGGTCGGCGGCGACCACCTTGCCGTCGTCGGGCGCGTACTCGTTAGTGCAGACCCCGAACAGCTGCCGGAGCCCACCCGCGAGCAGCCAGTAGAAGCCGCACGTGGAGCACTGCGCGGGAGCGGCGTGTGCGATCGGTGTGTGCGGCCCGTGCTCGCCGGAATGCCAGCGCCTGGCGGTCCGGTCTCTGCCGATGGCCGAGAGCACACGGGCCCGGCCCAGGCCGTACTCGAAAATCGTCTGCTGCTCCGCCTCGTCGTCGAGTTCGGCGAAACCCGGCACCAGCCGGTCGTCGTCCTCCGGCGTGGGCAGGAGGTCGCCGACGCCCAGGTCGCCGGGGCGCAGGCGCTCGCTCCACGGCAGCCACTCGGGAGCGCGCAGCGCGCCGGAACCCGGCAGCAGGACGGCCTCGCTGACCGTCACCTTCTTCGCCCGCGACGCCCGGGTGACGGTGACGGCCCACCGCCAGCCGCGATAGGCGCGGTCCTGGCAGGCGAAGTAGTGGGTGACGACCCGGTCGCCCTCGCTCTCGTAGCCCAGGTGCTCGCCGGGCTCACCCGGCCGCGCCAGCTCCTGGGCCGCGTCGCGTGCCAGGTCAACGGCGGCGACACAGGCCTGGTCGGGCGCGGCGGAGCGGGTCCTGGCACGGCTCATCGGCCTGCCTCCGCCGAAAGGTGCTGTTCGCTCACACTTCATTCTCTCCCATGGCTGACCGTGCCGGGGCCGACTAGCCCGCATTCCCGCCTGCCGCCTCCCCGAAACACCGGATTCCGCCACAAGATTTGCGTCCTGACGCGACAGATGACCGCAAGTGGTGCGAAAGCGGGGGTGAGGGTTGGAGGGGCGATCGGGTAAGACTGGTAAGCGTGGAGGGAGGCTGGGAGCGAGCGCGCGACCTCTCCCGGCGCGTGGGGCGCGGCGTCGCCGACGCGGGCCGGGCTACCGCGCGTGCCGGCAAGGCGACCGCCGGCGGCACCGCGCGGGCCGGGAAGGCCACCGCGGGCGCGGCGCGGTCGGTCGGCCGGGCCACCCGCCGCCTCACCCACGCCAACGGCGCCGACCGCACCGGCCTGGGCCGGCTGATCGAGCTGACCGCCGGCCACAGCGCCGGCGACACGCTCGTCACGGTCGCGCTGGCCAGCACCGTCTTCTTCGGGGTGCCCGTCGGCGAGGCCCGCGGCCCGGTGGCGCTCTACCTGGTCATCACGATGCTGCCGTTCGCGCTGCTCGCGCCGTTCGTGGGGCCGATCCTCGACCGGTTCAGGTCGGGCCGGCGCTATGTGATGGCCGGCACGCTGTTCGGCCGCGGCCTGCTCTGTTTCGCGATGGCGGCGGCCGTCGGCCCGCAGGACCTGCTGACGCTGTTCGGGGGCGCGCTGGGCGTGCTGGTGCTGTCGAAGGCCTACAACGTGTCGCGTGCCGCGATCATGCCGAGCGTGCTGCCCGCCGACATCACGCTGGTCTCGGCGAACGCGCGGGTCGCGCTGTTCTCACTGGTGACGGCGGGCGTGATGGTGCCGGTCGGGGCGGGGCTGACGCTCTGGCTGGGCAGCGCCACGATGCTGCGCGTCGCCATGGTGGTGTTCCTGGCCGCCGGGGTGTTCGCGGTGCGGCTGCCGCGCCACGTCGACTCGCCCGACCTGGAGGAGGAGACTCCCGAGGAGGGCAGGGCGCCGCGCTGGCGGACGCTGCTCCAGGTGGGTCCGGCGGTGGCCGAGGCGGTCTGGGCCAACGTCGCCATCCGGCTGTTCTCCGGCTTCCTGCTGTTCTTCCTGCTCTTCCTGGTGCAGGACAAGGTCGTGCCGTGGCTGGCGCCGCCCGCGCCCGACCCGTTCTTCGACATGACCAAGACCCTCGCGGTCCTGACGCTCGCGGCCGGGCTGGGCGGCCTGGCCGGCGCGGTGATCGCCAACTGGACCCGCAACCACGCGCCCGGCCTGCTCGTCCTGCTGACGCTCGCCACGACGGCGGTGACCGCCACCGTGACCGCGATCCTCTTCGGGCTCTGGGCCGCGGTGGCCATCTCGCTGGTCACCGCGTTCGCCCAGGAGCTGGGCAAGCTCGCGCTGGACGCGATCGTGCAGCGCGAGATCGGCGAGGAGGTGCGCTCGTCGACGTTCGGCGTGGTCGAGGCGTTCCTCCAGCTCGCCTGGGTGTTCGGCGGCCTGATCGGGCTCGGGCTGTCGCTCACCGAGAGCAGCGCGGCCGGGCTGGTCACGCTCGCGTGCGTGCTCACCGTCACGCTGGGCTGGCTCGTCGTACGGCGCCGCGCCCGCGTCAGGGCGGCCAAGGCGCGGACGCGGGAGGACGCCGCGGACGCCGAGACGGCCCCGTACGCCCCGCCGGAGCCTCTCGACCGCACCAAACCGCTGACGAACCCGCCCTGAAGCTAGACGTCGAGGTCGTCGGCGACGGCCCTGAGCACCACCGCGACCTTCTTCGCGTGCGCGGCTTCAGGGTGCTTGCCCCGCTGGTAGGACGTGGACAACCCGTCGAGCAGCTTGATCAGGTCCTCGACGATCACCACCATCTCGTCCGGCTTCTTCCGCTTGGCCTTGGGCTTGGTCTTGGCCAGCGTCGGCGGCTGCTCCAGGATCCGCACGGAGAGCGCCTGCTGGCCGCGCCTGCCCTCGGCCACGCCGAACTCGACCTTCTGCCCGGGCTTGAGAGGCCCGGCGTTGGCCGGCAAGGCGGAGGAATGCACGAAGACCTCACCGCCGTCGTCGCGGGTGAGGAAACCGAACCCCTTGTCGGCGTCGTACCACTTGACCTTGCCACTCGGCACAGGAGGACCTCGTTCGAACGTCGTGGATTAGGTGAATGGATGTAGGTTATGCCCCGTAGCGCGGCAGAGCGACCGGGTAAATGCCGGTGAATTACACGAGTTCACGACTCCGTTGCCAACCGGCGAACCAATCGGCAAATTCCGTCAGGTCGCCCAGTGCCACGTCGGCCCCGTGGTCGCGCAGCTCGGCCGTGGTGTAGGGGCCGGTGGCGACCGTGACGCTGACCGCGCCTCCGGCCCGCGCGGCTTCGATGTCCGCGACATGGTCGCCGACATATGCGGCGGCGCCGAAAGCGGTGAGCGCGGTTCCTTTGTCCGCGCCGAAAACGGAGCCCACCACGTCGTCCACGTCGAGCCCGAGCCGCCGCACCGTGCTTCTCGCGTCGCGCAGGTTCTTGCCCGTCACCACGATGACCCGCCCGCCGCGCGACTTGACGCACGCGACGGCCTCGTGCGCGCCCTCCATCGCGACGTGCACGGGCACCCCCACCTCGGGATAGATCTCCCTGTAGAGGTCGGCCGCCGCCGCGATCTCCCCGGCGGGCAGCCAGTTGGCCAGCTCCGTCTCCAGCGGCGGGCCGAGCCTGGTCACGATCTTCCGGCTGTCGATGGGCACGCCGAGCCGGGCCGACAACTCGTCATAGACGGCAGCAATACCGTTCCGAGTGTCGGCAAGTGTCATGTCCAGGTCGAATCCCACCGAAGTCGCCACACCTGAAGGATGCCAAAGAACCTCCCGATACGCGTAACGGCTCGGGTCGTGGGACCGTAGTCATCGGAAGGGTTCCTGCCCGGCTGTCAAGGTCCCCGCGGGCCGGCGACTACCCTCCACTGCGGAGGTATCAGAAACGACATGAGCAGATCGCCGAGCACGGGAGCCACCGGGAGCACACCCGCGAAGGCCGCCGCCACCAGCACGCGCGAGCGGATCATCGACGAGGCTCTGCGGCTCTTCGCCGAACGCGGCTACGCCGCCACGTCCGTGGCCGAGATCGAGGCCGCCTCCGGCCTCTCACCGGGCGCCGGCGGGCTCTACCGGCACTTCAAGTCCAAGTACGAGGTCCTGTCGGCGGCGATCAACGAGCACGCCGCCAGGACCCGCGGCCAGGTCGCCGGCAGCCTCGCCGAGCTGAGCGCCATGGAGACCTCGAAGGACCTGGAGGAGCGGCTGTCGCACCTGTGCAGGGCCGGGCTGGCCAAGGTGCGCGAGGAGTCGGAGCTGACCCGCATCTTCTTCCGCGACCTGAGCCAGTTCCCCGAGCTGGTGGCGGTGGTGCGGCAGGGGCTGCTGCAGCCGATGTTCGACGCCATCGTGACCTGGTTCCACGCCCAGCCCGAATACCGGTCGGCCGACGTCGACTGGCAGGGCATCTCGGCCGTGCTCGGCGGCGCCGTCGTGCAGTACCGGCTGTTCCAGGAGACGGTGGGCGAGACGCCCGGGCACACGGAGAAGGACCAGTTCGTGGCGGCGTGGGTCCGGCTGGCCGTCGGGCTGCTGCCGTCGCCCGCGGCCGTTCACTCCTGATCGACCAGCCGGTAGGCCAGCCAGACCACGCTCACGCCGGTGCCGACCATGAACATGACGCCGCTGGCGTTGAAGAACTCGACCACGAACGCCTCCAGCCCCGGCTCGCCGCCGACCCGCAGACCCCCCACGATCAGCCCGCCCGCGCTGTAGCCGAGCAACGGGGAGCCGATGCCGATCAGCCGGTCGCGCAGGGCCCACGTGTCGCTGAACATCACCATCGCCGAGCCGGCCGCCCACGCGATCACCGGCACCTGGAAGATCGCCACGGGCGCCAGGTCGAACGGCACCAGGAGCGCGGCCACCACGAGCACCAGCAGCGCGGCGACCTCCCGGGGGTGCTCCTTGACCACGGTCCTGGCGTCCCTGCCCTCGGTGACCATGGGGTTCGCCACGGACATCGCGGCCCTGCGGAACCCCGCGAACGGCAGCCCGCGCGCCTCCCTGGCCAGCCGCCGCTCGGCCTCCCGCCTGCTCCGCGCCACGCCCGGCGGCACGTCGTCGCGGATCTTCGGGAACGCGGCGGTGGCCTCCTCCCCCGCGGGAGCGACCGCGGCGGCTTCGAGGGGAGCGGTCTCCGCGAGGCGGCGGGCCTCGCGCTCCACCAGCAGCACCGGGTCGCCGAACCGGGCGAGCAGCCTGGTCACGTCCTTGGCGCTCTGGCTGCCGCGCCGCTCGGCCTCGATCCTGGTACGCAGCCGCCTGGTGAAGTCGAGCCGCTGCTCGGGTCTCAGCACGCCGTGGGCCGCGTCGGCGGCCTTGCTGACGTAGTTGAGAATCAGCTGGTCGGCTCGCTCTATCACGCCTAGCAATGCTGCCCCAATCAGCAGGGACATACCATGGCAACGATGGAGTTCACGGAGTGGATCAGGGGGCGCACCGACGAGCAGCTGCGGGCGCTGGTGACCGCGCGCCCCGAGCTGATCACTCCGGTGCCGGCGCATCTGGAGGGCCTGGCCGCCCGGGCGAGCAGCCCGTCGGCGATCGCCCGGGTGCTCGACCGGCTCGACCGCTTCACGCTCGCCGTGGTCGAGACGCTCGCCGTCCGGGACGGCCCGGTCAGGAAGACCGCGCTGCGCGAGACGGTCGCGGCGGCGCTGGCGGCGGGCAAGCCGGAGCCGGCGCTGACGTCCGCGCTCGACCGGCTGCGCGACCTGGGGCTCGTGTACGGGCCCGACAGCGCGCTCGACCTGGCCCCGGGCGTGCGCAAGGTGCTGGACGACCCGGCCGGCCTGGGCCCGCCCGCCGACGTGGCGTTCCGCCACCATGCGCCGGAGCAGCTCGACGAGATGGCCGACGACGTCGCGCCGGGCACCACCGGGTCCGGCCGGGAGCGCCTGGCGGCGGCGCTGGCCGAGCCGGGCAAGCTGATCGAGGAGGTGCCGCCGGAGTCGCGGGCCGCGCTGGAGCAGCTCGCGTGGGGCCCGCCCACCGGGCGGGTGCCGAACGCCCGGCGCGAGGTGCGCGTCGCCTCCGCCCGCTCGCCGATCGAGCAGCTGCTGGCCCGCGGCCTGCTGGCGGCGGCGGGTGAGGAGAGCGTGACGCTGCCCCGCGAGGTGGGCCTGTATCTGCGGGGCGGGCGGGTGCACCGCGACCTGCTGGCGCTGCCGCCCTCGCTGGAGGGCACGTCCCGGGGTCAGGATCTGGCCGACCGCACGGCCGCCGGGCAGGCGTTCGCGTTCGTGCGGGCCGTCGAGGAGCTGTGCGAGCGCTGGAGCATCGAGCCGCCGGGCGTGCTGCGCACCGGGGGCCTGGGCGTGCGCGACATGAAGCGCACGGCGGGCGAGCTCGACCTGCCCGACTGGGTGGCCGCGCTGGTGGTGGAGGTCGCGTACGCGTCGGGGCTGGTCGCGGCGGGCGGCAGCGTCGACGGCGAGTGGCTGCCGACCAGCGGCTACGACCTGTGGCGGGTCAGGTCGACCGCCGACCGTTGGGTGGCGCTGGCCGCGGCCTGGCTGGCGATGGACCGGGTGCCCGGACTGGTCGGCGAGCGTGACGATCGCGACAAGCCGCTCAACGCGCTCCACCCCGATCTGCGCCGCTCGTCGGCCGCCGGGGTGCGCAAGGCCACGATGGGCGTGCTGGCCTCCGCGCCGGGGCTCGCCCCGGCGCACGACTCGGTGCTGGAACGGCTGGCCTGGGAGCAGCCGCGCCGCCGGGGGCCGCTGCGCGAGCAGCTGACCGAGTTCGCGCTGCGCGAGGCCGAGCAGCTCGGGCTGACCGGGCTCGGCGTGCTGTCGGGCCACGGGCGGGCCCTGATCACCGGTGCGGAGGCCGCGCCGGTGCTGGCCCCGCTGCTGCCCGAGCCGGTCGACCACGTGCTGCTGCAGGCCGATCTGACGGCGGTCGCGCCCGGCCCGCTGACCAGCGAGCTCAACCGCTGGATGACGCTCGCCGCCGACGTGGAGTCCAAAGGGGGCGCGACCGTCTACCGGTTCAGCGAGAGCTCGGTGCGGCGCGCGCTCGACGCCGGCCAGGCCGCCGAGGAGCTGCTGGCCATGCTGGAGCGCCACTCCGCCACGCCGGTCCCGCAGGCGCTGTCGTACCTCGTCTCCGACGTGGCGCGGCGGCACGGCCGGATCCGCGTCGGCACCGCCAGCGCCTACGTCCGCTGCGACGACCCGGCGCTGCTCGACCAGATCACCGCCGACCGGCGGTCGGCGGCGCTGCGCCTGCGCAGGCTGGCGCCGACGGTCATCGCCTCGCGCTCGTCGCGCGCGGTGCTGGTCGACTCGCTGCGGGCGATGGGGTACGCGCCGGTCCCCGAGTCGCTCGACGGCGACGTGATCATCTCCCAGCTCGACAGCAGGCGCACCGAGGGCCCCGCCCCGGTCCGCCAGGTGGCCCCGACCGGCGAGCCCGATCCTGGCGTGGCGGCGGCGGCCGTGCGGGCGCTGCGCGCGGGCGACGCGGCCCACCTGTCCCGGCGCGAGCCGGTCGACGCCCCGGGCGGCCAGGTGCCCCGCACCCCCGCGACGGCCACGATCTCGAAGCTGCAGGACGCGATCAGGCAGGGGATGCGGGTGTGGATCGGCTACACCGACTCGCAGGGCAACGCCACCTCCCGCATCCTGGAGCCGGCCCGGATGGAGGGCGGCTACCTGACCGCCTACGACGAGACCAGGGCCGCCGTCCACCGCTTCGCCCTGCACCGCATCACCGGCGTGTCCGGCGTCTGAGCGGGGTTGACTGCGTGCCGCGAGTCGGCGGAAGTTAGGGCATGTGACCGAGCACACGCTGAGCAGTCTGGCCGAGCAGTCATGGAGCAGGTTCGACGACTACGACGCGATGTTCTACGAAGGGGTCTGGCACCGCAGCCACAGCCTCGCCGAGCGGGCCCGGCGCGTCTGCGGCGGCTTCGTCGAGGCCGGCATCCGGCCCGGCGACCGCGTGGTCGTGATGATGGCCACCTCCCCCGAGGTGCCGCTCGTCTGCCAGGCGCTGTGGGCTGCGGGCGCGGTGGTGACGCCGGTGGTGTTCCTGGTGGGCGCCGCCGAGCTGCGCCACATCCTGCTCGACAGCGGCGCCGCCGCCGTGGTCACCTCGCCGGAGCTGGCCGGCACGGTGCGGGCGGCCGGGGTGGACGTGCCGGTGTACGTGGACACCGCCGAGCTGGAGCGGGCCGCCGAGCACGGCCCGGTGGCGCGTGACCCCGGCGACCTGGCCGCGCTGATGTACACCGGGGGCACCACCGGCAGGGCCAAGGGCGTCATGCTCAGCCACGCGGGCCTGTGGCAGGTCGCGAAGGCCTCCTACGAGCTGTCCCACCAGGAGGGGATCAACCGGGCGATCGTCCCGGTGCCGCTCTCGCACGCGTACGGCCTGATCGTCACCGTGGCCGGGATGCACGCCGTCGAGCCGCCCCAGGCCGTGCTGATGCGCTGGTTCGACCCCGGGGCGTTCCTCCGGCTCGCCGCCGAGCAGCGCGTCCAGTACGGCACCGTCGTGCCGGCCATGCTGCAGATGCTGCTGGCCGAGCCGCTGGAGTCGCACCCGCTGCCCGACCTGGCCTTCCTCACCTGCGGCGCGGCCCCGCTGGGCAAGGAGGTGCTGACGGAGTTCGAACGGCGGATGCCCGGCGTGACGATCCTGGAGGGTTACGGGCTGACCGAGACCAGCGCGGTGACCACGTTCAACCCGCCGGGGCGGCGCAAGGCCGGCAGCGTGGGCCTGCCGCTGCCCGGCTACACGATCACGATCCGCGACTCGTCCGGCGAGCCGGTGGAGCAGGGCGACGTGGGCGAGATCTGCGTGTCCGGCGAGTCGCTGATGCTGGGCTACTGGGGCGAGCACGAGCCCGACCCCGAGGGCACCGCGCTGGTCGACGGCGAGCTGCGCACCGGCGACGTCGGCTGCGTCGACGACGACGGCTACCTGTACGTGGTCGACAGGAAGAAGGACCTGATCATCAGGGGCGGGTTCAACGTGTTCCCCCGCGACGTGGAGGACGTGCTGAACCAGCACCCCGGCGTGGTCATGTCGGGCGTGGTCGGCCGCCCCGACGACCGGCTGGGCGAGGAGGTCGTCGCGTTCGTGCAGCTCGCGGCCGGCGCCGAGGTCGCCGCCGAGGAGCTGATCGCCTGGGCCAGGGAGCGCGTGGGCCGCGTCAGGTATCCCCGCGAGGTCACGTTCGTCGACTCGATCCCGGTCACCAGCGTGCTGAAACTCGACCGCAAGGCGCTGCGGGCGCGGTTCGCCGGTTAGCAGGATCGGCGACCGAGTCAGGATCTTGCCCGATCCGTGATATTTCTTGACCCGTCAGGAGGTGGCATGAGCGAGGACGATTACCCGTACCAGCGCTACGGCGCCCCCTACGGGGAGCAGCCGCCCCCGTCCTACGGTTACGGCGGCTACCCGCCGCCCCCGCAGCACGCCCGCGGCGAGCCCAACGTCAGCGGCATCGTCGCGCTCGCGCTCAACCTCTTCAGCGTCGTCTCCTGCTGCAACGTCTTCGGCGTCGTCGGCGCCGTCCTGGCCGGCCTGTCCCTGCGTTCAGGCACGGCGCCCGAGAAGGCCCGCACGCTCACCGTCGCGAGCTGGGTGGTGCTGGTGGCCGGCTTCCTGATGATGGCCGTCCTGTTCTTCTACCTGGGCGTCAACGGCCACTTCGACGACTGATTTCCCCGTCCGGGGGACTGTTTGGGCCGTCGCGCGTGTTGGATAGGCGTCAACCGTTTGAAGGGATGGCTGTGAACGACGGCCCGCTCATCGTCCAATCAGACAAGACGCTGCTGCTCGAGGTCGACCACGAGAGGGCCGACGAGTGCCGCAAGGCCATCGCCCCGTTCGCCGAGCTCGAGCGCGCGCCCGAACACGTGCACACCTACCGGGTCACGCCACTGGCGCTGTGGAACGCCCGCGCCGCCGGCCACGACGCCGAGCAGGTCGTCGACGCCCTGATCGGCTACAGCCGCTACCCGGTGCCGCACGCCCTGCTCGTCGACGTCGCCGAGACCATGGCCCGCTACGGCCGGCTCAGGCTGGAGAAGCACCCGGTCCACGGGCTGACGCTGACCTCCACCGACCGGGCCGTGCTCGAAGAGGTGCTGCGCGCCAGGAAGATCCAGCCGATGCTGGGCGAGCGCGTCGGCGACGACACCGTGGCCGTCCACCCGAGCGACCGCGGCAACATCAAGCAGGCGCTGCTCAAGCTGGGCTGGCCGGCCGAGGACCTGGCCGGTTACGTCGACGGCGAGCACCACCGGGTCGAGCTGGTCCAGGAGAGCTGGACGCTCCGGCCCTACCAGCAGGAGGCGGCCGACTCCTTCTGGCACGGCGGCTCCGGCGTGATCGTGCTGCCCTGCGGCGCCGGCAAGACCATCGTCGGCGCGGCCGCGATGGCGCACGCCCAGGCGACGACGCTGATCCTGGTCACCAACACGGTCAGCGCCCACCAGTGGAAGCAGGAGCTGCTCAAGCGCACCTCGCTGACCGAGGACGAGATCGGCGAATACTCCGGCAGCAAGAAGGAGATCCGTCCGGTCACCATCGCCACCTACCAGGTGATGACCACCAGGCGGAAGGGCGTCTACAGCCACCTGGAGCTGTTCGACGCGCGCGACTGGGGCCTCATCGTCTACGACGAGGTCCACCTGCTGCCCGCGCCGATCTTCCGGATGACGGCCGACCTCCAGGCCCGCAGGCGCGTCGGCCTGACCGCGACGCTGGTGCGCGAGGACGGCCGCGAGGGCGACGTGTTCTCGCTGATCGGCCCCAAGCGCTACGACGCGCCCTGGAAGGAGATGGAGAACCAGGGCTGGATCGCCCCGGCCGACTGCGTTGAAGTGCGGGTGACGCTCACCGACGAGGAGCGGCTGGCGTACGCGATGGCCGAGTCGGAGGAGCGCTACCGCTTCTGCGCCACCACGCCGTCCAAGACCCAGGTCACCGAGGCGCTCGTACGCCGTCACCTGGGCGACCAGGTGCTGGTCATCGGCCAGTACATCGACCAGCTCGACGAGCTGGGCGAACACCTGAACGCGCCGGTGATCAAGGGGGAGACCAGGATCAAGGAGCGCGAGCGGCTCTACCAGGCCTTCCGCGACAAGGAGATCCAGGTCCTGGTGGTGTCCAAGGTGGCCAACTTCTCCATCGACCTGCCCGAGGCGAGCGTGGCGATCCAGGTGTCCGGCACGTTCGGGTCCCGGCAGGAGGAGGCGCAGCGGCTCGGCAGGGTGCTGCGGCCCAAGGCCGACGGCGGCGGGGCGCGCTTCTACACCGTGGTCAGCCGCGACACGGTCGACCAGGAGTTCGCCGCGCACCGGCAGCGGTTCCTGGCCGAACAGGGTTACGCCTACTCGATCATCGACGCCGACGACGTGCTGGGCGGGGTGTGAGCCCGGCCGCTCATCGAGCGGCCAGGCATCCCGGTCTCACGTCCAAGAGACTCCGCGGGTCGTCGACAATCGAACCACCCCCCTCACTGCGTCCTCACACCACCGCAACCGAATCCGGCTGCGACATACCCGATGATCCGGCAATGCCACCTGGTATGCCCGGATTTTGCGGCATTTCGTTATATGTCCGCCGTTTGCGAGGAGTGTTCACTTCGCCAGCAGCCCGCCGAGGAACAGCAGCCCTTCCGCGGCGATCCACGAGGCCACGCTCAGCCCCATGAACCGGGTGAACGTCCGCTCGTCCTGCCGCGCCGCCGGCAGCGCCCAGGCCGCCACCGTCAGGCAGGCGGCCACCGCGGCGAACAGCCCGGAGACCGAGGAGAACACGGCGAGCCGCTGGACGCAGGACGGCGACGACCCGCCACAGAACGCCTCCAGACCCCAGCCCGCGAAGACCGACAGCCCCCAGAGGGTGGCCAGCAGGAAGCACGCGATCGTGGGAAGGATCGGGGAGAAGCCGAGTCGCACACGCGCCACGCCGGACTTCTTACCCCTCCCCGGCGACGGCTAAATGCTTTGAAGCCACCCCGACAGCCGCATTAAACTGGCGGATTCGCTGCCTTGTTACCCACCTCCGAGCGCCGGGAGGCACTTTCGCATGCCCACAGACCAACTGGCCCCCGACATACCCCCGGACCTGCCCACGGACGTCCTCGCCGCCGAGCAGGCCCATCTGGCCGAGTCCAGGGCCGCGCTGGCGGCCATGCGCGCGCACGCGCAGTCGCTGTCGGCCGACGCGGCCGGCGACTGGGTGTCGCAGCAGATCCTGCAGTCGCTGCTCGACCAGCGCGTGGCCGCCCTGGCCGACCACCCCGACACCCCGCTGTTCTTCGGCCGGCTCGACCGCTCGGCCGCCGACGACCTGCCCACCACGATCCACGTCGGCCGCCGCCACGTGCACGACGGCGACAGCCGTCCCCTGGTCATCGACTGGCGCGCCCCCGTGTCGCGCGCCTTCTACCAGGCCAGCCCCGCCGACCCGATGGACGTCACGCTGCGGCGCCGGTTCGGCTACCACGGCGGCGCGCTCACCGCGTACGAGGACGAACGGCTCGACCAGGGCACCGAGATCGGCCCGTCACGCATCCTGACCGAGGAGATCGAGCGCCCCCGCACCGGCCCGATGCGCGACATCGTGGCCACCATCCAGCCCGACCAGGACGAGATCGTCCGCGCCGCGCTCACCCGTACGGTCTGCGTGCAGGGCGCGCCGGGCACCGGGAAGACGGCGGTCGGCCTCCACCGGGCCGCCTACCTGCTGTTCACCCACCGCGAGCGGCTCGCCAGGGCGGGCGTGATGATCGTCGGGCCGAACCGCGCCTTCCTCTCCTACATCTCCTCGGTGCTGCCCGCGCTGGGCGAGGTCAAGGTCGACCAGACCACGGTCGCCGGCCTGCTGGGCGACCACGCGGCCCCCGAGGACCCCGCGGTGGGCGCGGTCAAGGGCGACGCCCGGATGGCGGCCGTGCTGAAGCGGGCCCTGTGGCTCCACATCGTCAAGCCGGAAGAGGGCCTGGTCTACTCCAAGGGCGCCTACCGCTTCCGGGTGGCCGACCACGAGGTGCGCGAGATCGTCGCCTCGCTGCGCGGCACCACCCGCTACGGTCCCGGCCGCGCCGCCCTCGCCCAGCGGCTCGCGCACCTCGTGCTCGTACGGATGGAGCAGCGCGGCGAGTCACCCGACGACCGGGTGCAGGACGCGGTGGCCCGGTCCAGGCCGGTCAAGCAGCTGGTGGACGCGGTGTGGCCGAAGCTGGTGCCCGAGCAGGTGCTCTATCGGCTGCTGGCGGACGAGGAGTTCCTCGCCAGGGCCGCCAGGTCCGACCTGTCGCCCGAGGAGCGGCAGCTGCTGCTCTGGCGGAAACCGTACCGGGGATGGAAGTCCGCCAAGTGGAGCGCCGCCGACGCGGCTCTCCTCGACGAGCTGCGCGACCTGATCGAGCGCACGCCCTCGCTCGGCCACCTCGTCGTGGACGAGACGCAGGACCTGTCGGAGATGCAACTGCGGGCGCTCGGCCGCCGCTGCCGCAACGGCTCCGCCACCGTGCTCGGCGACCTGGCCCAGGGCACCACCCCCTGGTCCACCACGTCGTGGCGGTCGGTCCTGACGCATCTCGGGCAGGACGGCGAGGTCACCGAGCTGACGCTGGGCTTCCGCGTGCCGCGCGAGGTCCTCGACTACGCCGCCCGCCTGCTGCCGTCGATCGCCCCCGGGCTCGCCCCGCCCCGGTCCCTGCGTCCCGGCGCCGGGTCCCTCTCGATCCGGCCGGCCGGCGACCTCCACGAGGCGGTCCGCGACGCGCTGGCCCGCGAGGGCTCGATCGGCGTCATCGTCCCCGACGCCGCCGTCTCCGCCGTCTCCGAGTCGCTGTCGGGCGTCGCGCACGCCGTCCTCGACCCCGACTCCACCCAGGAGCACCGCCTCCTGGTGGTGCCGGCGACGCTCGCCAAGGGCCTGGAGTACGACCACGTCATCGTGATGGAGCCGGCCGACATCGTCGACGCCGAGCCCCGCGGCCTGGCCCGCCTCTACGTGGTGCTCACCCGTGCCGTCACCTCGCTCACGGTCCTCCACCGCAAGCCCTTGCCACCCCAGCTCGCCCCGTGACAGGGACGGTGGCGGGGTAGGGGATCACTTCTAGGATGACGTCAAGGAGCTCTCACCCAAGGAGGATGCCGTGCCAGCACCGCTGCCACACGAATACCTGCCGTCGGTCCCCTCGCTCACGGTCCACAGCGACGACATGACGGACGGGGAGAGGCTGAGCGACCTCCACGTCTTCAACGACTGGGGCATGACGGGCCAGAACCTCTCCCCCAGCCTCCGCTGGTCAGGCGCCCCGGCGGAGACGCGCAGCTACGCGGTGACCTGTTTCGACCCGGACGCGCCCACGGGCAGCGGTTTCTGGCACTGGGTGCTGTTCGACATCCCGGCGTCGGTCACCGAGCTGCCCACGGGCGCCGGCACCGCGCCCGAGTTCAAGGGTCTCCCGCAGGGCGCCAAGCACGCCCGCAGCGACTACGGCTCCAAGGACTACGGCGGCGCCGCGCCGCCTCCCGGCGACCCGCACCGCTACGTGTTCACCGTGCACGCGCTCGGCGTCGACACCCTCGGCCTCGACACCGACACCAGCCCGGCCGTGGTGGGCTTCAACATCACCGCCAACACCCTGGCGCGCGGCCACATCGTCCCGCACTTCGGGATCTGACCACGCGAGCGCACCGCCTCCTCCGGGGGGCGGTGCCGCGCCTTGGTAGCTTCGCCCCCATGAGCGATCTAACGATCCGTCCGGGGGGCCTGGCGGACGTCGGAGCTGTCCTGGAGTTCTGGCTGCACGCCGCCGAGGGCACCGACCGTCACGACTCGGCCGGCAAGGTGCGGGCGCTGGTCGAGCGCGACCCGGATGCGCTGCTTCTGGCCGAGCTGGACGGCGCGCTGGCCGGCACGCTGATCGCGGGCTGGGACGGGTGGCGTGCCCATCTCTATCGCCTGGCCGTCCATCCGGCTCACCGTCGCAAGGGCGTCGCCACCGCCCTGCTGGCCGCCGCCGAGGCGCGTTTCGCCGCCTTCGGCGCGTTCCGGGCCGACGCGATGGTCCTTCATGACAACACGCTCGCCCACCACGCCTGGACCGCCGCGGGTTATGCGCCCCAACCGCAGTGGTCGCGATGGGTCAAGCCCCTTTAGGGCTACGGAAGTGAGGCGTTTTCGCCGGCTCAGGTATATCAGAACGTTATCAGCGATATACGGATAGTGGCGGCGCACAAAAAACCGCCTATAAGGGCGGTCGGAAAAGCGAAGCGGCCCGAACCGGAAACACCGGTGCGGGCCGCTCGCGAGAACCTCGGGTCGAGAACCCTCGATCAGAAGTCCATGTCACCGCCGCCGGGCATGCCGGCGGGAGCGGCCGGGGTCTTCTCCGGCTTCTCGGCGATGACAGCCTCGGTGGTCAGGAACAGCGCCGCGATCGAGGCGGCGTTCTGCAGCGCCGAACGCGTCACCTTGGCCGGGTCGATGATGCCCGCCTCGAACATGTTGACGTAGTCGCCGGTGGCCGCGTTGAGGCCCTCACCCGGGGTGAGGTTGCGGACGCGCTCGACCACGACGCCGCCCTCAAGGCCGGCGTTGACCGCGATCTGCTTGAGCGGCTCCTCCAGCGCCTTGCGCACGATGGCCGCACCCGTGGCCTCGTCGCCCGGCAGCTCCAGCTTGTCGAACGCCTTGGCGCCGGCCTGCAGCAGCGCCACGCCACCGCCGGGGACGATGCCCTCCTCGACGGCCGCCTTGGCGTTGCGCACGGCGTCCTCGATGCGGTGCTTGCGCTCCTTCAGCTCGACCTCGGTGGCGGCGCCGGCCTTGATGACAGCCACGCCGCCGGCCAGCTTGGCCAGGCGCTCCTGGAGCTTCTCCCGGTCGTAGTCGGAGTCGGTGCGGTCGATCTCGGCGCGGATCTCGTTGACCCGGCCGGCGATCGCGTCGGCGTCACCGGCGCCGTCGACGATCGTGGTCTCGTCCTTGGTCACCACGACCTTGCGGGCGCGGCCCAGCAGGTCGAGGGTGGCGTTCTCCAGCTTGAGACCGACCTCCTCGGCGATGACCTGGCCGCCGGCGAGGATGGCGATGTCGGCGAGCATGGCCTTGCGGCGGTCGCCGAAGCCCGGGGCCTTGACGGCGACCGAGCGGAAGAGGCCGCGGATCTTGTTGACCACCAGGGTGGCCAGGGCCTCACCCTCGATGTCCTCGGCGATGATGAGGAGCGGCTTGCCGGACTGCACGACCTTGTCGAGCAGCGGCAGCAGGTCCTTGTTGGCCGAGATCTTCGAGTTGACGATCAGGATGTACGGGTCCTCGAGCACGGCCTCCATGCGGTCGGAGTCCGTGACGAAGTACATCGACGTCATGCCCTTGTCGAAGCGCATGCCCTCGGTGAGCTCCAGCTCCAGACCGAAGGTGTTGCTCTCCTCGACGGTGATGACGCCTTCCTTGCCGACCTTGTCCATCGCCTCGGCGATGAGCGAGCCGATCTCGGGGTCGGCGGCGGAGATGGAGGCGGTGGAGGCGATCTGCTCCTTGGTCTCCACGTCCTTGGCCAGCTTGGAGAGCTCCTCGCTGACGCGCTCCACGGCCGCCTCGATGCCCTTCTTCAGGGCCATCGGGTTGGCGCCGGCAGCGACGTTGCGCAGGCCCTCACGTACGAGCGCCTGGGCGAGCACGGTGGCGGTGGTGGTGCCGTCGCCCGCGACGTCGTCGGTCTTCTTGGCGACTTCCTTGACCAGCTCGGCGCCGATCTTCTCCCACGGGTCCTCGAGCTCGATCTCCTTGGCGATCGAGACACCGTCGTTGGTGATCGTGGGGGCGCCCCACTTCTTCTCCAGCACGACGTTGCGGCCCTTCGGGCCCAGCGTGACCTTCACCGCGTCGGCGAGCTGGTTCATCCCGCGCTCGAGACCGCGCCGGGCGTCCTCGTCAAACGCGATCATCTTGGCTGCCATTAGGCGAGACCTCCCAGATGCAGGGTGTCCTGGTGAGATCGAGCCGACGCCCGCGACGGCATGTGGGCCCACATCTCCGTTCGGCAGGCCCCATCGTCTCGATCCCCGTTGGCACTCATCAACATAGAGTGCCAACGACTGTTTAGCACTCTACCCTGTCGAGTGCAAGCTGACTCCGCACCTGGCCAGGTCAACAGATCGCCGTCGAAGGTGTCCGTACGGCGGGCCCCGGGCGGCCCGCCGTACCCCAATGTGAGGTGGCAGTCACACGCACTGCGCTGGCGTGCGAGCTGCCGGTCGCACCAGCTAGGCGACAGCGCGGACGGATTCCGCCTGCGGCCCCTTCTGGCCCTGCGTGATCTCGAACTCGACCCGTTGTCCCTGTTCGAGAGAGCGATACCCGTCCATCATGATTGCCGAGTAATGGACGAATACATCCTTACCACCGTCTACCGCGATGAAGCCGTAGCCCTTGTCCGCGTTGAACCACTTGACGGTGCCCTGCGCCACTTCCGACTCCTCTTACTGGGCTCAGGGATCTCGCCCATTCGTCTGCGAGACCCACAATCGCCATGACTTATGGGGATATCGTCTGACGATCGCACTCGACCATACCTGTGGCATGGCGGTCGGCAACAGAGTCAATCCGCAAAAGCCTTATTTCACCCCTAGCTGAGTAGTTCAAGGTTGAATTTCCCACAAAAGGGAGAAGGCGCCCACATGGGGCGCCTTCCAGACGATCGCTCCGCCGAGCGGGGGGCTCAGCCGCCCGCGACGGCCGGGATGATGGAGATCTGCGTGCCCTCAGGGGCCGGAGTGTCCAGACCTTGGGCGAATCGGACGTCCTCTTCCCCCACGTAGACGTTAACAAAACGCCGAATCTTGCCCGATTCATCCAGAATGCGGGCGCCGATCCCCGGGTAGTCGGAATCGAGCTTGGCCAGGACGTCACGGAGAGTCGCGCCCTCCCCACTCACTTCCGCGTTGCCCCCGGTGTACGTGCGCAGGATGGTAGGAATCCGCACAGAAACGCTCATGTTATGGTCTCGCCTTTCCTGATTGTCAGACAGTCGCGCGGAACGCGTCGAGGGAGGGCCGGATCACGGCCGTGGGCTGCGCGTCGGCCGCGACGGCGTCGAGCGTCTTGAGCCCGTCGCCGGTGTTGAGCACCACGGTCTCGGCCTCCGGGTCGAGCTGCCCGGTCTCGACGAGCTTCTTCAGCACACCCACCGTGACGCCGCCCGCCGTCTCGGCGAAGATGCCCTCGGTGGAGGCCAGCAGCTTGATGGCGGCCACGATCTCGGCGTCCGTCACGTCCTCGACGGCGCCGCCCGTGCGCCGGGCGATGTCGAGCACGTAAGGGCCGTCGGCGGGGTTGCCGATGGCCAGCGACTTGGCGATGGTGTCGGGCTTGACCGGCTGGACCACGTCGTGGCCGGCCTTGTAGGCGGCCGACACCGGCGAGCAGCCGAGCGCCTGCGCCCCGAAGACCTTGTAGGGCGTGTCGTCGACCAGCCCGAGCCGGATCAGCTCCTTGAAGCCCTTGTCGATCTTGGTGAGCTGGGAGCCGGACGCGATCGGGATGACGATCTGCTCAGGCAGCCGCCAGCCGAGCTGCTCGGCGATCTCGTACGCGAGCGTCTTGGAGCCCTCGGCGTAGTAGGGCCGCAGGTTGACGTTGACGAACCCCCACTTGTCGCCCATCGGGTCCCCGATCAGCTCCGAGCAGAACCGGTTGACCTCGTCGTAGGTGCCCTCGATGCCGATGAGCCTGCCGCCGAAGACGCGGGCCATGGCGATCTTGGCCTGCTCCAGCCCGGCGGGGATGAACACGCACGCGTCCAGGCCCGCCCTGGCGGCGGCGGCCGTCACGGCCCCGGCCAGGTTTCCGGTCGAGGAGCAGGAGAGCGTGTGGAAGCCGAAGTTGCGGGCCGCCTCGACGGCGATGGCCACCACCCGGTCCTTGAAGGAGTGGGTGGGGTTGCCCGAGTCGTCCTTCACGTACAGGGACTTGAGACCGAGCGCCCGGCCCAGGTTGCCCGCCTTGACGAGCGGCGTCCAGCCGGGGTTCATGTTGGGCTTGCTCGCGACGTCGGCGGGCACCGGCAGCAGGGAACGGTAGCGCCAGATGCTGGCCGGGCCCGACTCGATGTCGGACCTCTTGACGTCGCCGAAGTCGTAGGCCGCCTCCAGCGGCCCGAAACACTCGACGCAGGCGAAGTTGGGGCCGAGCGGATAGCGGGCGCCGCACTCGCGGCAGGAGAGAGCAGTGGCGGGACCGAAGTCGAGCGACATGAAGCGAGGCCTTCCCTCATCTTCGTCCGCGGCCACCCTGACCGCGGACCGGAATTGGCACCCTGTCCCGGTCGGCCTCGCCAGGTCGCGAGTCACAAGCCGGGAGGGTTGCCGGGGCTTCGCAGGGCCGGTCCCTCCACCCCTCTGGATGAGCAATGTTCAGTTGTGTGGTGCTGCTGACTCGGACTCTACCCAATCAACCACGTGACATGGACAGTCGTCTCACTCTCCGAGATGAACGATCTCACCGGTAGTCGTCGCCCAGCACACCCTGCACGTACTTGCGCGCCTGGTGGATGCGCGACTTGGCGGTGCCGAGCGGGATCTTGAGCTGCTCGGCCACCTCGCTGTAGTCGAGCTGCACGATGTCGCGCAGCACCAGCGCCTGCGCCAGGTCGGGCTTGTCGGCCTCCAGCGCCTCCATCGCGTCGAGCAGGTCGAGCCGCGAGCCCGCGATCACGCTGACCCGCCGCACGTCGGGCTTCTGCGTCAGCAGCTCGTCGGAGCTCTGCTCCGCCGACCTGCGCTTCAGCGAGCGGTACGTGGTGCGCGCGCAGTTGGCGGTCACGATGTGGAGCCAGGTGCTGAACCTGGCCCGCCCCTCGAACCTGGCGATGTTGCGCGCCACCGCGAGCAGGGTGTCCTGGGCCGCCTCCTCGGCGTCATGGTGATACGGCAGGATACGAGCGCAGTGCCGCAGCACGTCGGGCTCGATCCGTCGCAGGAGCTCGCCGAGTGAGCGATGATCGCCTCTGGCTGCGGCATGGGCGAGTTCCTCGGTGTGCTCATCTAGCGCCATAGCTGGGATCCTATGGTCGGAGGGAGCGTAAATGAACAGCGTCCTGCTCGCCTCGAACAGAGGCCCTGTGTCGTTCACCGTGTCCGACGACGGCGTCCTCACCATGAGACGCGGCGGCGGCGGTCTCGTCTCCGGGCTGTCCGGCGTGGCCAGGGACGAGGGCGTGCTGTGGGTGTGCGCGGCTCTGTCCGACGGCGACCGCAGCGCCGTCCGCCAGGCCCCCGGCGGCCGGCTCGACCACGCCGGCTACGAGACGGGCCCGCTGCGCATGCTCGACATCGCGCCCGCCACCTTCCACCGCGCCTACAACTCCGTGGCCAACTCCACGCTGTGGTTCGTCAACCACCTGCTCTACGACATCCCGAACGCGCCGCACTTCGGCACCCGGTTCCGGCGCGACTGGGAGTCCTACCGCGACTACAACGGCGCGTTCGCGCTCGCGCTGGCGGAGGGGGCCGCTCACGGCGCCCGGGTGATGGTGCAGGACTACCACCTGACGCTGACCCCGGCGATGCTCCGCGCCGAGCGGCCCGACCTGCGCATCGCGCACTTCAGCCACACGCCGTGGGCCCCGCCCGAATACTTCTCGCTGCTGCCCGACGAGGTGGCGCGCGAGGTGCTGGAGGGCGTCCTGGGCGCCGACCACGCCGGGTTCCTCACCCGTCGCTGGGCGGGCGCGTTCATGGACTGCTGCGAGACCGTGCTGGGCGCCGAGGTCGACCAGCGGGCCGCGACGATCACGTACGAGGGCCGCACCACCCGCGTCGGCGTGCACGCGCTGGGCGTCGACGGCAAGGCGCTGTGGACCCGCGCCGCCGAGCCCGACGTCGAGTCGCACATGGCGGCCATCAGGGAGGAGGTCGGCGACCGCAAGCTGATCGTGCGCATCGACCGCACCGAGCTGTCGAAGAACATCGTGCGCGGACTGCTCGCCTACAAGGAGTTCCTCGACGCCCACCCCGAGTGGCACGGCCGCGTCGTCCACCTGGCCTTCGCCTACCCGAGCCGCCACGATCTGCCCGAATACCGCGAATACACCGCGGCGGTGCAGCGCTGCGCGCAGGAGATCGAGGACGAGTACGCGACCGAGGACTGGAACCCCCTGATCCTCAACGTCAACGACGACTACCCGCGCTCCCTGGCCGCCTACCGGCTGGCCGACGTGCTGCTGGTCAACCCGATCCGCGACGGCATGAACCTGGTGGCCAAGGAAGGCCCGATCCTGTCGCCGCGCTGCGCGCTGGTGCTGTCGCGGGAGGCCGGCGCGTGCGCGGAGCTGGGCGCGCACGCGCTGGTGGTCAACCCGTACGACATCAGCGGCACCGCCGCCGCGCTGCACGCGGCGCTGGTGATGCCGGAGGCGGAGCGCGCCCGGCGCAGGGAGCGGCTGGAGGCGGCCGCCACCGCGCTGCCCCCGCAGAAGTGGCTGGCCGCCCAGCTCGACGCGCTCGCCTAGATCACTTCCAGTCGGCGTACTTCAGGGTGTCGGCGAGGTTCCCGGTGCTCCACTCGTCGACCACGAGGATCTGCGACTTCGGCAGATACCACTCGCGGGTGGTGAACGTGACGCTGGTCTTCTTCCCGTTGCCGGTGCGGCAGCGGGTGGTGAACTCGTGGTAGTGGGCCTTGTGCCCGGGGCCGACCTGGCGCAGGCCCTTCTTGTGCGCGCCGACCCGCTCGCCGCGCAGGAGCATGCCGTTCTTCGGGCACTTCTGCACGTCGGAGGCGGGGTAGTAGCCGCCCCTGCCGGCGTCGTACGGGCCGAAGCCCTCGGCGCCCGTCCTGATCGCCTTCGGGCCGAAGATCCAGAAGCTCTTGCAGCCGGGAGCGAAGAAGCCACCCCTGGGGTTGGCGCAGGGTCCGGTGACCACCTTGATCCGGTCGGCGCCGACCCGGTGGACCACCCACTTGAGCGGGATGTAGAGGGTCAGGCCCTTGCGCAGCTTCAGTTCCTGGGCGGGGCCGGCGGTGGCCGAGGCGGCTGTCGTGGAGGCGGCGGCCGCGGAGGCGGGGGCCACGAGGACCGCCGCCGCGGCCACGGCCACGGCGGCGAGGTGCTTCTTGCTCATGCCCGGACCATAGGGGTGCCCACTTGCAAACTGGTCACTATCGGCTGAAAGCGGACGTCAACTCGCGGAGCAGCGCCACCACGCCCTCGGGGCCGTCGACGACGATGTCGGCCCGCTCGGCCAGCGCCGTGACCTCGGTGGAGCCGCTGCACACGGTCACGCCGGGCAGGCCCGACGAGCGGACCGCGTCGAAGGCGGCCAGGTCGCCGAGGTCGTCGCCCACGAAGAGCACCGACCTGGCGGAGCGCTCGGTCAGGAACGCGCCGAGCGCGTGCCCCTTGTCCATGCCGGACGGCCGCACCTCCAGCACCATCCGGCCGGGCTCGACGACCAGGCCGTGCTCGGCCGCCAGCGCGGCCAGCGGCTCGCGCAGCCGGGCCAGCGTGCCCTCGGGGTCCGCGCAGCGGCGGGTGTGCACGGCCACCGCGCGGCCCTTGTCCTCGATCGCCGCGTCGGTCACGCCCAGCGAGCCGAGCAGCAGCGGCAGTTTCGCCTTGGCCCGCGGCACCCCGGCCGGCGGCGGGGGCGCGGAGGTCCGCCCGTCCTCCCACCGCTCGAAGCCGTAGTGGCCGAGGATGACCAGGCCCGGCACGTCCTTGAGCGCGGGCCCCAGCTCCAGCACCTTGGCCGGCGGCCGTCCGGTCACGATGGCCACCGCGCCCACGTGCCGGCCCAGCTCGGCCAGCACCGGAGGCGCGCCGGGGTGGACGACGGCGGTGTCGGGGTCGGGCACGATCGGCGAGAGGGTGCCGTCGAAGTCGAGCCCGATCACGGCGCCGGCCGGATCCTTCAGTATCGCTTCCATTCCAGGGATGTCGCTCACGCCGCCTGCCGTACCCAGCCGGTCAGGGGCGCATGCCGAGCCGGCGGGCGGAGCGCTCGCGCCGGCGGGCGGCGCGCAGCCTGCGCAGTCGCTTGACCAGCATGGGGTCGTGCGCCAGCGCCTCGGGACGGTCGATCAACTCGCCGAGCAGCTGGTAGTAGCGGGTGGCGGAGAACCCGAAGGTCTCCTTGACGGCCTGCTCCTTCGCGCCCGCGTAACGCCACCAGTGGCGCTCGAAGGCGAGGAGCTCGAGTTCGCGGTCGGTGAGGGGCCGGTGGACGGGTTCCTGGGCGTGGTCCTGGTCTGCCCTGTCCTCTGCCCTCTGGTCGGCCCTCTGGTCGGCACTGTCACCGTTTGACGGTGCAGTGTCCATGGTGTCCTCCTCAGGAACGGGCGGCGCGACGATGGCTTCGCGCGCAGGCGGCCCGTCGCCATCGTAATGTGCCGAGTGCGGCTGTTCACGGCGGATTGAGAGACGTACAGTCACTAAGTGTGACCTCTGTCATCACACTTCTCACGGATTACGGGCTCGAAGACGGTTATGTCGCCGCCTGCCACGGGGTGATCGCCGGGATCGCCCCCGAGGTCCGGGTGATCGACGTGTGCCACCTGGTCCCGGCGGGTGACGTGCGGCGCGGCGCGGCGATCCTGGCCCAGACGATCCCGTACATGCCCGTGGGCGTGCACGTCGGGGCGGTCGACCCGGGCGCGGGCGGCGCCAGGCGCGCGATCGCGGTCGAGGCGGGCGGCCGGGTGTTCGTGGGGCCGGACAACGGGCTGCTGTCGTGGGCGGTGCGCGCCAGCGGCGGCGCGCGGGCGGCGTACGAGCTGAGCAACGCCGAGCACTTCCTGCACCCGGTGTCGCCCACGTTCCACGGCCGTGACGTGTTCGCGCCGGTGGCCGGGCGGCTGAGCAACGGGCTGCGGCCGCGCGAGCTGGGCCCGCGGGTGCCGGTGGAGAGGCTGGTGTCGCTGCCCGCGCCGACGTCCGTGCTGCGCGAGGGCGCGGCCGAGGGCGAGGTCGTCTCGGTCGACCGCTACGGCAACACGCAGTTGTCGATCACGGCCGGCGACCTGGAGGCGCTGGGGCTGCGGGTGGGCGACACGCTCGGCGTGTCGCTGGGCCGGCGGCGGCTGTCGATGCCCTACCGGGAGACGTACGCGGCGGTCCCGCCCGGTGAGCTGGTGGCGTTCGCGGACTCGGCGGGCCTGATCGCGTTCGCGGTGAACTCCGGCGACGCGGCACAGCGCCTCGGCCTGCCTCCGGGGGCGCATGTCCGGTTGTCACCCTCCGTATAACGCAAAAGCCAACAAACGCCAATTACGTGGCGTATCGGACTGTTTACTGAACCGTCGGACTGAGGCCCTGACCCCGTGCCAGAATTCACGGCAGATCGGGCGCCCCCTCCCCCCGTTCGAGGTTCACGTGTTTCAGCTGTCCCTGCTCCTGCTCGCCCTCCTGTCCGTGTTCTGTTCCCCCGCCGCGCCGCCGGTGCCCGAGCGCTGGCGTGCCTGGCCGGTGACGCGGGTGTTCCCGTACGCCGTCCCCGGCACCAGCCCGTCCGGCGCGCAGGTCACCTACCTGCTGGCCGGGGTCGCGCCCGAGGCGTCCTGCGCGGCCGCCTTCCAGCCCGCGCTGCCCGCCTGCGTCACCGCGCTGCGCGCCACGTACGCCGACAGCACCGCCACCTACGTCGCCACCGCCGGCATCGCGGTCCTGGCCCGGCCCGTGCCCCCGGGCGCGGCCGGGCCCCTGCGCGTGCCCGCCGTGCGGCCGGTCGCCTTCCCCGGCGGCCCCGCCGAACGTTTCGGCGAGCGGCAGTGCTTCACCGGGACCCTGATCGCCTCCCACGCGCCGTACGTGATCGCCACCACCGCCGGTTACGCGGACGGACGGTCGTTCCGTCCGGGTGACCAGGCCGTGCCCCGGCTCGGTGGTTTCGCCCGCCAGCTCGCCACCGAGCTGCACCGGGGCCTCACCGGATGAGGCGGCCGCGCCTGCGGGCGGCGCTGCTGTCCCTGTCGCTGCTGTTCCTGTCGTCCCAGCTCGGCCTGGCCACGCCCGCCGCCGCGGACGACGAGATGGGCGCCCTCGCCAGGGCCAAGCAGTGGCAGGTCGGCACGCTGCGGCTGCACGACGCCTGGCGGGTCACCCAGGGCGAGAACGTTCTGGTCGCGGTGCTCGACACCGGGGTCCGCGGCGACCACCAGGACCTGCGCGGCTCCGTCGTGCACGGCCCCGACCTGACCGGAGCCGGCCGGGCCGGCGGCGTGTGGGGCCACCACGGCACCGCCATGGCCAGCCTCATCGCCGGCCACGGCCACGGCGAGGGCAAGGCCGGCGGCGTGCTCGGCGTCGCGCCCGCCGCCAAGGTGCTGTCGGTACGCGTCACGCTGGAGAACTCCGATCCCCGGCGGGCCAAGCGGCGCGCCGGCGGCCACGACGCGCTCGCCAAGGGCATCCGCTACGCCGTCGACCGGGGCGCCGAGGTCATCAGCATGTCGCTCGGCGGCGGCAGCGGCTCCTGGGAGGGCTCGGCCGCCGAGGAGGAGGCGGTGCAGTACGCGGTCGCCCACGGCGCGGTGCTGGTCGCCTCCTCCGGCAACGACGGCGAGAGCACCAACAGGAAGAACTTCCCCGCCGCCTATCCCGGCGTGATCGCCGTGGGCGCGGTCGACCGGAATTTCCGGCTCGCCGGGTTCTCCAACCGCCAGGACTACCTCTCGGTCGTCGCCCCCGGCGTCGACATCGTCTCCGCCGGCGGCGCCCGCCGTTACGTGGTCGGCGACGGCACCAGCTCGGCCGCCGCCATGGTCGCGGGCATCGCCGCGCTGATCAGATCCGCGTACCCGGACCTGTCGCCGTACCACGTGCGGCGGGCCATCGAGCTCGGCACCAGGAAGCGTCCGCGCGGCGGCTACAGCACCGGCTACGGCCACGGCGTCGCCGACGCCGCCCTGGCGCTGCGCGTGGCCGAACGCCTGGCCGGCCCCACCCAGCCGCCCCCGCTCCCCGCGGAGCACTTCGGCGAGGACCCGTCCGGCCCCCCGCCGGGCTCCCGCGCCCTGGTCATCGCGGGCCTGGTGGCGCTGGCCCTGGCCCTGTCGGCCCGCATCCTGCTCCACCACGATCGTCGCCGAGCCGTTCCCTGGAGCCGCGGCGGGGCTCCCCCCTGACACGACCGCCCCCGCACCGAAGGGCGCGGGGGCGGCGGCGTCGACACGCGCCGCTAGTTCACATGCACCACGTCATGCGTCTCGGCGAAATGGCAGGCGCTCTCGTGGGACGTGCCCGGCCGGATCTGCAGCAGCGGCTCCTCCGTCGCGCAGATCTCCTGCGCCTTCCAGCACCGCGTGCGGAAGCGGCAGCCGGACGGCGGGTTGGCCGGCGACGGCGGGTCGCCCTGGAGGATGATCCGCTCGCGCTGGTCGCGGCCCTCGGGGTCGGGGACCGGCACCGCCGACAACAGCGCCTGGCTGTACGGGTGCGCGGGCTTGTCGTAGATCTCGACGTCCTTGCCGAGCTCGACGACCTTGCCCAGGTACATCACCGCGACCCGGTCGGAGATGTGGCGGACCACCGACAGGTCGTGGGCGATGAAGATGTACGCCAGGTTGAACTCGTTCTGCAGCCGCTCCAGCAGGTTGATCACCTGGGCCTGGATCGACACGTCCAGCGCCGAGACCGGCTCGTCACAGACGATGATCTCCGGCTGGAGCGCCAGCCCGCGGGCGATGCCGATGCGCTGGCGCTGACCGCCCGAGAACTGGTGGGGGTAGCGGTTGATGTGGTCGGGGTTGAGCCCGACGACCTCCAGCAGCTCCTGCACCTTGCGGGTGCGGTCGCCCTTGGGCGCCACCTCGGTGTGGATGTCGAACGGCTCGCCGACGATGTCGCCGACGGTCATCCGCGGGTTGAGCGAGGTGTACGGGTCCTGCATCACCATCTGGATGTTGCGCCGCATCCGCTTGAGCTCGGCGCCCTTGGCCTTGGCGATGTCACGACCGTTGATCTTGACGGAGCCGGAGGTGGGCCGCTCCAGTGCCATCAGCACCTTGGCGAGGGTGGACTTGCCGCAGCCGGACTCGCCCACGACGCCGAGCGTCTCGCCGCTGGCGAGGTCGAAGGAGACGCCGTCGACGGCCTTGATGGCCCCGATCTGCTTCTTGAACATGATCCCCTGGTTGAGGGGGAAATGCTTCACCAGATCGCGGACCTCGAGGATCGTCTCACCCTTGGTCGCCATCGAGGACCTCCCTCCAGTAGTGGCAGGCGCTGTTGCGCGTGCCGCTGATCTCGTAGAGCGGGGGGCTGTCGGTCACGCAGTTGTCCTGCCGGTACGGGCAGCGCGGGTGGAAGGCGCAGCCGGTCGGCATGTCGAGCAGGTTGGGCGGCAGGCCCTTGATGGCGTACAGGTCCTGGCCCTTGAGGTCGACCCGGGGGATCGACTCCAGCAGCCCCTTGGTGTAGGGGTGGGCGGGCGCCTTGTAGATGTCGTGCACGGAGGCGTTCTCCACGATGCGCCCGCCGTACATGACCGCGATCTTGTCGGCGACGTCGGCGACGACGCCGAGGTCGTGGGTGATCAGGATCATGCCCATGTTGCTCTCGCGCTGCAGCTCCGCGAGCAGCTCCATGACCTGGGCCTGGACCGTCACGTCGAGCGCGGTGGTCGGCTCGTCGGCGATCAGCACCTCGGGGTCGAGCGCGATCGCCATGGCGATCATGATGCGCTGCCGCATGCCCCCGGAGAACTGGTGCGGATAGTCGTTGACGCGCTGCTTGGCGCCCGGGATGCGGACCCGGTCCATCAGCTCGACGGCCTTCCTCACGGCGTCGCGCTTGCCCATGCCGCGGTGCACCCGGAACATCTCGCTGATCTGCCAGCCCACGGTGAACACCGGGTTGAGCGCGGAGAGCGCGTCCTGGAAGATCATCGCGATACGCTGGCCGCGCACCTGCGTGCGCGCCTCCTCCGAGAGCCTGAGCAGGTCGGTGCCGTTGAAGCGGACCTCCCCCTTGGGGATGCGCGCCGGCGGCATGTCGAGGATGCCCATGATCGCCTGCGCGGTCACGGACTTGCCGGAACCCGACTCGCCCAGGACGGCGAGGGTCTCGCCCGCCTGGAGCGAGTAGCTCACCCCGTTGACCGCCCGTACCAGGCCGGCGCGCGTGGCGAACTCCACGTGCAGGTCGTCCACCGCGAGCAGCGGCTCGTTGCCCAGCCCTCCCTCGGCAGGCAACGCGTGCGGCGATGTCTTGCTCATGTTTCCCCCCTCCTACCTGAGCTTCGGGTCGAGCGCGTCGCGTACGGCGTCGCCCAGCATGATGAACGCGAGCACCGTGATGCTCAGGAACAGGGCCGGGAACACCAGCGGCAGCGGCGCCTCCAGGAACCGGTTCCGGGCGTCGGCGATCATCAGGCCCCAGGAGATGTCGGGCGACTGCACGCCGACCCCCAGGAAGGACAGCGCGGCCTCGGCCGCGATGAAGCCGCCCAGGTTGATGGTGGCGACGACGATCACCGGCGCGAGCGCGTTCGGCAGCAGGTGCCGGAACATGATGCGCGCCTGGCCGGCCCCCAGCGCCTTGGCCGCCAGCACGAAGTCCTGGCTTCTCGCGGTGATGACGGCCGCCCGCATGATGCGGAAGGTCATCGGCCACGCCAGCACCGAGAGCGCGATCACCACGATCCAGATGCCGATCCCGGCGTCCCGGAACGTCGCCGTGATGAGCAGCGCGCCCAGGATGGAGGGGATGGCGAAGAAGACCTCGGTGACGCGGGACGTCAGGACGTCGGTCCAGCCGCCCCGGGTGCCCGCCAGCAGGCCGAGCAGCCCGCCGACCAGCGCCGTGATCACCGTGGTGGCGACACCGATGATGATCGAGTTCTTGGCGCCGTAGATGGTCTTGGCGTACACGTCGCAGCCGAGGTTGTCGCGGCCGAAGATGTGGCCGGCGCTCGGGCCCTGGCGAGCGGTGGAAAGCTCGCAGGTCTTCGCGTCGAACGGGTTGATCGAGGTGAACAGCGACGGCCAGAACGACATGACCAGCAGGATCGCGATCAGGACCAGCGAGAAGATGAACATCGGCCTGCGGCGCAGGTCGTACCAGGCGTCTCGCCAGAGGCTCGCCGGCTTCGCTTCCTTCTTCTTGGGCTGCTTGACCGGCGGGGACGGCTGGTTCTCCGTCAGCGACTGGGTTTCGGGGAACGCCGGCCCGACCTGGCCCAGCTGCGGTGTCTCACTCATAGCGGATCCTCGGATCGAGCACGGCGTACAGCATGTCGACGATCAGGTTCGCCACGATGTACACCAGCACCAGGATTGTCACGATACCTACGACGATGGGTTGCTCACGTAGGTAAACGCCCTGATACAACTGCAAGCCGATGCCCGGCAGGTTGAAGATGGTCTCCGTGATGATGGCGCCGCCCATGAGCACGCCCAGGTCGGCTCCGAGATAGGTGACCATCGGGATCAGCGCGTTGCGCAACCCGTGTCTGCCCACGACCCGCCGTCTCGACAGGCCCTTCGCGGTGGCGGTGCGGATGTAGTCGGAGCGTAGCGTCTCGACCAGACTCGTCCTGGTCAGACGTGTCAGGTACGCGATCGACGTGCCGGCCAGCACGAAGCCCGGCAGCAGGTACGACTGCAGGCCCTGGCCGACTCCCGCGATGGGGAAGAACTCGATCCCGGTGACCTGCTTGAGCCATACGCCCAGCCACAGCTGCAGCACGAAGCCGGTGACCAGGGTCGGCACCGAGATGAGCAGCAGCGTCGAGGCCAGGATCGCGGTGTCGGTGGCCCGGCCGCGGCGCAGCGCCGCCCAGAGGCCGAGCAGCAGGCCGATGATGGCCTCCATGACCAGCGCGGTGAACGCGAGGTTCAGCGTGACCTGGAACTTGCCCGCCATCAGCTGGGTGACGGGGACGCCGGCGAAGGTCTTACCGAAGTCACCGTGGAAAAGGATGCCGCTGATGTAGTACCAGTACTGGACCAGCAGCGGATCGTTCAGGTGATACTGCTCGCGGATGATGGCGGTGATCGCCGGGTCCTGGCGCTTCTCGCCGGCGAGCGCCTCGATGGGGTCACCAGGAAGCGCGAACACGATGGCGAAGATGAACAGGGTGGCGCCCAGCAGGACTGGTATCGCCTGGATCAGGCGCCTGATGATGTAACGGCCCATACAAGCCTCCCGTACATGCCAGAAGGCAGTCCCTGGGAACCTTGGGTGGCGCGTGCCCAAGCGACTGCCTTCGTGGCGGGCTCACGAGGGGTGGACGGCGTCCCGCCCACCCCCGTATATAACGTCAGGCCTTCTCGACGTCAGCCCATTCAACCTGGTTGAGCAGATTGATTCTGACGTTCTTCACCTGAGTGGAGTACCCAGAGTTGTTCCGGTAGAAGTACACCGGAACGTACGGGAGGTCCTTGATCAGGACATCGTCGGCCTGCTGGTAGAACTTCAGGCCCTCTTCGGGGGTCGGCGCCTGGTCGCCCTTGGCCACCAGCTCGTCGAACTCCTTGCTGGAGTAGCCCGCGTAGTTGGAGCCGGTCTTGATGGCGCCGGTCGAGAAGATCGGCGACAGGTAGTTCTCCGCCGACGGGTAGTCGACCGCCCAGCCCATGCGGAACATGCCCTTGTACTTCTTGGCGTCCAGGTCGTCGAGGATGTTCGCGAACTTCTCGAACGGCCTCACGGTGACCTCGACGCCGAGGTTGGCCCGCAGGTTGTTGGCGACGGCCTCGATCCACTCCTTGTGGCCGCCGTCGGCGTTGTAGCCCAGCTCCAGCTTGGCCGGGCCGTTGGCCGCCGCGTACTGCTCCTTCGCCTTGCCCGGGTCGTAGGTGCAGGCCGCGCAGGCGCCCTGGCGGTAGCCGTCGATGGCCGGGTTGATGAAGTCGTCGGCGGGGGCGCGGGTGCCGGAGAAGACCGTCTCGGCGATGGTCTTCCGGTCGATGGCCATCGAGATGGCCTCCCGCATCCGGACGTCCTTGTACTCGTCGTTGTACTGCAGCGGGAAGCCGATGTAGCCGATGCCGGCGTCCGGCTGGTCCTGGTAGCGGTCGCCCAGGGCCGTCTTCGCGCTGGAGATGGCCGAGGCCGGCAGCGAGTCGTGGATGTCCACGTTGTTCGCCTGCAGGTCGTTGTAGGCCGTCTCGGAGCTGTTGTAGAGCTTGAACTGGAGCTTGGTCCAGCCGTTGGGCTTCTTGGCCGGGTACTTGTCGTACACGGAGAGGTCGACCGTCTGGTCGGTGCCCTTCTTGTACGGCTTGTCGAGCTTGAAGAGGCCCTGGCCGATCGGCTTCTCGCCGTACTCGTTGGTCACCTTGCCGTCGGCGCCGAAGGCGGCCTTGGGCAGCGGGTAGAAGGCGGTGTAGCCGAGCATCGTCCTGAACTGCGAGAACGGCGCCGCCAGCTCGACGGTGAAGGTCGAGTCGTCAACGACCTTCAGGCCTTCCATCTCCTTGGTGGTGACTTCCTTGCCCTCACCCGGGTTCAGCGCGTCGTAGCCCTTGACGCGGCCGAAGAAGTAGCCGGCGCCCTGCGCGTTGTCCTGGTTGGCGGCGTAGTTCCACGCGTCGACGTAGTTCTGCGCGACGAGCGGCTCACCGTTGTGCCAGGTGTAGCCCGACTTGAGCTTGATCGTCCACGTGATGTTGTCTTCCGTGGTGATCGACTCGGCAGCGGCTTCTACGACCTGCTTGTTCTCGTCGTAGTTCACCAGGGGCTCGAAGACGGCCGCGAGGAGCTCGGAGCCCTCGGACTCGGTGGTGTTCGAGGGGACCAGCAGGTTCTGCGGCTCACCCAGCTCCATGCGAACCGGCGTGTCGCCGCCATCCGCCGCGGGGTCACCGGACGGGCTGGCACCGCCGCCGCACGCGGCAACCGCGAGAGCGAGCAGCGCGGTACCGGCGACGATCCGTGCGCCTCTAGTAACACGCATGGTGAAAAAATTCCTCCCTCTACCAAGGTGGGCGTAAGCGCTGAGCTGCGATGATCGTGAGCAGCCTGACGGGGGGTTCCTTGTAATCCCCCGGGTTTGGCTGACCTGGTCAAACCAGCCGACGCCCTGCCAGTCGATCGCGACTATCTCCTACTACTTGCCACCAGCACGTCTCTGGCGCGTTGCAGTTCGGTCACACGTCCGCCTGTCCCACGTCGCACCCATACAGCTCGCAAGGGGATGAAGTGCATAAACGAGTCAGACGGGCATTCGCGGGGACGGGAAGTGTCGATGAAAAATACCTCCTACCAGACGGTGCTCGTGCCGTTGCCGCCATCGTCCGTCCCGCTGGGCTACGGTTGAGCGAGTCTTGACGGTGGCTTGGAACCGAGCGCCACGAGACACCGTCCAACTGTCGGCCGCGCGCCACGCGGCAGGCATCCCGAGCAACCCGGATCCAATAGAGTCCATCCCATGAGCCAGCCGGAATCCGCTGTCGCGGACGCCCAGGCGGGCGGCCGAAGCGGGCAGGAGCCGCTGGCCAAGCTCGCCGAGAGATACGGGCTTCGCCGTGCCATCGCACGGCCGAGGTTTCTCGTCTATGTGCGCCAACTCGCGGAGCGGCGACACTTCATCCTGACGTACGCGACCTCGCGCAACGTCTCGAAGTACTCCAGCTCCGCTCTCGGCCAGCTGTGGCAGGTCCTGACCCCCCTGCTCAACGCGGCCATCTACTATGTGATGTTCGGCATAGTCCTCGGCGGCCGCGACGGCGTCGAGAACTACCCGGCCTTCCTGCTGATCGGCATCTTCGTCTTCACCTACACGCAGCGCAGCGTCACCGCGGGCGCCAAGTCGATCTCCGGCAATCTGTCGCTGATCCGTGCGCTCCACTTCCCACGCGCCGCGCTGCCCCTGGCCTACACCATCCAGGAGCTCCAGCAGCTCGCCATCTCCATGGGCGTGCTGGTGCTGATCGTGTTCATCACCTCCGAGGTGCCTACGTGGTACTGGTTGATGATCCCGGTCGTGCTGATCCTGCAGACCATGTTCAACGTCGGCGCCGGGCTGGTGATGGCACGGCTCGGGTCCTCCATGCGGGACCTCAACCAGCTGCTGCCGTTCATCACCCGCACCTGGCTCTACGCCTCCGGTGTCTTCTTCTCCATCCAGGACAAGGTGGTGGAGACCGCGGGTCTGCCGCAGTGGGTCGCCACCGCCATGTACCTCAACCCGGCCGCCTCGTACATCGAGTGGATGCGGGACATCTTCATCGCCAAGCACACTCCCCCGCCGATGGTGTGGATGGCTTGCGTATTCTGGGCAGTATTCGCACTCTGCTTCGGCTTCTGGTATTTCTGGCGGGCTGAGGAGAGGTACGGGCGTGGCTGACCTGACCGAGGAGCTGGCAAAGGTGAAGGGCGAGGAGCCCGCCGTCCCAAGCAAGGACGTCCGGGTGCATCCCGACCCGGAGCCCGCTAAGGGCCCCTTGGACGTGCCCACGGGCACGCCGACGGTCATCGTCGACGATCTCCACATCGTCTACCGCGTCTACGGCGCCGCGTCGGAGTCCGAGAAGGGCAACGCGGTCAACGCCTTCATGCGCATCGTGAAGCGCCAGGGCAGGCCGCAGATGAAGGAGGTCCACGCCGTCAAAGGCGTCTCCTTCGTGGCCTACCACGGCGACGCCATCGGCGTCGTCGGCCGCAACGGCTCCGGCAAGTCCACGCTGCTGCGCGCCATCGCCGGCCTGCTGCCGCCCCACTCCGGCGCCGTCTACACCGACGGGCAGCCGTCGCTGCTGGGCGTCAACGCGGCCCTGATGCGCGAGCTGACCGGCGAGCGCAACATCATCCTCGGCTGTTACGCCATGGGCATGACCCCGGCGGAGGTCAGGGAGAAATACCAGGAGATCGTCGACTTCTCCGGCATCGACGAGTTCGTCCAGCTGCCGATGTCCACCTACTCCTCCGGCATGGGCGCCCGGCTCCGCTTCGCCATCTCCTCGGCCAAGACCCACGACGTCCTGCTCATCGACGAGGCCCTGGCCACGGGTGACCGCGAGTTCCGCAAGAAGAGCGAGCAGCGCATCCGCCAGATCAGGGAGTCGGCGGGCACGGTCTTCCTGGTGGCCCACGACCTGCGGGTGATCCAGCAGACCTGCAACCGGGTGATCTGGCTCCACAAGGGAAAGATCAAGATGGACGGCGACCCCAAGGAAGTCCTCGCCGCCTACACCAAGGGCTGACCACCTTCTGACACCGCCTCTGCCGAGGCGGCGCGCCCACGCGGAGCGGCGCGACCCGCGAGAAGCGACGCGTCCGCGCGAAGCAACGTGACCACGCGCAGAAACGCGACCGCCCATGCGGCTGGGCAAATGGCGCGGCCTGCCTGAGAGTCCCGGCCGGGCCGGTCAGGGCTCTCGGGCAGGCCTCGCCACTTCCCCTGCCGCTTCGCGTGGACGCGCCGCGTCGGGCCCGGTCTCTTCCGCGGGCCGTTCCCGACGGCGGGCCGGTCGTCCGTGACGATCCGCCGGCGGGAAACGGAAACCTTCTCGGGACACCCCGGGCGGGCCGCCATGATGCGGGGCTTTGGCACGCTCAGGCCGCCGTAGATTTCGAGACGGTGTGCGAGAAGTCAGTCGAGGCTGCGCGTGTAGGACTGACAGGAGGGGCTACCGTTCGCTAGGATTCGAACGTCGGTTCGAGCTTGGGAACGGTGATGGAGTGGGGGGACACGATGGGTGAGCTCTCGGCCGCTATCGACCACCTGGCCACCGAGGATGTGACCGAGATACCCACGATGCAGCTCGCCGAGCAGTTGCTGGAGCTGCACTGGCAGATGGCGAGGCTGCAGGCCCAGATCGCCCGCCGCACGGGCGTGCGACTGCCCGGATAGAAAGCGAACCGCCGCCGACCCTGGTGCGGGCCGGCGGCGGGGCCGCGGCTCACGGCGCCGCCACCCTGCAGACTTGGGCGGCGCCGGCGAGCGCGGCGGGGGTCGGGAAGCCACTCCCGGGGATGGGCTCCCGCAGGATGCGGGGCCCGGCGATGCTTCAGAGGGTGCGGAGCTCGAGTCCGCCAGAGGATCAGCGGTAGTGCCAGGGGTCCCGGACCATGCTGGTGAGGGCGGCCGTGGTCCAGCCCAGCGCGGCGACGGTGTCGGTGTAGGCGCTGGTGGCCTTCGTCCCGTTGGTGGAGACCAGGGCGGAGGCGTCCTCGACGAGCGGGGCGATCTCATCGATGGAGGCGACCTGAGTGGTGCCGGGCAGCGACTCCAGCAGGGGCGCCGTCTCGGCGGGCGCCACGCGGCCGACGAGCGGCGCCAGACGTCCGTTGCTGGATCGCGGCAGCGCCTGCTTCGCGGCACGCGACATGCCGACGACCGTTTCCTGCAGCGACAGGTGGGCCACGCCTGTCGTGGCGCCGTCCAGCGCCTCGGTGGAGCCGTAGCGTCCGCCGGGCACCATCCGGGTCGTCGACAGCGACGCCGTGGCGCCGCCGAGCGAGCCTTCGAACAGGTAGGCGACCTGGGCGAAGGCGCCCTCGAACGTGTCCTCCTGCTTCGGCTTGACCTGCGCCCTGGGCTTGGCCGGGCGCGAGGCGGCGAGGCCGTCCAGAGGCAGGGTGTTGGACAGGCCGTCGACGCTGGGGCGTCCCTGCGGCCTGGTCTGGTTCTGCGCGGGCTTGGCGGAGGCCTTGGCGCCCGCGCCGAACAGCCCGTCCAGCAGGCCGCCGGCGAGCCCGCCCACCAGGCCGTCGAGCGGCGAGTCGTCGCTGCCGATCCGGGCCTGGTCGCGCTTCGTGGGCGAGGCGCCGAGGTCCCTGGCCTGGGCCTGCGCCGGCACGGCGAGTGCCGCCGCGAGCCCGAATGCCGTTACGGCGACCGCCGTCTTCATTACACGTTTCATGATTTGCCTTCCCGGCTCGTGATCGATCGCTTCGGAGAGCATTGAATTGCGAATCGATAACCCCCGAATGCCGTGGCGTACACGCTATGGGCACCGCACGAAGCGCGCCGTCCGCGGCTGAGCTACGGATGCAGTTCTATCACCGCGCACGACCCCGGGTGAGCCGCTAAAAGCCCGCGTGACAAGGGCTTTGTGGGTAGGTTACCGAGCCCGAAAGGGGTCACACAGGGGGAGACAAATCGGGAAATAGAGGGGGGCTAATTCGGATATTCCATGGACGCTTCCGGCGTCCGTAAGTGCGCTTTCCCCGGCCCGCGCCAGGAGTTCGACAAAATGAATGTCACGGGCCGGGGGCGCAGATTTTCCGCTTGCGGTGGCCGCCCTTGACCGCCTCAGGCCCCGAGCGAGGCGGCGACCTCGAACGGAAAAGCGTCGGCGAAGGCCGGCCGCAGGTCCGTCAGCCAGACGGCCGACGGGTCGTACCGCGCGAAGAACGGCCGCCCCACCAAGGAGGGGTCCCGCGCCTGGATGAGGTGGAGCACGAACACTCGCTGACCGGCGATCTCGGTGACGCCGTCGACGCACACCTTGCCCGGCGTCGCCGACATGGACGGCCCGCGGACCGTCCTGCAGAGCCCGGAGACGCTCGCGTACGCGTCCCTGAAGATCTCGTACGCGCGGCCGAGCGGCACCGCGAAGTAGTCCTGCGGACCGGTGTCACGCTCGACGAACATGTAGTACGGGATCATCCCCATGCGGTGCTGGCGCCGCCACATGGTCTCCCACACGGCCGGGTCGTCGTTGATGGACCTGATGAGCGGCGCCTGGGTGCGGATCGTCGCCCCGCTGCCCAGGATCCGTTCCACCGCGGACTCGACCAGCGGCGACTCCAGCTCGCGCGGGTGCGAGAAGTGCGCCATGAACGCGAGGTTCTTGCCTGCCTTGACGACCTCCTCGAACAGGCCGAGCGTGGCGTCGGCGTCGGGGTCGGTGACGAAGCGCTGCGGCCAGTAGCCCAGCGCCTTGGTGCCGATCCTGATGGACTCGAGCTGCTCCAGCTCCAGCAGCGGCCCGATGTAGCGCCTGATCACCGGCTCACCCATGATCATGGCGTCGCCGCCGGTGATCAGGACGCTGGTCACCTCGGGATGCTGGCGGAGGTAGGCGACCATCTGGTCGATGTCGTCGGAGGCGAACTTGAGGTCGGCGTCGCCGACGAACTGCGCCCACCGGAAGCAGTAGGTGCAGTAGGCGTGACAGGTCTGCCCTTGCTTCGGGAAGAAGAGCACGGTCTCCGGATACTTGTGCTGCATCCCGGGCACCGGCTCCTCGCCGATGCGCGGCACGTTGAGCTCCTTCTGGCCGGCGGGGTGCGGGTTGAGCTGCGCTCTGACCTTGTTCGCCTCCGCCTGGATCTCCCCGTTGGGCGCCTCGGCCTTGAGCAGGTCGGCCAGCCGGGCCACATCGGCCTCGGGCAGCATGTCGGCCTGCGGGAAGACGAGACGGTACATGGGGTCGTCGGGCGCCGCCGACCAATCTATGAGTTCATCGACGACGTAGGCGTTCGTCCGGAAGGGCAGCACCGTGGCCACGGCCCGCACCTTCAGCCGCTCCCCGTCATCGAGCCCGGCGCGTCGCAGGAGCTCGTCGAGGTGCTTGGACGTGTACGCCTTGAAGCGTCGCGTACCTGCTTGGTTCAAGATCACTAGGCCTTTCCCGTCTTTTTTGTTCGATCGGATGTAAACCTCACGCCCCCGTCGCGCGTCTATGGCTCTTATACCGAGAGTAGGCTGCCCGCGGCTATGGTTCGGAGGGTGCTCCAAGTTTCTTGGGAGAATTGAAATCACGACATATCTTGATTTGACCTAAACTGGCGGTGTGACCCACGACCCTGCCCTCCGGGCCTCCGACGCCGACCGCGACCAGGTCGCCGCGCTGCTCAACGAGGCCTACGCCAGTGGACGACTCACGAGCCCCGAGCACGCCGACCGTCTCGAGGCCACCTACCAAGCTCGCACCATGGGCGAGCTGGAGCCCCTGATCGTGGACCTGCCCAAGGTCCGGTCCTCCACGGCCGCCGCGCCCATCGCGACGGAGCAGACCGTCAACGCCGTCTTCAGCAAGGTCGTCAAGCGCGGGCGCTGGATCGCCTCCCGCCACACCCGCCTGTCGGCCACGTACGGCGCGCTCATCGTCGACCTGTCGGAGGCCGTGCTCCCCGGCCGCGAGATCACCCTTTCCATCAGCGCGTTCGCGGCCAAGCTGATCATCCGGGTGCCGCCGAACGCCCAGGTCATCGACGAGGTCGGCGCCATGTTCGCCAAGCGCCAGGTCTCGGGCGACAACACCCCCGACGGCGACGGCCCGGTGATCAGGGTGACCGGCCGGGTCACCTTCGGCAAGGTCATCGTGGCCCGCACCGTCCACGACTGGAACCTGAGCGGCGACGCCTAGTCCTGCCCGCCGGTTAGCCTGGTGACGGCCTCGCCTACCATTCGGACGGCCAAGCGACACGCCGTACGAGGTGACTTTTGCCAGACAGCAGGCCGATCGCGGTCGACGCCATGGGCGGCGACCGCGCGCCCCACGAGATCGTGGCGGGCGCCGTGCACGCCGTGCGCGAGCGCGGGCTGCCGGTCGTCCTCGTCGGCTCGCCACGCGTGCTGTACGAGTCACTCGCCGAACACGACGCGGCCCACGAGATCCCCATCGTGCGCGCCGAGGAGGCGCTCGCCATGGACGAGGGCGCGCTGGCCAGCCTGCGCCGGCCCCGCTCCAGCATCGCGGTCGCCTGCCACCTCCTGCGCCGCGGCGACGTGTCGGCCGTGGTCTCCGCCGGCTCGACCGCGGGCATCGTGGCCACCGGCAAGCTGCGGCTCAAGACCCAGCAGGGGGTGCTCCGCCCGGCGCTCGCGGTCGCGCTGCCCACCCTGCCGCACCCCACGCTGCTCCTGGACGCGGGCGCGAACGCCGAGGTCAAGCCGGAGATCCTGGTCCAGTTCGGCCACCTCGGCGCCGCCTACGCCGAGCTGGCCTTCGGCATCGCCGAGCCCCGGGTGGGCCTGCTCACGATCGGCAGCGAGGCGGAGAAGGGCAACAAGCTCGTCCGCCGAGCCCACGAGCTGCTCGACGCCGCCCCCGCGCTGACCTTCGCCGGCAACGTCGAGGGCTACGACCTGCTGACCGGGCGGGCCGACGTGATCGTCACCGACGGGTTCACCGGCAACGTGGCGCTCAAGACCATGGAGGGCGCCGTCCGCTACGCCTTCGACGAGCTGCGGCGGTCCGTGAGCGAGAGCCGGATGGCCAAGTTCGGCGCGTTCATGCAGCGCTCCCGGCTGCGCGAGCTGAGCGGCCGGCTCGACGCGGAGGCGTACGGCGGCGCGGTGCTGCTCGGGCTCAACGGCACCGTCGTCGTCGCGCACGGCTCGTCCAGCGCCAGAGGAGTCAGCGCGGCCTGCCGGCTCGCCGCCGACCTGTCGGCGGGCGGGCTGACGTCCCGGATCGGCGAGCGGATAAGCGCCCACAGATCACGCTGAAAGCCGTAGGGTGATCCCCGTCCGCCTATCAGGGGAATCAGGCGGACCGACGCCGGCGGGGAGACCCGCTCAGTCACGTTGCCGCAGGTCGGGGGGTTCGCGGTGGACGGAGTCATGTCGCTGGACGGGCTCACGTCGGCGCAGGTCGCACGGGCGAGACCGAACGTGGTGCCGCGCCGGTCCAGCCGGTCGCTCGCCGCCATCATCAGGGCGAACGTCTTCACGCTCTTCAACCTCGTCATCGGCGTCCTGTGGGCGCTCATCCTCGTCTTCGGCGCGTGGCAGGACAGCGTGTTCGGCCTGATCATGGTGGCCAACGTGCTGATCGGCGTCGTCCAGGAGCTGCGCGCCAAGCGCACGCTGGACCGGCTGGCCGTGGTCGGCGAGAGCCCCGTGACGGTCCGCCGCGACGGCGCGGACCGGCGCGTCCCGCCGCACCAGGTGGTCCTCGGCGACCTGATCGTGCTCGGCCCCGGCGACGCGCTGCTGGTCGACGGCGAGATGATCGTCTCCGCCGGGCTGGAGGTCGACGAGTCGCTCCTGACGGGCGAGGCCGACCCGGTGCGCAAGGAGCCCGGCGACCCGGTGCTGTCGGGCAGCTTCGCCGTCGCCGGAACCGGCCTGTTCCGGGCCACCGCCGTCGGCACCGACGCGTACGCCGCCCGGCTGGCCGAGGAGGCGAGCCGTTTCCACCTCGCGCACTCCGAGCTGCGTGACGGCGTCGCCCGGTTCATCCGCTACATCACCTGGCTGGTCATCCCCATCGGCGCGCTGCTCACCTACAGCCAGCTGAGCAACTCGGCCGACTTCGCCACCGCCATCACCGGCGCGGTCGCCGGGATCGTCACCATGATCCCCGAGGGCCTGGTGCTGACGACCTCCATCGCCTTCGCCGTGGGCGTGGTCAGGCTCGGCCGCCGCCGCTGCCTGGTCCAGGAGCTGCCCGCGATCGAGGGCCTGGCCCGAGTGGACGTGCTCTGCCTGGACAAGACCGGCACGCTCACCGCCGGCGGCATGACGCTCGACCGCGTCGTGCCGCTGCGCGAGGGCCGCCCGGTGGGCGACGCGCTCGCCGCGCTGACCGCCGCCGACGGCCACCCGAACGCCACCGCCCGCGCGATCAGCGACCGCTTCCCCTCCGCGCGCTGGCGTCCGCTGGCCACCGTGCCCTTCTCCTCCGAGCGCAAGTGGAGCGGCGCCGACTTCGGCCCGCACGGGGTGTGGTTGCTCGGCGCCCCCGACGTGCTGCTCGCCCCGTCGGCCCCGGAGCGCGCCCAGGCGGCGGAACTCGCCGCCACCGGCGCCCGCGTCCTGGCCTTATGCCGTACGAACCGGCTCCCGGACGGCAACCGCCCCCCGGCGAGCCACCGTACGGACCCGATCACGGCGGACGCACACTCCGCGAGCCACCGTACGGACCCGATCACGGCGGACGCACACTCCGCGAGCCACCGTACGGACCCGATCACGGCGGACGCCCCGCCCGAGGACGCCAGTACGGACCCGTCCGTGATCGGCGTCGAGGAGGGCGAGCCGGTGGCGCTCGTCGTGCTCAAGCAGCGCGTCCGCCCCGACGCCCACGAGACGCTGGAGTACTTCGAGCGGCAGGGCGTCAGCGTGAAGATCATCTCCGGCGACGACCCGCGCTCGGTGTCCGCGATCGCCGCCGGGCTCAACGTGCCCGGCGCCGACCGCGCGGTGGACGCGCGCACGCTGCCGGACGACGAGGACGCGCTCGGCGAGGCGCTCGACGCCGCCACCGTCTTCGGCCGGGTCAGCCCCCAGCAGAAGCGACTCTTCGTCACAGCCCTGCGCAAACGCGGCCACACCGTCGCCATGACCGGCGACGGCGTCAACGACGTGCTCGCGCTCAAGGAGGCCGACCTCGGCATCGCGATGGGCGCGGGCAGCCCCGCCACCAAGGCCGTCGCCCAGGTCGTGCTGCTGGACAACCGGTTCGCGGCCCTCCCGCACGTGGTCAACGAGGGCCGCCGGGTGCTGGCCAACATCGAGCGGGTCTCCGGGCTGTTCCTCACCAAGACCTTCTACGCGATCGTGCTGTCGCTGATGACCGGGGTCGCGGGGATGATGTTCCCGTTCACGCCCCGCCATTCCACGCTGGTGAACGCCGTCACCATCGGCCTGCCCGCCCTCTTCCTGGCGCTCGCGCCCACGCTGGAGCGGGCCAGGCCCGGGTTCGTGCCCCGGGTGCTCAGGTTCGCCGTGCCCGCCGGGGTGATCTGCGCCTTCGCGGTCCTGCTGGCGTTCCGTGCCGCGGCCGGGGGCACGCTGGAGGAGCAGCGGACGGCGGCCGTGCTCGCGCTCTTCCTCACCACGTGGTGGGTGCTCGTCCTCGTCGCCAGGCCGCTCGACCGGTGGCGGGTGGCCCTGGTCGCGGCCATGGCCGGGCTGTTCGCGCTGGCCCTGGCGAGCCCGTTCGTACGGGAGGTCTTCGAACTCCGCCCCGGCGGTCCGCACGACGATCTGATCGCCGTCGGCATCGCTCTCGTGGCCTGCGCCGGCATCAGCATCGCGGTCAAGGTCGCCGGTACTCTTAGGACATGACCGACCCGCAGAAAGTGCTCACCGAGCGCGTCCAGCAGGCGCTGGCGTCCGCGTTCGGCGCCGAGTACGCCGACGCAGATCCGCTGATCCGGCCCTCCCAGTTCGCCGACTTCCAGGCGAACGTCGCGATGAGCCTGGCCAAGCGGCTGCGACGAGCCCCGCGGGAGGTCGCCGAGTCGATCAGGGCCGAGCTGTCCGACTTCCCCGGCGCCGTCGAGGTCAGCGGCCCGGGCTTCCTCAACATCACGCTCGACGACGGGTGGATCGAGTCCCAGGCGTCCCTCGTCTTCAAGGACCCGCGCTCCGGCGTCGCCACGATCGCCCCCGCGCAGACCGTCGTCATCGACTACTCGGCGCCCAACGCCGCCAAGGAGATGCACGTCGGCCACCTGCGCACGACCATCGTCGGCGACTGCCTGGCCCGGGTGCACGAACACCTCGGCAACCACGTCGTCAGGCAGAACCACCTGGGCGACTGGGGCACCCCGTTCGGCATGCTCATCGAGCACCTCCTCGACATCGGCGAGGAGGCCGCGGTCGCCCAGCTCGAAGCCGGCCAGGGGACTGAGTACTATCAGGCCGCCCGCGCCAAGTTCGACGGCGACGAGTCGTTCAAGCAGCGCTCGCGCGTACGGGTGACCACGCTCCAGTCGGGCGACCCGGAGACCATGCGGCTGTGGCACGTCTTCATGGACGCCACCGTGCGCTACTTCAACAAGGTCTACACGATGCTCGGCGTCACCCTGACCGACGCCGACCTCGCCGGCGAGAGCATGTACAACCCGATGCTGGAGAAGACCTGCCAGGATCTGGAGGCGGCCGGCGTCGCCACGATCAGCGAGGGCGCGCTCTGCGTGTTCCCGCCCGGCTTCACCGGCTCCGACGACAAGCCGCTGCCGCTCATCGTCAGGAAGAGCGACGGCGGCTACGGCTACGCCTCCACCGACATGGCCGCCATCCGCTACCGGGTGCACGACCTCAAGGCCGACCGCATCCTCTACGTCGTGGGCGCCGACCAGGCGCTCCACTTCCGCATGGTGTTCGCCGCCGCCGAGCTGGCCGGCTGGCTGCCCGACTCGGTCTCCGCCGAGCACGTGCAGATCGGCATGATGCTGGGCAAGGACGGCCGCCGGTTCAAGACCCGCTCGGGCGAGTCCGTCAAGCTGATGGACCTGCTGCAGGAGGCGATCGACCGGGCGTCCGCGGCCATCGCCGAACGCGGCTACGACCAGGCCACCCGCGAGGAGATCACCCACGCCGTCGGCATGGGCGCGGTGAAGTACGCCGACCTGTCGGTCAACCACGACAGCGAGTACGTCTTCGACTTCGACCGCATGCTGGGCTTCACCGGCAACACCGGCCCCTACATGCAGTACGCGACCGCCCGAATCCGGTCCATCTTCCGCAAGGCGGGCCGCTCCCCCGACGACACCACGGGTCCGATCGTGCTGGGCGAGCCCGCCGAGCGCGCGCTGGGCCTCCACCTGCTCGGCTTCGGCGAGACGCTGGAGCAGGTGGCCGCCCAGTCGGAGCCGCACCGGCTGTGCGCGTTCCTGTTCGAGGCGGCCAGCCTGTTCAGCACCTTCTACGAGGAGTGCCCGGTCACCAAGGAGGGCGTCGACCCGGAGACCAGCGCGCGACGGCTGGCGCTCTGCGCGCTGACGCTGCGCGTGCTGGAGACGGGCCTCGACCTTCTGGGCGTCCCCGTACCCGAGCGCATGTAACAGGCGATTCGATCAAAGTCCCCGTTCCGCTGTGGCGCGCCTCCGCCTCGGAGGCGTGCCACGCGGGTTACCCTTTACGGGGTCATGAACTGAGGCCGAATTGGGGGAGTTCTCTGCCTTGAGCACGGACCTGACCGCGAGCCCCCAAGCAGCCAACGAGCTACGGCGCTACGCCGAGGCGTTGCTGGCGCACCTGGCCGCGAACGGCAGCGCGCCCCCCGCACCACCCGGCTTCACCGACATCCCCGGCCACTGGCTGCCGCCCGCCGTCGAGGCGCTGGTGACCATCCTCGCCGGCGACGACCCGCTGGAGCCGCTGAGCAGAGCCGCCTCGCGCGACCAGCAGCAGACCGCGGTCTTCCTCTGCCTGGCGCTGGCCGTCGCCGGCCACGGCAGCCGCATCCACGCCTCCTGGCTCGGCACCGCCTTCGGCGACCTCTCACTCGACCGGCCCGTCTCCCACGGCCAGCGGGCGCTCTGGCTGGCCGCCGCCCGCGGCGCCTACGGCCCCGCCGGCAAGATCTTCGTGCTGCGCAAGCTCGACGCGCTCGCTGTGCAGGAACAGGCCGACCCGCGCCAGTGGGTGCAGGCGCTCGTGCCCGGCGAGCCGTCCGTGGTGGTGCCCGCCTCGCTCGTCGACTTCCCTGAGATGGCGGAGATCCCCGAGCTGGCCAGGCCGGCCCAGGCCGCCGCCCGGCTGACCCGGTTGCGGGCCCGCTGCGAGGAGATCACCTCGGCCCGCCAGTCCGACCAGGGCTCGGCCGCGCCGCTCGCCAACTCCGGCGCCACCCCCGCCGCCACCTGGGCCGAGGACGAGCCGCTGGCCGTGCTCCGCGCCATGATCGGGCTGAGCGGGCCACCCGGGCCGCAGGCCTCGCTCGACTCCCACCTGCTCGACGACCTGCGCCCCGGCTCCGACCCCCACCTGACGGCGATCGCCCTGCACGTCGCGGCGCCCATCCTGCGTGGCGTCGCGGAGGAGCTGGAGTCCGACAGCAGGCTGGAGCCGCCGCCGTCGGTCACCGTGTCGTTGCTCGGCCACCGGGTCGAGCTCCGCCCTGAAGGCCCCGACGAGGAGTCGCTGGCCGTCGCCGAAGCGGCCATCTCCGCTGCCGTGCCGGCCCTGCCCCGCGCTCCGTGGGCGCCGGGGCTGCTGGTGCTCGGCGGGCTGACCTGCCTGGTCGCCGCCTTCCTCACCCACCCGGTCACGGCCGCCGCCGGGGTCGTGCTCTTCGCGCTGGCCGGGTGGCTGCTCTGGCAGCGCCGCGAGCGCGTCCTGTCAGACGCCGCGTACGTCGCGGCGCAGGTGAGCGAGCTGAGGGAGCTGGCCGACGGCGCGGTGTGGGCCCTGCACGCCTACGCCCGCGAGGCCGAAGGCCGCGCCAAGCAGGCCGCGGAAGACGCGACCGACATCACCCGCCTGATCCGCCGCGGCCCCCGCGCGGCCTGATCGATCATCGCCTGTCCCGCCCACAGCCTCGGCCGCGGCGGACCGCGCAGGCCGTGCCGACTCCCCGCCCGCGCCGGCACGTGGCCTGGCGCGGGTCAGGTCGTCTCGATCTCGACGTGCGCGGGCGCCAGCAGGAAGACGCGGTCGGCGATGCGCTCGATCCGCCCCTCGCAGCCATAGGCCAGACCGGCGGCGAAGTCGACCATGCGCGTCGCCTCCGGCATCGCCATGCCCGTCACATCCATGATCACCGTCTGGCCGTCGCGGAAATACTGGCCGATCAACGGTGCGTCGTTGTACTTCAGCGGCTGGACCATCACGATCCGTGACGACTCGATGGTGGCCCGCCACCGGCGCGCCGCCCGCTCCGTGGCAGGCATGTACTCCTCTTCGTACTGCCCGTCGTCGTCATAAGCCTCGTCATACTGATCAACCGCGCCCAGGCCCAGGTAACCCGCAACCTTACGCACTGCCCCCATCGGCTTGTCCTTTCCTCAGGAACTCACCGCAATCGGCACGTCCCGACACATTGGACGGTAACCGACGATTCCGCGTTCGCCATGCGACACGCCCAGCACTAATTCCATTTTGTACGGCTAGCGTCCTGGTTTCACCCCGATATCTGGCCCCCTATAGCATCGGCTCATGCGCCTGTTCATCGTCGACGCCTTCACCGACACAGCTTTCCAGGGTAATCCCGCAGGCGTGTGCCTGCTGGAAGATCGGGTCCCCGACGTGTGGATGCAGTCGGTCGCGGCCGAGCTGAAGCTGTCGGAGACCGCCTTCCTGCTGGGTGATTCGCTGCGCTGGTTCACGCCGAAGGTGGAGGTCACGCTGTGCGGGCACGCCACCCTCGCCACGGCGCACGTCCTGTATTCGACGGGCGTCGCGCATGGCCCGGTGAAATTCGCCACGGCGAGCGGAACGCTCACGGTGAATCGCCAACCGGACGGAATGATCACGATGGATTTTCCGGTCAAGGAAGTGACTGCCACCACAGTTCCCGAAGGTCTGGAGAAGGCACTCGGCGCCACCCCCGTGCATGTTTCGAAGGGCGCCCTCGACCTGCTGGTCGAGCTGGATTCGGCGGAGACCGTGAGGGCTTTGCGGCCCGATATCGACGCCCTCGCGGCGATCGACGCACGCGGAGTGATCGTCACCGCCCGGGGCACCGAGACCGACTTCGTCTCCCGGTTCTTCGCGCCGAAGGTCGGCGTGCCCGAGGACCCGGTGACGGGCTCGGCCCACTGCGCTCTGTCGCCGTACTGGTCTGCCAGGCTCGGCCGCGAGACGCTGACCGGCGCCCAGTTGTCGGAGCGGGGCGGGCTGGTGCGGGTGACCCTCGCCGGTGATCGCGTGCACCTCGCGGGCCACGCGGTCACTGTTGTCTCGGGCACCATGCAACTCCAGCCTCCCTCCTGAATCACTGGCCTGCCCGTATAACAGCAGTTCTCACCTGACGTCCAGTTGCAATTTGATATCAGCGGATGAACAGGAGGCTTCTCGCGGTGTCGCGGAACCCGAGCCCGCTGTAAAGACGTGCCGGTACGGGATACCCGTCGTCGCCGCGCGGCGCCACCACGGCCTGCTTGGCGCCCGCCGCCCGTGCCGCGCGCAGCGCCGCCAGGCACACCGCCTTGGCCAGTCCCTTGCCCCGGTGCGCGGGCACGGTGCCGACCGGCTCGATCAGCGCCACGTCGCGGTCGTCGAGCCAGAGCAGGCAGTACGCGGCCGTGCCGCCGTCGGGCCCGATCGCGCACCAGTCGAGGTCCTTCCGGTACGGCCAGGCCGCGCGGACGGCCGCGTAGCTCTCCTCGGAGACGCGCGACGGGTGGAAGGCCGCCCGGTGCGCCGCCACCCGCCCGGGCACGTCACGCACCGCTTCGAGCCGGAACCCCGCGGGCGGCTCCGGCTCGGGCAGACCGTCGAGGTCTCGTACCATCTGCACGAAGAACGGCCCGTCCTTCTCCCGTGCGTAGCCGCGCTCCTCCAGCGCGGCGACCAGGTGCGGCTCCCCGCTCGACACCTCGACCTGCCGCTCTCCGGCCGGCACGATCTCCTCGAACCAGCGCAGCACGTCGTGCGCCAGCTCGGCCCGTTCGGGGTCGACCGCCAGGTTGAGATATCCGGGCAGGTGGATCCACCCCCAGGCCAGGGTCCGCCGATCGGCCCGCCACAGCATGGTGGGCCACTCCGGCTCCCGCCCGGTGTGCTGGAGCCGTCCCCAGGCCAGGTCGCCGGCGTGCCAGCGCGCCCGCGGCGACCAGATCCGGCCGGTGAGCTCCTGCATGGCCCGCAGATCCCGGGGACCGCCGTAACATGTCACGATCACCCCGCCATCCTCGCCCACCCCCGCCCGGTGGCGCACCCTGGTATCCGCGACACGAAAAGCCCCCACCCCGCGATGACGCGGGGTGGGGGCTGCCTTGGCGGATCAGGACTCCTGGAGCAGTTCCAAGGTGTCTCCGGTGACGTCGGAGGCCAGCGCGAACGCCTTCTCCGCCTCCGGAAGGGAGTGCGCCAGTTCCTGCGCCTTCCGCAGGCTCTCCTGGGAGTCCCACCGCCAGACGCCGACCCAGGTCCCGTCCTCGGTCCGCCCCAACCTCGCCTCCTCCAGCCCCGGAACCGCGGACCGCACCGTGGACGCCAGAGTGGCGTGCCTGTCCTGCACCTCCTCGGAGTCCTCCGGCTTGGCCTTGAATCGGGTGATGGCGATGACGGGCTTCTTCGTGTTCTCTGCACTCATATCGACGAGCGTGCCCGGCCCTCCTCGTACCTCCCGCACAAACCCCGCACACCGGCCTGAGCCCGCGGGCAGGTCCGCGACGATGGGACCGTGGACTACGACACGCTCATAACGGAAGCGCTCGCCGCCCCGATCGGCGGCTGGGATTTCAGCGCCTTCGCCGGCCGCTACGTCACGGGCAGCCCGCCATGGAGTTACGAGGAAGTCGTAAGGGAACGCCTCCCCCGCGTGCGCTCCCTGCTGGACATCGGCACGGGAGGCGGCGAGTTCCTGTCGTCGCTCGCCCCGCTGCCGGCACACACCGCCGCCACCGAAGGGCACCCGCCGAACGTCGCCATCGCCAGGGAACGCCTGACGCCTCTCGGCGTCGAGGTGGCGGCCGTCGACGGGAACGCGCTGCCGTTCCCGGAGGGCTCCTTCGAGCTCGTCGTCAGTCGGCATCACGCCTACGACCCCGATGAGGTCCTCCGCGTTCTGGTGCCGCACGGCACCCTTCTCACTCAGCAGGTGGGTGGCTGCGACCTGGCAGAGCTCAACGAGGCCCTGGCCGCCCCTCCGCACCCGCACCGTCGCTGGGATCTGGAGCGCGCCATCGCCGCCCTTGAGAAGGCCGGCTTCGCCGTCACCTGGCAGGCCGAGTCGTTCATTCCAGCCCAGTTCCGCGACATCGGTGCGGTCGTCCAGTTCCTGCGGGTGGTCCCGTGGCAGGTGCCGGACTTCGATGTGCGGAGGTACGAGTCCGCCCTGCGCGCCTTGCACGAACGGATGCAGGCAGGGCATGCCCTCTGCGCTCGCTCTCACCGCTTCGCTCTGATCGCCTGTCCCAGGTGAAGGCACGTGAACGAGTGAGGGCCTCGGCGATCACGCCGAGGCCCCAGAAACAAGAAAAGCCCCGAAGCCGTAGCCTCGGGGCTCAACAAGGAAAGGCCCCGACAGAAACTGTCGGAGCCTTTCCCATATGAAAATTGTCCGGCGGTGACCTACTCTCCCACACCCTCCCGAGTGCAGTACCATCGGCGCAGAGAAGCTTAACTTCCGGGTT